>CAWDQT010000008.1:0-150293 GCA_963804535.1 uncultured Acidobacteriota bacterium
ACGGTTGAGTGGTAAGAGAAGCGACGGGAGCTGGATTTACAGTCAGCACAGCACTATTACTAGTTGCACTACCAGCCGAATTGCTTACCACAACGCCGAACAGCGAGCCATTGTCGGAAGTAGTCTCCGCTGTAGTCGTGTAAGTAGGTGAAGTTGCGCCGCTAATAGGTACGCCGTTCTTTTGCCACTGATAAGTAAGGGGTGTTGTACCCGAGGCGGTCACCGAAAAACCGGCCGTTTGGCCCGCTGTGATAGTTTGGCTCGCTGGCTGGCTAATGATGCTGGGTGCTACAGGATCCGGATTGACGGTCAGGGTCGCGCTATTACTGGTGACGTTACCGGCAGAATTGCTGACAACAACCGAGAACAGAGCTCCATTGTCCGACGTCGTCTCTGCGGCGGTCGTATAGCTGGCGGAGGTTGCGCCCGAAATGTCTGCCCCATTCTGGCGCCATTGATAACTTAGAGGCGAAGTGCCGCTAGCAATGATCGAAAACTTCGCTGTTTGACCTGCAAAAATAGTCTGATTGGCCGGCTGTGTAGTAATGGACGGAGCCATCGGCGATGTTGTGACCGAAAGCATGGCCAAATTGCTGGACACGTTACCGGCAGAATTGCTGACGGCTACACTGAACTGCGCACCGTTGTCGGAAACGGTTTCCGCAGGCGTCGTGTAGCTGGCCGACGTTGCGCCAGCTATGGTGGTCCCATTTTTGTACCATTGATAACCCAGCGGCGCGGTACCTGAAGCTGTAACGGAAAACGTCGCGGTTTGACCAACGAGAATAGATTTGCTTACGGGTTCGACGGCGATCGAGGGTGCTACTGGCGTGCCAATGCCGGTCATCTGGACCACGAACGTCGAGCTCATCTGCGGGCCATTGAAGGAAGCTGCACCCGATGCGTTGCCGGCCGAAGTGGGTGCAAAGCTCGCGGTAAAGGTGGCGCTACTACCAGGATTCAGGTTCACGGGCATTGCCACTCCGCCGATGGCGAAGCCTGCGCCTGAAGCACTAGCCTGGGAAATCGTGACTAAACTCGTTCCGGAATTGGTAAACGTCAAACTCTGATTGCTGGTGCTGCCCACAGATACATTTCCGAAGCTCAGGGCGGCGGGGCTGGCGCTTAGTGCGGCGGAAGGCACGGAATTGGGCGTTGCTGAGGTGGAATTCGTGGAATTGGTCGTGACAGAGGCGGAATTGCCCTTGGCCGAGGTAACGCCGGCACAGCCCGAGAGGATTACGACGGATGCGAAGAGGGTTAGAGTTAGAAAAACAATTTGCGCGGGGGCACTGGGGCGCGTATGTGGATAGGTCGAAAGTAACTGCGAACGCAAATTTCCCGGGGTAGTAAGCACAACGCAGCGAGTCTATGAGCGCGTGCGAGCCACCTCTACTGGTCAGCCGAATCGATGAGGTACAGGTGCTCAGGAGTGTTCGAGCGAACACTCGGGACTGGCCTATCGGGAAACGATAGTGTTCACTCGACGTACGAATTACCAAATGCTTTTTCGACCTGAGTTTCGTCCTTTGAACTAACCTTTCTGTTCTCCAACAGCCTTGGTCAGGGGCACGGCGGGTGGCCTCATAGCCTGGGGCAACGCATGGTCCACGAGTATGGGATGGCCGCCATTTGATTTGGCCTCGGGTTTGACACCGATGTCCTGCAAATCAAAATCGCGGGCAACGTCTTCAACAATTTTTTCGGAGACCGTTTTCGAGTGTTCGACAAACGCACTGATCAGCGCGTGCTCGCAGAGTAAATTTGTAATTCTCGGTATGCCACCGGCATGGTGATGCACGGCCTCGATTGCCTCGGAACTGAAGATCTCTTCGCCCGTGCTGCCGGCCATGCGCAAGCGCTGCTTAATATAACCCTGTGTTTCGAGTAGCGTGAGGGGACCCGTCTTCGCCCAAAGTGTGATGCGTTGCCGAAGCTGCCGGAGTTGTGGGTCATTCACTTTATCTTCCAACTCAGGTTGACCGGCGAGGACGATCTGGAGAAGCTTCGCAGTGGAAATTTCTAGATTTGTCAGCAGGCGAATCTCTTCGAGCATTTGGGGCGACAGATTCTGCGCCTCATCTACAATCAAAACGACACGACTTCCGATTTGATGCTGCTCGAGCAACCACTGATTCAGCTTCATAAGTGCGCGGCTTTTCAAGGTCGATTCACAAGGGATGCCGAAGCCCGCCATCATGAAATCGAAAAATTCCAGTTCACTCAGTCGAGGGTTGAACATGAAGGCCGTGGAGATCTGCTCTTGGCGACACCACTCAAGGAGTTTGTTGAGTACGGTCGTCTTGCCAGTTCCTACTTCACCAGTGAGCAAAACAAAGCCTTTACGGGCTTGGATTCCATAGATCAAACACGCAAGGGCCTCCTGGATGTGCCCTGTGAGATAGAGGTATCGCGGGTCGGGATTAACATTGAAGGGGTTCTCGCGGAGTCCGAAGAATTTTTTGTACATATAAACCTCAAAATGTTACTTCCAGTTCAAGGGCAGCGGTCTCCTCATCTGGCCCGGACAAGCAATGGATGCCACTCGAGGGTCAAACCGTACTGGCTAAATGATGCCGGGAGCCCGCAGCTGAGAACGGGACAGATGCCAACTCCGCTACTCTGCTGCTCGAATTCGTAGCTTAGGCCGAAGCTGAGTTGACGTCCGATCGGGCGGTTCAGCCTAGCACCGGCGAACCAATTGTCAAAGTTACTGGCAAAAACGGGGATAGGGACGAGCGAGTGGTTACTGGCGTATCCGCCATAAACCGAGGCAGACCACAGTTTTGTCAATTCGCGACGCGCCGTGGCCGTTACCGTTTCCGTGCGGCTACCAAAGAAAACGCCCGAACCGGCGGTTACTCCGCGAAAGTAGGAGAGAGAGTAGGTAGTACGGCGCCCTTCGTAACTCAGCGAGCTCGAAGGCGCTCCAGCTCGATTGCTTTGTGTTGCTCAAGCCGAAGTGATAAAAATGGAGAAGTTGCGGTCCGGCCGTTATCTGGAACGCCCATCTCCCGGTGATCTTCCGCCCAAAGGCCGCCTGAACCAAATCGCTCTCCAGGCGACCGCTCACTCCCGTGAAGGTTGTAAGATTGTGATCGTAAGTTAGGGCGAGGTTGTTTTTGCCGCTCAGAGCATAGTTATATCCGACACGCCCAGTGGCGTTTTGGCTGTCGATGTATCCGGAATCCAAAAAGTGCTGCAACCCGTAGGAACCTACGAAGCTCAGCGTGGTTCGCCGGGTGAACGCATAATCGGCTTCGCTCAGTGCGGTATTGTAAATCTGCCGTGCCAGAGCTGTTTGGATTGTTCCACTTGAAGTCAGGGATGGCTGGATGTCGCTTAGCGAGCGATTCTCGCCCAGGGCGGTAGCGCCACCTGCGAATAGACTGCCAAAACTCGATCCCCATGAATACAGCACATCGTCGCGCAACAGCAGTGTCCACCGGCCCAGGAGCAGTCGCTCGAGATCGTGGCGTTGTGGTAAGGCAAATTCGGAGTGCCATAAAGAGAGGGGTGATAGAAGGTATCCCCGCCGTGATAGGCGACCGTTAAATCAGAGCGACTCCCGTGGTGCTCAACATCAAGACTGCCGCCCAAGCTGGTTAGGGACAGGGTTTTGCCCGCCACAATGCCGGTTTCCCCGAATTCTGAAAACTGCAATGCGGGATCAAATATCCCCCTCAGACGGCGCAAAGAGCCCAAGCCCAGAGTTTCTGCGCCCGAAAGTACGTGCGTGTCAGGTTGCGCCGGAACCGAAGCTGAGCTATTGTTCGCCCCCAACGAGGTTTGATTACTGTCGCTGCCAGTCGGCAAGGGCGGCAATGGCTGAGCGGGAGCCCCTGAGTCGGTTGATGGAGAAGCCGCCGGTGGTTGCTGCGCCCGTGCGAGGGAGACGCAGAGTACGGCGGCCGTGATCAAGGCCCGCAGGGCATGTGAAAGCCACGTGCGTTTCATTTGCATGCGCCTTAAGTTAAGGTACGACGATCGTATCGCCGTTCTTCAGGACGATATTCTGTTCGGTTCGTTTGCCGGCGATAACATCCTTGTAGTTAAACAACAGCTTTTGCTGCTTTCCGTTCTCTTCCCGCAGTAAGTAGATCTTTTTCGAATTCGCGTATGTTGTGAAACCGCCCGCATTCGAGAGCGCCTGTAGGATAGTCATGTCCGGAATCAATGTGTAGGCGCCAGGGCGGGCGGCCTCGCCTAAAACGTAAAAGCGTTGACTATTAATCTGAGTGACGATGATCGTCACCTGAGGGTTCGTGACGAACTTATTTAGACTCTTTGTCAGTTCCGCCGCCAGTTGCGAGGGAGTCAATCCGGCTGCCTGCATATCGTTGAGTAGAGGAAGGGAAATTTTGCCGTCGGGGCGAACAGGGACCGTACGGGAAAAATCCGGCTCCCTCCACACGCTGATGTCCAGCATGTCTTGTGAACCGATCACGTAGTTTGGATCTTGGGTGGTGACTTTTTTCGCAAGTTCGTTCGCAGCTGATGTAATGGCTTGCGGGTGCTGTCTGCCCGCGGCCTCCTGCGCGCCCATGCAAAGCGCGAGCAGCAAAGAAAACGCAACTGTCAACAGAGTCAAACGCCTACATTCGCACACTTTTCGCTTACCTCCCGGGAGCAAGTGGTAGTTGCGCTACCAAGAGCGCGTAAGGGTTAGAATTCGTTGCCCTACCATCGTCCCTATTCGGTTGAGTTTTTCGTCTGACCGTGGCCGTTGTGCGGATAGCCGTAATACGAGCCATAGGTCAGAAGTTTTTCACTGACAGAGTTAAAGACCACACCCAGGACATTCTTGCCACGCAGCTCCTCCTTGGCCCTCTGAGCAATTTCCGCGGGGGTGGAATAAGCCTTCACCACCAGGAGCAAAGCATCACAGCAGTCGGCAGCAACGTTCGCGTCTGTGACCGGAAGACAGGGCGGTGAATCGACAATGACCCAATCAAATAGCGGTGCTACACGGTCAATGAGCCGTTTGAGTCGTCCGTTTGCAAGCAGCTCGCTCGGATTCGCAACTTTTGCTCCACCCGGGACGAGATAAAGGTTTCCTTCCTGATTCGACTGCATAACAGCTATCTCGTCGGCTTTTCCTTCCAGATAGTCACTTAAGCCTGGGGTATGCGGTGCGCCGAGTAATCGATGGAGACGCGAGGAGCGCAAATCTGCGTCTATAATCAATGCTCGTTGGTCCGGCTGTTGAATGATTGCCTGCGCTAGATTGATGCTTACAAATGTTTTTCCCTCTCCCGCCAGAGCGCTCGTTATTAAAATAGTTCGAACCGGTTGGCTGGCTCTAAGCTGGCAGAGTCGCGAGCGCAAGCTGCGAAACTGTTCTGCGCCCACGGCGTTCAATCCCAGACCGGAGAAGATATTCACAGCTGGGTCGAGGGACCACTTAGGGGACGAGCAGCCCTTTCTTAGATCATCAAATTCCAATGCGTCGTTTGCATGGCGATCCACGACGTTCACGCGTATCCTCGCCTCGGTGCGGGCGGGAGCTGCGCTTCTCTCTTCCACCAGCTGGGGGGAGTCGAGATGAAATGGAGAATCACCCGAGTGAGCGGCGGAATGGTCTTGAGCGGCTTTGGTCAATGCTTCGTGGATACGGGTCATAATTTCCTTGTCAATGTCGAATCAAACAGTCTGGAGCTTTTCAATCGAGCGCGACGCTTCCCCCTACTCCTACATCTTCAGCCCAACTGCTGATTCTCTCACCCTCTTGTTTGAAGGTCCTTGGATAACCGGTATCATGGCAAGGACTGGCAGCTGGAGAACGTTTTCGACGCTTTGCTTTGAATGCAGCGAAGTATCCAGGATCTCGATAAGCAGGACTAGACTGATTGCTGCACCTAGGCCGGCACCGAATCCCCCCAATGCGAAAAGCTGCTTATTGGGAAACGATGGTTTGTCCGGAAGATTAGCAGGATCGAGAACCTGGAACTGTTCTCCCTGTTGGCGACGCTCGAGGTCATTGGCCATCGCCGACTGATTTCGTTTGGTCAACAGATCGTTGTAGAAGGCCAAGGCCGTTTGGTAGTCGCGGGTAAGTTCCTTGTATTCTTGTTCGATCGTCGGACTAGACTCTACTCGCGCCTGATATAATTTGATCTGCCTCTGGATCTCTTCTTGCTGTGTTGCTCTTTGCTTGATGCCCTGCTCGAGCTGGAAAATCTGCGCTCGCAAATTCTGAATCTGAGGCGGTTCCGCCACCGATTTCGTTTGCCGATCGGCTTGCGCGGTCTTCTCGCCACCTTCGGCATTCGCGATTTTCTGGTTCAGAGTCTCGATATTGCTCTTCGCCTTGATGACATCGGGATGATCATCGGTGTATTTAGACTGCAACTCCGAAAGTTGCTGTTCCTGTGCAGCGAGTTGCTGCTCGAGACTATCTGGATTCGGTCCATTCGGTCCAACCTGAGAAGCTTGCCAGGCGGCGAGCTGCTGGGTGAGAACCGATTCAGCAAAACTCTTATCTTGCTGGGCACGTCCCAGCGCCTGCGTGACGGCGTCGAGTTGAGTGTTGAGCTCTGTCAGAACGCTGAGATTAGTTTGGCTCTCATCCGGCAGAGAGCCTATGTGGAGGCGCTTAAATGCAGCCAGCTTAGCGTCTTGGTCGTCGAGCTTAGACTTGGCATCTTCTAGCTGCTTTCCTAAAAATTGCGTCGTCTGGTCAGAAAGTTCCTGTCGCAATTTGAGGTTTTCTTCCACGAACATGGAGGTGATCGTGGAACAAATCTGCTGGGCAAGGTGAGGATCATCAAACACTACGGCAATGTTAAAACCGGGGAGCTGCCGGCCTCCCTCGGTCCCCGACATGGCACGGATGGGCGTAACACTGATCGCATCGCGGAGGCGCTGGACCAGGTCCTCCATGGATACCTCTTTGATATCCTTGGCGAACAATCCAAACTGCTGAATCACTGGCTCCAGACGCGTGCGGCTCAAGATCTGCTGTTGCATGGTTGCCAAGCGCTGGTTCACATCCTGCGTGATTACCGGTTTGACGTAATCTCCCGGAACGGTCGGCTGTGCGACGAGCACCAGAGTCTGAGAGGTATAACGCTTCGGCAAGAAATGGGCTGTCCCATAGCCTGCTCCCGCACCGAGCAGCGCGAGCGCCGCCACTAACCACCATCGGCGGCGAAAAATATCGACATAGTCTTCGAAGTTTAGTTGTCTCATTTCGGTCATTTAACTAGGCCGTCTCCTGCTCTTCGGAGTGGATCTGTTTCAGCTTATAAAGCAGTGACTTGTAGCTGATTTGGAGCTCCTGAGCCGCGCGCTTTCGATTCCAGCGGGTTCTGGCCAAAGTCTCTAGAATCAACTGTCGTTCAGTTCGATGAGAAGCCGCTCGAGCGGCCGTCTTCAGGGGAGAACTCTTCCCGGCTGACACGCTGACGGGAGATTCGTTCATTTGTAGGGCGAGTTGCGAAAGGACGGCTTTTGGATCACTCATGACCACAATTCTTCTCACCACATTTTCCAGCTCTCGAATATTGCCGGGCCAGGAGAATCCCTCCAAAAGAACGAGATCTTGCGAGTCGAGGTGCGGACGCGCGCGGCCCAGAAGAGTCGAATACTTCCCCAGGAACAACTCCACAAACGCCGGGATGTCTTCTTTTCGCTGGCGCAAAGAGGGAAGCCGCAAGCTTCCGGCACTGATTTGGTAATAAAGATCAGCCCGGAATCGGCCAGCTTTGACTTCTTCGTCCAGATTCCGGGTCGTCGATGAGATTAATCTAGGCCCTCTAGAATTACTTAGCGGGGTGCAGTCCGCTTCTGGGAGGGAGTACAGAAGATTGCGCTGATTTGTGTCATCGAGTTCACTAATTTCCTTAAGGAATAGTGTGCCCGCCGGGCCATCGCCATTCGTACGGCCGTTAAAGTGAGAGGATAGGGATTCAGCGCCTACAAAGGCACTGATTACCTTAAGCAGGGGCTGATCACTTTCGAGCGACCGTTGATGAATTTGCTGAGCGAGGATTTCCTTTCCCGTGCCGCTTTCTCCGATCAGCAATATAGGAATATTTGTGGGCGCGAGCTTCGCGATCATCCGATCGAGCGCCTGCATCGCCGGACTATGGATCTGAGCGACTAAGAAACGATTAGCGCTCGGGCCAGTGGAGGAGTCTGCTGACGGTGTCATTTTGAGAAGCGCCGCGATCCATCGAATGGAAACCGGATGACTCGCTACTTCTGTCGAGCAAAGAAGATGCCACCTAGCCGAATGGCTGCGTCCACGAAAGTAAGTCTTTCTTTATTAAGTCCTTATCCGGTATCCGGGGACCACAATTTCTGTACCCATCGAGGGCATAAAGGGTCAAAAGTGGCAAAGAACTTCCGCTTTCTTCTAATCCAATTGGATTTCGGACCTTAGGTGGGCCCACCGCACAGGGGTAACGATTCCTCGAAAGCGCCTGCGCCTTTTTCGAAAGATAGCAACGGACGTAAGCACCTCAATTTGCGTGTGATAGCTTAGTTCGTTTTGCATTTTGGGGTTGTTGCGGAAATACAAGCCCGCCGCGTAACTACATAAGTAGTTACTCTCGACGCAGTAGCTTGGTTGATTTGAACTCACGTCCCGTACCCCGATTCCGCAACCAAAACTTCTGATGCCTCGCGCGCAGGTTCACGTAGTCATCGCTCCACTGGCCACTTGACTGCGGCGGGCCGAAACCGTTTAGCAAAGTTGATAAAGTCTAAAGACGTTTGTTGCAGATCTTTTAGCTCTGGGATAGCGCGATTGATTCGATTCCTTTATGGGCCGGTTTAGGCTTCGATTTAGCGGGCGTTTGCAGGCGGCTGGGACTTCACTTTTTGCTCTCGGACAAGGAACTCTTCTCGCGCTTTCCATACCATCTTCTTTCAAATCCTCTGTGGACTACCTGTCGGAGCACGCCTAGCCAGGTGGGCGACTCTAGTGGAACCGAAACGCACCTCCAAATGGACCAGCCTCTGCGAGCGCATCGCGAAGCTCCGGAATGGCGAGAGCATTATTCTCGAGCCTGAAGGCGACCCTGCTGTAGAGGCTCTGAAGATACGCAATGGTCTGAACCGTGTCGCGGCTTGTGTCTTGGTGCGCCGCTCGATCAGGGTCGTGAATCGGAAGATCGTGATTACGCGCGTGGGAATGTGGCGGCACCCAACTTGAGAACTTGTTTTGATTCTCGCCGCGCTTCATGCACCTGGGTGAGCATGCCGACGACTTCAAGATTCCGCTAGGCATGCGGAGGCCGAAGATCAGACTTCGACAGAGCACTCTCCCAGCTTGAGCGCCTTCAGAGGAACAAATAACGGGAGTATCGGGTCTAACGGACCAAACGTCGCCGGTTCTCAATAGCAAGTGAGGAACAGTGAAGCCACCCGGGGGAGGCGTTCGTGACTCAATTACAGGAGACGAGGGCGGAGTGTAAGACGAGTCTACCAAGCCACGTCAGCTCGGGGCGCGCAATCCTGACACAAGCGTTCGAAGCGCCTGCGCCTTCGGGCTCTCCGGTAGCTCAGGCACAGAACAGCTTAGACCTTTCGGGCTTTCCTTTTCAGGCCTGACAAACCAGCGAGTCCCGTCCCAAGAAGGAGCATCGTGCTCGGCTCGGGTATCGGTGTTGGTGGTGTTTTGGAGATGACGAGGTTATCGATGGCGATTGTGGCCGGCCAGTCGATGAAATTTAGGGTCGAGACACCGTTCGGGAAGTAATACGTGCCGCTCTGCCCGAGAAATTGTGGCGCCAGCTCGACACCGTTCACTCCGCTCGCGGGAGAGTGAGTGTAGGAGGCACCGGGGTGCCCTGGCATGACCGCGAGCGTTTCGAAGATTTGATTGCCGCCGGCTTTGAAAGTAAATCGGGCCAGTTTGAGCCGCAATTGTTACCGGTCGGGCAGGTTCCATCTGGAAAGATCTCATAGTCGAAGCTCACGCTGTAGATCTTGAGGTTATTAAAGGTCATATCGATCTCAGAGGAACTGCTCACGTTATCGATAAAGGTTCCACCCAAAGTGGCTAAGGTGTCGGACGTGACCACACCATTCACCGTGGGGCCGACGACGTGGCCATCACCGGTGTATGAATTCGAAGCCTGGGCGCCAGTCACTGTAACCGTACCACCAGTACCCGTTAGCAAGCCGTTCATGTAGCTCTGGACGCTACTATCGCCGGCACCATTGGCCAGGGTATTGAAATTGAACGTAATGGTACTTGCTTTAGCGGCTGGAGAAAGTAACAGCGCCGCGCTTATGATCATTATGACGAGCTTCAGTCGCACGATCTTCCTCTTCCTGTGAGCGTATTTTTAGCGCTCTAGGGAGCCACTAGAAGAATGCTCCTCAAGCGCACCGTTTGTCCGGCTCTAAAGACTTGCAAGCAATCGGCCAAATGGCACCTCCGGAATGTCATTCAAATTGCGAGAGATAACAGGGTGACCGACACAATTTGGTGCCAATTGTTTTCCTACAAAGACCTAAGCGCGTTCGTTTTTGCGTCTTTGCTTCAACATCTTCAAAGTCGCGCCGCGTAGGAAGATAGAACGCTCCAAAAGTGCCCCTCTGTTGCACATCGATACGCTCCCAATGATCGACGCGCTCAAGGCGCAATAGAAAGGAGACCGGCCGTGGACAAGAGTAGCACCGTGACGATGAGCGGGAACGAGATTTTGAAGCAGAGGAAACTGACGATTGGAATGGATCTGGGAGATCGATCGACCGGCTATTGTGTTCTGGATGAAGCCGGCGATGTGATCCTAGAACGCAGCGTAGCGCGCGCGAAGTATCCAACTGCGCTTCTACTGGCAGGTACGCTGCCCTGAAAAGGGCTCTGCTGCCCGAGGGCAGTCGAGACGGAAACCGCTATCGAGGAAGTGGCAATCTGTTTCTGGCGTGCGGAGGTTTGTCGTTGTAAAGGCGCCGCCACAGCGAAATAGAAGAGGGCCGAAGCCGCGGGGCCTTTCAACATTAGTTGCCGCATCCAAAACATGGCTCAAGAATCTCAGTCCTCTCTCCGGGCACGAATTCGCTGCTATTTTCGCCTACGTGCCCCATCTGCGTTCGGCTGGCGATTTGCGGCAGATCTCTCCAGGCCTGGACCCAATCTTCGAAGTCATAGCCAAATAAGCCTCCATGCTCGCGGTGGATCCGATGTGCGCGTCGGACAATCTCTTCAATCCCGAACGCGTCTGTCGCTTTCGGATCCCCAGTGCCTAATTCCGCAATCTCACTCTGACGTGGCATCGCACTCGCTAGAACCATGTTCGAAGTCCTTTCGGCTTGGTTTTCAGCCGTCACGGCCAGCGCCTCTCGATCGATGGCGCCGGCCGTGAGCCGAAAAGTTGGAGTTAGAACCGGAAGACCAAACCCGCCGAGGGCACGGCGGTGTGAGCGGTAACATGCGAGTCCAACGCGGCGAGTTGGAAGTCGGGCCGGTTGTAAACGTATCCGCGATACTCGGCGCGAAGAGCGACGTGCCTCATGAGCGGGAAGTCTGCGCCGCCTCCGTACACAAATGCAGCCTTAGCTTGCTGGAGGGCTCCCGGAACGGATTGGCCCGCATTGTTCGTCGGATCAAAGACGAGCGCGCCAGCCCCGGCCAGAACATACGGGTTGATCCTGGAACTTCCCGGGAGGGTCACAACAAATGCGCCAGTAGCTTGATGCACATTGGCCTGAACGTTAAATGGACCACCAGCGGTGAAGTTCTCTTGTGTGTTCCGGGCGTAGCCATAATTCGCTTCGGCGGCGAACCAGCGATTGAAGTGATAACGGTATCCGATGAGGAAGCCGCCCGTATCGGTTGAATGTTGCGAGACCCCGTTTCCTTGTGAGTTTTTGGTGAAGAAGCCTGTGCCTTGTATGCTTACTTCACCGTGGGTCCACGCTGGTCCCTCCTGCGCGAAAGCCGCCGAAGAACCCAGCAACACTAACGAAAAAACTGCAAGGACTACTGTTTTTCGGATTGCCATTTTCTTGTCCCCCTTTTTGGTTTATCTCCCAAATTGTTTTCAAACTTTGCGCTCACCCATTCAACGGGCGGTTTGGCCGAAGCCGGGCAAGCAGAGAAAAATCAACACTGCCAGCACTGCGATCAGCACGTACAGCATGACGTTCCCCCTCGGCGGGCGACCAACAGCTTTCCCGGTACGCAGAGAATTCTGGCGCGATCAAAGCTTCGAGATCTCACTTGTGCTCGCATTGACTGTCGATCACTTCCAAAACGTGCTTGATGTAAACACCGGAAGCGACGAATTTAGCGCCCGCTCTCTTCATCGCCTCGAGTAGCTTTTCACCGCGCTCATCGATGAGGGTTACCTCGGTGAGGTCCACCACGTATCTCTGCGGATCGTGCCGGCTAAGAGACTCTTTCCAACTCGTCTCGAGTTCGCCAATCCACGGCGCAATCAGGCGGCCTTGCAGAATCCAGCGTTGCTCATCTGGGCCGTCGGTGATTGTGATCCGCAGCATTGCGTTCCCTCTCGACGCATAGAGAAATGCACGCGCCGTGCCAAAACTGCGGTGAGAGCGTTATTCCCGGAAGCGCTTAACGAAATGAGGCTTAGAAAAAAGTCTACGCTGATTCATGTCAACATGCCGACACGCCACTGCCGCTGACTCGGCACCTGCTATTTACATGGCACTCATCAGAGCGTGATCACAGGTCAGCGTAAGGGAAGAAATCCACAAGTGCACTGAGGAATCGCCGATGCGAGGCGTTTTCGGGAGCTTTTAATTTGGCTTACTGCTGCGAGCAATTCTGAGCTTCTGCATCCGCACCTGAAGGGTGGAGCGCTTCATTCCGAGGCGTGCGGCGGCACCCTTGGGCCCCGCAACAACCCAGCGGCTCTCTTCGAGCGCCGCCAGTATCTGCTTGCGTTCGGTTTCTTCGAGAACGCGTTGCATGCTACCTAAGTTTTCGGCTCGGGATGCGCTTTTCGTGTTTTCCAGTGCAGGCATGGAGGCGCCATTGTTTTTGAGATCCGAAAGCACCACGCGCAGCACCGGACCGGAAGACAAGATCACTGCACGCTCGATTACGTTCTGTAGTTCGCGGATGTTGCCGGGCCAGTGGTATTCGCACAGGGCGTTCATTGTTTCTGAAGGAATGCTTTCAATGTTCTTGTTCATGCTGCGGGCGAACTGCTGTGTGAAATGGCGCACGAGCAAGGGAATATCTTCGGGGCGTTCGCGAAGCGCCGGAACGCGAACGGGAAATACGTTCAATCGATAAAAAAGGTCGGAACGGAATTTCTGCCCCTCCACCATGGCCTCTAAATCGCGATTGGTCGCTGCGATCAAGCGTGCGTCCGTACGCAGTGTGCGCGTGCTGCCCAGGCGCTCGAATTCCCGTTCCTGCAGCACACGAAGGAGCTTCGGTTGGAGCTCGAGCGGGATCTCACCAACCTCGTCCAGGAAAACGGTGCCACGGTTTGCGAGTTCGAAGCGGCCAATACGCTGCGCGATGGCGCCGGTAAACGCTCCCTTCTCATGGCCAAAAAGTTCGCTTTCCAGCAGCCCGGTTGGAATGGCGGCGCAATTCAGCTTCACAAATGCATTGGAATGGCGAGCGCTCAGATTATGGAGCGCCCGGGCGATCAGTTCTTTCCCGGTCCCGGTCTCACCATAAATGAGGACGGTCGATTCCGTGGGCCCCACGGTTTCCACCTGCTTCAAAACCTGGCGCAATGCGGCGCTCTTCCCCACGATCTCTTCGAAGTTCATCTCAGTGCGGATTTCGTCTTCCAGATAGAGCTTTTCCTGGGCCAGCTTGTCTTTCAACTCGGTTATCTGGCTGTAGGCCAGGGCATTCTCTACAGCAATGGCTATCTGGTTCGCGACCTGCATCAAGAACCGCACCTCATCCGGACTAAAAGCATTTTCTTCCCTGCGAGCAAGATTCAAGACTCCGTGTATGCGCCCGCGGCTTACGAGCGGCAACACGCAACCCACCGTGAAACCTTCGGCCGAGGGCGGGGAATCGGGTGTCGTCTCTGGCTACATCGCGGATCGCAGCCACATACGGTTCACCCGTTTTGAAGGCGATGCCCGGCGGGCTGCCGTCGATGGGTATGAGGCTCTCCTCCTCGATAAATCCTTTGCTATCGGGAAAATCTACTGCGTAAAGCCGCAAGTGAGTGTTGTTTCCCGCGATCAGGCAAGCCGACGCCCACAAAATCGCACTGCATGACTCGCCGCAGGTGGGCGGAAATGTTTCGCAGCAACTCGCGCAAATCCAATGTCGAGACAACACTGTTCGTTAGATCGAGCAGGAGTTTTAGCTGTTCTTGAGCTTTTCGCGAAGCATCGAAGTTCAGGGCATCGTCGGTGGCGAGTGCAATCTGGTCGGCAACCAGTGACAGAAAAGAAATGTCGTGCTCAGAATAGGCGTCGGGCTCTTCACTGCCGAGGAACAAAACCCCTAGCCGTCGATGCACGGTGGTCAATGGGAAAGCGCATCCAGATCGAATTCCGCAAGCCCTGACCTGATTGAGCGCTCCGGCAAAACGCGTCTCGCGATCGAAGGAAGGAATTACCAAAGCCTGTTGGTTCTGGTAAACCCACCAGGGGATGGTTTCCTCCCGCACTTTGTCCCGGCAGGGCCCGCCCTTCATCTCCTTGCATCTTTCCGCGAGATGCCAAGCGATTTCGTTACCTTCTTCGTCGTATTGAATGATGCCGATACTGTCAAACTTGACGACGTTGCGGAGCTCATTTCTTAGGACCGGAAACAACTCCGCAGGATCGCGGTGCGCACGAATAGCTTGCAAGACACGGATGAGAGCTTCGTAACGCGAAGATTCCAGTTCGATAGGGGTCGCTGCTTCCGCTGCCATGAACATCACGAACTGCACCTCCCCGAGATAGACGATCAGATGCAGATAGGGGGCATTCGGATACAAACTTTGCTTCTTTTCGGCTACCTACGGTCCAACTGCCACCGCCATTTTGGCATGTGCTTGACGAATAACGAGGTGGCCCCGCTATCTCGCAAAAAATCAAAGAGATTCGAGGGTTCAGAAAAAAAAGTAAGAGTCAGTCACGCGATACGGATTTATGCGGCCGAGCTGAAGGCGACTAGGTATTTTTGTTCCCTCGAACACTTCGCTAGCAGGGAAAAATCGTCTCTAGCCAAATGTCTCATTCACTAGGTGACATTATTTTCCTTGTGCGCTCACGCTGGTTTGCTTAAGGTGCGTCCCCTAAGAATCGCGGTCGCTGTAGGCGAATTTTAAAATTTAGATTCGCCGTGAACACGCTCGGTATCTGGAAACTAGATATCGGCATGGAAACCTAATGCTGTGAGGAAAGCAAGGCTGCTGTAAGTCACAGGGCGAAGCTGTGCCATTACCTTTCGAGACATCAAATCCAGCGTCCGATTGGTACGCTCTCTACACGCGCCATCAACATGAAAAGACTGTAGCTCAGGTCCTTAGCAGGAAGGGATTTGAGATCCTGCTGCCCCTTTATGAATCCGTTCGCCGATGGAAGGACCGAACTAAAGTCCTTTCATTGCCCCTATTCACTTGCTACGTATTCCTTAAAGGCGGACTTGAACGTCGATGGGAGGTCCTGAACACTCCTGGGATCTATGAGCTTCTATCCACCGGAGGCCAACCGATCGCTATTCCGACGGCTGAAATTGATGCCATCCAACAGGTTATGAAAAGCGGTCTGCGCCTGGAGCCTCATCCTTTTCTGAAAATTGGTGAGCGGGTGAGAATCAAACGCGGGCCTTTAGCGGGCTTACAAGGATTATTGGTCCGGCAGAAAAATGTTTACCGGCTGGTTATATCCGTAGAGATGCTGGGAAGAGCAGCCGTTGTCGAGGTCGATAGCTTCCTCGTCGAGAGGTTGGCCAAACAAGTGTTGTCGGCATGAAGTTCCTGCACACATCGATAGTCAATGGTGTAGCCCGATTCAGTAGGTTAGCCCCACCAAGTGCTTCCCGCGAAGGTTTTAATCCCATTTTGCTACGAGAGTGGCAAAGGCACACACATTCCTCGGCAATTTGCCCTTCGGTGGACACCGTCATCGAGATGGAGATTCCCTGCCCAGATCGCTGCCCGGACCGAGTTTGCTAATCGTTGGTAAGGTTCGAATTAAGCGCGTTGAAAGCTCTCTCTCAAAAGAAGAGAGACAGAGGCTTTTCGGGCCATGGGGAGTGCGAACCAGTTCGCGATGCCGACCTTCGGTTGTGAAGCCCGAAGCGCCGACCAAGAAAAGATTACGAAGGATTTCGACGATCCAAAGGTTTGCATTTGGCTCGCTGGAGATCCCCAATCCCGGCGCTGTTGGTTAGCCCGAGAGCTCAGATGAACATTCTGCACGTCATCCGCACGCTGGATCCGGCATGGGGAGGGCCCGTCGAGGGAGTGAAGAGTATCGTAGCGCAAGCTGCCGCCCTAGGGCATTCCACCGAGATAACCTGCCTGGATGCACCGGAGGCGGCTTGGCTCAAAACTCCGCATTTGCGTGTAAATGCAATCGGCCCCAGCCAAATTACGCACGTATGGGTATTGCCGGCGGCTAGACTCTTGGCTGCAAGAGAACATTCGGCGATTTGATGTCATAACTGCAAATGGTATTTGGATGTACTTCAGCGCGGCGGTTCGGCGTGCGGCGAGGCGAGCCTGCGTTCCTTATTTTGTGTTCACTCACGGCGCGTTAGATCCCTGGTTCAAGCACAAATACCCCCTGAAACATATCAAAAAGCAAATTTACTGGAATGCATTTGAGTATAGGGTTTTGCGCGATGCGGCTGCGGTCCTTTTCACGACTGCGGAAGAGCAAGCGCTGGCGCATAGGGCGTTCTGGCCATACCAGTGTAATTCCAAAGTGGTGGGGTATGGTATTGAGGACCCGTTTATCTCCAAAATTGGATCGAGAGAGCTCGCTGAAGCTCGCCACCTGTTAAGACGCACGTTTCCTCAAATAGGCGACCGCAAGTTCCTTCTTCTTCTCGCCCGCGTCCACGAAAAGAAGGGCATAGACCTTCTCTTACAAGCGATCGCGCGGAACAGCAAAAATTATCAAGACCACGCATTCGTAATCGGTGGGCCGGGCGAGGAGGGTTATATCTCGGAGCTCAAATCGATGGCGGCTCAGCTCGGTCTAGAGAATCAAATCATCTGGACAGGGCCCCTGTACGGCGAACTGAAGTGGGCGGCGTTCCGCGAGGCGGAAGCATACGTGCTTCCTTCTCATCAGGAAAACTTTGGAATATCGGTAGCTGAGGCCCTGGCTTGCAGCGTTCCGGTGCTGATCACGATCAAGGTAAACATTTGGCGAGAGATCGTGGACGAAGACGCCGGTTTGGCTGAGAACGATGATGTGAGTGGCATCTGCAGACTGCTCGAAAAATGGAGCCGATTGCCTCGGACTCAAAAACTATCAATGCGTGAAAACGCACGCCGATGTTTTGTGAATCGCTTCGATATCGCGAACACCAGCGCCTGCTTGTTAACTCTTTTCGCGCTTTTTGCGGAACGGCACACGGCAAGCATAAGAAAGCCGCCGAGTTCGAATGCGTCTCTTGATTCACGATTTCGCTGGTCATCCCTTTCCGGTTCAACTTAGCCGGGAACTTGCCGTACGAGGCCATTTGGTCACGCATGTGTACGCTGCGGGGTTGTCGGGGCCTAAAGGCCGGCTTTCAACCGATGGTGGCGACCCTCCGGGCCTGTCCATTCGCGGAATTCAGTTGCCGGCGCAATTCCAGAAATACTCCGCTCACCGACGGTTTTGCGATCAGCGCAATTATGCCAAGCAGGTAAAGAGTCTGATTCGGCAGGTTCAGCCGGACGCTGTTCTGTCAGGCAATACTCCTACAGACGTACAGGCAGAATTGCTTTGGCACTGCCGAAAGCTTCAAATCGCCTTTGTTCACTGGATTCAAGATGTTTATTGCCAGGCGTTAAAATTCTTTTTGAACCGCAAACTTCCTCTATTGGCGGAGCCGTTTGCACCCGTTTTCGAATTTCTCGACCGATGGGTCGCGTCTCGCAGTGATCACGTCGTCGTCATTGCTCCCGACTTCCGTGAGGTTCTTTGCCGTTGGAACGTTCCCGAGCCAAGTTTCACGGTGATCGAAAATTGGGCTGTCCTCGAGGAGATGCCTCAATTGCCGCGCGAAAACAATTGGAGTCGCAGCCAAGAGTTCGAGAGGCGTCCGATACTGCTATATTCCGGTACCCTCGGGATGAAACACCGGCCCGATCTTCTTTATCTGCTTGCGGAACGGTTAAAAGACCAGTGTACGGTCGTGATCGCCACGGACGGAATCGGCCAAGAATTTCTGGAGAAGATGCCGCCGCTTGAAAATTTACGATTACTCCCGTTTCAGCCTTACGGAATCTTACCGGAAGTCCTGGCGAGCGCAGACGTTCTCCTCGCGACACTCGATATCGACGCGGGGGAGTTCGCCGTTCCGTCGAAGGTTCTCACCTACATGTGCGCCGGACGCCCGATCTTGTTTGCGGGCCCACGAGAAAATCTGTCCGCTGCGATCATCCACCGAAGCGGCGGCGGCCTGGTTGTGGATCCAAATGACGGTGGGGCCTGGCTGAGCGCCGCCCGGAGACTTGTCTCTGAGCCGACACTACGTGCTCAACTTGGGAGCAAAGCACGATCCTATGCCGAGCGAACGTTTGATATAGCGAGAATAAGCAACGCATTCGAAGCGGTACTGCTTTCGGCCAGCAAACGATATGCCCGCGCAACATCCGTAGTCTCTGCATTAATCGCATGAGTGCATATCCATCTGTCAGGGGCCAGGTCGAAGTCGGAGCGATTCTTGCGACGCCGCGGTTCATCTCCAGACGGGACTCCGACACTGCGCCCGCGTGGTGGACATCGGCGTCCATATTTGTGGCCGACATTCTCGCGCTGTCCGGAGTCTATTGGGTTGCTGTTCTTGTGCGTCGGTTCGTCACTCCCGGTAATATCAGCGTGTATCTGGAAATATTTCCTGGTGTAACCCTCTTCGTTGTTGCTTTCGCTATCCATGGCCTTTATCCCGGCGTGCTTCTGCATCCGGCTGAAGAAATTCGGCGCGTGTTCCATTGCGTCAGTATTGTTTTTTTCCTTTTGCTCTTTACTACGTTTCTCAGGCATGACGCGCAATCGTTCTCGCGGTCGATTGTGATGGCGACGTGGGCGCTTGGCGCGCCCGCGGTTCTGCTTGCGCGAACATTCGCACGGCAAACACTTTCTCGCTTTTCTTGGTGGGGTGTTCCGGCGGTCATTTTTGGTTCGGGCGATAACGCAGTTCGCGTTCTCAATTCGCTCGCGAATAGGGAGCTTGGTATCAGGGTGACGGCTGTCGTTTCGGGAGATTCCTTTTATTTGCCGGCCAAGAGAACGGCGCATTATGCGATTCTTGCCGAGCCGCCGTCTAAGCCATCTTTTCACCGCATGATTCAGGATCAATGCGCGGGCTACCGTCATGTGCTACTAGTGCCAGACATTCATGGTATCTGCAGTCTAGGCATCAGTGCGCGTGAAATAGGAGGCGAAATTGGCTTTGAGGTGCCGCAGCGGCTATTCCACCGTAGCGCTGCCATGATGAAACGTATGATCGACCTGCTCCTGACGTTGCCTGGCATGATCGCACTCTTGCCGCTGGCATTATTGATTGCAATCGCCATCAAGCTGACGTCACGGGGTCGCTGTTTTGTATGGGCACACTCGCCTTGGTCACAATGGAAAGACATTCACAGCTCTCAAGTTCCGCACGATGTATGAGAATGGCGAATCCCTATTGCAGGCACACTTTCAAAAACATCCGGAAGAACTCGACGTATGGCAACGGGATCAGAAACTGAAGCTCGATCCTAGAATCACGCCGGTTGGTAGCTGGTTGCGGCGATACAGCCTGGACGAATTACCTCAGCTCTGGAACGTTTTGCTCGGGCAAATGAGCTTGGTGGGTCCCCGTCCGATCGTTTCGCGCGAGGTGCTGAAGTATGGCCGCAGCTACGACCTTTATAGCCGGGTTCGCCCCGGAATTACCGGACTTTGGCAAGTCTCGGGACGCAACGACACCACATATGCGGAAAGAGTCGCTTTCGATGAATATTACGTTCGGAATTGGTCAATTTGGCTGGATTCGTATATTTTGGCTCGCACGGCCAAAGCGGTTTTATTTGCAGATGGTGCCTACTGAGAATATGTGGTTGCTACGGCTGCTGAAAACCAGAGATGGTGGCGTTCATGAATAAGGAAAGGCTTCTAGTATGTGGTGCAGGTGGTTTCATCGGAGGCCACTTAGTAAAGCGCTTGAAGGAGGAGGGCTACTGGGTTCGCGGGGCAGACATGAAGCCGCATGATTTCTCGACCAATGCGGCGGACGAGTTCATTCTGGGCGATCTTCGGGATCAGAATTTTGCAGGCTCGGTCGTCGAAGGAATCGACGAAGTGTACCAACTCGCAGCGGATATGGGGGGTGCGGGCTACCTTTTCACAGGCGCGCACGATGCCGTCGTGATGCACAACTCCGCGGCAATTAATCTAAATGTTTTGGAATTCGGCTATCGCGCAGGCGGTCAGAAACTTCTTTTACTCCTCGGCGGCTTGTATCTATCCCGCCTACAATCAGGAAGACCCCGAAAATCCCAAATGCTCAGAGGACTCGGTATATCCTGCCGCACCGGATAGCGAATATGGTTGGGAGAAATTGTTCAGCGAGAGGCTATATCTCGCATACTTGAGGAATTATGGCGTTCCGGTGCGGATTGCGCGCTTTCATAACATATTTGGGCCGGACGGCACGTGGAAAGGGGGCCGCGAAAAAGCACCCGCGGCGATCTGCCGCAAAGTCGCTGAGGCACCAAATAACGGTGTGATTGAAATTTGGGGAGACGGCTGCCAGACGAGATCATTTCTCTATATTGACGACTGCGTAGAAGGGATTGGGCGCCTCATGGAATCCGACTTTGCCGGTCCCGTGAATATTGGGTCGGATGAAATGGTGACCATTGATGAGCTGGCACACTTGATCGTGGAGATTTCGGGCAAGAAGCTCTCGCTGCGCCATATTGCTGGCCCGGTGGGCGTTCGCGGCCGCAACTCGGACAATCGGCTGATCGAGCAAAAACTCGGCTGGTGTCCGTCCAGACCTTTGCGCGAAGGGCTTGAGAAGACGTACGCATGGATTCAACAACAGATTGCTAGTGCGAAATGCGTCGACGCGTTAATCACTTGCTGAGCTACAGCGAACTCCAGCGTAGAAACCTCGAAGCATTCGAAACTACGAACACGAGTAGTGTCATTACGAAACTAGACGGCGTCTAGACTGATTCCAGGACAAACCGATGACCCGTACCGCGATTTTCTTTTGCGTTCTTCTGTGTGCAAGCTGTGTTTTTGGCCCTGTGATCCATGCGGAAGAGGAAGAGCTCTCCAATTCAGGTCCGACACGTCCTCGAAATGTTGAACCAAAAACCGCGAACGTGGCGGCGAATGGTGTGAGCCCTGATTACGTCCTCGGGCCCGGAGATCAAATTAGTCTCATCGTTCCCGGAATCGAGGATCAATTCAATGAGAAACTCTTCCGCATCGACGCGAGTGGAGACGTCACATTGCCTTTGGTGGGCCGAATCCACGCTTCGGGTTTGAGCACGGCTGCTCTCGAAGCATGTCTACGGGATAGGTTTACAAATTTCCTTAAAGATCCACGAATCGTGGTGAACATTGCGTCTTTTGGCAGCGAGCCGGTTTCCATTCTGGGGGCTGTGAAAAATCCCGGCATTATCCAGCTACAGGGGAGAAAAAACCTCTTCGAAGTGCTGTCTATGGCCGGCGGTCTTCAGCCTGGAGCCGGGTACCTAGTGCAAGTGACTCGTTCTCTAACTAACGGCACTATCCCCACCTCCAATGTGCGGACCGACGCGAGCTCCGAGGTCAGCATCGCCTCGATACGTTTGAAAGACATCATCAATGTTCCGAACGCCTCCGAAAATATCGAGATTCGTCCCGGCGATACGGTCTCCGTCCCGAAAGCGGGAATTGTGTACGTGGTTGGTTCAGTTTCGAAGCCTGGCGGATATCCATTGGACGAAAACGAATCGCTTTCGGCGCTGCAAGTTTTGGCGCTCGCGGAAGGATTACAAGTCACCGCCGCTGCCTCAAAGGCACGGGTTCTGCATTTACTTCCGGGCGCTTCGACTCGTACTGAAACGCCCGTCGATTTAAACCGCCTCATGGCCGGCAAAACAGCAGATGTGCAGTTGCGCGCCGAAGATATCCTCTTCGTACCGGGCAGCAAGGCGAAAAAAGCTGGTCTGCGCACAGTCGACGCGATCGTGAACGCCGCGACGTACTCGACTGTCTACCTACACCCCTAACAAAAGATGGAAAACAAGCAGCCGTTACCCCCGGCACAAAACGGGCGTCTCAGCCTCGCGCCTGTTATGTCCGAGCTGAAACCGTACGATGAGCCTGGAGGTTCCTACTTTTTTGAGACAAGAGAGCCGGAGGGGCTGCTGGAGTTTTGCCGGCTTCTTGTTCGCCACAAAGCTAGCATCATTCTTTCGAGCGTGGGAGGTTTGCTGCTGGGTCTTCTCGTGGGAATTCCGCTGAAACCTGTATATCGTGCAAGCACAACGCTGGAAGTCCTCAATGTCAATGAAGACTTCATGAACATGAGGCCGACGCAGCCCGCTGTTCCGGGAGAAGACACCGATAATTCATCGGAAGAGGAGACTCAGGCGACATTGCTCCAAAATACCCAATTGCTAGAGCGTGTCTCCGCAAGACTCGATCACACTTCAACCGGGTCCCGCCGAACCTGCAACCATTCGTTGGCGTAGGTGGTTCCACCTGAAGGAAGGGACGAAACCATCCCCATACGAAAGGCTACTTAGTGCCGCCGCGAGTAGCCTTAAGGTGACGAATCCCCCGCGGACGCGGATTCTCGAGATTAGCGTCGATTCCACGGACTCGCAGCTCGCCCTGGATTTTACAAATACGCTCGTGCAGGAGTTCATTAAGCAGAATATAGAGGCACGCTGGGCCAGCACTCAGCAGACCAGTGACTGGCTCCGGCACGAAATCGATGACGCCAGAAAGAAACTGCAAGATTCCGAAGATGCGTTACAAGATTACGCCAGCAGCGCCGGGTTGTTCTTTATCGACGACCAAAAACAAACCAATGTGGCTACTGAAAAACTGCAAGAAATCCAGCAGCAACTTTCGGCGGCGACAACGGATCGCATTTCGAAACAGTCCGTGTTTGAACTGGCGCAGCACAGCCCACCGAATACGCTCGCGGATGTTTTGAATGACGCCAATCTGCAATCGCTCGGCGCGCGGCTCGACGACGCCACTCGCCAGGTTGCAAGCTTGAGCGCGATCTACAATCCGGGCTATGCAAAGCTGCAGGCGGCTCAGGCAGAAGTCACGTCTCTTCAGCAAGCATTTGCAAGCCATCGGGCGGATCTGCTCCGTCGCATCGAGACGGATTACCAGAGTGCGACGCGCCGGGAAAAGCTCTTGGCGGGCGCTTATGACGCGCAGGCCAGGGAGGTCACTGGCCAGGACCAAAGAGCTGTGCAGTACAACGTTCTGAAGAGAGAGGTTGATTCCAATCGGCAGCTCTACGACACCATGCTCCAGCAGATGAAGCAGGCTTCGGTCGCCACGGCCCTGCATGCGAGCAACGTGCACGTTGTTTATCCGGCATTTCTTCTGGACCGGCCTGTATTCCCGAACTTCAAGATAAACGGCGTAATGGGGCTTTTCGTCGGGTTCCTATGCAGTATTGGAGTTTTTCTGATTCGAGAGCGAACGGACCGCACTGTAAGGCAGCCTGGCGAGGTGAAGCAGTGGGCAAGCCTCCCCGAATTGGGAACCATCCCGCGATTTCAATACGGCGCCGGCCGAGGCACACGGACTCTGCATCTCCAGAGGCGCGCAACCGGGGAAGCTTCGGACCTCCGATAGGGCTCTCATCACTGGCGGCCACTACAATTTGGTCAATCTAGCAGCTATCTGTGATGGGCAGATCGAAATCCCCGAAGCGTTTCGCTCCGCTCTGACGTCCATTCTGTTCGCCGATCATAAGCACGGAGCTGGCAGGGTCCTTGTGTTCACCAGCGCTGGTCAGGCGGACGGAAAGACAAGCGTGATCTCGAACATTGCCATTGCTGCAGCCGCGAACGGGAAGAAAGTCTTGCTGGTGGACGCAGACCTTCGCCGTCCCCGTATCCATGAAATTTTCGAACTAAAGAATGAGGCGGGCGTGGCGGACCTGCTGCATTCGAAAGGAGACTGGGTGCGCTGGCCGAAGCTAGTCCGGCAGACCATCATGCCCGGTTTGAGCATCCTTACTGCCGGGCAGGCCAAACGAGGAGCACGCGGTCTTCTTTATTCGCCCGAATTTTCCACTCTGCTCACGAAATGGAGAGAGCAATTCGATCTCGTGCTGCTGGATACCCCGCCAGCCCTGCCGATCACGGACGCTCGCGTAATTGGAATCCTAGCCGACGGGGTAGTGCTCGTTGCAAGGGCGGGACAAACTACCCGCGATGCGCTGCTCGCCATACATGAGCGCTTTGCGGAGGACCGCATACATCTACTGGGCTGTATCCTGAACGACTGGGACCCCACTCATGCTAACGGGACTTCTGGCTGCTACGTACGGCAAGAAGATTTCTCCTAAGATCCAATTGATAGAGAGCCGGGAAGAACGCGCACAAGGGATGGATGTAGTTGGAGGCGCGAGCGGCGCTGCCGGGAGCAGCCGTCTCCGAAGGAGATTACTCTGCGGGCTTGGTGCCACAGCACTTGGCCCTCTTATGACAGTGATTATCCAGCTTGCCTCTGTGCCATGCCTGCTGCATTTCTGGGGCCCGGCGAAATATGGCGATTGGCTCATTTTGTTTGCGATTCCGAGTTACCTGACCTTGAGCGATCTTGGCTTTGGGGACGCCTCTGGCAGTGACATGACCATGAGGGTTGCCGCCGGAGATCGACCGGGGGCTATCGAGACGTTTCAGAGCTCCTGGGTGCTTCTCTCGCTCGTTTCGCTTTTCGTGGCATTGCTCGCGGCGGCCGTCGTATGGCAGGTCCACTGGCACAATTGGCTGAAATTGGCAACTCTCTCGGATCGTTATGCCTCGGCGGTTGTGCTTGTGCTTGGATTGTACATATTAGTCAGCCAGCAGTGCGGCATTTTAGAGAGCGGGTTCCGATGTGATGGGAATTTCGCCACCGGCAATGTGGGCGGTACGGTGATCCGGGTTGTGGAATGCGCCACGGGCACGGCTTCTGGGGCCTTAAGCGGAAGTCTTCTTGTGGCGGCGAGTGCCTATCTGATCAGCAGGATAGCGGGGACTCTTGCTTACGGACTTGTTTTGCGTAGGAAGAATCCGTGGCTCTCTGTCGGATTTCGTTTTGCCAAGTTTTCGAAAGTCAAAGAACTTGCGGCGCCAGCTTTTGGCTTCATTGCTTTGCCACTCGCAAATGCGATCAGCATCCAGGGCCTCACTTTGGTAATCGGCTCCGTCCTGGGGTCAGTCGCAGTGGTTCAGTTTTCGACGCTGCGTACGCTATCACGCGTCAACTTCCAATTAATGACCGTAATCGCATGGGCCTTGTGGCCCGAACTCTCGCGGGCGTTCGGCGCCGGGAATCTCCGGCTGGCACGAACGCTGCACCGGCACGCCTATCAGGCCGGGCTGGCATTATCTGTAATGGCGGTATTGGCGCTGTGGTTCCTTGGGCCTGCGCTCTATCGCGGTTGGATTCGAAGTGCCGTGCGGTTCGATGCCAACACATTCCATATCCTTTTGCTCGTCACTTTTGTGAATTCGCTGTGGTTCACCAGTTCGGTTGTGCCGATGTCCACGAATGCGCATCACCGAATTACGGTGGCTTATGTGGGATTCTCATTGCTTGCAGTCGGTGTGGGCAGGATATTGCTGGCGCGGCAAGGACTAAGCGGCGGGGCCATGGTCCTACTGTTGATTGAGATTCCCATGACTTACCTGGTTCTCAGGACGTCACTGCGCCAATTGCAAGAGAAGCTAGCCGATTTCTTGCGGGGCATTCTCGTTTTGCCAGTCTGTTTAAGCCTGGATGAAAAAGCAGAATGATCTCGAGCATCGTTTTTGATTTGGCTCGCGGACGATCTAATTCGGCGACGATGGAGAAACTTTCCATCCTTTACTTGGGGACCGATTCGGGAACGTCGCGGCATCGTGCGCTGAGTCTCACAAGACTAGGACACCAAGTGCAGGTTTTGAACCCATACGGCTTTTTACCTGCGGGCTGGATGATGAATTACTGGAACCATCACACGGGTGCGCTGGGTTCTGGAAGGCTTGTTCGCACTCGAGTGCTGGAGGCGATTCGAAACTTAAAATTCGATCTCGTTTGGGTAGATGCAGGAGATGTCATCTCGCCCGAACTCGTCTGCGCTCTCAAACGGCAGGCGAGATTCGTGATCAACTATAACGTTGACGATCCTTATGGAACGCGCGACTCCAACAAATGGAGGCTCTATCTGCGTTCTGTTCCCCACTACGATTTGATTGTGGTGGTTCGCGACTGCAATATCGCCGAAGCTTATCAGTCGGGTGCGAAAGATGTAATTCGAGTCTATATGTCTTCGGACGAGATTGCGCATGCGCCGCGAAAGATTTCCGCAGCAGACTTGGTGAAGTGGGGATCCGAGGTTGCATTCGTTGGGACATGGATGCCTGAAAGGGGGCCATTTCTTGCGCGTCTCGTAGAGCTTGGGATTCCGCTTTCGATCTGGGGGAATCGATGGACGAAGGCAGACGAGTGGCCAATGCTAAGGCGATTTTGGCGTGGGCCTGCGCTTGCAAACGAAGACGACTACGCTATCGCCTTACAGTGCGCCAAAGTTTGCATTGGATTGCTTTCCAAGGGAAACCGCGATCTCTGTACGCAGAGATCATTCGAAATCCCTCATCTCGGAGGGGTCTTTTGCGCGGAGCGGACCCGCGAACATCTCGCCCTGTATGAAGAAGACTTGGAGGCCGTGTTTTGGAGTGATGCAGACGAATGTGCGGACAAATGTAAACGTCTTCTAAACGATGAGCATTGGAGAAAGGAGGTAGGCCGACGTGGACACCTGCGGAGCCTCCGAAACGGCTTAACAAACGAGGTAGTCATGAAGAATATCGTTTTCAGGGCGTTTGACCGCATGTGCGCCGAAGCATCTCTCTCATGCTGACAAGTCACGCGGCCAGCCTCGATCGGCTTGCGATTGCTCCGAGTGGGAAAGCAGTTGGCAGAAGGGCGATTGCAGAGGGGCAAACGACTTTGGATTTGCTGGCTAGTGCCTCTCTTGCGGTAGTGCTGGTTCCCGTTTTGCTCTATTTCGAAATTCGCCTTCCGGTGGCCGTGCCTCTTTCGATACTGCTGGCGCTAACAGGCCAACATCTGCTTCGGGCCGCATTCAATTCGGGTCGCCTTGATCTGTTTTCGCCTCTTACGTTGGTGGCCGGTTACTTTGCTCTCTATTTTGTTATGAGAAGCCTTTATCTTTGCACAGTTCCTTTTTTGACCAGATTGGGGCGGAATCCTTATGACGACTATTTGCCTGCTGCCTTGTGGTGCGCCTGTGTGGGATACCTTTCGTTTTTGGCAGGTTTTGGTTCAAACGCCGCAAAAACCTGGAAGCGCCACTTGCCCGTTGCGACTCACCAGTTGCCGCCCGCTTTACCCGCATCGCGGCTTTTGTTCCTGATCCTCCTTGGACTCGGGAGTTTGGCTTATCTCTTTAAGATTGGAGTAGCAGTAGGCAACTATGGCAACCTGGAGTTCCAACGGAATCCGCCGCCAGGCGTGGTCGTGCTTCTCGCAAATCTGCTGGATTTGTCCTGGGTAGTGATCTGTGTGTATTTGGTGGTGCCATCCAAAAAATCGCGACGTTGGGAAACCTGGTCGCTTCTGGGGATCTCACTAGGCATTCTTGGACTCAAACTCGCGATCTCCGGCGGGAAAGTTGCGCTCATTCAGCCTCTTATGGAGGCGGGAATCGTTATCCACTACGGCAAGCGACGGTTTCGGCTCTGGGAGGCGCTGGTTATCGGCGTGCCGAGCTTGATGTTGGCGTTCGGGGCGGTCAACTTTTATCGATTCGTTGTGGTAGGGCGGAGTCGCTCGCCGAAGACTTTGTCCGAGATCGTGTCTCGCATTTCATCGGCGGCCACGATGTTGAATTCGAATCAAGTGGCAGGGGCGCAACCATCGGCCCTGGAACAGATGGTGGACCGCAATGCTGGGACCGATGCTTTAGCTTTAATCATGAAGTACACGCCCCATCCGTTTCCATACGCATCAGGACGCCCTTGGCTTCAGATTCCGATGACCTTTGTGCCGCGACAGATCTGGAAAAATAAGCCCATCAATATGCCCAGCGCTGAATTCGAAGCGACGTACATGGGAGTGCCCAGCAACTATAACGGATTCAGTTCCATGCAGCTGATTGGAGATTTGTATCGGAACTTCTCTTGGGCCGGGGCATTGGGCGGCATGTTTTTTCTGGGGGCGTTGCTGCGACTTTTCTATCTATTCTGCTCGCCGAGCCGGGCGAATACCGCAGGCCTCTTTTTATATGCGGCATTATTCCCGGAGGTCATTCATTCGCTCGAATCCGATGCAGGCTACGCCGTTATCAATGTGTCCAGAATCGCGGCTTTGGCGATTGTCGTTGCCATTTTCCTTGGAGCGCGATTCCAGAAAGTTCGACGTCTGAGACTTGCACAGCAAGTCTAATTGCAGACGCGTCTCACATCTGGCAGCGGAGATCAGCCAGTGACCATTTTTCGGCAACTGATATTCGGAAGGTCAAGTGAACGAGTCGGAATCTCGCTCACACTTGCTTATTTGTTCACCGCGGGTTTCGCACACGCCGCCTCGCGGAATCGTGGGGATTTATCGGGCTCGCCCCAGACTGCTTTCAATCTTTCGTCATTCGGTGGGCGTCCAAACGACCCACGAGAGAACAGTCGAACTCCCTTGCAGCAAGCACTCGACAAGCTCCGAAGCTCACGAGGCGGTACCCTTTCGATTCCTGCAGGCGATTACTATCTTGATTTCCCTGATATCGCTAGCGATGTCGATCCGAGAAGTACAGCGAGTACGGAGATCCTCAAGACAAAAGCTCTCAAGAAAGAAAAATTGATCTTGATTCCGCGGGGCGTGATGCTGCAAGGGATGCACGATGAACGGGGCAACCCAACCACGAGGATTCACTGGCGAGCTACGGGATTTCCGCTCCTCTCATTTGCCAATGCAGATGGGGCCGGAGTTAAGGATATAGCTTTCGTTTTCGATGGCGTGCAGCCGCAGTTTTTTCCCTGGTCTCAGGAGGATTTGTTGGAAGAAGTTGGGTATAGGGCCAGGTGGTTGGGAGGGCCGTACGAGGTCTCAGCCGTCATTTACACAATCGGATCAAGCAATTTGCGCTTCGAGAATCTTTCTTTTGAGTCGAGCAAGAAGCCAGCGGACAATGAACACACGTTTGCCTTTGGCATCGTTTCAAATGGAAAGAATCCGGTACCCCAACCAGATCCCAATGTCCTTAAAACCCTTGCATTCGGGATCAAAGTACCTGGCGGCGGCTTGTCGGACTGTGTGACCAACAACGTGTTCCGGTCGCTGCGATTTCGAGACTACGTTATGGGTATTCTCGCGATCGGACAATGTGGAGCGGTCATTGAGAACATTGAGGGCAACTATCGGGGTTCCTGGTATCGTTCCTTCGATCCGTCTCAAGAAACAGGTCCTGAATTAAGGAATATCGGCCCCCCGGGGCACTTGATTTATCTCAGCATCCAATATGCGTACGATGTCGAGCGCTCTCCAGACGCGCCCGCCGGTCACCAGGAATTCCACAGCACGACAAGAAACAAAGATGTAAGGTTGCGGAATATCAAAGAGGGCCCGGATACATTATCGAACGTGAACTCCCTCGGCACATTGGCCCTCAAAAACATTCAGGGCGGGCTGATTGCTGACGTTGTTTCCCAACATCCCGCCGGCTTCATACAGACGATGGTCGATGCGCATGACGTACTACTAGAGAACCTAAGCTGGTCGTCGGATCGCGATATATGCGAAGAATCTCAATCAAGCTGCAACACGCCGGTTATCTCACTTGCGGCAGGACAAGACGGTTCCGGTACCGAATTGAATAGCGGGGTGCGGTTCCGGAATGTCACACTGCGAGACACGCGACGGCCAGTCAACTTCAGAATCTCGGAGGAAACTGGACACTTGCCGCTCAGCCGCGACATCAGCGTCGGTGGACTCACGATTGAGTGCACGCCATTCTTCTCGCCAAAGCAGGGTGGACCGCAAGCCATTATCATGGTGCGCTCCGCAGCGACCCACTTCACAAACGTTCGCTACATCCCATTCATTACGAACGGTGCAAACACGGATCGACAGAGCTACCCTGCACTGATTCTATCTCGAAGCGTTGACACAACGATTGAGATGTCGATTGAGGGCCAGCAGGATAGGGCAAGAGGTCCTTCCGTTTACAAATGCGTTATCGAAGATGAGCGGAGCCAGTTTGCCGCGAGCAACAAGTGCCTGATTTCGAATAATTAAGCAGGGCTGGCGCGGCTTGAAAAGATTGCTTAGTTTTACAGTCAGTTCGCGAAATCCTCTTCGTATGGGACCTGATGCGGTGTTGAGGCCTAGTAGTTTCTATTTCGCCTTAAGAGAAAAGCTCCGGTTCAACCGTGCCCTATCTCATGCGATTTATTTCGCCCAGAGTTTGGTCCACGCCAATTTCGGCTCCTTTCGGCGGCAAGTATTTCTCGCGAGCAGACGTGTAGGACAGCCGCGCGGCGTAGCCCTCTGTTGCCGTATTCGCGACGAGTCTCGCTACCTTGAGGAGTGGATTGGGTATTACCTGGCGGCCGGGGTTCAGCACTTCTTTTTCTATGAAAAGCTCAGCCAAGATAACTATCTGGATGTTCTAAAGCCCTACATCGAGCGCGGCATCGCGACGCTCTTCAATAACTGGCCAGATCTCCCGGTATCCCCGGCAGCCGAACAGGACTGCATTCTCCGAAGCGTCGGAGTTTTTGAGTGGGTCGGATTCATTGACGCAGATGAATTTGTAGTGGTTCGGGACAGCCGGAGTATCGGCGAACTTCTTTCGTTGTACCGTGCGCGACCGGGCGTGGCCCTTCACTGGTATATGTTCGGGTCCAATGGGCATAAGACGAGGCCTTCTGGCCCGGTCATCGCTGAGTATACACGCCGCGGGGCAGATCCGAATCAGCACGTAAAATGCTTCGTACGTCCAGAATGTGTTGCGAGATATAGGAATTCTCACTCGTGGTACTACCGAGGCATGCGCTACGCCGTCGATGAAATGGGCCGCAAGGTGGGTGGCAGCAGCTCACTGCCTCCCTCTGCTGAGCTAGCTTGGATTAATCACTACCATCACAAAAGCGATGAAGACTATTTTGAAAAAGCTGCGCGCAAGTCAGTCCTAGACACAGTTGGAATACGTTTCGAGACTCGCTCAGCGGAACGCCATCTCGGGAGCCAAAAACACGACAATACCGTGTTCGACGACTGTGCGGTCCGATACTACGCCGAGCGCTGCCGTCGTCTTTCGATAGCACCAACTCTACTGCAAAAACACGACACACCCACTGTTTGGAAATCCGCTGCTACAACTGCGTAAGCGTTGGAATCGACAAATGAAGATTCTTCTTGTCGGAAACTACGAGCCGGGCGGCCAGAAAAGCATGCAGCGCTTCGCGGCGCTGTTGGAGAGCGGCTTCAAGGCGGCTGGACATGAGACTCGGATCATACGTCCGCCGGTTGTGGCGGGGGCATTACCAGTTGGTGGCGCTGCCGGTAAGTGGCTGGGCTACTTGGATGAGTTCGTCGTTTTTCCGAAACGCCTCAAGGAGGTGGTTGAGTGGGCGGATATTGTCCATATTTGCGACCACTCAAACGCGTTTTATGTCAAGTACGTGCGACGTCGGCCGCACGTTGTGACCTGTCACGACATGCTTGCCATTCGAAGTGCTATCGGTGAGTTTGCCTGTAATCATACGTCGTGGACGGGCCGTCAATTGCAAAGCATCATTCTGCGCGGTCTTCGGGCCGCTGGCCGCGCGGGGCACATCGCTTGCGTTTCTGAGGCCACGCGACAGGATATTTTGCGAGTTGCCGGTGTTCCGCAGCAGCGAGTTTCCCAAATCCATAACGGTTTGCATTTTCCTTTCAGCCCACTCGAGCCGGCTCAGGCGCGCGAGCAAATCGACAAATTTGGGATTCGAAGGGAGCAGCGATTTATCCTCCATGTGGGCGGTAACAGCTGGTACAAGAATCGGCTCGGCACTATGAAGATTTTCTGCGCGCTGAAGTCGTGGCCCGAAGGAAAAGAACTTTCTCTCGTGATGGCAGGCCAACCGTTTATGCGTGAGATGCGACGCTTTCAGTACGACAATGCCGCCGGCCGCGACGTAATCGAGCTGATTGACCCTTCGAACGAGGAATTGCAGGCCCTCTATTCATGCGCGAGCCTCATGCTTTTCCCCTCGCTTCAAGAAGGCTTCGGCTGGCCCATCATTGAGGCTCAAGCATGTGGATGTCCCGTGGTGACTTCGAATCGTATGCCCATGACGGAAGTCGGCGGCGATGCAGCGACGTACATTGATCCGGACAACATCGAGGAGGCCGCTGCCACAATTGCTGGCAGGATCTGCGCACGCAGTCAACCCTGCGAAAAGAGTTTGAAAAACGCGGAGCGATTCAGCGCCTCCAAAATGATCAGCCGCTATTTGTCGCTTCACCAATCGCTGTTGAATGCGTGGACTCGCGATGCGTGTCATCAACAGTCAAACTAAACACGATCAGGACCAATTGCTTCCTGCGGATTCCATAGATCTGAGCCAACCCGACAATACGGAGCTGGTTCGCGGCGCTCCCCTTTGGTTCGAAGCTCTCTGGTATTTCCTTGCGCTACCGTTAGTTCGATCTCATTTGCTGACGTCATCGTGGTTTCGTTGCCGCTTGTTGCGCCTGTTTGGGGCAAAGATAGGGAAGGGCGTCTACGTCAAGCCGGGCCTGCGAGTGAAATTTCCGTGGTATCTCGAGATTGGTGAGCATTCGTGGCTGGGTGAAGATTTGTGGATTGACAATCTGGCGCACGTAAAGATCGAGGAACACTGCTGCCTTTCTCAGGGCGCATACCTTTGCACAGGCAATCACGATTGGTCCTCCGTGAACATGCGCCTGATACGCCGAAACATCACTTGCAAACGGGGCTCTTGGGTCGGCGCGAAGGCAATTATTGGTCCCGGAGTTGTCGTGGGGGCCGGCGCCGTTATATGTACGGGTGCTGTAGCCACAAAGAGTGTTCCAGATATGGAGGTTCATGCAGGTAATCCCGCGCAGTTCGTAAGATACCGTCAGCTGCGTGCGGAGAAAACGAGTTCGGCGTATGCATGAAATCACAGCCTATAGCGAAGTAATCCAGAAAGAGGAGGCACTGCAAGCGGCCGCGGAGCCGGAACGGAAGGGCCAGAACGACCATCATTATAAAGGCGGGCCTCGCATCAATCCTTTGGCGCCCACCATTTTTCATGAAGACTGGTGGCTCGAAGCTGCTACCGGCGGACAGTTCGAAGTCGCCGAAGTGGCAGCCGGCGGGCGCATTGTCGGGCGCCTCCCGTTTCATAAGACAAAATGGTTAGGCTTGACGTTGATTCGCATGCCCGAGCTGACCTATTTTCTGGGGCCGGCGATCGATGACGGTGAAGGAAGTCTGAATACCCGATTCCTCAAGCGCCTTCACTTTACCCGCGAGCTGCTTGAACGGCTTCCGCGCGTCTCCTGGCAGTACGTGAAATGCCATGGCGGCGTTACCGAAGTAATTGCGTTTCAGGGCCTAGGATTTCGAACTTATGTCCAATTCACTCATGAGCTCGCGCCCCACCCGGTTAGCGTCCTCTGGCGAGAAATGCGCAACAAGACTAGAAATGTCATCCGGAGGGCGGAAGAACGATTTTCAGTAACTGAATTGGGCGATCCGGTCGAATTCCTGCGCTTTTTTGAGCGCAATCTGAAATTAGAAGGACAGATTAACGGGCTGGACTGGACATTGTGCCGAAAAATTCTATCCGCATCCCTCGACAGGCGACGCGGCCAAATTCTTGCGGCACGCGATAAGAACAATCAAATTGTCGCTGCAAATTTTTGTGTGTGGGACGAAATCTCCTCGTTTTACTTAATGTCAACCCGCAGCCATGATTCTGGCAACGGTGCCATCGCTTTGCTCATTTGGGAGGCGATCAAGCACTCTGCGCGTCGAGGTCTTATCTTCGATTTCGCCGGATTGGGCAATAAAGGAAGCATCTTGCTGTATTCAGGCTTCGGGGCTCGCCCCTGTAGTCGTTTCGCTGCCCTGCGCGCCCGGCCCATGGCTCGAATGATATATGAACTGAAATGTCTCGCTGCACCGGAGAACTGCTTTTACTAGAAGGTCGATTGTAAAAGTCAGAGGCCACCACATTGAATCCAACTACGTTGCGGCAAACAATTAGAAAGTGGCCTGGCGTGCAGCGGGTCGTCGATTTGAACGTAGCCTGGGAGGACTGGTGGTTTGATTTTTATCATCACGTTGACACTTCGGCCCAATCTGATGAACAAATGGCCTTGGGCTGGCCGGCGGACAAGTTGAATTTCCATTATCTTCCCATACGCCCGAAGTGTGCGCGCCGGGCTCTGCGCAATCTTCGCCTGAAAAACCTTCGCGAATACACCTTCATCGATTTCGGTTCGGGCAAGGGACGAATGTTGTTCCTGGCGGCCCGCCATGGTTTTAGACGCCTGTGTGGAATTGAACTACGGAGGGAACTCCACAATCAGGCCTCCAAAAATGCTCGAGAGTGCCGCCATGTGGACGCCGGCTTTATTGAGTCACTCAATATGGATGCTTCGGACTATGAATTCCCCGACGAAAAGCTAGTCCTGTTTTTCTTTAATCCGTTTGGAAGCGAGGTGATGGCAAAAGTCCTCGAAAAATTGACGGATTCCCTCGACCGGCACTTCCGTGACGTGTGGGTTGTGCTGCATGATTCGACGTGCGCTTACTTAGCGGATCAATCCCCTCAGCTTAGGTTCGAGACCGCTCGCCACGGGTACCGGATCTATCGCAGTATTCCTGGAAGAAGTGTATCTGATCACGTCGTCTGAAAAAGGCTGCCACATGAAATAGGCCGCCATGACTTGTTAGATTAACTAGTCGCCGCCTCGAAACGGTTTCGCCACCTCTTTCTGCCTTCCTGGGTCTTCCGTCTTTCATCATTAGTCGGTCTTAGCGCCCGGATTCCGTTCTAATAAGCGGATTACTCTGCGACCAGCCTCAGCCCTAAACCTCTGCTTTGACTTCTCGGTTCTCTGCTCTGCCGTGCCACCAACTTAAAAACGGCACGAGAGAGAATTTAACGCGATGCCGGGGAACTTAATTTACCTGCATGGCGTCTATGATATTGGCCACTCCAGCTGACGTGATTATTCCGTATCGATCGGGCATCATTTTCGAGAGGCACGTAACGGGGCGCTATACTGCTGGGAATCTACCGTGTCCACCGATCTCATTAAGCGGGTCCTGAATACAATTTCCCGGCACGCGATGTTGCGGGCCGGTGAGCGTGTAGGCATCGCCGTGTCTGGCGGCTCTGATTCGGTGGCCCTGCTCCGGATTCTGCATGAACTAAGCAACGAACAAGGAATTCGCCTTCTAGTACTGCACTTCAACCACGGCCTACGAGGGGCGGATTCGGACGGCGACGAACAATTCGTCGCAGGGTTGGCGGCTCAGCTCGGGCTTCCATTCTTCTCCGGCCGCGAGAATGTGGCCGGGGTCGCGCGCGCAAAACACTGGAATTTGGAAGACGCTGGGCGGCGGTTGCGTTATGAGTTTTTCGCCGGCTCAGTGGCAGAAGGGCGAATCGACCGCGTGGCGGTGGCGCATACAGCCGATGACCAGGCGGAGACGGTCTTAGCGCGAATCCTCCGGGGAACGGGGCCCTCGGGCTTGGCTGCGATTTATCCTGTGAACGGCCGCGTGATCCGCCCGCTGCTCGATATCCGTCGCGCTGAGTTGCGAGAATATTTGCACCATCTGCACCAGCCGTGGCGGGAAGACGCGAGCAACTACGATCAGTCGCGGCTGCGCTCCCGGTTGCGCCACCAAGTTCTGCCAATTTTGGAAAGGCAGATTCAACCCGCCGTCGTCGCTCATCTGGGCCGTCTGGCGGCGAGGTCCCGGGAAGACGAAGCTTTCTGGAAGGCAATAACCCGCACACTCCTGGGGTCTTTTTTGGTGCGAGAAGGCGGCAGTCTGCGCATCCTTTGCGCCGATTTATTGAATCCGTATTCGAAGTCTGGTGCGTTCCTGGGCAGCGATTTACCCGAGGGGGCACGATCCGCAGTTTCGCAGCGCCTGGTTCGTGAAATGATCAGTGAGCTGCGCGGCCATAGCCGGCAATTGACTGCCGATCACGTGGAACGTGTTGTCCGAATGGCGGCGTCGGGCTCGAGTGGCTCTCGCGTCGAATTGCCGGGAGTGATCGTAGAACGATGCTTTGAATGGCTGTGGTTTTCGCGTGCCAGGGAAGAAGCGAGCGAATATGCGGTCAGCTTGGAAGGAAATCGCGAGGTATCTCCGGGTTTTTCAAGGCTTTTGACGCTGGGAAATCCCGGAGAATCCACGGTGGTCGCGGTGCCGGAAATCAAACGTCGGTTCCACCTGAAAGTGGTTGACTGGCACCTCTTGGGGAGCGACACTGAGGTGGACAAGCTAGCATTAGACAAGGACTTGCTCCAAACACCGTTGGTTCTGCGCAATTGGCACCACGGTGACTCCTTCCGGCCAAAGGGGCGGCGCAGCTCCCGCAAACTCAAACAGTTCTTCGGGATGAAGCGGGTGGCTATGCCGGATCGGGAGGGGTGGCCAGTTTTGACGAGCGCGGATATCCTGGTCTGGACGCGAGGCTTGCCGGTGGCAGCCGATTTCGCCGCCGGAGTGGCAACTCGCGCGGGAGTGATTGTTTCGGAGGAAGAGTTTTGAAACCGGCCCTGGAGCCTGTTTACACCTCCCAGCAACTGGCTCAAAGGGTAACAGTATTGGGGCGAACGATATCCGGAGACTATGGAGATCGAACCCTGGATATCGTGGTAATGCTCGATAGCGCGTTTGTTTTTGCGGCTGATTTGATCAGGCGGATCTCGTGTCCAGTGGTTTGCCATTTCGTGTGGGCGGAAATCCGGGACGTTCAGTTTAGCGGGCATGACCGGAGGGAGATTTATTTTAGCCGGCCACCTCGTTTGGAGAAGCGGGACGTGCTCGTCGTCGATGCCATAGTTCAATCGGGTCTGACACAGGATTTTCTCTTGAAACGGCTGCAAGAAACCCGTCCGCGTTCCTTGAAGTTAGCGACACTTTTCGATAAGCCATCGGACCGAAAGGTGGACCTCAAACCTGATTACTTTTGCTTCGCTGCAGCATCTAAGTATCTGGCAGGATACGGTCTTGCGGGCAGCCGCGGGTGGTACCGTAATGTGCCATACGTGGGTGTGCAGCCCCGCCGGGCGCGACGTTTAGGGTTGGCCGGGCAGGCAGCTACACGTAAGGAAAGAAAGAGGTAAAGCGTGAATTCGAGTTCTACGGCAAAAACCATACTCTTCTGGATGTTCATCATCCTGCTATGCGTCGTGCTTTGGCGCATGGTGTCGGCCAGCGGGCAATCCGCGCGCCAGGAAGAACCCAGCTATAGCGAATTCATGAGCCAGGTAGACCGAGGAAATGTCAAGGAAGTCACGCTCTACCTTTCTCCGAACAGCTATGAAATCGAGGGCGAGTGGCGCGAACCGGCCAAGAAGTTCCGTGTAACGCTGTTCAAAGAAGCCGCCCCGGACCTCACCAAGGAATTACGCGACAAGGGCGTTCTGATTAACGTCAAGGAAGTCACTCGCGCCGATTGGATCAACTTCCTGCTCACTGCGGCGCCGCTGTTCCTCCTGGTTGGCTTCTGGATTGTGATGATGCGACAGATGCAGGCCGGCGGCAATAAAGCGCTGAGCTTCGGTAAATCACGAGCGCGTTTGCTGACGGCGCAGCAGAAGAAGGCGACCTTCAAGGACGTAGCCGGCATTGACGAGGCAAAGGAAGAGCTGCAGGAGATCATCGAATTCCTTAAGGATCCGCAAAAGTTTCAGAAGCTTGGCGGGCGCATTCCAAAGGGCGTTCTGTTGGTCGGGCCTCCAGGAACGGGTAAAACACTGCTCGCACGTGCCATCGCTGGTGAGGCCAACGTTCCGTTTTTCTCCATTTCCGGCTCCGATTTCGTGGAGATGTTCGTCGGAGTGGGCGCGAGCCGTGTGCGTGACCTGTTTGAGCAGGGCAAGAAGAACGCGCCCTGCATCATCTTCATCGACGAAATCGACGCCGTCGGCCGCCACCGCGGCGCTGGTTTGGGCGGCGGTCACGATGAGCGCGAGCAGACGCTCAATGCTTTGCTCGTGGAGATGGATGGCTTTGAGTCAAACGAAGGCGTCATTCTGATCGCTGCGACGAACCGCCCCGACGTGTTGGACCCGGCGCTGTTGCGTCCCGGCCGGTTCGATCGGCGCGTGGTGGTGCCTCGGCCAGACATCAAGGGGCGCGAGGAAATCCTCCGCGTGCATACACGCAAGGTTCCGATTTCGGATGACGTGGATCTCTCGGTGATCGCGCGGGGCACTCCGGGATTTTCGGGCGCAGATCTGGCTAACCTGGTGAACGAAGCGGCGCTTTGGGCGGCTCGGCAGAATCGCAAAGTCGTTACCATGGCCGATTTCGAGATGTCCAAAGACAAAGTTTTGATGGGCGTGGAACGCAAGTCCATGATTCTCTCGGAAGAGGAGAAGCGGAACACCGCCTATCATGAGGCTGGACACGCGCTCGTCGCAGCCATGACCCCGGGCGCCGATCCGTTACACAAAGTCACGATCATTCCGCGTGGTATGGCGCTTGGCCTCACGATGCAGCTTCCGATAGACGACAAACACACCTACACGAAAGATTACCTGATCGGCACGCTCACGGTCTTGATGGGAGGCCGCACCGCTGAGGAGATCTTCCTTGGGCATATCACCACCGGCGCGGGCAATGACATCGAACGAGCCACCGACATCGCCCGTAAGATGGTGTGCGACTGGGGCATGAGCGAACTCGGACCCCTGGCTTTCGGAAAGAAAGAGGAAGCTATCTTCCTCGGCCGCGAAATTGCGCAGCATCGCGATTATTCCGAAGACACCGCGATTCACATCGACGGAGAAGTCCGCAAGATTGTCACGCGGTCCTACGAAACGGCGCGCAACATCCTGGAAGGCAATAAGGAGACCCTCGAACGCATCGCCCAGGCCTTGCTCGAGCGCGAGGTACTGGATGCAGTCGAGTTAAAGCTGCTGATGGAAGGTAAGCCGCTGCCGGAGAAAACCAAGCCGGCTCCGCCGATACCACCTACGCAACCGCTTCCCGGCGTGGAACCGAAACCGGCTCCGCGGCCGGAACTTCGTCCTGCTCCTGGGTTCAGTAAAGGATAAGGCAGGCCCGGGCGGTCCGATCCAGCGTTTCTTTTAAGGGCGCCTTCGGGCGCCCTTTTTTTTCTGGCGTGCTGCGGGCGGTTCCTGCAACGCCGTTTCATACAAACAGTCCCAGAAGGCGTACAATCAGGCTATGGCAAAGAAATCCGCACCCATTGAAGTCGTTTGCCCCTGCTGCCAGTCGAAGCTTGTGATTGACGCCCAGCTAGCAACCGTTTTGTCGCATACGACGCCGCAAAAAGCAGCTCCTGATGTGGATATCTCCGATTCGGCACGCATTCTGGCGGAGCAGGAGCGGCGGCGCGAAGACAAGTTCCGCGAATCGTGGGCGGCGGAAAGCAAGAAGGAAGACGTCCTAGCTCGCAAGTTCGAAGAAGGACTCAAGAGGGCACGCGAGGGTCCGGCAGAAAAGCCAGTCCGCGATTTTGATCTTGAGTAGCATTTCACTTCGTAGGTAGCCAGCATCATCTCCTTGATCAAATTGCCTGCGAAATACCATCATCCGGATTCGACCTCTTCTTCCTATTGCCGCGCCTATGTGCGTTGGTCGCGGGAATAGGCCCATCAGCAGCAGCGCAGAAAGCAAAGCTTCCGCGGCCGCGTGTTCTTGAGAACGAAGTGCGCATTTCACGTGATCCCGCGAATGGCGAGATGCGCACGATTCCCGCCGGAGAGGGCGAGTCTGCAGGCCCGGAGCTCTCACCGATCATTCGCTCAAGAGTAGCTTTGGTGGAGGTACAGTGCACTGTCACGGGGCCTGGCGGGGTGCGTGTGCGTGGGCTCACGCAAGACGATTTCCGCGTGTGGGAAGACGGCGCCGAGCAGAAGGTAGCTTCCTTCGATGCTGCGACAACACCTGCGAGTATCGCCCTCGTGATCGACGCCAGCCCCAGCATTTATCGCGAACTGGGAGACATGCGCGGCATTGCTCAATCAATAGCAAAATCATTGCAGCCCGAGGATGAAGTTGCTGTTGTGGCGTTTGCGGACGAGACGCACTTGCTGCTGCCTTTTTCGCGCGATCGCTCTCTCCTGAATGCCGCGCTTACCTCGCCGGAACTCGCGCAGGTAGCGAACTCCTCGCAATCGTTCATCTACCAAGCCACTTATCTCACTGCTGTCCGCCTTCTCAGCGCACGCGCCGGGCGCAAAGCGATCATTCTTCTGACCGACGGACAAGATAGTGCCTTGGGACTCAGCTGGGATCCGGAAAGTATGTTCCCTGCCGCTGGGGCAAATAAGTCTCTGACGTTTCAGGATGTAGCGCGGGCAATCGCCGCTAGCGGTATCGAGCTGTACGTTATTTCGACCGAGCCGCGGCCTCCCGCACTTACGAATGATTGGGTTTCCGCCCATATGGAACAGCCGCTGATAACTGCGGCTGCACGTAATTCAGGAATTCCGCTTTACACGCTTTATCTTGCTGAGCTCGTACGGCAGGTCGGAGGCGGATTGTATTTTCTGCGCGAAATTGGTAGCCTCGCCGAAATCTATCGCACGATTGCCCTGAAGTTGGAAGCAGAATACACGCTGGGATATTACCCGGCTGCGGGTGTGGCGAATCCCGGCTGGAGGAAGTTGAAGGTGGAATTACGCCAACGTCCGGAAGTTGCGGCGAATCCCCAGATCACGTATCGAACTGCCTACTACGTTCCTGCATCCCCCCGCTAGAAACTCCCTCGACTGCCAACTAAGATGTACGCCTATGTTTACTCGCCGGCGATACAGCCTGCCCTTGCCTTCGCGTACCCTCCGGCTTGGCGAGCGCACCCTCATCATGGGAATCCTCAATGTAACGCCGGACAGCTTCTACGCCGGGGGCCGTTTTCCCGATGCGCAATTGGCGATTGAGCGAGCGTTCGAACTGGAAAAGGCAGGCGCGGATATTATCGACATAGGCGGAGAGTCGACGCGGCCTGGGGCTGATCCGATCAGCGCAGACGAGGAGATCGGCCGGATTCTGCCGGTGCTCGAAGGCCTTCAGGGCAAATTGCGCATTCCCATTTCGCTTGATACGCAGAAAGCGGCGGTTGCAGAAGTGGGCCTGCGAAACGGAGTACGAATCATCAATGACGTCAGCGGCCTTCGAACCGATCCCCTGTTGGCCCAGCTTGTAAAGAGCCGAGGCGCCGCTTTAATTCTGATGCACATGCGCGGCGCTCCCAGATCGATGCACAAAGGGCCATTTGCGCGTGACGTGATCCGCGATATCGTGCAAGGCTTGGGCGCGTCGATTGGCGTCGCGCGCCGAGCAGGCATTGCCGAATCAAGACTCCTCCTGGACCCTGGCATCGGCTTCGGAAAAAACTATAAGCAGAATTTCCAAATACTTGCCCGGCTGCCGGAGCTAGCTCGTTTGGGCTATCCTCTTGTCGTAGGCCCTTCGAGAAAAACGTTCATCGGCTGGGCGCTCGCCGGAAAAGGGCAAGTCTGGCCCGCCGAAAAGCGCGAATGGGGAACCGCCGCAGCGATAACCGCCGCAATCTTAAACGGCGCGCACATTGTTCGCGTTCATGACGTCAATGAGATGAAGCAAGTCGCTCAGATTGCGGATTCCATTATTTGGGCTGTTCGCCGGACTTGAGCCGCTGGGCACACAGGCTGGGCTATAATTCGTCGTGACGCGTAATCTTTCAGCTTTTCGGTAGGGCAGCCTATGCTTAGGCGAAATGTCTCATTAGGATTCCTCGCGGGTTGGTTCCTCGTTGCAGCCTCGGCGACGGCGCAGCTTTCCGCGCCCGAGCCTGATCCGCTCGCGCGCATGCGTGAGGCAGCAGCCGCAAATTCACAAACGTGCTCAGAAAGTGAACTATCCGCCTGCGCGCAAGCGGCTCCGAAGATAATCGCTAATGCCTTGGGCGCGTCGCCTCTGGCCGAAAATCTCCGGCGGCTCACCGATGGAATCGGCGGCCGCCTCACGGGATCGCCTGCCATGGCGAAAGCGGTGGAATGGGCTGTGGCCGGTTTTCGCGAAGCCGGCGTTGATGACGTACACACCGAGAAATTCACGATTCCTCATACCTGGAATGAAGGGGCGACGCGCGTCGAGATACTTTCGCCTGGCGGTTTCCCCGTGCACGCCGTCTCGGTGGCTTGGTCGCCGCCAACACCGGTCGGGGGCCTCGAAGCAGATCTCGTCGACGCGGGCACCGGCACTCCCGAAGATTTTGCCCGCATAGGCGCCGTAGCGCGTGGGGCGATTCTGCTGGTCCATACGGAGGTGCTCCGCACATTTGACGATCTCTTTGCCGAATACTTGCGCGATCCAGGGATCGTCGAACGGGCGGCCTCGGCGGGCGTCAGCGCCATTCTCTGGATGGGAACGCGCGAGCAGATGCTGCTGTATCGCCATCTAACTGGTCTCGGCCAGGACGGCTCAATCGAGAAATTGCCTCAGGCAATCGTCGCGCGCGAGGATGCGCAAAGGCTGGCACGCGACCTCGCAGCCGGCCAGCGAATTCGCATTCGCTTGGAACTACCGAATCGGGTCGGCGGGCCGGCAGAAGAGCAAAACGTCATCGCGGAAATTCGCGGCAGGGAGCAGCCCGGCAACTTCGTTGTGCTAGGCGCACACCTCGATTCCTTCGAACTCGGCACCGGAGCACTCGACAATGGCTGCAATGCGGCGCTCGTTATTGAGGCGGCTCGCGACATCCATCTCACGGGCCTTCGCCCAAAGCGGTCCATACGCTTCGTCCTGTTTAGCGGCGAGGAGCAAGGCATGCTGGGGTCTTGGGCTTACGTGCGGGCGCATCGTAACGAGTTGGACCGCACCGACGCCGCAATCATCTTCGATGAAGGAAGCGGGCGGGTAACAGGATTCTCACTCGGTGGGCGCCGCGACCTCCAATCCGAAGTGCTCCGCCAGGCTTTGGCTCCTGTCGCTTCCTGGGGCGTCAATCACTTCACTGACGACGCCATTCTCGGTACTGATAACCTGGATTTCCTGCTGGAAGGCGTCCCCAATCTAGTGGCGAACCAGGAAGAGACTAACTACGTCGCGAATTACCATGCCTCCTCGGATACGTTCGACAAGATTGATATTTTGAACCTTAAACTGAATACCGCAGTGGCCGGCGTTCTGGCCTTCAGCCTCGCGGAATTTGCCACTCCATTGGGATCGAGGCTTTCCCGCTCGCAGGTCGATACCCTGCTCAATAAGACCGGACTTGATTCCCAGCTAAAGACTTTGCAAGTCTGGCCTTATTGGGAAAACGGCCAGCGGGGGCATCAGCCTTAGAAACTGCCATCCCCTTCCACCAGGCTTCGTGCCTGCCCTGAGGATATAATTACGCTATGGGTTCTCCCGCTGTGTCCCAAGGTGGAACAGTCCGGAGCGAAGGGCGCGTGCTGGCCATCGACTATGGCCGCAGGCGGCTCGGACTGGCCGTTTCCGACCCTCTACGCGTCGCGGCCCGCCCGTTGGCAACGTGGACCCGCTCGAACCGCCGGCACGATCTTGCCCGTCTGCGCAGCCTATGTCGCGAACAGGGAATCAGCCGGATCGTGGTCGGCTGGCCTTTGCAGCTCAGCGGCGCTCGGGGCGACATGGCCTCGGAGGCAGCCAGCTTCGCCGATCGAATTCGCAAGGATTTAGGCATACCGGTCGAATTGGTAGACGAACGGCTGAGCAGCTGGGAGGCGGAACAGGTCTTGGCCCATGACCGTGCCCCAAAGGTCGATCCCCCAACCCCAAACGCCGCAGGCTCGATGAGGTAGCTGCTGCAGTGATTCTGCGCGATTACCTGCATGGTGCGGGTAAGGGGGCCTAGGATCGATGCGCCGAGCCATTGCGATTCTGGTTTTGGCAGCCGCGGCCTTGGCTGGGTGGATGGCCGCGTCACTCTCTCTTCCATATCAGAAATTCCCCGCGGGAGGCGTGTTTGTGGATGTTCCTCACGGTGCTTCGCGACGCGCAGTCGGACGTCTGCTGGCGAATCAGGGAGTGATTCGCAGCCGGTGGACTTTTGAAGCGCTGTCTCGCTGGCGCTCCCGGAGTACTTTGCAGGCTGGCGAATATTTTTTCGATCATTCCGTCACCAGCTTCCAGGTGTTTGACACCATTGCCAACGGGCGAGTTTACGTCCGTGAATTGGTCGTACCGGAAGGCCTCTCGATGTTTGACATTGCCGATCTGGTGCAGCGCGAGGACTTTACGACCCGGGAAGGGTTCCTGGCTGCTGCCCGGAACGCGGCGCTGATCCAAGATCTTGTGCCTGGGGCACCCAGCCTGGAGGGCTTTCTTTTCCCAGCCACCTACGAATTCCCGCGGCACCCGACGGGTGAACAGATGGTATCGGCGATGGTGGCTCACTTCCGCAAGGAGTGGCTTGGGATCAGCGCTCAACAGCCCAACCTTTCAGGCCTGCCACTCGAGAAGCTTGTGACACTCGCATCACTGGTGGAGCGAGAAACCCCCAAGCCGGAAGAGCGGCCCATCGTTGCGGGTGTTTTCATTAATCGCCTGCACCATCGCGTCCCCCTACAGTGCGATCCAACCGTGGTCTACGCGCTTGAATTGGCTGGAAACTACAGCGGAAGTCTGAGTGCGGCTAACTTGCCCTTTGATTCTCCCTACAACACCTACCGTCATATCGGGCTCCCTCCCGGGCCGATCGCCAATCCGGGCAGTGCATCTCTAAGGGCAGCGCTCAATCCCTCCGAAACGGACTATGTGTATTTCGTTGCTAATACCGAAGGCGGCCATTTCTTTGGCAAGACGCTTTCCGAGCACAATCATAATGTGGCCCTGTATCGCCAAAGGCTCGCGGCCCAACGCAGTGCCGCTCCGTCAAGCACTTCCACGACGCCCGTGCGGTCCGATTCCATTTCTTCTCCGCCTCTGAAACTCCGATGAGTCCGCTGGGCACCGAAACAAAAAAACGCGCCATTCTGCATATTGCCCAGGATCTGGGACTGCAAAAGTTTACGCCTGCGGAAGTGGAGCAAATTCGGCGCCAACTCGTCGCGAGATTGGGCACGTCGGGAAAAACTTCGCCCGAATACATCGCCGAAGTCCTCGCCGCAGCCGGCCTGCGCGTCATACTCTCAACAGACGCCGATACGAATGGTAAGTACGAAGACGAGTTTCGCGATCTCCTCCACTTTGCGACCCTCGAAGAGGCGGAAATATGCCTGATGCGCCTGGACGAGCTTTGGCGCAAGTTCCGTTCTGAAGGGCAACGCGCGGCGGCTGAGCGAGTGCTCGAAGTAGCGCGGCTGGGGCGCCGGCGGGCCGAAATGATCGCCAGAAACCCGCGCGTCGAGGCGCACAAACGCGACCAGAAGAAGGAGATTCTCGAGTGGTTTCGAATTTGGCTGGAAACGCCGGATGCATTCTTTGACTGGCTGGACCTGCGCAAACAATCGCCCGAATACCAGCAGAGGTTTGCCACGGATATTTCTCCCGCCGAAGAGTAGTTGAATAACAATGGAGAACCTGTACCGCCTGGAGATCGAGTCGCTTGATTTGGGCCCGGACGTGCGTGCTGTTGGGCTGGAACTTATCGATCCGGAAACGCGCGAGCCGGTGACGGGAAGCGGCGCTGCCGGTATCTGGGCCGCACTTCTGCCTGCTCTCGCCGGCGAACAGCCATGGGCCATCGATTTCTTCGCTCACCTGGAGCGCGTCCGGGATTTTTGCCGTCGCATGGCAATTGCGTTTCGCGAGCCGAACCTTCACGCGGTCGTGATCCCTCAACCCTTGCAAGAGCAGCTTCGGCCTCTGTTTGAGCGCTTTGCGAGCGAAACTTTTGGCGTCCGCGCGGGTGCCCCGCTCTTAGGTGATGATGCGTCGGTTGAGGGCGCCTTGGCCGAACGCGGGGTGGACGCATATCAAGCGGCCTTTCCTCAATATCTATTTTGTTCTGTATGTGATTTTGAGGGCGGATTTCTGACGGTTTTGAGCAATCAGTTGTGGGCCTCGGAAGTTATCCGGCGCGCACGAGGAGCTCTGGAGAAACTACAGGTAGAGGTCACCCGTCCCGCTTAGCACTTCGTACACGCCGCTACGTTGACCTGCCTTTGGCGGCCTGATAGGTTTTCTGTTTTACTGTAGATGAGGGAGAACCGACTGACACGCTGTCTCATTCAGGTTCGATTTGTTCTAGTTGTGCTGCTATTTGTGGTGCTTGCAGGATGCGCGGCTAGCGAGAAGCACGCCGCTCCGCAAACAGCCATCCGGCCGCAGTTGGACGCTGACCAGACAGAGCTTGTCGAATCCTATAACCGGCAAGCTGATGCGGTACATGCTCTGAATGCTTCCGTGCAAATGAGTCCCACCGCGGGCTCAGCATATAGCGGCGTGATCCACCAGTACCATGAGGTAAGCGGCTTCATCTTAGCGGCTCGGCCCGCTCTGATTCGCGTCATCGGCCAGGCGCCCATCGTTTCCACGAACATATTTGACATGGCGAGCGACGGCCAGACATTTCGCATTTTCATACCTTCGAAAAACGAATTCCTTGTAGGGCCAACTCAGCTGGAACGCGCGACAAAAAATCCAATCGAAAACCTCAGGCCTCAGCATCTGCTGGATGCCTTTTTTTGGACACCAGTTTCCGCCAGCGAGTCGGTTGTCCTCGAACAGGTTGACGTCCCGCCAGCACGGTATTATGTGCTGAGCGTGCTTCGCGGCTCGCCCCCTACTTTCGAAATTGCGCGCAAGATTTGGTTCGACCGAACAGACCTGCGCGTTTCCAGGCTTCAAATCTACGGTCCTGGCGGAAGACTCGATTCCGATATTGGCTATGAGGATTGGCAAGACGTTCCGCCCCCAAATGTTCAAGCTAACGGCGCTCCCGAAGCGAAGAGACAATTCGGCAGTGGGTCCGCTCACCTTGCCGCGGACGTTTCGAATCGCGCGGCCACAGCAGGATTACCAGTTGTCGGTGGTTATCACCAAGCTTGCGTTAAATACGGACATTCCCGCCGATCGGTTCAGCCTCATGCAGCCGGTCGGCACCGAACTTGTAAACTTAGGCGCTGGCCAGCAGGAGCCACAGCCGTGATCGGCCGCGTCATCTTTGCGAACATTTTGCATCGGCCGCTCCGGACGATGGTGAGCATCCTGGCCGTCAGCGTTGAGGTAGCTCTCGTCATAATCATCGTCGGATTGACCAGCGGGATGATTCAGGAGACCGCAAAGCGTATCGAAGGCGTGGGCGCCGATATCATGTTGCAACCGCCTTCGGCATCGATATTTCTTGCCTTCAACGGCGCGCCCATGCCCATACGTATCGGCGATCGCCTGCGGCAATTGCGATATGTGCAAACGGTAGCACCCGTGCTCCTGCAGTTCAATTCCACAGGGGGCATAGACCTCGTCTACGGCATCGATCCCGAAAGCTTTCGTGCGGTCTCCGGGGGATTCGTATTTCTGGAAGGGCAGGACATGAGCGGCCCGGATGACTTGCTCGTCGATGATTGGGACGCCCGGTCCAAGAACATAAAGGTAGGCCAGACGCTTCGCATGTTGGAGCACGACTTTAAGGTCGCCGGGATCGTGGAACATGGGAAAGGTGCCCGGATATTCGTGCCGCTCGCCACTCTGCAGGAACTCTCGGGCGCGCGGGACAAAGCTTCGATTTTTTTTCTGAAGTGCACCCGTTCAGACCATACCGCGGCAGTCATGGACGACATGAGGAAAATCCTGCCCGGCTATGAAATTAGACCGCTCAAAGACTTCTTATCGCTGATGACTTCGACGAGCCTTCCCGGCCTCGATACTTTCGTGCGGAGCATGATCGCTTTGGCGGTCGCCATCGGCTTTCTCGTCATCTTCCTTTCCATGTATAGCACTGTCGTGGAGCGCACACGTGATATCGGCGTTTTGAAATCGCTCGGCGCTTCCAAGGTGTACATAGTGCGGGCGCTGCTCGGTGAAATCGCCGCAATCTGTGCCGCAGGCATCCTTTTCGGAATCGGCCTGAGCTACGTGGCCCGCGCCCTTTTCCTCTCCGCCTTCCCCACGCTCACGATCCTGATTACGCCCGATTGGATCGTTCGGTCTGCTCTGATTGCTGTCGGCGGCGGATTGCTGGGGGCTTTTTACCCCGCATGGCTGGCCAGCCGCAAAGACGTGATTGAAGCGCTTGCCTACGAGTGAAGGTCCTCGCGGACGTCAGAACCCAAATCTCTAGGTTGCGATGCACACTCCAGCTAGAATATTTTCATCCAGTGGCAAGATTCAGCTAGGGAACGCAGTGGAGCCGATACTCAGAACAGAAAATCTCTGGAAAATGTATCACGCAGGCAAGGTCCAGGTTCCGGCGCTCCGGGGGGTGAATTTCGACGTACTGCCGGGCGAATTTGTTGCCGTTATGGGCCCCTCCGGATGTGGTAAATCTACTCTGCTCTATGTGATTGGAGGATTGGCTCAAGCGACCAAGGGACGGGTACTCGTGGATGGAAATGATCTTGCTGCGATGAGCGATGCGGAGCGTACGCGGCTGCGGAGGCATAAGGTTGGTTTTGTGTTCCAGCGATTCAACCTGCTGCCTACGCTGGATGCTTTCGGTAATATTGCCATCGCCCAGCACATTCACGGCGATGGATTCGATCCGCACCGCTTCGAGGTCGTTTCTGGCTTGCTCGGGCTCAATGGAAGGCTGCGCCATCGCCCGGCAGAACTTTCCGGGGGCGAGCAGCAGCGTGTAGCCATCGCTCGCGCCATTATCAACGAGCCTAAAATTTTGCTGGCTGACGAGCCTACAGGCAACTTGGACACTAAGAATTCGGAGAACGTACTAGGGATGCTGCGCCGGCTCAATCATGAGCTGGGCCAAACCATTGTGATGATTACCCATAATCCGGAAGCCGCAGCTTATTGCGATCGCGTTGTGCATATGCGGGATGGCATCATCGTCGATGGCGTACCGGCGGACTGAAAAATGCGTACGATCTGGCGAATCTTAGTCCGAACGGTCTTCTGGTCATTCGAACGGGGCACCTGGCCCTATGACATCGCCGTCGTCGTAATTGTGATTTTTGTTCTCTTATCGCCCCGCTCGTGGTTTCACGACCAACCGCCCTTGGGACCCGGCCCCGATCCGGCCATGGTGCAGCTTCGGGATGCGGACCTGAGCCGTGGTACGAGAACTTATCGCGTCAGCGCCAAGCTACTGCTTTCCTCAACGAAAATTCCTGAATCCGAATTGGAACACGAACTGCACGAGGCCGTTCGTCAGAATGTAGAGGCACTGCAGAAGAGCCGTTTCGAGATTGTCAGAATCGCGCCCGTACGAGCCGATGACGGTTCGATCGCGTATTATGATGTCTCTATAAAGCCTTAACGCGCGAGCTGACGACTGCGGCGGTATCAAGGGGTATGCATAAGAAAAACAGAAACTGCAAGTCGCCTCAGCTCATCTTATACGGTGTGTTAGCATCCATGCGAAGAGATCGGCCCGATTCTGAATGAAAACTCTGCGATTCCCATTTTCCCCACTGCGTGCGTTCCTGCTTCTAATCTGGTCCGGCATCTCCATTTTTGCGCCTGCCGCCCCCTCGTTGTCTCTGGATGATGTTCTAAAGCAAATGGATCGGGAGCAGGGTCAATTTCAAAGCCTCACGGCCAGTATTGAGCGCACCAAGGTAACCGTGGTCGTAAATGACCATTCCACCGAGTCGGGACAAATTGAAGTCCGCCGGGATGGCAAGATGCGCATCGACCTCACCTCTCCGGATCAGAAAACAATCTTACGGGATGGCGATCATATCTACGTCTACACACCAAAGATTCGCCGTGTCGAAGAATACGATCTCGGCAAACGTCGGGATCTGATAGATCAACTCCTCCTCTTGGGCTTCGGCACCTCTGGCGATAGCGTCAAAAAGAGCTATTTGATCACCTTGCAAGGCGAAGATAGCTTAAACGGCCAGAGGGTGGTGCACCTTGAACTAACGCCGCGTGCCGATGACGTACGGAAGCAAATTTCGAAAATCGAACTCTGGTTGAATGAAGGCAACTGGCTTCCTGCCCAGCAGCAATTATTCGAGACGGGATCGGGAGATTACTCGATCATTCGGTATTCGAATGTGGCGCGAAACGTTCCAATCCCCGATGCGCGCTTCCGTCCGGCATGGCCAAAGGGCGTCACTCGGGTTAAGCCGCAGGATTAGTTTTAAGCGCGAGTTTGGCTTTCGTCGGGGTGGCGCGTTTTTGCCTCAGCGGCAAGCAGCGCCTGTTTGCGTTTAACTCCCCAGCGGTACCCGCCCAAAGCTCCGTCTTGACGCACAACACGATGGCACGGAATCAAAATCGCCGCCGGATTAGTGGCACAGGCGCGAGCCACGGCGCGCTGGCCCTTTGGCAGCCCGATAGAGCGAGCGAGGTCAGAATAACTTCGCGTGCTGCCGCGAGGAATTTGTTGCAGCGCTTCCCAAACCCTGCGCTGAAAGGCAGTGGCCTTGACGTCGAGGGGCAAATCCAAATGCGGTTGCTCACCGGAAAGGTGCCGCACGAGCTCTCGGACCCATCGCGAAACCCGAGCTGGATTTTTGGATATCTTCGCCGCCGGGTATTCGCGCTGAAGCGCCGCTTCCAAACGCTCCTGGGAATCACCCACGTAGATTGCTGACACGCCCTTAGCGGTTCCGGCGACGAGCAGTTGGCCCAGATGAGTAGGCGCTGTCGTATAGCCAATTTCCATGCCCTGCCCTCCGCGCCCATAGGTGGCGGGAGTCATACCCAAATCTCCGTTGGAGTGTTCGTATAAGCGGCTGGATGAACCATACCCTGCCTCGTATAGTGCGCTAGTCACGTTCCTACCCTCCCGTAATTGTGCTTTGAACCGACGCAGACGAATTGATCGAGCGTAAGCGCCAGGACTAATGCCAATCATGCGGCGAAATATTCGTTGCAGCCGAAAAGGGACTTACGCCCAACTGCCGGGCCACACTCGAAATCCGGATCGGATCATCGGAGTCTTGCTCCATGAGCCGGCACGCCTGCCTGATTAAACGCGATTCGGCCGTTCCGGGCGCATTTCGCGGATCGCACCGAAGGCAAGGCCGAAACCCCTCGTTCTCCGCGGCTTCGGGTGTTCGGAAGAATGCGACCCGCTCGCGTCGAGGCCGGCGCGACGGGCATGACGGGCGGCAATAAACGCCCGTCGAGCGGACCGCATAGACGAATGCGCCATCGTAACGGAGATCCCGTGCTGCAACGGCCTGCCAGAATCGGCGTTCTGGCAGCCTGCGCGGCTCGCCGAAATTTCCCGCTCGATCTTCTGGTCGTCTCTGAGTGCTCGGTTTCATGAACCCAAAATACATCGGCGTTCCAACCGCCGCTATCCGATTTTTGCGCCCAAACTGCATCGAATTCGCGCGCCGAGGGTTACATATTGGAACGCATTTGGCTGGCAATTCGTTGACCTGTACGAGACCTAACGGCATAGTCACGCCAGCAGCGCCGGAGACGTATCCCTAAAGGGGGAGAACTATGCGCGTTTCTCGGCCTGCCCTTACCGCAGGCCCGGCCCGATCGGTAATCCAAGATCCACAAGCTCCATCTGCTTCCGCACATGCCGCTGATACCGAATGGCCCAACCATAAGCAGCCGCGGGGAATTAACCGTGTGCCCACTCATACCGTCGGTCGCGCGCGCGAACGGCGAGCGTACGCGCGCGCCCGGCTTTCGCTCCCGCTCCGTTTGGAGAGGGTAGCTGGACAGCGCCACACGCAACATTACTTCCTGCAAACCGCAGACATCAGTTCGAGCGGCCTTTTCTTTCTTTCGCCACTTCGAATTGAGGCTGGCACTCCCATCGAACTAGAGGTGAAATTGATCGCCCAGCCTGTCGCTCGAGCCACGGTACACATGAGTGCGATTGCTCATGTAGTTCGCACCGCAACGGCAGAAAAACCCGGTTGGTACGGAGTGGCGGCCGCCTTTGATGATATCAGCTACCACCGAGACGAGAATTTCGTGGAATGACATTCATAGTCACCCGATTATACGAATTCGAGCTTCTGTCTTCGCTCAAGCTGATCGTTTTGGCCATTGGTGCGGCCGGTCATCAAGCGATTTGATCTGATACGATCGTTTAATGCTCACGATCAAGCCGCTTCGGGCTGTGCTGTTCGATTGGGACGGCACACTCCTCGACTCGTTCAAAGCGGATACAAACGCCTATCTGCAGATGTTTCGAGCACTCGGCGTTCCCTGGAACCCCAAGAGGTTAGCGCAACATTACTCGCCAGATTGGCATAACGTTTATCGAGCCGCAAACCTGCCGCTGGAATCCTGGGCTGAGGCAGATCGTCTCTGGCGTCGATTTTATCGCGCAGAGCGCCCTCTGCTGCACGCGGGCGCTCGCCACGTAGTGCAGACGCTCGCGGGGCGATTCCGGCTGGGCTTGGTCAGCAGCGGCAGCAGCTGGCGAGTTCGCTCGCAGATTCGCGCATTTGGACTGGAGCCATTTTTTGCCGTGAGTGTCTTCGGCGATCGAGTGCCCCATCGCAAGCCACATCCCATGCAACTGTTGCTCGCAATTCACCAGCTCGGCTTGGAGCCCGGCAGTTGCGTCTATATTGGAGACGCGCCTGAGGACGTCAAAATGGCTCGCCACGCTGGCGTTGCTGTTGTCGGCGTTCTGCAGCATTCTCCGGTGCCCGACCGGCTGCGTGAATCGCGACCCAACGCTCTGATTAAGACGATCAGCGCGCTTCCAGAGCTATTCTGTCGCGATTAATGTTTGGAGCTCGCCGCAGGAGCGGTTTCGCCTGCCGGTTTGTCGGGTGGCAGTGCAGCGTACTGATCCCAGCGGATGACCAAGCGCAGAGGAACAGTTATTCCTCGGTTGTCATAGGACCCATCGGAACGGGAATAAGCCGGCAGCCAATACTTGTTGGCTATTGGCTGGCGATAGGTCTCAAAAATCGTAAAGGGCAGTTGTGAGGCCTGCGCATCTCCCGTCTCAGTTACCCACTTGCCGTATGTTTTCACGATGGCCAAGTCATGGTCATCCACCCAAACGAGCCCGTCGAAATATGCGTGAGTGCGTTCGAGTTGTCGCGGCTTGACCTGAAACACATATGTGCTCAGCTCATCGACCAGTTGCTTGCCCCCATAGCTGATTTCATATTTGGGCAGGTTCGAGCTGACTAGAGGAAACGCCGGGATCTTCGAGAGCGCTTCGATATCGTCGCGCTCCAAGTTCAGAAACCTGAGCGTCGACTGCGGCTCTCCGGCCTTCCGCCGAGCATCGTCTGACACCGGAAGGGACGAAGCCGTGATCTCCGCTTGGCCGGAAACTTTGCCGTCAGGACCGATTTCCTCCAAGCGTACTGTTTTGCGATAGCCATAAGTCGCGAAAAGGCGGGCAAGTTGGTCCTCTTGCGCTGAAAATCTCCGGATAATCTCGTCGGTTGCCATGGGCGGCTGTTCCGCAGGAGCGGCAGGACGAGTGGGAATCCGCACAATGTCCGGCGCCTTAGGTGGCGTTTGCGGCCCAGCGGGCTCCTGGGCAATGAGCGGGACGGCGAAAACGCCGCCAACCGCCGCCGTCAGAAGAAATGCCAGATTTCGAATGTACTTAGGAATCACGGTCCCTTAAGATGCGCCGAACAGACGATTTCGTTTACTTCAATCGTCCAAGACGCCACCCTCTTATTATATCCGCCCGCGTTCATGTGAAGCGATTTTCGCCGCCACTTTGAATTTCCATGCGCCCGCTCTGGTAGAATCCCGCTGCGGCTGCTAAAGCAGTAGCCGCGTCGATGCGGGCTGAAAAGCGGGCTAAGCGATTCTTTGTTTCGGGCAGGGTACAGGGCGTGGGCTATCGTTATTTTGCCGTGGACACCGCGGAGCAAATTGGCGTTACGGGATACGCCAAGAACCTGGCCGACGGGCGCGTAGAAGTTTACGCGATTGGCACCGCCGACCAACTTCGCAACTTCGCCCGTGAATTGCAACGAGGCCCGACGCTTGCCGCGGTGGCTGAGGTCGCCGAAGTTGAGGCCGAACTCCTGCCGGCTTTTAGCTCCGGATTTTCCGTGACCTATGACCGTTAAAATCTCAGCCTCGAGGCCCATAATGGATGATCTCAAGAAGTTGATCCGCGAAATCCCTGATTATCCGAAACCAGGCATTCTTTTCTACGATCTGACTACGCTGCTAAAGGACAGGCGCGGTTTTCAAAAACTGGTGGATAAACTCTGCGAACATTATGCGGATCGCAAGGTCGACTTAGTGGTGGGTATCGAGGCCCGCGGCTTTATATTCGCTCCCGCTCTGGCGTATCGGTTGGGGGCCGGATTCGTTCCCGTCCGCAAACCCAAGAAATTGCCAGGCAAGACCGCGCAGGTCACCTATCAACTCGAATACGGAACAGACACGCTCGAGATTCACGAAGATGCCATCCAGCCCGGCCAGAGCGTCCTGATCAGCGATGATCTGCTGGCTACCGGAGGCACGGCGGCAGCCACCGTGAAACTGGTGAAGGCGCTTGGAGGCACCGTAAATGGCGCCGCCTTTGCCGTTGAACTTACCTTCCTGAAAGGACGTACGAAATTGCCCGGCCTCGATGTCTTCTCCCTCATCCAGTACGACACCTGAGAGTTTACCGGTCGGTTCCGCGGCTCGGTTCGTCGTCCTTTAATGCTTGGGAAGTCAGCTTTGCGGAGCGCTGGCGGACAACTTCAAATAAAACGACCCCTGCGGCTACGGAAACATTCAACGAACGCACCGGCCCGCTTGCAGCAATAGAGACGACAAAATCGCAACGCTCTTTCACCAGTTGGTGAAGCCCTTTACCTTCGCCGCCCAGCACAACCGCGATTGCTCCAGTCAGATCGATGTCGGTGTGGCGCCTCTCGGCGCGTTCGTCTAATCCAACCAGCCAGTAGCCAGCCTCTTTGATTTCTTCCATAGCGCGGACCAGATTTGTAACGCGCGCGATACGGAGATGCGCCGCTGCCCCAGCCGATGCGCGGACCGCTGCCTCCGTTAATCCGGCGGCGCGCCGCTCCGGGATCACCACTCCGCCCGCACCTGCGGCCAGCGCAGTTCGAATTATGGCGCCGAGATTCTGCGGATCTTCTACGCCATCAAGCAACACAAGGAGGCTGGATGCTGTAGGAGAGCCGTTGCCCGCCAGCAGTTCCTCGAGCGATACGCTGGTCTCCGCGGCCAGCATAGCCACGACGCCTTGATGGTCGCGTGTTCCCGCAGCTCGATCGATCTGCGGCCGATCTTCAAATCGTATAGGCACACCATTGCGCCTGGCCAGGCGAACAATTTCTTCCAACCGGCCGCCATGACGTCCCCGTGCGATCACAAGCGATTGCACTGGCCGGCGGGCAGCGAGCGCCTCCCTCACGGAGTGGATGCCGGTCAATTTTTCCATTGATGGAGAAAATGGGCAGAAGTGTCGCGCGGCAAAGTATCCCGCTTCAGGCGGCAACGATCGGCGAGTTTAGCTTTCGAGCGTCGCGATCGCTTGCGCAGCAATGGCTTCACCGCGGCCCACTGCACCTACGCCTTCGTTTGTTTTTGCCTTGAGGTTAATGCGCGAAACTTCGATGCCCAAGGCCTCGGCCAACGCCTCGCGCATAGCCGAAAAATGCGGTCCGAGTTTTGGTCGCTCTGTGATTACGATGGCGTCGAGGTGCATGATCCGCAAGCGCTTCTCGGCGAGCAGGCTTCGCACATGCTCCAAAAAACGCAGGCTATGCGCATCTTTCCACCGTGGATCCGTATCCGGAAAATGCGTGCCAATATCACCGAGGCCCGCCGCGCCCAGGAGCGCATCGCAGATTGCGTGCGCCAGCGCGTCCCCGTCGGAGTGGCCCACCGGCCCTTTTTCAAAAGGGACCTCAATGCCGCCAAGTACTAGTTTCCGCCCCGAGGCGAGGCGATGTAAGTCATAACCGATACCGGATTGGCTCACCGGCCAACCTCGGCTGTCATGCGTTCATGCCGCAAATAGAACTCTGCGATTTCCAAATCGCCGGGCCGCGTGATCTTCAGATTGCGTTCCGAACCCAGCACAACGTGAACGTTTTGCCCCAGCCGCTCAACCAGTGCTGCCTCGTCCGAAGCTGTAAATCCGTCGGCAGCGGCTCGCGCGAATGCCTCGCGAAGAAGCGCGGCTTCGAAGACCTGCGGCGTCTGGGCCAGAACGATTCGTTCCCGCGGAATGGTCGCCGTGATTAACGCGACGTCCTCGGGCAAGCTCGCGCGCTTCACTTCTTTGACCGTATCCATCGCTGGAATGCCCAGAATCGCGGCACGACGCCGCTGAGCCTCTTCGATCACCCGCTCCACCTGTTCGCGGGTGACTAGGGGCCGAACGGCATCATGTACGAGAATCAGTTCAGCGTCTTGAGGAACTTCCGCGAGAGCCTTGGCTACGGACTCCTGACGGGTATCGCCTCCCGGTAAAACACGGAACGGTCGCGAGAGACGCTCTGCGGCAATGCGCTGGTTTAAAGGCTCGATGTCGTCCTCGCGAGTAGCAATCAGAAATCGGCTGATTAACGGGCAGGCGGCCAGCCTCCGCAACGTAAACACCACTACGGGCACACCATCCAATAGGCGAAACTGCTTTGGAGAATCGGCTCCCATGCGGGTGCCCATGCCTGCTGCCGGCAATATGGCGACAATGGAAGACATAGACTGGAGCACCATACTAAACCCAGGGCGCAGAAAGGATCAAAACTTTACAGCTCGAAGTCCCTGAAGCCCTTCACATCGCGCCGTGCGGGTTCTCATGACTGGCTGGGATCCGGTATGACGGCGCGGGGCAGCCGCTCCGGCACGGCGGGAGCGGCTTCAACGGCTTTGGGAGGGGCTTCCACCGCCTGTGTCACGTGATTTCTCGGCAGTTCCCGCTCATCGTAGCGGCCAAATATCATCTTCCCAGCGGTTGTTTGGTGAACGGATGTGACGATGATGTCCACGGTTTTGTTGATGGCCCGTCTTCCGCCGTCGATAACTACCATCGTGCCGTCATCGAGGTAAGCTACGCCTTGGTTGTATTCCTTGCCTTCGCGAAGAACAAAGACGCGCATGGCTTCGCCCGGCAGCACCACCGGCTTCAACGCATTCGCCAACTGATTGACGTTCAGCACATCAAGACCCTGCAGCGTCGCGACTTTATTAAGATTGTAGTCGTTGGTTACGATTTTGGCGTCATAACGCTTGGCCAGTTCGATCAATTTCATGTCCACTTCGGGGATCTGGGGGAAATCGTCCTCGGCGACTTCTACTTCAAGGTGCGGCATTTTCTGCATTTTTTGTAAGACTTCCAGACCGCGCCGGCCGCGCTGCCGTTTCAGGCTGTCCGGAGAATCAGCCACCAGTTGCAGTTCGCGAAGCACGAACTGAGGCACAACCAAAACGCCCTCCAGAAAGTAAGCTTCGCAAATATCCGCCACACGACCGTCGATGATTACGCTGGTATCCAGAATTTTCGGCTGGCGGCGATTCCCTTTTTCGTTGCCAAAAAGGCCACCCAGCGCCGCCAGATTCAGCATGTCGCCTTTGCGCGCGCCAAGCACCAGACCGATGTAAGTCATCACCAGCAGGACGCCGATATCGAGAAAAGACCGCGTGTCTTCCGGAATCGTCGTCCCGCTCATGACCAAGCCCATCAAATAGGCCCCGACAATCCCGAGAATGGAGCCGACTGCGGCACCGATCAGCCGCCGCAAACTTGCACGTTGCAAGCGGACTTCGAATAAGAAAACAGAGACGGAGAAGAGAAGACCGACTACCGCAGCCGCGGGACGGCTAAGTCCGAATGGATGAAAATGATACCCGGCCGCGACGCACGCTGTGGCGAATACAAGCCTTACGACTAACTGGTCCCACCAGCTGCCGAAACGCACGTCTTTACGATAGCCATTGAATTCAGTCGCCGCTTTCGAGCGGTCGGAAACCGGCACTTCGGAGGCCTGCCCAATTCGGGCATAAGAGCGAGGCATAAGAGAACCTCATAAATTGATTTTGACTGACAAGAGATAGGCGTGAAGTCATCATGATTTATAAAAGACGCTTCCGGGAGGTCGGTGCGCAATAAAGAAAAGAAGATTGAACCCCGGAATGAACCTGGGAGCGGCTTTCCCTACGCCGCAGCGCAAGAATTGTAACACGTAGGTCAAGCTTAGGATGCTCTAGCACAAGAGCTTACAGCCGAGCGGGCCGTCCTACCTGCCCATCAGGGCAGATAAAAGCGGGGCACGCGCGTCCCTAACGCGCAACACAGCTCGGAGGTTACGGTTCCCAATTGTCCCGCCACTTCCGAAACGTACTGGGTGGCATTCCCATCCGCGCCATAGAATGTTGCCACATCGCCTACGCTCACATCAGGAATGTCTGTTACGTCCGCCGTCGTTAGGTCCATGGAGACCGTGCCGACCAGAGGCGCAAAACGGCCGCGAACGATCACCCGGCCTTTGTTCGTGAGCGCTCGCGGCAGGCCATCCGCATAGCCCGCCGAAATCACGGCTATTCGCGAAGGCCGCTGCGCCACCCAGCGTCCGTTATATCCCACTGCTTGGCCAGGCGGAGTGTCACGTACGGAAATAAGCCGCGCCCGCAGCGCCAGTGCCGGCTGCAACGGAAGCTTCGCATTCGTTTGTGCCGTGAGTTCGGGCGGCTCGTAGGATTGGTGATAACCATACAGCACCAACCCGGGCCGAACCATGTTCGCCCAGGTTTCGGGACGAGACGCAACGGCGGCGCTATTGGCCAAATGCGTCAGCGGAGCCGAGACTCCCAGGCGATGCAAGTGTTCCAGGATGCGTTCAAACTCCTTCTGCTGTTCTTGGACCCGATCGTCGGTGAAAACTTCGGAAGAGGCAAAGTGCGTGAAAATGCCTTGGCATTCGATGTGTGGGCAAGATGCCAGAGTGCGGGCAAAGCAGGGCACGTCGCCTGGAGACAGTCCGAGGCGATTCATGCCCGTTTGAAATTTTACGTGGAACTTGATCCGGCGGCGCGCTCGCGCCGCAGCGCGTTCCAGCATGCGCAACTGCTCGCACCGGGTCACGGCCGGCGTCAAATCATGTTCAATAAGGCGCTTCTCTTCGCCGGGCCAGAATCCCGTCAGCACAAGTATCGGCTTGCGTATTTTCCCCTCGCGCAGCTCGATCCCCTCGGCTGTGCAGGTCACGCCAAACCAGTCCGCGCCGGCACGGGCGAGAGCGCGTGCGACCGGAACTGCGCCATGCCCGTACGCATTCGCCTTCACAACGGCAAGGATTTTTCGCTCAGCTCGCGAACCCGTGCGTCCTTCGGCAGGATTCACATGTCGCCGAATGGCCTTGATGTTGTGCGCCAGCGCGCTCAGCCGAATCTCGGCCCAAACGGGACGGCCATTAAATCGGATTCCTCGTTGCATAGTGGAAGATTCAGCGTAAACCAAATTTGTGTGAGGGGCAAAACCGCGCCTGGCAAAGCGCGCCGTTTAGTTAACAGCTGAACTTCGAACGAGTATCCAATTTCGAGCCAAGAAGTGTTTGCGGCCTTTTGAGGCCCATACGCGCAAATTTGCTTCCTGGGTCGGCCGATTTCCCTTCATTTGTCACCCTATTGTCATTTCAGGAAAGAATCGCGCGCCAAGGGCTTATTTTGAATATAATGCTCCCCTCGAATATGAGAGCCCCTCGTCTCATGCGATCGCTGCGCTTGGCGGCTTTTGTTGCGGCCTTCGCAGGAATCGCGTTTCTTGCGACCGGTGCTGCCTGGTGGCATGTCGATGGCCCAGGCTCCGTGGACGCCTGTCCGATCTGCTGCCACGTAGCCCACATCAACGCTGTCCCTGGGGCTTTGGCCGCTGCGCTAGCCGCGCCGGTGCAGGTTGCATGGGTCCTACCGGCCGAAAGGGTTCTTTTCTTAGGCGCCTCTTCCGTCGTAACTCCGCCCTCTCGAGCTCCGCCCGCTTCGGAATAAATCAGCGGCCCGGGCAACCGGTTTTCGCTCAGATCCCTTTCCTCTCTTTACCGACCCGGTAACCACAACCCGTGGAGCTGCGGCATATCCGCATGCTTCGCGCTTTGGCTTCGAGGAGGCCATATGCTACGCAAGCAGGGTTCAATTCATGGGGTTTTTGCTTTATTTGCAGTAATGGGTGTGTTGCTTCTCGCCTTACCAACGATACTAATCGCTCAGAACAATTCGGGCATGATTCAAGGCACGGTCACCGATCCGTCAAAAGCTGCTGTGCCGGGCGCCAAAGTGCACCTGGAAAATCCGGTCAGTCATCACGTCGATGACGTGCAAACCGACCCGAACGGCCACTTTCAGATTCCGAATATTCCCTTTAACCCTTATCACCTCACGGTAACCGCGGCCGGTTTTAACACCTTCGCTCAAGATATTGATGTGCGCTCGACGGTTCCTATCACCATGGACATACCCTTGATGATCGGCGCCGCCACGCACGAATATCACCGTCACCGAAAGCGCCGTGGAGCTGATTGAACAGGATTCCACCGATCACACCGACGTCGATCGCGCCCTCTTTGATAAACTTCCCCTCGAAAGCCAATCCTCTTCGGTTAGTTCGCTGCTCACGCTCGCCTCTCCGGGAGTTGTGGCGGACTCGAATGGCCTATTCCATGGACTCGGAGATCACGCGGAGAACTCTTTCTCCGTGGATGGCCAGCCCATCACCGACCAGCAAAGCAAAGTGTTCTCCAACCAGATCCCTCGTTGATTCCATCGAATCTCTTGAGGTTATCCAAGGCGCTCCGCCCGCCGAATACGGCGGCAAAACCAGCCTTATCGCCGTGGTGACGACGCGTTCCGGTCTGGGACAGTCCCAAGCGCACGGGAGCGTCACCGCATCCTATGGTTCTTTCGGCTCCACAAATGCGGGCTTCGACGTTCGGTACGGAGGACAGAAGTGGGGAAACTTCATTGCCGCGAATGGACTGAATACCAGCAGGTTCCTCGATCCTCCTGAATTTGTAGTGCTTCACGATAAGGGCAATGAGGAGAACGTATTCGATCGCCTGGACTTCAAACCCTCAAATAACGATACGATTCAATTGAATGTCCAACTCACGCGTTCCTGGTTCCAAACTCCCAATACTTGGGACCAGCAACTTCAAGAGTGTACGTTCTTGACCGCGCTCTGCAATGGCGCTGCCTATGTCGGAGGTTCCGCCGCGCTCAATCCCGATCACCCTTGCGCCCCTGGGCCCAACCGATCAGCGTTCCCAGATCAAAACGTTCGATGTTGCTCCGAGCTGGACGCGTTTGATCAACTCCAATACCGTATTCACTTTGGGGCTTGGGTGCGGCATGACCAGTTTAGCTATTACCCTAGCTCCTGATCCCTTCAACGACCTAGGGCCGCTTCAAGACGAAACGGTCACTCAATCCAGGTTGCTCACCAACGCGGGCGCGCGCGCGCTCTGTTTCCTACGTCAAGGGAATTCACAACATCAAAGTGGGAGTCGACGTACGAACAACATTCCTTAGCGAGAGCGACTCGTTTGGAATTGTGAATCCCGGTCTGCTCGCGAGCTGTCCGACGATATTAGGTGGCATCCCTGTTAACGGTCCCGTTTCTATGCCCAGGCATAAGTCGCGACTCTGACGCCGTTCGACCTTAACCTGACTGGCGGGACACAGTACGATTTCCACCAGCACACGGACATAAAAGAAGACGGCGCTATACGCCCAGGACACCATCACGAAAGGGCCTTGGTCCTTCAACGTCGGACTTCGCGGAGATTTCTATAATGGTTTGTTAACGGTTGCGAAGGAGGCAGAGCCCCGAGCTCGGCGTCGCCTACGACATAAAGAAAACAAATACGGTGCTTCGGCTCTCCTACGCCCGCACCATGGAAAGCCCATTCAATGAGAACCTGATTCTTTCAGGTACGGGATGCGCCAACCCCGTGGTCAACGCTATCATGACGGTCGCCCAGGGCTTCTGCGCGGTCTCCCCGGCGTCGCGCCCGCGCTCGCACCTTTGACACCAGGCTTTCGTAATGAGTTCCACGCTGGCCTGGAACAGGCGTTCGGCAAGTATTTCGTGCTCGACGGGGAGTATATCTGGAAGTACACCCACAACGGTTACGACTTCAATGTCTTCGGCTGCCACGCCCATCTTCCTTCCGATCGAATGGCACAATTCGAAGATTCCCGGCTTCGCCGTTCGCGGAACCGTTCCGAATTTCCACGGTTTGACGGCGTTCGTCGTTCTGTCTCACGTCAATGCGCGCTTCTTCCCCCCAACCGTCAGCGGAATCGCGCCTCCCCAGCCGCCCGGCGTCTTCCGTATCGACCATGACGAGAATTTCGCGCAGACCACCCACTTGCAATATCAACCGTTTAAGCGTGGGCCATGGCTGGGGTTTAATTGGCGATATGACAGCGGACTCGTGAGCGGCTTTGTGCCTTGCGAGGCGCAGACCGCAACATGTTCGTTTTCAACTTCTAGTGCGGATCCCGGGGGCCTCGGATTAGCTGCCACCGCCCCAGCGGGCAACATTCTCTTGGTCAATAACCTCAACGGAGCGCCCCTTACCGCAGATCAGGAATTCCAGTCTGGGCTTATGTGTAACGGAGTCGGTGCAACCCCGACGACGCCCTTGCCTACTTTTTGCCCTGCGTCTCAGCTCACGTCCAATCTGGTGAAAATACCGCGCCCCGAACACGGAAAACGACGACCACAATCCGCAGCGCATCCAGCCGCGGCATCTGTTTGATCTGGCGGTCGGCCATGACAATTTGCTCAACGGCGACCGATACAAGGTGAGCCTCCGTTTTACGGTCATCAACCTGACCAACAAGGATGTTCTGTATAACTTCCTTTCCACCTTCAGCGGCACCCACTACGTTACGCCGCGAACGGAAAGCGTGGAACTCGGCTTCCACTTCTAACCGCGGCTCGAGTTCGTTCTACTAAAAGCGTCTCTGGTGCCAGAGTCTCGTTGACGAGCCTCTGGTCACCTCGACCCTAAATCTTCCCCGAACCTGATTCTTCAAGATATCCTTCCGAAATCTTGGCATTCCCGACGCAACTCCTCTTTGTCGCAGAGTGGCTCGCTTCTGAAGAGTGTGGAAGCTTTACTCGTGCGATAAAATAGAACATGCTCGAATTGCGGCAAGTTAGACTCTCTGTCTGCGTTCGAACTAAGAACGATCCCGCCCGCTGTTTGTGGGCCGGTACGGCCGGTCAGACTAAAAACTGGGGCGAACTGTCGTGAGAATACTCGGTGGCAGCTTAGGATCGCGAAGAAAGTCTTAGCGTCCTTCTGAGAGAGTTTGTTCTTGGGGTGAATAGGGCAAAACGAGCACGTACAAAAGTGCGAGGACCTTATCGCAAAACGAAGATTAAGAGATTGCGTATTGTGCAGGTTAACTAGGTTTAGAATGAACACTTGCACAAAAATGGGTAGGGGGGTGGGCGTCAGCTGAAACGCTTTCGACTTGAACTAAGAAAGCGAATTCAGCAACGAGGGCGTGCAGTCGCGGCTAGCGATCGGAAGCATGCGGCGATCGGCAGGCATGGGGAAAACGCGGAACGTATTCAGTTCGCGCTTTGGCTTCGAGGAGGCAGATGCTGCGCAAGCGGGGTTCGAATCTTGGGCTTTTGGCCTTATCTGCGATCACGGGCTTATTGTTTCTGAGTCCGACTTCAATACTAAGGGCTCAGTCCAATTCGGGCATCATTCAGGGCACGGTCACCGATCCGTCAAAAGCCGCCGTTCCGGGCGCCAAGGTGCGCATTGAAAATCCCGTCAGCCATCACGTCGATGAAGTGCAGACCGACGCGGATGGAGCCTTTCGCATCCCCAATATTCCCTTCAATCCCTACCATCTAACTGTAACGGCACCCGGCTTCTCCAATTTCACGCAGGACGTTGACGTGCGCTCGGCCGTTCCGATCAGCATGGACATAACTCTGATGGTGGGCGGCGCCACAACGAATATCACTGTGACCGCCGAAAATGCCATCGATCTGATCGAACAAGACTCGACCGCGCACACAGACATTGATCGCGGTCTTTTCGACAAACTTCCTTTGGAAAGCCCCTCCTCGTCGGTAAGCTCGCTCATTACGCTCACGTCCCCCGGTGTGGCCGCGGACTCGAACGGCCTGTTTCATGGAATGGGCGATCACGCCGAAAGCTCGTTTTCAGTCGATGGCCAGCCCATCACCGATCAGCAAAGCAAAGTTTTCTCCAATCAGATCCCGGTCGATTCGATTCAATCTCTCGAGGTCATTGACGGTGCGCCGCCTGCCGAATACGGTGACAAGACCAGCCTGATCATTAACGTCACCACACGCTCAGGCCTTGGAGTCACTCAGCCCAAAGGCGACGCCTATTTGTCTTACGGTACTTTTGGCACCGCAACCGCCAGCTTTGATCTCGCCTTTGGTGGCCCGAAATGGGGAAATTTCATCTCTGCCAGTGGCCTGAACACCAGCCGTTTTCTGGACCCGCCTGAGTTCCAGACGTTTCATGACAAAGGCAACGAAGAGAATCTTTTTGATCGTGTGGATTTCAAGCCCTCGAATGCGGATTCGATTCAGCTCAACCTGCAATATACGCGCTCTTATTTTCAAAATCCGAATTCCTACGATCAGCAATTTCACGCAGATCCAGTCTTGGGCCTGCCTGCCTTTCTGGCCAACCCAATAACCGGCGTCACCTCTCGGCCCAGCCGATCAGCGTTCGCAAATTAAAACGTTCAACATCGCGCCCACTTGGACCCGCCTGATCGGTACGGATACCGTATTCACATTTGGCGGCTTCGTGCGGGAAGATCAATATAACTATTATCCGAGCGGCGACCCTTTCAATGACTTCAGCCCCGACCTCCAGGCCGAGACCTTCGCTCAGAGCAGAGCCCTCAAGAACATCGGCCTTCGCGCCGACGTGTCCCACGTGAAGGGCATCCATAATATTAAAGCGGGGGCTCTGCTTGAACACTGGTTCCTCACGGAGAGTGACAATCTGGGGATCGTGCAGCCGGGGTTCCTTGCAGGGCTCGGCTGCCCTAACCCCGCGAATCCCGCATGCACGGACCTCCTGCCATTTGACTTAACGCAAGGCGGGACCAACTTCAGTTTCCGCGGTCACGCGGACGTCAGAGAAGAAGCGCTCTATATCCAGGATACGATTACCAAGGGCAATTTCACCTTCAATCTCGGCTTACGCGGCGACTTTTACGACGGCCTTTCCAAGGCCAACCAGGCGGAGCCGCGGCTCGGTGTAGCGTACAAAACCCCAAGCAACACTGTCCTTCGCATCTCCTACGCACGCACCCAGGAGACACCGTTTAACGAGAACTTGATCATTGCCAGCACAGGATGTCAGATCACAGTTATTGCGGACATTGTGCCCCCGCCCGGCGTCCCCTGTCAGGCGGGGCCGATAACGGCGGGGTGGCGCAACGAATTCCACGCCGGCCTGGAACAAGCAGTCGGAAAGTACCTCGTCTTGGATGGGGAATACATCTGGAAATACACTCATAATGGCTACGACTTCGGTGTTGTAGGAAATACGCCCCTGGCTTTTCCAATTGAGTGGACGAAGTCCAAGATTACCGGTTTTACCTTTCGTGCCAGCGTGCCGAACTATCGCGGCCTCACGGCACAAGTGGTTATGTCCAGCGTGGCCGCGCGCTTTTTCCTGCCGCAGGTCGCTGGGATCCCTATCGTCCCGCCTGCAACCGGCGTTTTCCGCATCGATCACGACGAGAAGTTCAACGAAACGACGCATATTCAATATCAGCCGCGGCTGAACTGGCCTTGGTTTGGGTTCAACTGGAGATATGACAGCGGACTCGTAAGCGGCGCAATTCCGTGCCTTGCAGCAACAGCCACCTGCTCACCTTCGACTTCCATTGCGGATGGTGGGGCCAACGCAACGATTACAGCCGGCCAGGTGGCTCTGGTGAACAACATCACCGGTGTACCTTTGACCGCCGATCAGGAGTTCCAGGCCGGGTTCACTTGCGACGGCAAGCCCGCCGCTCCCAGCCCCACAGGACCCGCACTGGCTTTCTGCGATGCCGCCGGGCTCGGATCGACGTTACTCAAAATACCGGCGCCGAAAACGGAAAATGACGACCACAATCCCCAGCGCACAGCGCCACGGCATCTCTTCGATGCGAGCGTAGGGGACGACAACCTCTTCAACGCAGATCACTACAAATGGAGTTTGCGTTTCACCGTCATTAACCTAACGAACAAAATGACGCTCTACAACTTCCTTTCCACCTTCAGCGGCACACACTACGTCACGCCGCGAACCGAAACGGTGGAACTCGGCTTCCACTTCTAAACTGGTCGGCTATTTTCAAATTGAACGGATTGCGCCGGAGGTTCCCACCGGGGACCTCCGGCACTCCTGCAAGTCGTTCGGATCACGCTCCAGGCCGTCGGCTACTCTTCGCCGGCTATCCAGCTTCCGCTGGCGGCCTCTTCGAATCGCGTGAATTTGCCCAAAAACACAAACGGATATGCTGTCCACGGGACCGTTCCGCTGCTTGGCGATTTTCAGTTCGGTCTGCGCGCGCTCTTCGTCGGTGACTTCGCCCTTCTTCTTGAAAAGATTCGGCCGGTGAATGAAAAGCACCACATCGGCATCTTGCTCGATGGCGCCTGATTCCCGCAGGTCGGCGAGTTGCGGGCTGCGCTCTTCGCGTTCCGGCGCGCGCGTAAGCTGGCTCAGTACCAGCACCGGAACCTTGAGTTCTTTTGCAAGCGCCTTCAGCCCCCGCGTAATACTGGAGACCTCTTCGTTGCGATTCGAAAACCGTCCGCGGGCGGCAATCAGCTGCAGGTAATCCACGACTACCAGCGAAAGGCCTCGATCTCGTTTCATCCGCCGCGCCTTGGCGCCGATTTCCGTCACCGTAGCCGATCCGGAATCGTCGATCCATAGGGGCGAGACCGATAACTGCGCCAGGGCCTGCGTCATCTCCTTCCAATCCTCGCGCCTCAGATGTCCTGTGCGGAATCTGTGCGCGTCTACGCGTGCCAGCGATGCCAGCAGACGCATCAGCAGCGATTCCTTGGACATCTCCAAGCTGAAAATGGCAACTGAGCCCTGCTGATGCAGAGCGACATTCTCGGCGATGTTGAGAGCGAGTGCCGTTTTTCCCACCGAAGGCCGCGCGGCAAGAATGATCAATTCCGAAGGTTGCAGACCGGAGGTCAAGCTGTCGAGTTGCGCGTAATTCGTCGCAAGCCCCGTGACGCGCTTGCCCTCCATAATGACGCGCTCCAGCCGCTCCATATTGTCGTGAACCACATCTTTCATCGAGACCAAACCAGTTCGAATGCGGTCTTCGGCAATTTGAAAAATGGAAGACTCGGCGCGGTCGAGCAGGGCGTCCGCGTCGTCCTCCGCGTCCAAAGCTGTTTGCTGGATGGTATGGGTGGCGTAGATCAGGCTGCGCAGCAGCGATTTTTCTTTAATGATCCTCGCGTAGTGCTCCAGATTCGAAACTCGCGGCACCCCATCCACCAATTGCGCCACATATGCCGCGCCGCCGACGGCCTCGAGCTCGCCCTTACGCCGAAGTTGATCGGTAAGCGTGACCAGGTCGATAGCCTGCTGCGCCTCGCCGAGCTGAATCATGTGGTTGAAGATGCGACGGTGCGGGTCGGAGAAAAAGTCCTCCGGCTTCAGTTTCTCTATCGCCGTATTCAGCGCGTGATTATCGAGCAGGATAGCGCCAAGCACGCTGCGCTCGGCGTCTGTGTTTTGCGGCAGGGGCCGTTCCAGGGTCGCGTCAGCCATCAATCTCCATTCGCCTTATATTCGCCTGGAAGCCGCTTCGAATGCAAGCACTCCCGATTCACGCGAGCTCGACAGACGTAAATTCGGCTCGCGCGAGCTGAACTGGGGGGACTCATTCTGCGGAGCCGCACGCAGGCCGTCAAGAAGATGACGAGCACTTGCGTGTGGAATATTTTTTTAGGTGTGGAAACGGTTGAAAACTCGAAAACGGATCTGAGAAGTGGAAAATCTGTGAATGCCCCGCGGAAAAATCTGGCGTTTCTAAATGTGCCGCTGCTCTAGCGGAAGAACACGTGCGTCCGCACGAGCGGTTCCGGAGCGGTACGTCTTTAGGCTTGGCGGGTAACGTTGACTTTGAATGCTGCCGTGACGCCGTGGACCAGCTTCGCCGTGACGTCGTACTGCCCCACAACTTTGATCGGCTCCGCAAGTTCGATGCGTCGCTTATCGACTTGAAAACCTTGAGCGGCAAGCGCCTCGGAAATGTCACTGGCGGTAACGGAGCCGAATAGCTGATCGTTTTCCCCGGCTTTGCGCGAAAACGTGAGTGCAACGTCCTTCAGCAATTCCGCCTGCTTCTGCGCCCCGTCGCGTTCGGTGGCCGTGCGTTTGGCCAGAGTCGTACGAATTTTCTCCAGGCGCTTCAGATTTCCCGGAGAAGCTTCCAGGGCGAGTTTGCGCGGCAGCAGAAAATTTCGCGCATATCCTTCCTTGACGCTGACTACGTCGCCGCGCGCGCCGAGCTTTTCGATGTCTTCCTGCAGAATAATTTGCATCGCCTCTCCCTCAAGATTTGGCTGGATTACAGTTCCGTCGCAAACGGCAGTAACGCGATATTTCGCGCTCGTTTGACGGCTACGCCCAGCCAGCGCTGGTGTTTCGAGCAGGTACCGGTCATGCGCCGCGGCAAAATTTTGCCGCGCTCCTGCACGAAGGGCTGCAGCATTTCAACTTTCTTATAGTCGATGAAGTCCACTTTCTCAACGCAGAAGCGGCAGACCTTCTTCTTGCGAAAATATTGCCGTTTGCCTCGGCGAGGGGGTCCGCCGCCTCCCGGCCCGGATGGGCGTCCCTCTCGGGGCCCTCCGGATGGACCGGAAGGGCGCGGTGCTGATTGTTGCTCGCTCATAGTTCTGATCTCGACTTTCTCTTGGATTAACTTTTTGGTGCGCTAACTGGACGCCGCCTGTTGCTCCGGCGCCGGAGCTGGCCCCGGACCCGGCCCCGCGCCCGGACCTGGACCCGCGCCCGGACCTGCCGCGGTTTTCCGCGGCCGTCGGCGCGCTCTATGTTCGCGATGTGCGACCAGCTTCTGTTGCCGCTTGATCTCTTCGTCCAAACGTACGGTCATATACTTGATGACGGCATCGGAAACTTTCAGGCGCCGCTCGAGTTCCTTGATCAGGGAGCCTTGCGTGCTATGCAGTGCGAGGTAAACATAAAATCCTTCGCGCTGCTTTGCTACTCGATACGCCATCTTGCGTGTTCCCCACTTCTCCACTTTTTCCACTTTGCCGCCGTGCTCGGAGGCGGTTTGCTCGAGCGTGCCCACGATCTTAGTGATCTCCTCTTCGGGCGTGGTGGGCATACAGATAAAAATCAGATCGTATAAGCGGTCTTCCATTTTTCCTCGTTTCGGTCTGCGGCGCTGTACTCGAGCGCCGTAACACCTAAATATCCGTTTCGTCCGTTTCGCCAGCGGGAGCGACGCGCCGGTTGAACCGATTCATCGCATGCGCGATTCCCCGCGTAATGATGAGTTCCACTGCTTCGGCGGCCTGCTCCGCCATTTCGGCAGCAATCTCCAGGTCCGCCTTGCGCATAGGCCGGAGAACATAAGCTGCCAAATCGCCGACCGGATGATCCGGCTGGATGCCCATGCGCACCCGCGGCGAAATCGGTGCTGCCGATCGTGCCGATAATCGACTTCAAGCCGTTGTGGCTCCCTGCGCTTCCGCGTTCGCGAACCCGCAGCATGCCCCAAGGCAGCGCCACGTCGTCATACAACACGATCATCTCTTCCGGTCTGCATTCAAATCGTTCGAGCAAGTCCCGCACAGCGAGGCCGCTGAGATTCATCATCGTATGCGGCTTGGCGAGGGCGATCCGATGTCCCGCAAGCTCTCCCAAGCCGACGAGCGATTTCGCTTCCGGCCTTTCCACTCGGATGCGCGCCCGTTCAGCGACCGCGTCGACGCCGAGAAAGCCCAGATTGTGCGGCGTCCACGTATATTCTGGACCTGGATTCCCCAGCCCAACGATCAGCCGCATCGTCGCGCCAGCCGGATCGAAATTCGCCACGCCACGCGCAACATGGGCAGCCTCCGCCGGCTACTTCTTGCCTTTTTCCTTCTCCTCGGCTGCGGGCGCGGCGGCGGCCTCTTCGCCCTCTTCGGCTTCCTTCTTGCCCTTCTTGATGACTTCGGGCTCGGCCGGTGCAGCGGCTTCGGCTGCCACGGCTTCTGCCGGCTTCTCTTCTTCGGCTCGCAGCGCCACCACGTGCGCTACCACGCGCTGCGGATCGGTCACCAGTTTGATTTTCGCCGTATCAATCGGCACATCGCCCACACGCAATTGTTTGCCAATCATCAATTCGCTGATGTCCACGCGGATTTCGCCCGGGATATCCGAAGGCAGGCATTCGATCTCCACTTCGCGCGTAACCATTTCAAAGATTCCGCCTTGCAGCTTCACGCCTTGCGGTTCACCGAATGTATGCACCGGCACCATGACGCGTATGCGCACGTCCATGGCCACGCGCACCAGATCCACGTGCAGCAGCGTACCGAGCAGTGGATCAACCTGCCAGTCTTTCAGCATAGCCGGCTGCTCACCGGTGGGCAGCTTCACTTTGAAGATCGTGTTGTGGCCCGATTGCGAACGCAGAATCGCCGCCAGTTGTTTCGTATTCACCGCTAGCGTGAGGGACTTGCCTTCCCCGCCGTAGAGCACACCCGGCACCTGGCCCTGGCGGCGCATCCGCCGTGCCGCATTCTTGCCGCGATCATCGCGCGGCTTGGCTTCGACTGTAATCTGGTCCATGTTCTTCCTCTCAAATCCTTGAAACTAAATAAAAAGCTCACTGATGGATGTCTCTTCATGAATCGAGCGAATCCCGCGCGCCAGCAACTCCGCCACGCTCAGCACCTTTATCTTGCCGATCTTCCGCGCATTTTCGGAAAGCGGCAACGAATCCGTGACCACAACTTCAGAGATCGGCGAGCGGCACAGGCGCTCGACGGCCGGCCCTGAAAGCACCGGATGCGTGCACGCCGCGAAAACTTCTGTGGCGCCCTCTTTCAGCAAAGCTTCTGCCGTCTTCACCAGCGTTCCCGCGGTATCAATGATGTCGTCGATCACCAGCGCGGGCCTGCCGCGCACGTCGCCGATCAGGTGCATCACTTCGCTAACGTCCACATCCACGCGGCGCTTATCGACGATGGCCAGCGGCGCATCCAGTCTCTTCGCAAACGAACGCGCTCTTTCCACGCCGCCTGCGTCCGGCGAAACTACCGTCACGTCGCGCAGCTTGCGCTGTTTGTAGTAGTCTACCAGCACCGGGGACGCGTAAAGGTGATCCACCGGCACGTTGAAGTAGCCTTGAATCTGCGGCGCGTGCAAATCCAGCGTCAGCGCGCGGCTGGCGCCCGCCGTTTCCAGCAAATCGGCCACCAGCTTCGCGGAAATCGGAACTCGCGGCTTATCCTTCCGATCCTGCCGCGCATACGCGTAATAAGGAACCACCGCCGTCACGCGCCAAGCGGATGCGCGTTTGAATGCATCGATCATCAGCAGCAGTTCGAGCAGATGATGATCGACCGGATCGGCGCACGTCTGCACGACGAACACATCGGCGCCGCGAACATTCTCAAGAATCTGAAAATAGATCTCGCCGTCGCTGAAGCGGCCGAGCTTTGCGCCGCCGACCTCGACACCCAAAAAACTGCAGATCCGCTGGGCGAGTTCCGGGTACGCGCTCCCGGCAAAGATCTTGAATTTTTCGTCGATCAAGTTGCGTCCACCGAGCTACGCTTCTAGGTCCCGCTCGGCCCGCCTGCGGCAGAGTCCCACAGCGCGCGAGCATATGCTTTGCGCGAAAGGGTGCTGCAAAGGAAGACTTGGTCTTCCGGAAACAAGCGAGCGGATCGGCGCGCCTGCGCTGGGTCTGGGAATATTCCAAACACCGCCGAACCGCTACCCGCCAGCGCGGCTTCCGCAGCTCCTGCTCGAAGCAAATCCCGGCGAATACGAGCCAGCCGAGGGTGCCGCTTGAAGACGACGCTCTCAAAGTCATTCGAGAGGTGATCTCCCTGCGGGCTCCAGCACAGAGCGCAGAAACTCCATAGTTTAGAGTTGCCGGAATCCTTTGTCAATCTGGGATCCAGCCAGCCATAGGCATCGCTCGTGTTGACGGCAATGTCCCGCGGTGAAACCACTAGGAGAGCTTGCCGCTTGACATCGGGGAGGGGATAGATTTCGTCACCGCGACTCGTTCCCAAGGCCCGGCCACCGAAAAGGAAAAAAGGTACGTCCGCTCCCAGTCCCGCGGCAATCGCCAGCAATCGCCCGCCAGCGATTCGCCGCTTGTTAAGCCGCAGCAAACCTACCAACGCTGCGGCGGCATCGCTCGAACCGCCTCCCAACCCCCTACCTGCCGGGATGCGCTTTTCCAGAGTGATGCGCAAGCCTCCTAAAAGCTTGAGCTCGCGACGGAAAGCGTCCGCAGCGCGCCAGACTAAATTCTTGCGTTGAGGCGCCGCGGCCAAAGCAGGATTGCCCAGCACTTCCAGTTCGATACCAGGCTTGCGGCTGCGTTCGACGTGCAAAGTATCGTGCAGGCTTATGGATTGAAAGATCGTGCGCAGCTCGTGGTAGCCATCCGCGCGACGTGCCAGTACGTCCAGGCGCAAGTTGACCTTGGCAAAAGCTGGAACTCGGATCGAGGTCATTCAGTGGGTCTAGTGCGGGTTCTCTGCGGCAGGAGACTTCTGCTGCGCGAGGTGGCGCTTCACGCTGGAAATCTTTTGCTCCAGCTCCGTCACCTTGTCTTCTTCGAATTCGGCCGGAACGGCGCGATGCCATTCCGCCAGGGATTTCTCCCACCATTCGACCGCAGCCTGATCGGCGTGCCCGCTTTTGGCGAGAACGTCGCCCAGGTGGCTGAGCATGGTCGGATCATGAGAATCGCGGTTGACCGCTTTGCGGAGGTAGGCTTCCGCCTCGCTCAGATTATTCTGTTTGTAGAAGATCCAGCCCATGCTGTCGAGATAGGCTGCATTGTTTGGATCCAGCTGCAGAGCGCGGCGCAGCATATCGGCGGCTTCATCCAGCCGCACGCCGCGATCGGCAAGCATATAGCCAAAATAATTGAGCGCCGGCGCGTTTTGAGGGTTGATGGCCAGAACACCCTTGAAAGCCTGTTCGGCCTGCTCGTATTTCTTCTGCCGTTCGTACATGCCGCCGAGCAAGAAGCCCACCGTCTCTTTCTCTGAGGGGTTCTGCGCAAGCTTTTCCGCCGAGCGCACCGCCTTTTCGGCATCGCCGAAACGCCGGGTTTCTGTATATACCTGGGCGAGGTTGGAATAGATCTCCAGATCGCTCGGCGAGTTTTCGAGCAAGGGCTGTAAATCCTGGGCCGCCAGGTCAGGCTGCTTGTTTTCACCGTAGAGGATCGCCTGGCTGATCAGTAGTCCGCGATCGCGCGGATGTTCGCTCAACGCTTTAGTGGCTTCATCGAAGGCATGCGGAAGATCGCGGTTGGCGCGATAGGTATCGATGATGAGCATGCGGGCGCGAAGGTCTTCTTCCGGCCCCAGGCGGACCATTTCCTGAAACGTATTGATGGCCGCCGGATAATTTTGCTCGTCTCGATAGAGCTGTCCGAGCAATTGGTAGAGGATTCCCAGCGAACGAGTCCGCGCTGGCGCGAATTCCGATTCTGCTTTCACTTCTGCGACGGCACCGGAAAGAACGCGCACCGCTTCGTCGTAGTGCTCTTCGGCCTCGTAGACGGCGGCTTCGTTATAAATCACTTCCAGATTGCCCGGGGCCATCTTCTTGGCCATGAGAATTTGCTCTTCGGCCTTATCAAACTGACGGAGCCGCCGGTAAATCTCGGAAATTCGCAGATGATTATTGGCGCTGTCGGGCTCCAGATCTACGAGCCTCTGATATTCCGCGAGTGCATCGGCATATTTTCCGTGCTCGTAGAGCGACTGCGCCAGGTGCCGTCGATGTTCTGCCTGGTCCGGCTCCATGGCCACAGCCTGCTGGTAAGCTTGTTCCGATTTGGCAGGTTGTTGTGTCTGCTGGTAAGCGTCGCCCAGCCGATCATAAAGGTCCGCGCTCGGCGCGCGTTGTACAAAGGATTCCAGCAACGAAATCGCCGCCTGCGGGTTATTGTGGTCCAGCATAAGCTGCGAGAGTTGCTCGACCGCACCCTTGTTCTGTGTATCTTTCGCCAGCAATCCCCGAAGGATCTGCTCCGCCTGATCATCTTTGTTGTCGAGCCGCAAGAGCCGCGCCAACCACAACGCCGATTCACCATCGGAGGGATCCAGCCGCACGATTTCGCGCAACTGGCCGATCGCCGCAGTGATGGTCTGTTGCTGCTCGGACGAATTAGTCAGATCACCCAGGGAGCGGATGTAAATCCGGGCCAGCAAACGGCGCGCGGAAATGTCGGTGGGATTGCGGCGAATCAGGTCTTCCGCTTCATTGATCGCCTCTCGCGAGCGGTGCGCGAGAAAGTAGACTTCGGCAAGGTCCTCGCCGATTTCCGGGCTGGATGGGTCGATAGCGTAAGCTTTCTTGTAAAAATCGATCGCTTTGGCGGCATCTTCGGCGTGACCAGAGGACTCGAATTCCTGCCCGTAAAGATGACCCATGGTCACGTTGTAATACGCTTGTGCGCGCTGGTCTGGGGAAAGGCTGCCCTGGGCCGGCGACGCAGGCGTCGCAGCTTGCTGCTGGTCTTGAGCCAGCCCTGCGGCCCCTGTGGAGCCAAAAATCAACAACGCCACTGTCAAAAGTCTCATGTTCATTCCGGCCTCGGAGCCTTCGATTATCCCACGAGTTTGAGGGCGGTCATAGCACCCCAGCTCCCAGTGTTCCACCCCATTTGGCCGCTTCTTATCGGATGCTTCTTAGCTCCCGAAGGTGTCCTCTATTGTATTGTGGTTGAGCTATTTGTAGTTAAATAAAGACGCCGATCGCTCGCCGAGTTGCTCGCTCTTAATGGCGAAAATGCCGGACCCCCGTAAATACCATCGCCATACCCAGGCGGTCAGCGGCTGCAATGACTTCCTCGTCGCGTACTGAACCGCCCGGCTGGATGACCGACGTAGCGCCGGCGCGCCCGGCCTCCTCCACTCCGTCTGGAAACGGGAAAAAAGCATCTGAGGCGACCGCGCTGCCTGCCAGCGACTCTTGCGCCTTGAGGACGGCAATCTTCACTGAATCCACGCGGCTCATTTGGCCTGCTCCAACTCCCAGTGTCCGGCCGCCACGCGCGAAGACAATGGCGTTCGACTTCACGTGCTTCGCGACCTTCCAGCCGAATAACAGATCCCGCAGTTCCTCGCGGCTGGGTTGCCGTTTTGTAACCACTTTCAGATCCGCTTCCGCGATGGTGAGGGTATCGGGTTCCTGAACCAAAACTCCGCCGGAGATTCTTTTGAGATCCCAGAGTGAGCCTTTTTTCTCGCGGAGCGGGCCCCATTTGCATCAGTCGAAGATTCTTTTTTCCGGCCAGCGTCTCGCGCGCCGCGGGATCATAGGCGGGCGCGATAATGCATTCGACAAAAAGCTTCGCCACCTCGGCGGCCGTCTCGGCGTCCATATTGCGATTGAACGCTAGCACGCCGCCAAATGCCGAAACGGGATCGCACGCCAGCGCCTGTCGATAGGCCTCCGCCAGCGTTTTCTGTTCGGCCGTACCGCAAGGATTGTTGTGCTTCACAATGGCGCATGCAGGATCAGCAAATTCCTGCGCCACCGACCAGGCAGCGTCCAGATCAACGAGATTGTTGTAAGAGAGTTCCTTGCCCTGGAGTTGCTGTGCCCCTGCTAAACCTGACGCGGGAAGCCCGCTCGGAATGTAAAGCGCCGCTTTCTGATGAGGATTCTCGCCATAGCGCAGGTATCGCTCCTGCCGAAGTGCCAGGGCGTAAAATTCCGGTAACACAGCCTTTTCGGTTACATCGAGGCGGCCGTCCAGATCAAAGCCGAGACGTTCCATCTCCGTGGCAATCACCCCATCGTAACGGGCTGTGGTGGCAAAAACTTTTCTAGCTAAAGCCAGCCGACGGGAGAGAGTAGTGCTGACGGTTCCGGAACTTTCTAGCTCCGAGGCCACCAGTTCGTAGTCGGCAGGATCAGTCACCACGGTAACGCTCTCAAAGTTTTTGGCGGCGGACCGCAGCATGGTCGGACCGCCGATATCGATGTTTTCGATCAACTCCTTAGCGGTCAAGCTGCTCTTTGCCGCGACACTTTCAAACGGATACAGATTCACGACGACCATATCGATCGGGGCGATGCCGTGCTCGGCCGCTTGTTTTTGATCGTCCGGATGATTGCGCCGGAAAAGCAGGCCACCGTGAACTTTTGGATGCAGAGTCTTAACCCGGCCGCCAAGCATCTCCGGCCAGCCCGTGAAGTCAGAAACGTCGCGTACCTTTATGTTTTGCTCGCGGAGAAGCTTTGCCGTTCCGCCAGTGGAGAGAATCTCGATGTGGAGCGCGGCGAGCCTCTTCGCGAACTCCGCGATTCCGGTCTTATCGTGAACGCTGATCAGGGCCCGCTCGATCGGCACAAGCCACACTCCGCTTACGCATCAAAATTAACGAAGACGAATTGTAGCGCGCTGCGGGCAAATGTCATCTTTGGGGTGAGCGTTTTCAACAGAGGCGACATCGTTCTCGAAGCGATGGAATTTTCGCTCCTGGGAAGTCGCCGTTCTTAATTCTCGGGTGGGGAATCTAAGTCGTAGGCGAGACGATCAGCTTTTCACGCGCGCCTTGAGCCGCGCCTTTCCGTTTTCGATGCTGACCAAAAACTCGATTTGTTCGCCGCGCTGTTTGCGGATTTGTTCGGATTTTTGCAGGAGGAATTTTTGGAATTTCTCGCGAGAGAGCCGCTCGACCGACTCACCGGAACTGTTCAAAGCCTCACGAAAGGCACGGTAGAGTTCGTCGACCTTACCCGATTCGCGTTCCAGGTCAGAGCAAGTAACGGCCACCGGGCTCGGTGAGGCGGTGCCGGACCGGGCGCGCTCGGCTTGAATGGCTCGCGCTGCCGCGCCAAAATGCCGCTGGACGGTTCCTTCCTCGCGCTTCTGCATCCGCTTATGGAAAATTTCACGGTATTTCGAATAGGTCTGCGTCAGATTTCCATATCGAAAGCGCTGCCCGTAATTCATCTCCGCGGCGCGATCGCCATAGCGCTTGATGACCTGCTCGATCCGCCATTCGATGTCGCTTGGCGGCCGCTTTTTGCCGCCACCGAAATATTGCTCGAACTCAATCTTGAGCTGGCGGATATCGCGCTCGAGGCGGCTCAGATCTTCATCTGTCTGGTTTGTGGCCATGGCGCAGGAGGAAATTCGATGCTAAGAGACGGCGCAAACTGCGTCAATCGCCCCTAAGTACTGTGCTCCCTATAAGGCACGGCGGCCCTTGCGCTCTTATATTGCTCTGCCTACGCGCCTTATGCTGAAATGCCCGTATGAGTTCTGCAGCCGATCCCGCCCGCGATACTCGTAGCGAACTGCTTCGAAAGATTCCGTCCGTCGACGAACTCCTTGCTTTGCCGGCGCTCGCGGAACTTGCAACGCGGGTCAGCCGCAATCTTGTTGCTGATGCCGCTCGAGCCGTCCTGCAAAGGATTCGTGACGATATTTCGCGGAACCTTGCGAGCGCCCTGCCAGAAACGCGGGCCATTGGGGTGCAGGTCGCCGATGAGGTGGCGCACCTGCTTACGCCGTCGCTGCGGCCCGTTATTAACGCCACAGGCGTGATTTTGCACACCAATCTGGGCCGCGCGCCGGTCGCGCAAGCCGCCATCGAGCACATCCGCCAGACGGCGGGGCAGTACACAAACCTCGAATACGATATCGCTGCGGGCGTGCGGGGGCGACGCGATATGCACACAGGCGCGCTATTTGAGCGCCTCACTGGCGCGGAGGCCGCCTGCGTTGTGAACAACAACGCGGCCGCTGTATTCGTGGCGCTCGCAGCTCTCGCGCGCGGAGGCGAAGTGATCGTTTCGCGCGGCGAGCTCATCGAGATCGGCGAATCGTTTCGCATTCCCGACATCATGGCCGAAAGCGGCGCCATTCTGCGCGAAGTGGGCACAACAAATCGCACGTCCATTGATGACTACGAGCGCGCTATTAACGAGCGCACGCGCCTGCTGCTTCGTGTGCACCGCTCAAATTTCGCCATCGTGGGATTTACCGCCAAGCCCGCGCTGGCCGAACTTGTCGAGCTCGGCCGGCGCACGCGCATACCTCTGTACGAAGACTTGGGCTCGGGGTGCCTGGTCGACCTCGCGCCGCAGGGCTTCACTGAGCCGGTCGTAAGCGCCAGTATCAAAGCCGGAGTGGATCTGGTCTCGTTTAGCGGGGACAAATTGATGGGCGGCCCGCAGGCCGGAATTCTGGCCGGCCGGCGCGAAATTATCGCCCGCGTCCGCAAGCATCCGCTCTTCCGCGCGCTGCGCGTAGATAAGCTAGTGATCGCCGCGCTCGAAGCAACCTTGCTTGCTTATCTTCGTGGCGACTTCGACGCTCTGCCGGCATTGCAAATGATACGGGCGAGCGCCGCCGAAATCGAAAAGCGCGCCCGCAGGGTTGCGCAGCAACTGAATCCGATTCTCGCTGCAGCGCAGGCCAAGGTTGAGATCGCCGATGGACAGTCCGTAATCGGTGGCGGCTCGACTCCGGCCGAACATCTGCCGACGCGCTTGCTCCGCATCGCCAGCGCAAAATATTCGGCCGCTCAGCTGGAAGAAAGATTGCGGACCGGCGCGAAGATCACGGACGTAGAGCGTACGACCGTGCTTGCGCGTGTCTCCGAGGATCGGCTGGTACTCGATCTGCGCACAGTATTCCCCTCACAGGAAGAGAAGCTTACCCGCGCGCTTGCCGCCGCCTTGAACTAGCTTGCTTCTAGCTCTTATTCGCGAGAATTAACGCTCAGGTGATTTTTCGTCACGCGCAACTTTGGCTTCGGCCATGATTTTTTCAATCTCGTCCGCGCTTCGCGGTAGCCGCGCCGTGAGCAGCTGGTAGCCTGTGGGAGTAATCAGCACGTCGTCTTCGATGCGCACGCCGATTTTTTCTTCGGGAATGTAAATGCCGGGCTCGTCGGTGATCACCATACCTGCTTCGAAGGGGCGGTCGACGTCGCCAGCATCGTGTACTTCCAGTCCGATGTGATGCCCCAGGCCATGAGTGAAATAGCGGCCCAGACTACGTCCCTCGCGATCGGTTCCGTGTGTATTGATGTAGTCGTAGGCGATTTTGTAGAGGCTGCCAGACCCCTTGCGCATCGTGGCCCCCGGCTTGATGGCTGCCAGCGCGGCATTCTGAGCACCGAGCACGATTTCGTAAATTTCCCGCTGGCGCGGTGTGAAATGGCCGTTTGCCGGCACCGTGCGGGTGATGTCGGCGGTATAACCCGAATACTGGCCGCCGACATCCATCAGGACAACGTCGCCATCCTGAATCAGGCCGTCGAGTTCGTTGAAATGCAAAATCGTGGAATGAAGGCCGGTGCCCACGATCGGCGAATAAGCTTCCGTCTCGCATCCGCCATATGCGTGAATTTCGACCATGCGAGCCGCAACCTGATACTCGTATAGGCCGGGCCGGACCATACGCATCGCGGCAAGCTGCGCGTCAACAGAAAGCTCGATGGCCTTAGTGAGCAGTGCGATTTCACCGGACGACTTCACCTGACGCATAGCACCTATCGCCGGCGCGGCGTCCCGCAACCCGATTCCAGGCGCCGCCTGTGTAATCCAGGCGGACCATTCGCGCGCGTGCGGGTAGCCCGTGTCATCCGTGTGCGCCGTCAGCGTCCAAATCTCGTGGTAACTTTGGGCCAACTCGGTGAGGCGCGCTTTTAGATTCGAGAAGACTTCCACGGTGGAAAAGCCGGTCTTTTTCTGAACATCAGCATCGGTGGGAGCCATGCGGGGGCCGTTCCACTTCTCCTCTTCGGGATTGCGCGGGGGCAAAAACAAAATCTCGTTTGGTCCTTTCCAGCCTTTCTCCGCGGCGCTGGCGGGCACGAGCAAAAGCGCGGCGCCTTCTTCGTTGTGGCCGGTCAAATAATAGAAGTTTGGTTCTTGCAGGAAGACATAAGCAGGCGAGGAATTCTCGCGGCCTGTGTAGCCAAATAGCACCACGGGCTCCTTGAGTTCAGCCACGAGACGCGCGCGGCGCTCCGCGTAGACGCTATTGGGTTCGCGTTCTCGGGCAGCAAGAGGCGCGGTGAAGAACGCCAACACCGCAAGCAAAAAAAGCGCCAACAATCTGAAGCGAACCGTTGGGCAGGCTCCGGCGGGCTCACGCATTGCGACGCTCCGGCGCGACGACAGCGCGGCGCGCGTCTTTTTTAACCGGTGAAAGCTCATGCTGACTTTCGCCGGAGGACGCGAGGCGCTCGAGTGCCTCGCCAGTCAGGCGAAATGTGGTCCATTCGTCCATGGGCACCGCTCCCAGTTCCTGATAAAACTCCATGGCCTGTTCATTCCAATTCAGTACGGACCATTCCAGCCGCCCGCAGCCGCGTTCTCGGCCGAGCCTAGCGAGAGTGAGCAGAAGCGCTTTGCCAACTCCCCGGCCGCGGAATTGATGCTCCACGAAAAGGTCCTCGACGAAAATGCCGGGTTTGCCCATGAAACTCGAAAACGTAAAGGAATAGACGGCGAAGCCGGCAGGTTCGCTTCCGACATAAGCGAGAATGGCTTCGGCTACAGGACGCTCGCCAAAAAGCGCCGCGCGCACGTCCGATTCCGTCACCGTCGCTTCGCTGGAAATATCCCCGTATTCCGCCAATTTGCGGATGAACTCGAGAACCAGTGGCGCGTCTGATTGTTTCGCGGGCCGAATTTGGAGGTCCGTGTCAGAGGGCATAGCTGGATTCTCGCAAAAGGCTTGAATAGACGCCAGCGCCGTGACGACCCCGGGGGCTCCGGACGTGCAGGTCCTCAGCCTCTTGCGGTAGCCTGCGGGCTTAATCTACGATGCACGTCAGTGGTTGTGCGGCGCGGGGCTGGACAAGCGTTTTGCGGGCGTTTTGCAGGAGGAATCGCGCATGCGAAGAACCTTAGTGATAAATTCGGCCCTCGTCGTAATCGGGCTTGCGTTCTTCTCGGCTCGCCTCATTGAAAATTCCAGTCATGCACAAGCGGCGAAGCCTCAAACGACTGCTCCCGACTTCTCTGGGATATGGCTGGGGAAGGGGAGTCCATCCTTGAGTCGCTCAGATCCGCGAGGCAACAAGGCCGGGATGGAGGGTGACATTTCCTACACGCCTTGGGGCCTGCAAAGGTTGAAGAGCGTAAAGCCAGGGATTGGAGGCGGAGAAGCGTTCCTGGACACCAATGATTTAGCGCTGAAGTTCGCCGATCCCGACGGCTATCCGCGAGCCTCCGTTCATCCCATGCGATTCAAGGTGGTACAGTCTGCGGATTTTATCTACTTCCTTTATGAGTACAACCAATCCTATCGGCCCATCGCCATGAACCGGCCGCATTCGCCCGATCCCGATCCTACCTGGTTTGGAGAGGCGGTGGGCAAATGGGAAGGCGATACGCTGGTTGTCGACGCCATCGGCTTCAACGATCGGGCCTGGCTTGATGGGATTGGCCATCCGCGAAGCGAGAAACTGCACTTGGTAGAGCATTGGCGGCGCGTGGATCACGATACATTGGTAAACGATCTCACCATCGACGATCCGGTGGCATACACGAAGCCGTGGAATGGACAGCTAATATTCAAGCTGGACCATAGCGGAGAATTGCACGAATCGATTTATACAGCGACAGATGAGCTGCGGTTCAAAAATGACGTTGTGAAGACCATAGACAAGACTGCGAATAAGTAGCTTTGCAGGCTGCCATAGTCTGATCGCCAGAAGCGAACAAGACTCCTCACGCGAAGATCGGATCGAAGATTGAGGGCCTAGCCGGACGACGACGAGGTCCGGCTTGTCCTCTACTGCGGCCGTGCCGCCGGCGCCGCCGGTTTGGATTGCGGCTTGACGAATTTGGAATCGTCAATCGGCGAATTCTCTTGCACTTTTTGAATGCGAATCGTCGAGTTCACCGCCAGCACCGCACCTGCGGAACCCGGCGTCATGCGAACAACAAACGGCAGCTTCACTCCGCTGCCGTCATCGCGATAATCGTCATAGTCCACTTCTGTCGGAGTGCTGCCGAAGGGAGTTGGCTGCAGGGTGAGCCTTCGCAAGAGCAAGCCCGTCTGGGTATCAAAGTAAAGCCGGTCGGGACCTGCGCCTCGAACAATTCCCGTCAGCACGTAAGCGTCCCGGCTATTTACTTTTTCTGTCCCCGTCACAGTAAGCCGCGTATATTCACTCTTCAAATCAAGACCGAGGTAGAAATCCGCATTTCGCTTGGCGCGCGCGAGATCGATTCCGGAATCGTTGCTGACGATGCCTCGCGCACTCTGCGCCCACGAACTTGTGCCGTCGAAACCGTCCGCGATCGTAAATTTGTCCGTGTGGTAGACGTTCAGCACGAGATTCGGCGCCTTTTGGTAGATCTCGACTTGCGCCTGCACGGGCATCCGGCCTCCGGCGCCTGTCGGGATGTCCTGCGTCGCAGTGATCGTACGGCTGGTGATCTTTCGAACAGCCTGCTCGCCGCCGATTGCCTGTGTGTACTTGCTGAGGATGTCATCCACCGAAGGATAATTTGGAGCCGGAGCTTTGGCTTTCTCCTCCTCATTCAGCTCGGTTCTCTCCACCGAGGGGAACATGGTCACACCGACAGGCTCTACATTCCCCCGATGGCAGGTGTAGCACGTGACCACCGTGCGCCCATCGAAATTCTTATTGATCTCCCTCACCATAGCGATCATCTTGCGCGCGGTTTGCTTGGCCTGTAGGTCATCCTTGGACCGATCTTGCTCCAAATGGCAGTACTCGCAATTGACGCCCAGCGCTGCCTCGAAAAGGCGCATCTCCGGCAGGAACAGATCCATGGGGGTCCCCTGCAACACTTGGATATTCTTGTATACCTGCTCCGCGGTTTTGCCTTCGGATCCCGGAGGCAGCTGGGCCCCGGCGATCGACGCGACGCAAACAACGAATACACAGGCCGCGCACATGTTTCGCAGTAGCTTCACAGAGACACCTCCCTACCGTATTGCGGACTGCAAGTACCATGCTCCCGCTGAATCTGTCAAGGTAAGACGCCAGCAGGCGAAAACGTCACCCGCAGATCACTTGACCATGGCGCTCGGATCTAAGCCTTAACCAACTGAGTTACTGTGATTTGCACCTGTTACTTCTTCGTGCCGTTGACATTTTTTGACGCCAGGCGTAGACATAGATCAGAAGGCATTTGCCGGTATTATTCCGAGGGAAAATCGATATGAGAGCGACGCTGAAAGACGGGCTCTTTCGTGTGGCGTTTATCGCGTTGTGTGCGCCGATCGCTGTGATTCTGGCCAGCGTTGGCCTGGGAGCACAAACGCCCACAGCGGCGCGACACAGTTCACGTTCACTAAGGACGTAGCGCCCATTCTTCAGCAGCATTGCCAGGAGTGCCATCGGCCAAACGCGATAGCCCCGATGTCGCTACAGACCTACGAGCAAGTTCGCCCGTTCGCAAAGGCGATCAAAGATAAGGTCAGCGCGCGCATGATGCCACCCTGGTTTGTCGATCCAAACGTCGGCATCAACCAGTTCAAGAACTATGGCGGGCTCACCGACGATGAGATCGCGACGCTCGTGAAATGGGTCGATGGCGGGGCGCCGATGGGGAATCCTGCAGACATGCCACCGCCCGCGAAGTTCGATGACGACATCTGGCACATTGGCACGCCCGAGCTTGTTGCAGCTATGCGGGAAGATATCGTCGTCAAGGCCAGAGGTCCCGACACCTGGAAGAACATCGTCGTCGATCCCGGTTTGACGGAGGACAGATACATCAAGGCCGTCGAAATCAAGCCAACCAAGGGCCGCAGAGTGATTCACCACATCGGGACGAGCCTGATCTATCCGGACGGCGGCTCGGCGGTGATCCAGGCGAAGAACGCGAATATTTTCGAAGAGAATTCAGGGCGCTTGATGAAGGCCGGAACCAAGGTGGTGTTCGGTCTGCATATCCATCCGTATGCGGAAGACACGACCACAAACGTCGAAATTGGCTTCATTTTCTATCCAAAAGGATACGTGCCAAAGCAGGTGGCCGTAACGGAGCTGATGGGTGACGATTCCCAACTCGACCTGCCCCCGAATACGGACAATATCCGTTACGACAGCTATCTGATCTTGAACAAGCCCACTCGCCTGCTCTCTTATGCTCCGCATATGCACACGCGCGCGAAGGCCGAGTGCCTGGAAGCCATCTATCCGCAAAAGTCCGAACAGCGCGATGGAAGCAAAGTGGAAACGTTAAACTGCATCAACCATTTCGACTTCAACTGGATGATGGTTTATGAGTACGCCACGGATGTGCAACCTCTGCTTCCGCCGGGAACCGTGCTCCACCTGATCAGTTGGTATAACAACACGGCGTCAAACCGGCTGAACAACGATCCGAACAACTGGATCGGCTACGGCCAGCGCTCCATCGACGACATGGCCATGGCGTGGATGACCTACGTCAATTTGACGGAAGATGAGTTCCAGCAAGCCGTCGCCGAACGAAAAGCCAAAACAAAACCGATCGAAAACTTGTCCTCGAAGGTCACGCAGTAACGGCGGAAGGAAAATTATGCCCGGGTTCCGTTCGCTTCCGTTATTGACCGGCGCATTTCTTCTGCTCGGTGCGCCCACTTTCCTGAGAGCACAACAGGCTCCCTATGCAGGACAGGTGAGGATTGCGCGCGGCCAGGACGTTACGCCCGCGTTTGAGGGCTGGGTGCGCAATCCCGACGGGACATTCAGTATGTACTTCGGATACATGAACCGGAATTATGAGGAGGAGCTCGATATCCCTATCGGGCCGGACAATAAGATCGAATTTTCCGGTGAGGGAAGCGGCAATAAGAGCGGTGATCAGAATCAGCCGACTCACTTTTATCCGCGCCGCCAACGGATGGTTTTCTCCGTAGTGGTTCCGAAGGATTGGGGCTTGAACCAAAACGTTATTTGGACGCTGACGACGCGCGACAAAACGAATTTGGCAAAGGGATGGCTTCAGCCCGAGTGGGAAATCAACAAGGAAGTGATCATGCAGGAGGCCGGGGCTGGGTCGGATCTTGAGAATCAGCCACCAGTCTTCGTCAGCGGCTCGGGTCCGCAGACGGTCACGCTTCCCAACACCGTCAAGTTGACCGCCACGGCGCAAGACGACGGGCGTCCCAAACCTCGAACCGTGCGTGACATCGAAGATGTGGGCACGCCGGCTCCCTCAGGTCTATCTGTCCGTTGGATTCACTACCGAGGTCCAGCAGGGGTGCGCTTCGATCCGGGGACAGCCGCCAGCGGTTACGAAAAACCCGTCACGTGCGCGACAAACGCGAGCTTCAAAGTGCCTGGTGTTTACGTGCTGCGTGCAATTGCCAGCGATGGCGCGCTGACCGCGTTCCACGATGTCACAGTGACCGTGAAGTAGGCGGCAGGCGGTCCCTTGATTCGCAGCGATTGACCAATACACACAAATAAGCTAATCTTACACATCACGGAGTTAACCGGCCGATGCGTACGAATATCGATATCGACGACGACCTGATGCGACAGGCGATCAAGAGCAGTGGATCACGAACAAAGAAGGCGGCTGTGGAGGCGGGCTTGCGCCTGCTTATTCAGACTCGCGCCCAGACCAGTTTCCGCCGGCTTCGAGGCAAGATCCGGTGGCAAGGAGATCTCAGCAAGTCGCGCCTCGGGCGAACAGCGCTAGATGATAATCGTTGATACGACGGTCTGGATCGACTACCTACGAGACCGCGACAGTCCGGAGACTAACTACCTCGACCGAGAGTTCGGCCGACAACCCTTCGCACTGACCGATCTGATTCTATGCGAAACGCTCCAGGGCATGCCAGACGAGCCGTCATTCACATGGGTTTTGAACGAGTTTCGTAAGTTCGAGATCTTTGACACAGGCGGTAAGGAATTGGCTGATTCTGGCCGCAAGGAATTTCCGTACGCTCCGTCGGCAGGGACGCACTGTGCGCAAGACGATTGACTGCCTTATTGCCACGTTTTGCCTTCAGCATGGGCATTCGTTACTGCACCGAGACAGGGATTTCGACCACTTCGAAGAAATCCTCAATTTGAGTGTGATCCGTCCGTAGCCAAAGAACTCAACGGCCGACGTTCATTGCAACTGATGGAGAGTGGGTGTCGGCCTCAGTGGGCGTTCGCGGCGGAAGCGCCTGGATTCACGGTCACGTCGTAGTCATAGGTCGAGAACAGGGCGCCGTCGGTGGCAATGGCGCGGATGCGGTAGTTACCGGGCGCGCTGAAGCTCACCCTGGTCTCTGAAGTTAGCGGCTTGCCGTAAACAGCCGGGCTCAAATCGGGATCGAATTGAACTTTGCCGGGACCCCGGTAAAGGATCCATCGAATCTGGACGCCTTGCACTTTCCCGCCGCGATCTCCGGGGCCAGGCTTGGGGAGCCCATCGTCGGTGGCCGTCACCTTTAGCATGGCTGATGCGGGCAGAGTGACCGTCTGGGCGGGTCCGCCAGTGATGACAGGAGCCTTATTGTCGGGATTGGGGTTCGTATTGGCAGCCTGCAGAAAGGGATCGGAGATAGCGTTCTTGGAGATCAGCAGCTGGTCTATTTCCCATTCGGGTTGCAGCCAACCCTTGGCGAGATTCGTTCTGCCCCGATTCGTGAGTGTCCAGACCAGCCGTTTATCCTTGGGCCAGTCCTTGGGCACAGTCACCTTGAACACAAACCATCTTCGGCTCGGGTAGAAATGTGTCGGCTGGCCCTGATCGCCGTTGCCGAGATCAAAGCTGTTCTCTGGGCCGAGCGGGATATCGATCTCCTCGTCGGAGTTCCTGTTCAAGTAGCCGAAGTAGAATGAGAAGGTCCCGTCGGCATTGCCTTCCCATCCATCAAATGTGGGACTTACATCCTGGCCTCTGTGGTATTGGGTGCCGAGCGGATACTGGATTTGAGCATGCAAGCGGGCGCCGCCTGCGGCAAACAGGAGAAGGGCCGCGCAAACGCCCGCTCTGCACAGATGCTGACGCAAACTTCGTTTCATCGTTAGCGTGAACTTGTAAGTCTTGGGTGCGCTGCCTTTCGCGCCTCGGTTTCCTTCTTGAAGTCTTCTTCAGACATGTAGTAGTAGCTGAGCCAAGCCGAAGCCATCTCATCTACCGTTCGTTCTCCCCAGGTGACCTGCGAATCCGGGTCGGGATTGAATCGGCTCTTGTCGCTATTGTCATGCCACATAATGGAATGCAGAATCGTCCCTGCCGGCAGCAGCGGCGCCGCATCATCTGCGTAAACGTAGTTGCGCATCCAGTTGAACTCAAACCTGGCGCAACTCAGCATCTCCGTTTTTCCATTCGGATAAATTGCTTCCAGGCATTCGGCCTTGCCGCGGTTGTGCAGGTGAGGCTGGAATGACAGCAGCCGTGCCGGCTTGATCAGCGGCATGTAAGCATCGGAGCGCACGTCTGCTTCATGGGGCCGAATGTCGATTTCGTTCACGCCCACGGTGAGCGAAGTGATCACATGGTTGGGCGTGTAGCCCTTGGGATACAACTTCAAGCCCAAAGCCACATTGGCGGGAGTTTCCGTGCCATTCGCATGCAGGTGGAACTGGAAGTTAATCTTGGTTCCCGCCTTGATTAACCGGCCTGAACCGTCCGCGAAAACGTCCGCACCTTTTCCAATCGCGTACTCGTTCAGGAAAACGCCTTGCTCTCCTACTTCGAGCGCAACGTTGCCATCCAGCTGGCCGCTATGGCGTGTCCCCGCCTCGCCCTCCACCAGCGACGTTCTGATGTGGTGGATTACGTTATAGCCCTTGCTGGGAATAATCTGCAGCGCCTGAATGTAGCGGTCTTCGGTGAGCCCGGGATCGACCAGAATGTCCGGCCACCAGTCGGCGCCGTGGGCCTTCACGACCACGTCTTTCGGCAGGGTGATGATGACATCGGGCTTGCCGATCTGCCACGCTTGGTCGTCCGTGAATTGGCGCGCCGGCGGCATGTCCGCGGGATTTCCCTGCGGGGCGCCGTTATCCACCCACTTGACGATGGTCGCGATTTCCTCATCGCTCAGCGACTCGTCGTTTGCGTAATGTTGCACTCCCACATTTCTATCGATGAACCACGGCGGCATTTCCCGCGCAGAAACCCTCTGCTTGATAGCTCTTGCCCAGGGACGGGCCTCTTCGTATTTTACGAGCGACATCGGCGCCACCGTGCCCGCATGGTGGCAATTCTGGCAGTGCTCCTGGAAGATGGGCGCCACGTCCTTGGTGAACGTGACCTGTTGCGGCGCGTCCGCCGCCGCAGCCGCCATCGTGAATCCAACCATCGCTATGAACAGGCTGAGGGGGTCTTCATGTTGTAATCTCTCCTCGCTTAACTATCATCCTAGGCCTTGGAAATTTCTGACGTTTCGCTGGCCGCATTTTTGCCCGCGATGCGGCCCTGCACCAGGCACCGCGCCAGCCCGTGAAGGCCGAATCCACCGGCGCTTTCACCTGCGCAATAGAGACCGGGAATTACGTTGCCGGAAAAATCGATCACCTGGCACTTCCCATTGATGCGAAGTCCCGCTCGCGTGTCGTGGACGACCGGCATGGCCCAAGCCGCGTAGAACGGCGGCGTCTGGATTTTGTACTTGGGAGTTGGCTTGGCGAAATCCGCATCGTTTCCCGCATCCACAAAAGAGTTGTAGCGCGCGACGCTTTTTTCGAGGGCATCGCCAGATATGGGCTTGCGCTGATATTTATTCACAATCGCTGCGGCCAATGCGGAGAGGCTCTTGGCCGAGAAAAAGTAGCCATCGGGATCCACATAGGGCGGCGCAACCGTCCACTCTTCGCGCTTCGCGGCATCGGCATCGAAGATCGCCCAGATCGGGCCGCCGCCGTTAACAGCCTCGCCGGTGCCGGCAAGCGCGGCATCCAGGAAATTAGCCGGGTTGTACTTGATATTTGCGGCGTTGAGGTAACTGCCCGGTTTGTACGGAGTGACCGCGTGGAAATTATTGGCCGTGTACTGGCCTGCGGTCTCGTCATAGAAGCGCATACCCAGTTGATTCACAAGAATGACGTTCTGGTAGTCCTTCACGTTAAGCCCGACCGCACGCACGAGATGGAAGAGTGGACTTCCCGGCTGCCACTCGAGGTTTCTATAGCCATATTGCGTGCCGATCCTGCCGGCCTTGGTAAGGCGGTCGCCATATTCGCCGACTTGGTTATATGCGCCCCACAAGGAAGCGCCTATGGCCAAACCGGCCAGTTCTCCGCTGCCATCTTGAAACGAATAGGGCTCGCCGGCCACGCCGTTGTATTCCTCGGTCAGCCTGACGTCAAACATTCGCCGGAAATTCACGTTATTGCTCGAACCTCCGGTGGCGAGGATGACGGCCTTCCGCGCGCGGATGTTCAGGGTCTTGCCTTCGCTCGTGGCCTTGAGACCCAGAACCCGCCCGGATGTAGGCGACTGCCGGACGAGGCCGGACATCTTGTGCTTCAACAGAATCTGCACGTTGGCTTTTCGGGCCGCTGCTTCGAGGGGCCGTACGAGGCCGACGCCGGAGGACATCGTCGTCGCCTGGCTGGGGTCTACAGCCTTTCCGGTTTGCATCCGCACAAAGCCCATCGGAGCAGAGTGATTTTCCCGGAGCGCGGAGTTCCCAGCGGCACCGGCCCCTTGGTTGTCGGGGGCTTTCTCGACAAAAGTCACGCCGTGGGCAACGAGCCACTCGAAAGTCGGGGCGCTATTGTCGGCGAACGCGCGAATGATCTCTTTGTCGTTGTATCGATAATCGGGGAAGCCGTTGGGTTCGACTACCGACCAGTCGGTGAGATCGGCGAACAGAAGGTCCGCGGAATCCTCGATGCCGTATTTCTTTTGCCGGCTCGTGCCGCCGCCCAGAGCGACGTTGCCGCCGCTCACCATGGCGTGGCCGCCGATGTCAAAGTTAGCGTCTATCAGGATGACGGACGCGCCGTTCTCGGTAGCTTCGATGGCGGCAGGGAGCCCCGCAGCTCCGGCGCCGACCACCACGATATCGGCCTGTTTATCCCAATGCGGCAGCCGGCCTTGTGCTTCGGCCTGGTCTGCGCCAAGGCCGCCTAGGGCGGCCGCGCCGACCCCGACACCCGCCGTCTTTACAAAATCGCGGCGCGACAACCTCTTCTTGTCTTGGCTTTTATCTTGGGGGGCACGCGCCATGCCGGCTCTCCCGAATGGAACTTGAGCTTTGCTGCTTGGGCCGCAACAACGGTCTCGATTTTGGTCCCGGATAGCCAGTATCCGGTGTTTTCGGCTTGAGTTTCCCTGAGCCGGAGTTTAGTCCTCCGCCAGCATCGTGTCAACGCAGCCGCGCTACGCCTTTTCGCTACGTGAAGCCCGCCCCAACGGCGCCGCGGTGCCGCCATCGCGCTAGCTTTGCACGGCGGCTATTCGGACAGCGTGTCTACAAGGGAACGTAATCGAGGACTACCTGAAGCGGGAATTTCCGCGTCACCACCGGCTCGTCGGAATAGTCAGCCAGCGGAGTGACGTGCACGGCAATCTTGCTGCCGCTGGCGAGCTCCACGGGCTCCTGCAGCCAATAGCGCTGGAACCACTGTGGTCTCGGCCCGTGTAGCCGCAAGAGCGGCACCGTTGCGCCTGAAGGCGTAATCGCATCGACACTCAAGGATTCATACGCCCGATCCAGCATGGGCCGAAGCGCGACGATGCGCGCGGCCTTCGGAAGCGTGTTCTCAAAAGGGGCAGAAGCGGCTGGCGTCACCCGCGCTTTTCGGGGAATCGATTGCGAAAGACTGCAGTTCCCGGCCCGAGGGCGGCGGCTCAGTGAAGTACAAGCCGACCGTACTTTTGTCCGAGACGGCATTTTGCTCCTGGTCGAAATGCTTCTTGTAGTGCATCTGCAGATGGATTTTCGAGCCGGGCGCCAGGCGGAAGGCCGCCCCGCTTGGCGCTGATATCGTATCGCCTCCAGGTTGCCACAGCGCCAGCACGGGGCCGTTCTCGATGCTGATGACCGCGTCGCGCACCATGGACGGGTTGCCAGGCATCAGGTCGGCTGCCTTGATCCATTTCGTGTCCGTCACATTGATCGGCAACGAGAACTCGCTCACTTCTTCGATCGCGCTCGGCGGGACCGTATGCTCGCCGTCCATCGCAATCTTGAGATCGGGCGGGCCGAGCTGCCATTTCGGATTGAAGGCCACTTCCGGCGGCTTCGCATCCGTATAGTTTTCGGGTGTTCCTCCGGATGCCCAGACGACCATCACGTCGATATCGCGCGAACTGACTGGATATCCGCCTTTAATCGGCGGACTGGTGGGATCGACCGGCCACGGCGGCATGCGGCCCGCGGTGAGTTCGTCGCGGATCGATTGCGCCCACGGCATCGCGGCTTTGTACGTCACGAGCGACATCGGCGCGGGCCCGCCTTCGACGTGGCAAACGGCGCAATGATCCCGGAAAAGTGGGAAGACATCTTTGTTGTAGTCGTATCTCGAGGTCACCGGCGTATGCGCGCCGATGTGCTGAGTGGCCACGAGAAAAAAAACAATCGCAAGCGCGATTGCGACGCACGGTCCCATCAGGCGTTTGAATTGTTTACCGGCTTCCATAAATCGACTCGATATCGGCGACCGCTGCGGAGAAGTCTCGATACAGCGGCAGCAGCCGCTCCTTATTGCCAAGATCGCCGGCTGCGTCGATCTCCCAGGCGGCCATTGTCAATCGCTTTACCGCGCTCGTCATCTTCGGCCGCTTGTCTTGCGTTATTTCGCTGATGTGGTTTTCCTCGAGCGCGAGCGCGACGTCCTTGGCGCCGATCGCCGGGTACCACAGGCCAGTCAGATCGCCTTGATCGAGCGCCTTGCCCACAGCCTGAGCGCGCTTGGCCAGTTCGGCGACTAACTCGGGAGTAGTCGTGGGCAGCTGCTCTTCCGGCCTGATCGTGGTCGGGACGTAGGGGGTGCTGTCAGGCTGCTGTGGCTGCGCTGTTGCTGTCGAAGTCGGGTTGGGAGTGGAAACCGAGCCGCTGGCGCCAGCAGCGGAGTTGCCCGATGTCTGCGATTTCGGTGCGGCCCCTGTATTACTCGGCCCCGATCCGGCAGAGGCCGGTGCAGCCGGCCCCGGCTCTTTCGAGTAATCGGCGAACGTGAAGTCGAAGACGCGTTCCTTGTCGTCCGGTTTGAACTTTACCCGCAAGGTGAACTTGGCCGGCAGTGCTTCGCCGGGCATCGGCAGTTCGAGCGTGTTGCCACTGGCCGTTTTTCCTGCTTTGAGCGGAATCGGCGCGCCGATATCGTTCCCGCTTGCATCGCTTTTGGCGGCGCGGGCGGAAAAGCTGTTCGCCGCCAGCGGTTGCGTCATGTCGTTGTAGAAGTACACGCGGAAGATATTCGGCCGTACCCACGTGCCCTCGAGATGATGCCAGTTATCTTCGTCCATGAAGAGTTGTCCGCCGTGGCGAGGGTTGTGATCGCCATGAGGACGGCGTTCGTAGCCCCTGATTCGCGCGCCGCCATCAGCGCACGTCCCGGGCTGCAGTTGATGAATCTGCGAATCGTTTTTGCACGTGAAGTACAGCCCCGCCGTGATCGGTACGAGTTCGCTCTTGTCGACCGGGCAAATACCCGGCTTTTCCTGAATGAACGACTCGAATTTCAGGCACGAGTATACCGTCGTGATACGAACGGGCACGCGTGGCGCCCCGGATTGGGGACATTTGCCCGGCTTATCTTCGAGAACGCTCTCTTCACCGCGCGCGGTGCAGACGTAGGAGATGGGCGGCAGTCCGCCGGCGACGGCAGGCTCGGCGGCGACAACGCGGACTTCATGCAATGTGGTGAAGTCGCCATCGTAGACCTTCGCGGTAATGTGATCGCCGACTTTCACGGTCACGTTGTCAGGCTTCTCGACGCGATAGTTCATCGTCATCGGCCCCATCCAACCGGGCACATTCTCGCCGCTGACGGTCAGCATTCCGGTGCTTCCGTCGATCTTTTCCACCTTGCCGCGAAACGTATGCTCCTTGTTTTCGTTTGGCTTTCCGTTTGGCTGCGCGGTGGTCTGTTTCGAGGCCGATTTCGATTCATGTGGCCTGATGGACCGCCGGTGCAGGCCTGGCGGACTGCTGTTGAGGCTCACGAGCCGGCGAGCTGAGGCCGAGTAAAGGCGAGTATGGCTGCGAAAACGAGTATAGCTGCGAAAAATAGAAAAGCAGCCGAACTCGGCCTCATCCCTGCGCTCCTCTCGCTCTGGTGGCGCCCTTGCTAATCCAAGTGTTGTAACGATAATGCATGGCGGCCACGCGGTAAATCAGCAATTTCTTTTCGCACTTCTCTTCGCATTGCTTACAGGGATTTTCGCTGATCGGTCAAGCCGGCGCGGAGAAATTAGGGATAGGCAGTCTTATCACGTATGGGCCACGTACCGTTGTGACGTTGGCCACGTGCCGTTGTGACGTTGGGGACACTCGGATATCCTGAACTGCTGAAGCCTCGCATGGTTGACATCCACTGCCACATCCTTCCGGCACTCGACGACGGCGCGAAATCGTTCGACGAATCGTTGAAAATGGCCGAAATGGCCATCGAGGACGGCATTACGCACGTCGTGGCGACGCCGCACTCCAATAGCGAATTCCGCTTTAATTTCAACGTTGTGCGCGAGCGGCGCAACGAGTTGCAGGCCAAGTTGGGGGACCGGCTGCAGCTTGCAACGGGGTGCGATTTTCACCTCAGCATGGAGAACCTCGAACAGATTCGCGCCTGCCCGGCAAACTACACGATCAATCAAAGGCGATACCTGCTTATAGAGTTCGCCGATTTCGCTATTCCACCCGGAACCGAAGAGACTCTGCAAAGCCTGCAGTCTCTGGGGCTCTCTCTCATCATCACGCATCCGGAACGCAACCCGCTTATCCGTGCGCAGCCGCAAAGATTAAAGCATTGGGTGCAACAGGGATGCTACGTTCAGGTTACCGCGCAATCTCTGCTAGGAAGATGGGGAGAAACTCCGAGAAAGCAGGTCGAGGCGTGGCTCGATCAAAAAATCGTCCACTTCTTTGCCAGCGATGCACACAATACCGCGCAGCGGCCCTTGCGGCTTAAGGAAGCATACACAGCGGTTGCAGAACGATGGGGAGAATCGCTCGCGCAGTCACTCTTTCGCGAAAACCCGCTTGCGGCGTTCGAGGGGCGGGAGCTTCCTTACAAACCTTCACTCACCCCTGCTTCGGACCAGGTGACGCCGCCGGTCCGCCGTCGCAAGCGGTTCATCTTCTTTTAGAAACTCAGCGTCCGCTGGCAGAAGCTACGGCGTTATCGGCGGAGAAGACCTTCACTTCTACGCGCCGGTTCTTCGCGCGAGCATCCTTCGTCTTGCCGGGATCCACCAGATTGTTTTCGCCCAAGCCAATCGTGCGGATCTGGTAGAAGGGAACCTTTTTCTCCGTCGAAAGATACAGCACCACGGCGTCAGCTCGGCGCCTGCTCAATTGCAGGTTATAGTTCGCGTCCCCGGTCGTATCCGTATAGCCCTCGACGGCGATGAAATAGCGCTTCATCGAGCCGGTATTGGAAGCAACCTTATCGAGCTCTTCTTTGTCCTCTGGGGAAAGCACAGCGCTATTGAACTTGAAAAGCACAGTCGCCTGGTTGGAGACCTTGTAATCGTCCAAATTGGCGATGACGCCGCGAAGTTGTGCGATTTCCTGGTCGTCCTTCTGGGCCTGGTCATTGGCCTGGTTGGCCCGATTCATGGCGTCACCGGCGCGACGATCGGCCCCAGTGGCCTTTTCATCGGTAGCGCTGATGGCCTGAGTATTTTTAGCGACGTCTTGCTGAGTCTTCTGCAGGTCAGCGCCTTCTTTGTTGACCTGATCAGCGACTTGATTGAGCTTATCTTGGACGGGGGTGACGTTCTGCCGAACATACCCCTTGGTGGCGCATCCCGAGACGAGTGCGGTGGCGCCCAGCATTGCGATCAAAAACTTCTGACTCATTGCGAATTTCCTCCACAGGAGCGTTAGGAACTGGACCGTGTTTCGACCTCTAGGGGCGATACGCCAGGCAGTTCACACTTTATCAAACTACAGTCAAATTAACTAGTAACGGCAACCGGGGAAATCATGTAAAAAGCTCAAGTATTTCCTCGTATCTTTTGAACGGCGGGATGAGATAGGCCCCGGCGAGCTCTGTACGAGCCCACGCCAGCATGCGCCGTGCTAGAGCGAAGCCCGTGTCCCGGGCGGAGGTTCCAGCCGCTTCCATCTCCTTCAGCACGGGTTCCGGGATAAAAATGCCCGGAACTTCGTTATTCAGCCTCAGCGCCTGTTTATAGCTGGTCAGGGGCCAGATTCCGGCCAGCACAGGGATGGGAGAGCGCCCGCCGATGCGCTTGAGGAAGGCGTGCCAGTGCTCGGGATCAAATAGCGGCTGCGTCATGGCGAAATGCGCGCCCGCTTCCACCTTGGCGAAAAAGCGCTGGATTTCGTAATCGAGATCCTCGGCCGTAGGGTTGACGGCCACGCCGACCGTAAAGTTTGTTGCTCCCCCAAGAGCTTTGCCGGCCCAATCCGTTCCCTGGTTCAGCCGCGAAGCCACTTTCACCAAGCCAATGGAATCGATTTCGTAGACTCCGCTGTTTTCAGGGTGTTCCCCCACCGAAGGCGGGTCACCCGTGATCGCCAGGAAATTGCGGACGCCTCCGATGCTCCACGCGCCGAGCAGAGCGGCTTGCAACCCGATGAGGTTCTGGTCGCGCGTGGTGACGTGCGGAACGGTTTCGATGCCGCGCGCCTGCAATGCGCCGGCGAGCATCAGTGCATCCATGCCGACGCGCGCCAAAGTGCCGCTATTGATGTCGATCGTATCCACACAGCCGCTCGCGGTGATCTTTTCCACTTGCTCGAAAATGCGGTCGAGGGAAATGCCTTTCGGCGGATCGATCTCCACGGAAACCGAAAATTCGCCCGCCTTGAGCTTGCGCCACAATCCGCTTTCCGGATCGCGCTTCGCTACGCGGGCTTTCTCCGGCGGCGTGGCCACGGAAACCGAAGCTGCTTTTACCGTTTGCGCCGGCTTCAAGCCGCGCATCGCCCCGGCCATGGCCCGGACGTGCTCCGGCGTCGTGCCGCAGCATCCGCCGACGATGCGCGCGCCCATGGCCGCTGCTTCGCGCGCGAAAAGCGCGAAATATTCCGGCGAGGAGCGCGGATAGACGGTGCGATCGCCGATGCGCGTAGGGAAGCCCACGTTGGGCATGGCCGAAAGCGCTCGGCGCCCTCCACCGAAGCCTTCCAGGATCGGCAACAGGGACTGCGGCCCGAGCGTGCAGTTGACGCCTATGACTTGGACATTCTTGTGCGCCAGGCGTGCGGCCGCATCGGCGGGGCGCGTGCCGCCAAGCGTCGTGCCCTCATCGGAAAACGTCAGTTCCGCCACGATGGGCAGCGCGGAAAAAGAGCGCAGTGCATCTATGGCTGCCAGCAACATTTCGATATTGGAGAATGTCTCCAAGATGAAGAAATCCACGCCGCGCTCTTCGAGCGCCTGCGCCTGCTCGCGGTAAATCTCCAGCATCTCGTCGCGCGGCACTTCACGCATTTCGGGAGCAATGGCCAGCGGCCCAATGGAGCCGGCGATCAGGACCTCGTGCGGCGCGGCTTCGCGGGCTTCCCGGGCGATCTTTGCGCCGCGATGGTTGATGCGGGTCACCTGGTCGCCGAGGCCGAGGGCGGTCAGCTTCGAGCGATTGGCGCCGAAGGTGTTCGTCTCAATAATTTGCGCTCCGGCCTCGATATAGGCCTGATGAACGCGAAAGACGACTTCGGGCTGGGAGACATTCAGCTCCTCGAAGGAACGCTGCGCGCCGGCGCCGTCAAACAGCATGGAGCCCATGGCTCCGTCGGCAACCAGTACGGCGTCTTGGATCCGCTGTTCGAAATCTGCGATGTTCATAGGTTAGGATTGCCGCGCTCAAAGCTCTTCGAGGGTCGGCACAGGCCTTTAAGTATGGTTGCTTTCAAACGAATAATAATACCGTACCCACAGCAGCCTTGAGACTGCCGGCCTCGTTTTCTTTGAGTCGGCGCGCCTTGTGCGATCCAGCGCTCGGTTAGTTCCTAAAGGATTCATCTCATCAGCCCAAAAAACAAAAACGCCCGGTCCCGCTTTCGGGATCGGGCGTTTTTTTCTACGGGCCCATCATGCCACTCCGGTCAACTCGCACATTCCGCTGCGGCACACATTGCTTTAACAGGGCATAGATATGTTGATACAATGTCGATACAAGGAGGCGATGAGGCTATGCGAGCCGTGGTTAAGAAATGGGGCAACAGCGCCTCGGTGCGAATTCCTGCCGCCATCATGAAGGCCGCGCGTCTGAATCTGGATGAGGCCGTAGAAGTGCGGGAAGAGTCCGGCAGGGTGGTCATCGAACCTGTCCGCCACAAGGAATATGACCTGGCCCGCCTGCTGAAAGGGATCACCCGGCGAAACCTGCATAAGGAGATCGATTTCAAGGGGCCGGTGGGCAAAGAGGTCTGGTGATGGCAGGGCGCTATATACCGGATACAGGTGACGTTGTGTGGATTAGTTTCGATCCGCAGGCGGGACACGAACAGGCGGGACACCGTCCTGCGGTTGTGCTCAGCCCGGCCGCCTACAATGGGAAGACCAGTCTGATGGTCTGCTGCCCGCTCACAACGCAAATCAAGAATTATCCCTTTGAAGTCATCGTTGCGGGCGCGAGGCCAAGTGCGGTTTTAGCCGACCAGATTAAGAGCTTGGATTGGCGCAAAAGACGGGCTAGACGAAAAGGGGCGATCTCACCAGCCGAGTTGTCGGAGGTGCGAGCAAAGGTGCGAGCGCTAATCGGATGAAGGTGGTTCAGAGTCTAGGCGGAATCGACTGAGGCAAGACAAGAAGACATGCGGCGGTTCCTCGTATGCCGGTGTTATTATCCCAGGGACGAAAGGCTATTTTGAGTTCAGGAGGACAGCAATGAGAGCGCATTTCCTGATGGCGGCGGGTTTGCTGGCGGCTTCGTGGATCGCGGTAGTCGCCGGCGCGGGCGCAGGAAGTCACCAAGGACAACCTTGACGGCGTCGTCAATTTCCATCGGATCCAGACCGTCGTGGCATGTACCGGGGCGATCAAGCCGGAAGTCGTTCCGCAGATCAAGCAGATGGGCTTCGTCTCCATCATCAATTTGCGCGAGGCAAGCGAGCCCGGCGCGAATCTCGAAGAGGAGGCCGCGGCGGCGAAATCCGCGGGACTGCGCTACTACAGTGTTCCTTTCAACGCCATGAATCCCGATCCCGCAGCGGCGGACAAGTTTCTCGACGCCATCACCACAAAGGGCGTTGAGCCCTCGTTCATTCACTGCGCAGGCGGCGGACGCGCGGCCACCATGTGGTTCATCAAGCGCATGGTCGTGGATCATTGGGACGAGGACCGCGCCGAAAAAGAAGCCACCGACCTGGGCATGAACAATCCGAAGCTGAAGCAATTCGCCATCGACTACGCGATGTCCCACAAGCGCTAGACGCTATACGGCGGGCTGCTGCTGGGTCATGCAGTGCAGTGTGCCGAGGCCGAGGACCAGATCGCGCGCGGCGATGCCGATGACTTCGCGATCGGGGAATAGCGCGGCGAGAGTATTCAGCGCGGCGCGGTCGGCGGGATCGCTGAACGTCGGAACAAGCACGATTTTGTTGGCGATGTAGAAATTGGCGTAGCTCGCAGGAAGCCGCTGCCCATCGAACCAGACCGGCCGGGGCATGGGCAGCGTCTCGATGCGCAGCGGCCGGCCATGTTCATCGTTCATCTCGCGCAGCCGCGCGAGATTTTCCTGCAAAGGCTCGTAGTTGGCGTCGGAGCGATCGGACTCGACGACCGTCACCACGGTCGTGGGATTGACGAAGCGCGCGAGATCGTCGACGTGGCCGTGCGTATCGTCGCCGGCGATGCCGCGGCCAAGCCAGAGCACGTTCGTCGCGCCCAGATAATCGCGGAAGATCGCTTCCCAATCGGCGCGCTCGAAGCCCGGGATTTCGCGCCTGCTCCGCGCTGAGCAGGCACTCTTCCGTCGTGAGCAGCGAGCCCGCGCCGTTGACCTCGATGCTTCCGCCTTCGAGCACAACCGGCACGGCCGCGATATTGCGGCTCCCACACGGGAATTTTCAGCTTGGGCAGAACGCGATTCATCGCCGCGTTGTCTTTCTTCCAGTCGTCGTACTTGGCCCAGGCGTTGAAGCGCCACTTCGTGGCGCCACGCTTCCGCCGCTGTCATTCTGAGGAGCGCAGCGACGAAGAATCTCTCGGTCCACATTAGCCACCTCAGAGAGATTCTTCGCTTCGCTCAGAATGACATCCGTAGGCGGAGCACTCGCGGCGCATTTGTAACAAAAATCGTCCCGAAATCGCGGGTCCAGCCGCGATTCGTCGGCGCGACGAAAAAATCCACGGCGGCCAGATCCGCGCCACTCTTTTGCAAGATGCGGCGCGCGGCGCGCTCTTCGGCGCGATCCTGCACCAGGATGCGCACGCGCTCCACGCGCGCGAGATGGCGCACGATATCGGCATAAACCCACGGGATGGGCGCAAATTTGCCGGGCCAATCCGTGCGTTCGTGAGGCCAGGCGAGCCAGGTGGCTTCGTGCGGCTCCCACTCTGCGGGCATGCGGTAGCCGAGCGCAGCGGGAGTGGCGTCGGCACGAACGTCCGCGTCCGGCGCTGTCTGCGCCGCGCGGTTAGCGGCTTGAGGAAGGGTCCACGCGTCGCGACGTCAACCGAGCCACCGCTCGAGCAGAGGCGCGTAAGCGTCTGTGCGGCGATCGCGCAGGAAGGGCCAATTGCGGCGCACTTCTTCCATGCGGCGCAGGTCGCATTCGGCAATGAGGATTTCTTCCTTGTTGGTGGGGGATTCGGCGATGAGCTGCCCGAAGGGATCGGCCACGAACGAAGAGCCCCAGAATTCCAGCCCGCTATCCGGCGGTCCTTCGAAGCCCACGCGATTTACCGCGGCTACGAAAATTCCGTTGGCGATGGCGTGGGAGCGCTGAATCGTGCGCCAGGCATCGAGCTGCGCCGCGCCGAATTCAGCTTTCTCCGATGGATGCCAGCCGATGGCCGTGGGATAAAAAAGAATATTCGCGCCGCGCAGGCTGGAAAGGCGCGCGCCTTCGGGATACCACTGGTCCCAGCAGACCAGAACGCCGATCCTGCCGTAGCGCGTGTCGAAGTTGGGGAAACCCAGATCGCCCGGCGTGAAATAGAACTTCTCGTAGTAGAGCGGATCGTCGGGGATGTGCATCTTGCGGTAAAGTCCGAGCAGCGCGCCATCGGCGTCGAGCACTACCGCCGTATTGTGATAAAGACCGGCGGCGCGACGTTCGAAAATCGAGCGCGATGATGACGATGCCCAGATCGCGCGCGAGTTTGCTGAGCGCTTCGGTGGTGGGACCGGGGATCGATTCCGCCAGATCGAAATTGTCGGCATTTTCTTCGCGGCAGAAATATTGCGAGCGGAAAAGCTCTTCGAGGCAGACGATCTGCGCTCCGCGTTTGGCTGCTTCGCGGATGGCCTCCACCGTGCCCGCAAGATTTGCGGCAGGATCTTTGGAACATTGCCGCTGCAGCAGGCCGACGGTGAGTTTCTCGCTCATGAGGGAATACTACCAGATCAACGGCGCGGAGTTTTTGTTTCCGCGGAGTCGATGACGCGGCGAATGCGGCGCAACACGGCATCGAACATCGCCGGCGTGAGCCGGCCCGTCTGCGTATTTTGCTGGCTGGGATGGTAGCTGGCGAAAAGATGCGGCAGATCGCCGGGCAGCTTGCACTCGGCGCCATGAGAAAACTTGTAAGGGACGGGCGAGGTGAGCCGCCCCTGCTTCACCAGCAAGCGCAGGTAGGTGTAAAACGCGATGGCGCCGAGCGCCAGCACAGCGCGCGGCCGCAGAATCGCGAACTCTTCGTCGAGATAGCCGGCACAGTTGCGCAATTCCTCCGGCAGCGGCTTATTGTCCGGCGGCGCGCAGCGTGCGGCGGCCGCGATGTAGGCGTCGTGAAGCTCGAGGCCGTCGTTGACATCGACCGAAGTCGGCTGATTGGCAAATCCTGCCTCATAGAGCCGCGCATAGAGAAAATCGCCCGAGCGGTCGCCGGTGAACGCGCGACCCGTGCGGTTGCCGCCGTGGGCGGCGGGCGCAAGGCCGATAATCATCAGCCTGGCATGCGGATCGCCGAAGCCGGGCACCGGCCGGCCCCAGTAGGTCCAGTCGCGAAAGGCGCGGCGCTTGGTGCGCGCGACTTCTTCGCGATATTCCACCAGGCGCGGGCATTTGCGGCAGGCAATAACCGTCTCGCGCAGCCGCGCGAGCCGCTGTTCGGCCGAATCTTCCATCACGGCGACGAATTGTAGCGCGGGAAGTGTGGTGCCGGAGAAGTGTAGTGCGGGAAAAGATGGGCGCAAAAAGAGACCGCCTCCGCAGGAGATCGAGTGGGAAGAAGGGTCTTGCCCGCGGAGGCGGATCCAGTGGTCTTTGGCTGCACCCAAATTACATCTTACTATTATGTCGTGTCAAGATATATTTATGGCGTGTGCACCTTTTATCGCAATGCCACAGACGGAATGGTCGCCTAAGTGGCACAGGCACTCCCTCTTGAAGCAGCCAAATTAGCCCTCGGCGCGCTACCGGCCCTAAATTGACATCGTGCAGGGCGGGGCATAGCATTCATGGTTTACCCGCAATGCGCTGAAAGCGCTGGGCGGAGCTGCGTGTCTATCGCCGAAACCAAATCGGGAACGGTCCTCAGCCGGATCATCGAAAGCCGCCGAGCGGAAGTGGCGCGGCGGAAGCGCATCATGCCGGAACCGGTGCTGCGCATTGCGGCAGGCAAGGCCGATGCGCCGCGCGATTTTGCCGGTGCGCTCGCGCGGGACAGAGTTAACGTGATCGCCGAGATCAAAAAGGCGTCGCCCTCGGCGGGTGTGTTGCGCCGCGACTTCGAGCCGGCTGCGCTGGCCCGAGCTTTCGAGGGCGCGGGCGCGGCGGCGCTTTCGGTGCTTACGGAAGAAGAGAATTTCCAGGGCGCGCTGGCGCATTTGCGCGATGCGCGCGCGGCGGTGGGGCTTCCGGTGCTGCGTAAGGATTTCATCGTGGACACGTGGCAGGTGTGGGAGGCGCGCGCAGCCAATGCGGATTCGTTTCTGCTGATAGCCGCGGCCTTGGATGAACGGCGCTGGCGGACGTTGCTGGCTTTGGGACGAGAACTGGGCATGGAAGCGCTGGTCGAGGTGCACACGGCCGAGGAACTCGAGCGCGTGCTGGCGGCGGGCGCGCGCATCATCGGCGTGAATAACCGCAATTTGCACACACTGGAAGTCCGCGTGGAGACTTCGCTGGAACTGATCGAGATGATTCCGCAAGACTGCATCGCCGTAAGCGAATCGGGCCTGCGCTCGGCGGAGGATTTGCGCAAATTGCGCGCCGCCGGATTCGATGCTTTCTTGATCGGCGAAAGCCTGATGCGCGAGGCCGACCCGGGCGGGGCGCTACAGCGCCTGATCGACGGTGTTTCCCAGCGGAGCGGCGATTCGGGCGTAGGGAGTTCCGATCGTTCACGTTAAGATTTGCGGCGTCACGAATTGGCCCGATGCCCGGCTGGCGGTGGATTTGGGAGCGCACGCGCTGGGATTCAATTTTTATCCGCCCAGCCCGCGCTCGATCAGCCCGGCAGCAGCTTGGGAGATCGTGCGGAAGCTGCCGCCGATGGTGGCGACGGTCGGCGTATTCGTGAACTGGCCCGCGCACGTAATTGCGGCGCTGGCTGGGGCGTTGCGGCTCGATGGCGTGCAGCTTCACGGCGACGAGCAGCCGAGCGAGGTCAAGGACTTGGCTCGACGCTTTGGCGTGATCAAGGCCTTTGCGGCAGGGCCGCGGTTCAAGCTCGCGACGCTGGCGAAATATAAAGCGGCTTCCGCTTTTCTGCTGGACGGCTATCACAGCGCGCTTTATGGCGGCACAGGGCGCACCGCGGATTGGCGGCTCGCTCGTGAGGCCAGGCGCTACGGCCGCGTAATCGTAGCGGGCGGCCTGAGGCCGGATAACGTCGCCCAGGCGATTGCGGAAGCGCAGCCTTTCGGGATTGATGTGGCAAGCGGCGTGGAAGCGCGGCCGGGGAAAAAAGATCCGCGCGCGCTGCGCGCAGCTGATGCGCGAAGTGGAAGCTGCGAACTGCGCCGCAGACGGCGAGCCGGCGCGCCCCTTTCAGGGGAAGATTCGGGAGAAAAGATCATGACCACGGCGGTGCAAACCTGGCCTGACGTGCGCGGCCGATTCGGCCCCTACGGAGGGCGCTTCGTTCCGGAGACGCTTGTCGCGCCGCTGGAGGAACTGGAGCACGCCTATGCCGCAGCCCGCGCGGACGCGAGCTTCGCGCGCGAGCTCGATGAATTGCTGCGAAATTTCGCCGGCCGCCCCACGCCGCTGCAATTCGCATCGCGGCTGACCGAGCACCTCGGCGGCCCGCGCATTTACATCAAGCGCGAAGACCTGCTGCATACCGGCGCGCACAAAATCAACAACTGCCTGGGCCAGGCGCTGCTGGCGAAAAGAATGGGCAAGCGCCGCATCATCGCGGAAACGGGCGCGGGGCAGCACGGCGTGGCCACGGCGGCAGTGGCGGCGCGCTTTGGCATGGAATGCGTCGTTTACATGGGCACGGAAGATATGGAGCGCCAGCGGCTCAACGTCTCGCGCATGAAGCTGATGGGCGCGGAAGTTGTCGGCGTGAATGCAGGCAGCCGCACGCTGAAAGACGCGATCAACGAAGCCATGCGCGATTGGGTCACCAATGTGCGCACGACGCACTATCTGCTCGGATCGGTGCTGGGCGCGCATCCTTATCCGCAGATGGTGCGCGATTTTCACAAAGTGATTGGCGAAGAGGCGCGGCGGCAGATCCTGGAAGCGGAGAAGCGGCTGCCGGATTTGCTCGTCGCGTGTGTCGGCGGCGGCTCCAATTCCATCGGGCTTTTCCACGCATTCCTGGAAGATTCCGCCGTGAAAATGCTCGGCGTGGAAGCGGGCGGCCGCGGGCACCAGCTTGGCGAGCACGCGGTGCGTCTCGCCGAAGCGATCGGGTTCACCGGCGCGCGCCCCGGCGTGCTGCAGGGAACTTATACATATGTGTTGCAAACGGCGGACGGCCAGATCGCCACGACGCATTCCGTTTCCGCGGGCTTGGATTATCCCGCCGTCGGCCCCGAACATGCTCTCCTTGCCGAGCAGCATCGCGCCGAATACACCGCCGCGAGCGACGACGCGGCCATCGATGCCGCGCGTACGCTGGCGCGTCTCGAAGGCATCATCCCCGCGCTCGAAAGCGCGCACGCGCTGGCCGCGCTGATCGTGCGGGCTCCACGCATGCGGCGCGACGAAATCGTCATCTTCAATCTTTCCGGCCGCGGCGATAAAGACATGGAAATCATCGCGCGCTATCTCTGATGGCCACAAACTCCATGGCTGTGCCGAAAACCCCTACGACGACGCGCATCCGGCGCCGCTTCGAGGAGCTTGGCCGCCGAGGCGAGATGGGCTTGGTGGCGTTTATAACTGCTGGCGATCCTTCACTCGAGGCGACAGAATCGTTTGTGCTCGCGCTCGATGCGGCGGGCGCGGATGTGGTTGAACTGGGCGTGCCGTTCAGCGATCCCGTCGCGGACGGCCCCGCGATCCAGCGCTCCAGCGAGCGCGCCTTGCGCGCGGGCACGTCGCTTTCGGGCGTGCTTGATCTCGTCGAATCCATCCGGCGCAAGAGCGACGTGGCCCTCGTGCTTTTCAGCTACTACAATCCCGTGTTGCAAATGGGCATCGAACGCTTCGCGCGGCGCGCCGCGGATGCGGGCGCCGACGGCGCGCTGATCACCGATCTTACGCCGGAGGAAGCGGGCGATTATCGCCGCATCGTGCAGGCGCACGGCCTGGATACAATTTTCCTGGCGGCGCCGACGTCCACCGACGAACGCCTGGCGCGGATCGCGGAAGCCTCCAGCGGCTTTCTTTATGTCATCTCGAGAACGGGCGTGACCGGCGCGCGCGAATCCCTGCCCGAAGATTTGCCGGCTCTGATCCGCCGCGTGCGCCGCGCGAGCCGGCTGCCGATTGCAGTCGGCTTCGGCATTTCGCTGCCCGGCCAGGTTTCCATCCTGGGCGGGCTCGCCGACGCGGCCGTGGTGGGCTCGGCGCTCGTTCAGGAGATCGAGCAGGCCGCGAGCGTGGATGCCGCGCGCGAGGCGCTCAGCACGCGTGTCCGCGCGCTGAAAAGCGTCGGCAAAACGGGAATGAGCCGGCGGGAGCCGGGCGCATGAGCGTTGAAGATTGGCGCCGCAAAATCGACGAGATCGACCGGAAATTGGTCGAGTTGCTGAACGAACGCTCGCAATGCGTGGTCGAGATCGGCCGCCTGAAACGGCAAGACGGTTCGCCGCTGTATCAGCCGGATCGCGAGCGAGAGGTCCTGGCTGGAGTGGAGCGGGCGAATCGCGGCCCGTTGAGCGAGGCAGCGATCCGGCGATTATTCGAGCGCATTCTGGATGAAGCGCGCTCGGTTGAGCGTACGGTGATGCGCGACGAGGCTGAGCCCGATCACCATAAATAGCTGATGCCGGACAAGACTAACTTTGGCTTTTGTTATGGTGTCATCCCGAGGGCCAGCCTAGCCAAAGCCATTCTTTGGCGTTAGGAAGTCTGGCCCGAGGGATCTGCTTTTGAAGTTCATATTTGCCCGTAAAAAGCGGATCCTCGCTTCGCTGGGATGGCGGGTTTGCAGAGCTGGTTCGTACGCAAAATTGAGCTGCCATCAGTGATATTCCTAGAGGAGAGTGCATGGTTGTCGTAATGCAGGCCGGAGCGAGCGAGGAGCAGGTTCAGAATGTGATCGATCACCTCGTCTCCCTCGGATTCGATATCCATCGCTCGACAGGAGTTTCGCAAACGGTGCTCGGCGCCGTCGGCGTCCATCCCGATTTCGATCCGCGCGATATCGAATTGCTTACCGGCGTGCGCGAAGTGGTTCGCATCACGCAGCCCTATAAGCTGGCGAGCCGCGCGTTTCGTCCTGAAGGGACGATCGTCAAATTGCCGCGGGGAGTGTCTATCGGCGGACCCGAAGTCATGGTCGCGGCTGGACCTTGCGCCGTGGAAACCGCGGAGCAAATCGAGTTGATCGCCGAGCGGGTGGCGAAGGCGGGAGCGCGCCTGCTGCGCGGAGGGGCTTTCAAGCCGCGCAGTTCGCCGTATTCTTTTCAGGGCCTTGGCGAAAAAGGCTTGCGGCTGCTGCGCGCCGCCGGCGAGCGATACAATCTCGTCGTTGTCAGCGAAGTCATGGACCCTTCGCAGATTGATCTGATGCTCCCCTACGTCGATGTTTTACAGGTGGGCGCGCGCAATATGCAGAATTACCATCTCCTGCGCGCTCTCGGTACTGTGGAGAAGCCCGTACTGCTGAAGCGCGGGATGTCTGCAACCATCGAGGAATGGCTGCTCAGCGCCGAATACATCATGTCCGGCGGCAACTACAACGTGATCCTTTGCGAGCGCGGAATCCGCACTTTCGAGACCTACACGCGCAACACTCTGGATATCGCCGCCATTCCGGTGATCAAGAAACTTTCTCACCTGCCGATTCTGGCTGACCCTTCGCACGGGACGGGCCGTCGCGACAAAGTTCTTCCGATGGCTCGCGCGGCGGTTGCCGCAGGAGCAGACGGTTTGCTGCTGGAAGTGCACAATGACCCCGAACATGCGCTCTCTGACGGCGCGCAGTCGCTCCATTTCGAGCAATTCGAGCAGTTGATGGCGGAACTGCGCATGATCGCGCCCGCCGTCGGCCGCAGTATCGCCGCGTGATGGCTCCGTTTTTCTCGCGAATTGCCGTCTTGGGCACGGGATTGATTGGCGGTTCGTTTGCCCTTGCTGTGCGCCGGGCTGTTCCCGGCGTGCGCATCGTCGGTTGGGACAAGCCGAGCGTGCTCGAACGCGCGCTCGAGTTGCGCGTTGTAAATGAGGCCGAACCAGAGCTGCCGGCCGCCCTCAAAGGCGCGGACCTCGTTTACGTCGCTCTGCCCGTTGGCCTCGCAATCGAGCGGCTGCCGGAGATCGCGCGCCACGTTTCGGCGAACGCGCTCGTCACCGATGCTTGCAGCACCAAGCGCGCGATTTGTGCGACGGCCGCCAAATGCTTCTCGAATGAAGTCGTTTTTCTAGGCGGCCACCCCATGGCCGGCAGCGAGCTATCAGGCATTGATGGCGCCGACGCAACGCTATTCGAGGGTGCAAAATACGCGCTCATTGCAGCCGAAGACGGCTCGACTTCGGGCGAGCCGATAAGTCGCATGGAGCAGGCCGATGCGCGCGTTGCCAATTTTGTGGGCCTCATCGAGGCGATTGGCGCGCGTCCGGTATGGATCGACGCAGCTACGCACGACCGTGCCGCGGCCTTTGTGTCGCACCTGCCGCAATTGGTTTCGATAGCGCTCGCGGGCGTGACGCGCGAAGCGACTGATCAAACGGGCTTGCCGCTTACGCTGGCTGGAAGAGGATTGCGTGACGCGCTGCGGCTCGCGGGCAGCCCTTATTCCGTCTGGCGGGATATTGTCCTGACCAACACGGATAATTTGGATATGGCCTTGGACCGGCTCTCGCAGGCAATCGAGCATCTGCGCGCGCATCTGCGGCAGCGCGAACTGGAAGAGGAGTTTTCCGCCGCCAACGACGTCTATAAACTGCTTCACAATTTGCGTTAGAGTGTGCATTAAAGTGGAGGACTAGGGACCGGATGGACAAGACAGTTGCTAATGCGGACGTGGCAGTCCGGCGCATTCGTGACGGCGCCTCCATCATGATGGGAGGTTTCGGCGTTTGCGGCATTCCGGAAAACCTGATTGCCGCTCTAAGGCGGGCTGGGACGAAGAACATCACTGCGATCTCCAACAATCCGGGCACTGCGGAATTCGGCATCGGATTCTTGCTGCAGACAAAGCAGGTGCGCAAGATGGTGGCGTCTTACGTGGGAGAAAATAAGTTATTCGAGCAACTCGTAATGAATGGCGAGGTTGAACTCGAGCTTAATCCGCAGGGGACTTTAGCAGAGCGAATCCGCGCGGGCGGCGCCGGTATACCGGCCTTCTACACCCCCACCGGCTACGGCACCATGATCGCGGAAGGAAAAGAGACAAAGGAGTTTGGCGGCAGGATGTACGTCCTGGAAAAAGCTTTGCGGGCCGATTTTGCGTTTATCAAAGCCTGGAAGGGCGACCGCTGGGGCAATCTGATGTACCGCAAAACGGCGCGAAACTACAATCCGGTGATGGCCACGGCAGCCGATTACGTGATTGCAGAAGTGGAAGAATTAGTGGAACTCGGCGGCATCCCTCCGGACCAGGTACATACGCCCGGCGTTTATGTGAACGCCATTTTTCAGGGAACGCACTACGAGAAGCGAATCGAGAAGCGCACGGTTCGGCATCGTGTGGCAGTGTAATTCTTCGGAACAGAGGGTAACGATGAAAGCAAGTGAAAGTCGACAAGCGCGAATTGATTGCACGCCGCGTAGCGCAGGAGTTACGCGACGGATTCACCGTGAACTTGGGCATTGGGATGCCCACGCTCGTCGCCAACTACATTCCGCCGGGCACGGAAGTCATCTTCCAATCCGAAAACGGCATGCTGGGCATGGGTCCTTTTCCGCTGGAGGGCGAAGAAGATCCCGACCTGGTGAACGCCGGCAAGGAAACCGTGTCAGAGATTCCCGGCAGTAGTTATTTTTCCAGCTCCGATTCGTTCGCGATGATTCGCGGCGGTCATGTCGACCTGACGGTTCTGGGCGGTCTTCAGGTAGATGAAAAAGGAAATCTGGCCAACTGGGCGGTTCCCGGAAAAATGCTGAAAGGAATGGGCGGCGCCATGGATTTGGTCTCCGGCGCGAAGCGAGTGATCATCGCCATGGAGCACACCAGCAAAGAGGGCAATCCCAAGATCATGCGCCAATGTACTTTGCCCCTCACCGGAGTGGGTGTTGTCGATCTCATTGTGACCGAATTGGCCGTAATCGAGGTTACGCCGGATGGGCTCGTGCTGCGCGAAATTGCGGAAGACATGACACCTGAAGCCGTCCAGAAGTTGACGGAAGCGCGCTTGCGTGTTGCGCCGGACCTGAAAAAGATCGCGCTCTGACTTTCGTGAATCCACTCAGAATTGCGGGCAAGGAGTAATAAGAAATCGAGATTGTCATTCTGAGGAGCAGAGCGACGAAGAGTCTCTCCTTTCTTTAGTTTTGTATCTTTAGCTTTACGTGAAGAGAGATATCTCCGCTGCACTCAGCATGACAAGGGCCGTACGTTTAGCCGAGTCAAAGCTGCGAGGGACCCTTGGAATTGCACTCCATAGTAATTGTCAGCCTGCACACGCCACGGGAGAAGGTGTGGGGCGAACTGGTATCCCTGAACACGGCTGGCGTGACCCTGCGCGGCATCGACCTGAATTCATTTGATGATTTCGTGCACCTGGTTTTGCATCCCGAAGGCGACCGCGTCGGACTGCCTACGCTATTTTTCCCCATGCAACGCGTGGAGCGGATTGCACTGGACGAACCCAGCGGCTCAATACCCTCCTTTTCTGATATATTCGAACGAAAGGTGGGCCGTTCGCTGAAGGATTATCTCGAACTGTTCGCCTGACCTGTCCGAAAACTTCCATTCTATGGCTAGGCGCATTCTGACCGTTCCCAACCAGCTTACGTTCCTGCGCCTGGGCTTCCTGCCGCTCTTCATCATCCTGGTTTTTTACCGGCGCTACAGTTGGGCTTTGGCGATTTTGATTCTCGCAGGACTCACCGACACCATGGATGGCATGCTGGCGCGAACGCTCAATCAGAAGACGAGCCTGGGCGCCTACCTCGATCCGATTGCAGATAAGCTTTTGATCTCCTCCTCATTCGTGGTGCTTGCGCTCAATGGGCAAATTCGTTGGTGGCTGACGATCCTGGTGCTGGGACGCGACGTCCTGATCCTCACAACCGCGGCGGTAATCCTGCTAACGGCCGGCTATCGTTCATTTCCTCCCTCCATTTACGGCAAGCTGACGACGACGCTGCAGATCGTCCTTGTGTTTACGGTGCTGGCCGCGGCGGTGTTTCACCACCCCGTATTCCTCCTGGCGCGGCGACTATTGGTTTACGTTGTTGCCGGTTTTACGGTCTTCTCCGGGTTCCATTACAGTGTGGTTGTGGCGCGGCGATTAAGCCATGAAAGCCCGGAGCCGTCGTAATCGCGCATGCGAACGCGCGGAGGCCTCAGCCGAGGCCGATGGACGAACTGAAGTAATTCACCAGCATGAGTGCGAAGCTCGCAGGACGGCGAATCCTGTGGTCCAGCCCAAGCGCATAAGCGCGCCGGCGCTCGACAACATCGACGGGCTGGCGGTCCGCCATTACTTTTCCGAGTAAGAAGCCGGCCGCGAAGCCACCGATATGCGCGTAATTATCGATGCCCGGCATCAGTATGCCCAGCACCACAATGTACGCCAGCCAGTAAAGCAATTGGCTCCGCAGCATGCGCATGCCGATGCTCTGACGCCCAGTCGTCAGCGCAAGCAACAAGCCCACTAGCCCAAGCAGCGAGCCGGAAGCTCCCACGCTGAAATGCCCGGTCGTGGAACTCAAGACATAGCCGGCCACTCCCGTCACGATAAAAACGAAAAGGAAACGAGCCGATCCGTAGAGTTCTTCGATGGTGGGCCCCAGATCCATCAGCACCCACATGTTGAAACCGAGGTGCAGCAGGCTGCCGTGCAGGAAGATCGCGGTGATCAGCCTCCACGGCTGCACAAGATCGAACGGGCCAGAGAGGCCCATGCGGAGCAGCACGGCACCATTGATCCCGCCAAGCCCAAATAACGCCCCTAAGCCTCCGCTGGGCGCCGCGAAGCCACTGCGTTTAATGGTGATCAGCAAACTCACCCCGTAAAGAAAGCAGCAGAGGCCCAGGATTCCGTAAGTGACCGGCGAAGTCTGCGGCAACACCTTGCTAAGGGAGCGGCTGGCAGCAGCCAGGGAAAACGTCAGACTCGCGCCGCACTGGTGGCAACGGCCGGCACTCGAACCCACCAGCGTTCCGCAGGCCGGGCACAATCGCGGGCGGGCAACGGGGGGCTGCCTGTGGAAAAGAGAGGCAATTTGATTGCGCCAGCGATCAATTTTATAGCGCCAACGAACGGGAAGCTGCACACGGTCTCCTTGCGAGCTGACGAGACGCCTGTCTATAATACGAAAAATCTCATCGGGACGCGAAATCGCATCCGTCCTGGACGAGGCTGGCATGCCTACTTTCGAAGACTTCGGGCGCAAGCTTGACCGCGAAATCGAACGGTTGCGGGAGTTGACGGAGAAGAAGATCACCCCGGCGGCGCGTAACAAGACCGCGCAATCCCTGAGGCGAATGTCCGAAAAGCTGGCGCAAATGGCCGCGGATATAGAAGCGAAAGTTGAACCTAAAACGGATTCACGCTGACCGGCCCGATTCTTTCGAAGGTACCCGCTTACCGCATTATCATCTCTACGTTTTGATCTTTGTTCTTTTTGGCGCGGCAGGGTGTGCCCATAGGCCCGCAAGCGCGGGTATCCCCGCGCCGCCATCGGCCCCAAGTGCGGGCGCTGGCCCGGAAGAAAAGGCTGTCCCGCCCGGTACCTATGTCGAACGGGGCATCGCTTCATGGTATGGTGCGCCATTTCATGGACGGCAATCCTCGAGCGGCGAGATTTTCGACATGAACAGATTCGTTGCCGCGCATCGCACACTGCCCTTCGGAAGCATCGTGCAAGTGACGAATGTGAATAACGGCAAGCATACGGACGTGCGTATCATCGATCGCGGTCCCTTTGTTGAAGGCCGGGTGATCGATTTATCTTTGGCCGCCGCTAACGCCATCGATATGGTCGGAACCGGAGTGGCGCCCGTACGCTTGGAGCTGATATCGAGCCCATCACCGCTCACAGGCGCCTTCTCGGTTCAAGTGGGGGCATTTCAACAGCGCAAGAACGCGGACCGGCTCCGAGCGGATCTGAGCCGCCGCTACCCGGTGTTCGTGCAGGATTTTGCGGCGCCGGCGGGACGCTTCTACCGTGTGCGTGTGGGGCGGCTGGCGACGCAACGGGAGGCAGAGCGCTTCGCGGCTCAGCTCACTCGCGAGCGCGGCTTCCACAATACGTTCGTGGTGAGATTGGACGGGCTGCAATAAACGGCAGATACTCGATCCTTTCAGCTTAGTTTCAATGTTGTCATCCCGAGCGAGCGGGACCCCAGCGCGTTCTCCTGAGCGCGTTGCCGTGCGAGCGAGGGATCTACTTTTTAGAATGGCGTTGATTCAGTTGATTTGTAGGGAGGCTTGCGGCCATGGATGACTGCATTTTCTGCAAGATCAGCAAACGCGAATTGCCGGCGAAATTGGTCTACGAAGATCCCGAACTTTTTGCCTTCGAAGATATCGCCCCGCAAGCTCCCACGCATATCCTGATCTGTCCACGGAAACATGTCGCGGCGCTGACCGATTCGAAAGAAGAAGATGGCGCTTTATTTGGGCGTGCCTTGCTGCTTGCGAGCCGTTTAGCCGCGGACCGCAAGCTATCGTCTGGATATCGAGTGGTAGTAAACAACGGACGCGGTGCGGGGCAAACCGTCTTCCACCTGCATTTCCATCTGCTCGGCGGCCGCGATTTCCGCTGGCCCCCGGGCTAACCTTGCAAAACCATTTATTGTCATCCCGACCCGGCGGATTCGAGGACTTTCTCGGCGGGACAGCCCTGGGCTAACTCTTCTAGCGAGTTGCGCGCTCGATCAAGCTTGCGGTCGGCGTCGGAATAGCTTTGCTGCGCGTTGCGCAGATGAGTGCCCAGCCGCTCGTAAACTTCGCCGAAGTTGTCCATCTGCTTTTTCAAACCACTGAGGCTGCCCAGCAACCTCTTGGCGTTCTCTTCGATCTGCATCCCGCGCAGCCCTAGAAAAACAATCTTGAGATGAGCAAAAAGCGTGCTCGGGGAGACCGGAACGACGCACCGCGTCCGGCAGTATTCGTCGAGCGGCGTTCCTTTCGCATCAACCGAGCGGAGTAGTTCGTAGTAAACGCCCTCCGAGGGAACAAACATCAGGGCGATATCGAGCGTTTCCTCCCCGGGCAGAATATATTTTTTGGCGATCGATTCGGCGTGCAGGCGGACGGCATTCGAGAAATCCTTGCGGCATTCCTCGCCTTGATCGAGAAGCCTGCGATAGCCTTCGAGAGGAAATTTGGAGTCGATGGGCATGAGTTTGTCGTTCAAGCGCACCACGGCATCCACGACCTCACCGGTCGAAAATCGAAATTGAGTTTCGTAGCTGGCCCTAGGCAGCGTATCGGCGAGAATGCGATCAAGTGCGACTTCGCCCAGGGTGCCGCGCGTTTTCGCCCCGCCGAGCACGTCTTCGATTTGCTTGGCCGCCGCCGAAAGCTCGTGGCCGGCCTGCTGCACTTCACCGAGCTGCTGCCGGATGGTGCCCAGCATTTGTGTGGAAGCCTGCAACTGTTCCGAGACGGCTTTTTGCGCGCCGCTGGCAATTGTGCCGACCGAGGCCATGCCGCTTTGCACCTGCTGGGTGACTTGCCCCAACTGCGCGCCCAGCGATTGAGCCAGCTGGCCGATTTGCGCGGCAGTAGCCTGGGACTGTGCAGCCAGCAAAGATTGCATTTCCTTACGAAGCGCCTCGCTCTGCGCGCTGGCCAGGTCCCGTCCCCTGAGCGCAACGAAGATCCCGAACGCACCGAGGACGGCGATGACTGCGGCTGCGATCCATCCGATCATGCCTTGCTACTTTATCGCGAATGGGGCGAGGCGCAAGCGATCTAATGCGAAGCTGTGTGGAAACTTTCTCAGGCCCTGTGGTAAACGCAGTGGGAGCCCGTGAGTGACAAGCGATTAACGCGCTTAATCGTCGCGCTTAGTCGAGCAGTTTGTTGATGCGGCGGCGGAGTTTCTCGCGGTCGTCCTCTTTCATGTGTACGAACTCGATGCCGCAACCTTTGGTGCTGATGCTTCGCACGACAGCTGTCGCGCGGATCTTCTCGAATCCAGCATGAATCTCAATACGCAGTGACTCTCCCAATGCAAACTCAGCGGAAGTCTCGAGCAGCGCACCGCCCAAAGCGATGGATCGAACGCGGACTGAACGGGTCTGCGGCCCTTCCATTTTGACCTGCAGGGGTTCAGGCAGAGCCACCCTCAAATAGCGGCGGGGCTGGGCGAAAGGCGGGGTTGAAGTCGCCGAGGTTTTCGCCGGGAGCCGCAGGGTGAGCGATCCGGCTCGATCTTCGATTAGCGCCAAAGCATCTTCGGCGGCGGAGCGCAGACCAGCGGGCTCGGCATAGGTCAGGCCTGAACGATTACGCACCAGATTGCGCAATGGCGTGGCCGCGCTCGACGCCTTCATTCTGCCCAGGGCTTCGATGGCCTTGATGCGAATGAATACATCGCCAAATTGCTCCGCGTCGCCGATGGCAATCTCCATCAGCTGCGGAATAGCCGAGCTATCGCCCACTATCCCGATATGATCGATCATTCCGGGCGTAACCAACAGATGTGCATCGCGAAGTAAGGTTAGGAAAGATTCGGCCGCTTGCAAGCGCAATGCCGGGGCGGTTTGGCGCACCAATTCCGTCACCGCCAGGTCTTGTAGGCTCCAATCCCAACTAGGGAACGCCCTCGGCAGAGCCCCAATCAGCCGCTCAGGCGCCGCCGCGGATAGTAGCTTGATGGCCGTAGCCACGCGCTGCCGCCGAGGCTCCAGGAGGTGAGTTTCGAGCGCGCCAATCACGGGCTCGCCTGCTGCGCGCACTAATCTGGCCATCGCCGGCAGCGTGTTCGACCCAGCGGAAGAGGTCAAAAGAAGGCGCAGGCGATCGAGCAGCCGCTCCGGATCACGCCGCAAAAGGCGTGGCAGGGCCGGACCAAGGGCCCGGTTGGCAAGCGCCAGATCGACCAATAACAACCATTCTTCGCGGCCTACGATCTGTCGCGTAAGCGCAGCCAGGCGCTCTTCGTCGGACTCCGGGGGCGCCTGATCGATCTCCATCAGAATGGTCTCGACCTCTCCACATTCGCCCCGCGCCAGCGCAAGCGTAGCCAATGTTAGTGTCAATTGTTCCAGCAGATTGGCAATTCCAGGCGAAACCTCACGGTGCAGAGCCGCCACTACGCTCTTTCCCAAGTCGGCAAGCTGGGGGCACGGCCAGATGCGTTCCAGAACGTCCTTCAGCTCCAGCAGACTCGAAACCACCGCTCGCCGAGCCTTTTCTTCTTCCGAATCCAGGCAGCGCACGAAATCCGCGAGTGCGCGGCGCGCCTGGCGGCGAGAGGCTTCCGCGCGCCTGCTCTCCGCGGCCGCGATTAATCCTTCCAGATAATCGCGCAGCAGACTGACGGGCAGACACCAGGCATCTTGGCTCGCCAGCAGGCGGGTTTGTTCGCGCGCCGGCAGAGAACTCCAGAAGCGCTCGACGAGCGGGTCCAGGATGGGATCGCTTTCTTGATGGCCGTCCCGTTCGGGGCGAAGCTGCGAGAGCATCATGCGCACTTCCGCCGGCCGAAGTCGGCGCGCGAAAAACTCCGAACGGGCGTAATCGACACTGAGCGCGTCCGCCACCCGGGCGAGATAGACGCCTAGCGATTCGCTCTCCCGAGGTGGTTCGAGGGCCACGCCTCGCATAAGCATGGACCGAACGAATTCATCGCTGCCGGCAAATTCGTCGCGAATAGCGCGTGCGGCTTCCTGCGGCGCCTGCAGCCGAACGTGTCCCAGACGTCCGGCGGACGCCCATAAGCGGCGCAATGCCGCCCGGAACTGGTCCGGCGCGGCGCTCGCCCCTAAATCGCCGCTCGCGGACGTGACAGCTCCACTGACCAGGGCTTCGAGCAGGCCGGCAAAGTTCATGGACTCGCTGGTGCTCTCCGTCGCCTCATTCACGCGAATTCCTGTAATTCGATGTTCGCGCAGGCGCGACGCCCAATCCTCTCGCGAAGAAGCGCTCCGTGCACGACATGCCGCTTCTACGGCGCGGGCAAACTGCAGCAGTTCGTCCAGCCGTGTATGCGGAACGAACGTCAGCGAACGGATGGAGGCACGGCTAAAGACTTCCGCCAGCGTTTTCAATTCGCCCCGCGCATCGCCAAGGGGATGGCCGGAACCTGAAAGCTGCTTCGTAACTGCCAGGCGATCATGCTCTATCGTGAAACGTAATACAGCGGAACCGCTGAGGGCGTCATCGAGGGCACGGCCCGTGGATTTGAGGCTGTCAATCAGGCGAGGGTGGTGCTGATGGTAGAGCCGCACCGAACGCAACAAGAGATGAAAAGACCGCAGAAATTGAACCGCCAAACCATCGGAATCCACCAGAACCGGCGTTGCCGTTAGCGGCTCCTCGCCGGCTCGGCGCGAAGACGGTTGCGAAGAGGCTTCAGATGGTTGGCGACGTGTAAACTGAGCCAGGTTTTTGGCGCTCATGGCTGGATTTTATGTGACCCAGACGCGCGGGCCGCATTTCTTACATGCGTAAACTGCCGCCTCCACACCTCTGCCCACAAGGCGGACTCTGTCCAAGATAGGTGTAGGGCTGACTATCAGATTGCCCTCGGCAACCACACTTTACAAGCGATCAAGGCAGAGACCGCCGCGTATGTGTCAATTGTAAGGGAGTGACGGCGCAGTGCTTAGTCGTGCTCCGAGGCGCCCGCGCCGGTCAGTTGCACCAATTCCTGGGCAGCCGGCACGCCGGCTGGATTTGGCCGTAGCGTCTGCGGTGCACGCCAGTTGTCGAGCATGGCCACTTGCTGGGAGCAGGAGACGGTACAATGTGGCGCGCAAGGCTTGGCCGTGTTGAACTCCCGGCGAAAATCATCCAGGGTGTAGTTCATCAGCGGGATGCCCGGATAGCCGCGTTGCTGCGAGCACCAGTGGACGAGGCCGTCTTCGCAGATATAGAGATACCGCGCTCCGGAACGGCAGCGCCACTCGTTCGCTTTGCCGCGCGCAATATTATGTTGGAACTGATTGAAGCGTGAATAAGAGCTCTTTCCGAGATCCATCACCTCTTCGAAGATCTTCTGCTCTTTATCGCTCAGCGGCTTGAGTTGGCCATTGCCGTCGTGCAGCACGCCGATAGTGCTCGTGAATCCGAGTTCCAGGGCGCGCCGGGCCACTTTCAGCGCATCTTCCGGAAATCTTATGCCGCAGCCCAGCACGGAGTTGATGTTCACCTGAAATTCGGCGTATTCGGAGAGCAGCACTAGCTTCTGATCCAGAACCTTCAGGCTTTTCTTGGAAGTTTCGTCGGGCAAGGCATTATCGATGCTGATCTGCAAGTGTTCGAGCCCGGCGCGGTTCAGCCGTTCGATGCGCTCCCGCGTAAGCAGGTAGCCATTGGTAATCATCCCCGCGAGGATTCCGTGGCTGCGCACGCGCGCGATGATGCGGTCGAGATCGGGATGCAGTAAGGGTTCGCCGCCGCTCTGGGTAATGATGGTCGTTCCCAATTCCGCCAGGCGGTCGATTCTTCGCAGCATCTCCTCGAGAGGGACCGGCTTCGAAAAATCGTCGAATTCGTTGCAATACGTGCAGGAAAGATTGCAGCGGCGGATCGGAATGACATGCGCGAGCACGGGATGCTCGGTCGAGAGCAGCCCCCAGGCGATCATGCGCCATTCCTTCAGCCTGGTATTGACGAAGCGCAGCTTGCGGCGGGCGCGTGTCGCGAACTTCATACGAGTCGTAGAAATATGAGCGGCGTCGTGTGCATTTCCGTGAAGGGCTCAGGCCATGAACGGCTTCAATTCGCGCTCAATCTCGTCCACGCCGATTTTATCGCCTGAATTTAGCCGCTCCAGGATTCCGGCAACGGTGCGTTTGCCTTCTGTTTTCGTGTAGTTGCGCAAATAGCCGTCGAAGATATGCTCGCCGCGCATAGCGTCATTGATCTCTTTTTCCTTACTGTGCTCGTCCAGTTCGGTGAAATATACGACGCGATAGAGCCGGTCGAATTCGGGCTCGCGGTAAATTTCAAACATTACTTTGTCGGATTCGATTGCGAGAGCCATGCCGGGAATCCTGTCAGCCTGTCACGCCTTGGTCATTCTGAGCGAAGTAGCTGCGCCCTTTTTCCTCGGCCCGATTTCCAGGGCCGCGCGGTTCCGGAGTCGAAGAATCCCTCCGCAGTAATTACAAGGCGCATCAGAGTACAGCTTCAAGCTCTTCCTCAGCCGTCTTCGAACCTGCCGCAGCCTCGCTCGCCACGGGCACACCCAATTCCGCGCGCAACTTGGCTTCGAATTCCGCCAGTTTGATGTCGATCTCCGTTTCCTTGCGCTTTCTGGCAACCATATCTTCACGGTAGCGCTTCAGGAAATAGCTGATCGTTTCGACGCGGATGCGAATCGAGCCGCTGGGCTTATTTTCGTCGATGTCCTTGAAGGAGAAGTAAGGCGTGCCGGACTTCGTCACCGTCTCTTCCACGGTCGTATAGATCGGCGCGTCATGGCCGCACTTGAAGCTGGATAGTTCGAGCGCAACAAGATTGGGATGCCGAGCCGTATACTTGGCCGCCCAAACCTTCTGGCTTGTGTTTTCGCTGTAGGAATTCTTCCAGGCGTCGGTGATGTCCATGGGGTGCGTGATCGCTCCGGCGCGCACTTCTTCGCCGAAAAGCCGCCAGATGATTTCGTCGTCAATCGGCAGCGATGCCTGCGTCAACACCGGGTATCCCAGCTTTTGGAACTCTTCGAGGATGTCGTGATTGAGCCCGGGATCGTTGTGATACGGCCGCGCCAACAGAACGATGCCAATTCCGTCCTCCGCTTCGAGTTTGCGCAAAATTTCGCGCCCCTGATTGCGAAGGATGCCCTCAGTGAAGTTATCCATGGCCTTCATGCCTTCCTGCGAGGCGCGCTGATTTTCCTCGGGCGAAAGCCCCAGGATCTCACGGAAGGTTTCGTACATCTGGCGTTCGAAAAGAATGGGCGCGCCGCAGTTGATGAGCGGGTCCAGAAACTCGACGCCCATCTCCTTGAAGAGATCGCTTTCCTTTATGAACGCGGCTTTCGTTGCCGCCGGCGTAGCGGTTACGGTGGGGCAGGCGCGATGGCTCTGCGCATTCACGATGTCCGATGGCAGGTCATCGATCATGGGGAAGAAGATCACATCCAGCGGCTTCTTTTTGTGGTGCACGTAGAGCAGATTGTGCACGTGCGGGATCCCCACCTTGGACGGGAAGCAAGGATCGATGGACCCGCGCTTGGCCCCCGCTTTGTAAAGCTCCTCGGTCGTGTAGTCGGAATAGATCAGGTTCTCGGCCGGAACGCCCAGCGACTCGAAGTAGGCGCTGAACATCGGATTGCACGTGTACTGATTCAAGACGCGCGGGATGCCGATACGCAGGCTGGCGCGCCGCTTCATCGCCGCGGCCCGCGCTTTTTGCCCCGCCGTAAACGTATAGCGCGGGAGCGGGTCAGCGACAGCCGCCGGCTTGAAAGATTTGAAGACCATCTTGGCCGCGACTTCGGCCATATTGGGATTGGCGTCCTTGACCGAATCCATGCCCTTCTTGATCTCGCGCATGGCGTTCACGTCTTCAACCAATCCGCGATCGCAACTGTTGTTGACGATCAGGCGCTTGGTGCCCTCGGCGATCGGGATCTTGGAAGTCTTGAAGCCGATGTTTTCCACCGGCACGCCCGGCATCAGCTTGACGTCGATAAACGTGCGCAGGCACTTGTTCTTGCAGAAATAGCAGCGCGTGTCTTCGTTGCGATGCGTGATGTAGCTGATCTTCTCGACAGCTTCCATTCCGATGAAGCTGGTCTGGCGGCCCATTCTCCATAGGCGATTCGCCTCGATAGCGGCGCCGATCGCTCCGGATTCTCCGCAATGTTCGTGCACGATGACGTTCGGCTTCACGCCCTTATCGCGGAAGCGCGACTCGATGAAGTCGACCTGCGACTTGACCGCGGCTAGATTGTGCTGTGTGCCGCCCTGTAAGACAAAGGTGCGGCCGAGCGAAGCCAGGTTGGGAATCTGCGAGACGTACAGCCAGATATTTTTCGGCAGTACGTTTGCCAATCCCGCGAGAATTTCTTCCGGCTTCCAGCCTTGCCGCTGGAAATCCACGATATCCGACTGCATGAAAACGGCGCAGCCATATCCAAACATCGGCATGGCCTTGGCATTGAATGCCAGGTCCGCGAACTCCGTGACTTCATAGCCGAATCCAGTGCACGTCGATTGCAGGAAGTATCCATTGCCGGCCGAGCATTGCGTATTCAACTTGAAGTCTTTTACGCGGCCGTCCTGCAGGATGATGAGCTTGATGTCCTGACCACCGACGTCGCAGATCACATCGGCGTGCGGATAGAAGTGCAGCGATGCTTCCGTGTGGGCCACCGTTTCCACGATGGCCGCGTCGGCGTTGAGCACATCTCTAAGAATATCTTTGGCGTAACCTGTCGTACCCAGGCCCATGATGCGTAGCGTCGCGCCCTGTTCCTCAACCTGCTGCCGCAGATTGCGGAACATGTCCATGGTGTCTTCGATGGGATTGCCCTTCGAGAGCTGATAACACTTCACAAGGATGCGCTTGTCTTTATCGAGCAGGACGGCTTTTGTCGAAGTGGAGCCGCCGTCGATCCCCATGAAGCCCTCGACCACCTGCCCGGGTTGGAACTTCGCCGGCACAAATTTCTTGGGCTTATATCGTTCTTTGAACGCCTGAAGCTCTGCCTCGTCCTTGCTTAGGCCGCTGCCGCCCTTTTTCTGCTTTTCTTCCAGCCGCCCAACGTTCATGTACCATTCCAGATTTTCAACGCCGCGGTAAAGGCCGATTGCTTCGTCCTCGTCTTTGCCAAACTCCACCGAACCGAGCGCCGCGAAATATTGAGCATTCTCCGGAACCAGAATGAGAGAGGCGGGGTCAACGCCTTCCGGAAGCGGAAACTTACGCTCTTCCCAAATCTTCGGGATATTCGTTTTCCAGCACTCTTTCATGCCCCGGATGTACGTGTTTGGACCGCCGAGCAGCAACACCTGGGGTCGCAGCGTATTGCCGCGGGTGAGCACGGCGAGGTTCTGCTGCACGATGGCCTCAAAGAGCGAAGCCATCAACTCGTCGCCGGGCACACCGGTCTTTTGCAGGCCGTTGATATCCGTTTCAGCGAAGACTCCACACTTTCCGGCCACAGGATGCAGCTTCAGTCCGACATAGCCCATCTCGCAGAGCTGCTCGGACGGGATCCGCAGCTTGGCGTTGATCTTGTCGATCACTGCGCCCGTGCCGCCGGCGCACTTGTCATTCATCGAGGGGATTTTCTTTTTGCGGCCGGTGACAGGATCTTCCTTGAAGATGATGATCTTTGCATCCTGGCCGCCCAGTTCGATCACGGACCCGCACTTCGGATAGAGCTTCTCGACGGCCAGCGCAACCGCATTCACTTCCTGCACAAACTTTGCGCCAATCAGGGGCGCAATGCCCCCGCCGCCGCTGCCCGTAACGAAAATACGCGTAAGGCCGTGGGCGATTCCGACTTCGCTCTCCATCCGTTTGAGGAATTCGAGCACCTTCTCGGGCTGCTTGGTATCGTGGCGTTGATAATCCCGCCAGAGGATCTGGTCGTCGACGGGATTTACTACTACGGCCTTGACCGTAGTTGAGCCAACGTCAAGGCCGACCATGAGACGCACGCCCTGCTCCAACCGAGGCGCCACCGGTTTCACCACCGGAGGCGGAGGCGCTACAACAGGCTTAGAGAGATTTGTCAGTGGGACAAATGCGCCGCCGGTGTTGCCGGCGCTTCCAGTTCCGCAGCTTCCGCTCGAGCAGCCCATTATTCTCCTCAGACCTAAGCCGCAGCACTCGTGCGCTGGACCGGCTTATTCTCGGCCTTCATGAGTTCCGCTACGTGGCGCACGAAATTCGCGGCCGCACCCACCACGCCTTCGCAATGGGGCACTTTGTACATCGGGGACTTCAATTCCGGATGCTCCTCGACGTAACCGCGAATCTCCTCGATCGTTCTGCCCGTGGATTCGAGAGCGGCTTTGAATTCCAGTTTCGTCTTGGCCTTGGCCTCACCGAGAGCCATCTGCACGCGGCTGTGAGCGTTCACATCCCCTTCGCCCGAGGTCTCGATGGGCAGGAAGATCATGTCTTTGTAATGCGACATAACGGCGGACTGGGCGCCGTCCGATTGCGTCGAAGGCATGCAGCCGAAAGGCTTCAGCGCCAGAACCATGTGCGCCAGCCCTTTGTGTGAATAGTAGATGTTCTTCGCTACTTCCAGATGTCCCTCACCGCCCGCGGCCCGCGAGTTGTAGTAAGGATGGCCGAGGCGCTGCAATTCGTACTGATCGACCAGATGATGGCCGATGCCGCCGAGTGCGTCGATAATCCGGTTGTATTCGCGCTTGAAGATCTGTTCGGCAAGCTTGATCTGCGCGATCTTTTTGTACATGGTCAAGTTGATCTTCAGGTGCTTGTCCAACCGCCATGACGGAGGCAACACTGCACCGTCTTTGAGGCCCTTTTCGTCGCGGCACTGCTGCACGACTTGGTGCATCAGGTAGCAGATCCACGTCCCGATCGGTTCGACTACGACCTGCGCGCCTTCTTTTTCCAGGAAGCGGAACATGTTGAAATTTCCGTCGCCCTCGGTGGTCTGCGCCCAGAACTCGCCGGTGATCTTCACGATGGGCTTGACGCGCGTGCGGTCGATCTGAATTGAAGCAAAGCGGTCGCGCACTTCTCGCAGCGCGGCCATGATTTCGTCGCCAAAGAGCTGATGCAGGAATTTGCCGACGTATTCGCCCGTTCCCTCGAAGCGCGTATTCTTGAGCAGCTTGGCCGCGCGCCCGCGCAAGGTCCAGGGTTTCTGCCGGCGCATCACTTCGTGCAAAAGCTCCATGGATTCTTCCAGAACGCGGTCGGTTTCTCCCGCATTCACCTCGTAAGGCCGAATCTGATAGGCCACGTCGTTAATGATGTCGCCCATGTTCAATGCATTGAGGATCGCCAGGAAGAAATCGACGTTCATTTCCAGGCCAGCTTGGGCCTCGGCTTGATTCAGTCCACCGCTTTGCTGGAAAAGCAGCACGCGGAACTTGTCGAATCCGGCATTGCGCAAAGCCAGCCGGTACTCCGCTTCGTACATGCCGAAGCGGCAAGGGCCGCAAGCGCCGGCCGTAAAGAAGACATATCGATTGCAGATTTCGTCTTTCGTCAAACCCTTGGCTTCAAGGTCTTGTACATACTGGACAAGATTTCCAACGGTGAAGTAGGTCGGATTGCACTGACCGTTATTCCCGTACTCTTTGCCGAGCTGAAACGCCTTTTTATTCGGCACAGGCACGGATTCGCACTTGTAGCCCAGGCTTTCCAGGGCTCCGTGGACCAGGCGTTCATGCTTCCACGTCAGACCGCCGAAAAGAATCGTGGTGTGGTCGCGCTGCAGTGAGGTGAACGGAAGCTCAATCGGCTTATGGAAATGACGGATTTCGCGCTGCTCGATTCCGGCTTCTTTTTGCAGGCGCTGGCGTTCCTCCTCCAGGCGCTGGCGAATTAAGGCTTCCGGCGACAGAATCTGGACCAACTCACCATTTGCTTGCGTTCCGTGAACGGATGCAACAGAGCTCATTGATCACTCCAATCGAGGCAGTCTAGATTTAATTGTGCTTTCAAGCCCGAACGATTTTCGGTCAGCCTCTTGCCTGCTGACCGCAACGCCAGAACCGCCGCTGCAGCTTATTTGCTTCTTGGGGCGCGGACCGCCAGCCGATAATCGATGCTGAATAGCTTAGACACCCTGAGAATATACCGTCCCCCAACCCCCCAAGTAACAAATTCTGCAGACTTTGTCCAGCGAATGTGTACAAGAATGCAGTGGATGGGCAGGTTTGTTATCCGAATGGCTAGATCATCGCCTGGATGGTAGTTATCGGGGAGTACGCCTGGAAACGCGGGTTAATGTTCCGGCAAGCCTGAACTCTGGTGCGGCACAGGCGCCCCGTGTGTAGATCGTGGAGCCTCGCCAGCCGCCACCAAGCGCCTGTATAAGCTGAATCGTGGTGAGCGGGCGCTGCTCGTCAAAAGGGATACGACAATTGAACGTATACGGTGGCTTAAGGGCGACCCTTACAATCCATACAGCTTCGCTTTGCTAAGACTCGTCCATCTCTCGCGCTGCCCCGGCCCAGACGCCGAATAAAGACACTGAGGTCATCGTTTCAGACGTATCGCATCCCAAGCTGGTTATATCGCGGTAGCTTGCGTGGCAACTGGCCTGAGGTCCTCTGTAGACGCGCAACCCGCGAGTTTATTGGTAGCATATGAGCTTTTGCCGAAGGCCATTGAGGTGAGTGATGCCCGGTTACACCCAGGAACACGCCAAGGCTGGCATTCAGGTTAAGTTGCCGCAACTCGAAACTTGGCCCAATCAATTTCCCGGCTATATCATCCGCACCCGTTACCCCGAATACACCTCTATGTGCCCTAAAACCGGCTTGCCGGACTACGGAACAATTACCATCGAGTACGAACCGCGACGTCATTGCCTGGAGCTAAAAGCTTTAAAGCATTATCTGCTCGCTTACCGTAATTTGGGCATCTTCTATGAGAACGCCGTCAACCGTATTCTGCGAGATATTGTCGCGGCCGCGAAGCCGGTGTGGTGCACTGTGAAGGGCGAATTCACCCCTCGCGGAGGCTTGACGACCACAGTTGAAGCTCGCTGGCCGCCCCGCGGTCGATAACGCATCTAAGAAGGCGAGCGCCAACGGAAGGGATATAGCGGGATCAGGACTCATTTCCCATGGCCCAGTAACTACAGTGCTAGGCCGGTCCCACCATGGACAACCCTAAAGCTCTCAGCCATAATCAATACTTGGCATCACTGTGATTATCGTGAACTCGCCAAGTAATAGTGGTAGCGACTGCCGCGTCTTTAAAGGAGAGAAGGCATGAGTATTACCCCGAATATCCCGCCGAATGCTCCCGCCTCGAATGAGGGCTACGTGTACGAGCCGGCGCCGACGCCACGCTGGATTCCGCTGGTTATAATCGTGTTATTTCTCGGTGTCGGAGCACTGATCTATATCGGATATAACTCCCGAACGCAGTTGCAATACGCTTTGGCTCAGGGCAACAACCACGCCGACGTGCTGAGCAAGGAGTTGGAGCAGACGAATTCGCGCGTTGCCTTGCTTCGCGCCCAGTTGGACGTAACCTCGCAGAAACTTGGGCTTACACAGGCGGAATTGGCGCGCGCCCGCACCATGGCCCAGCAGATAGAGCAGGAGCAGCAAGACAGTGACGCCAAACTGGTGGCGCAAATCGGTCAAGTGCAGCAGGAAGATGCGGCCAAGATTGGTCAGGTAACGACTGATCTGACCGGAGCCAAATCCGATATCGCCGCAACTAAGAAAGACCTGGACGATACAAAGAAGACCCTCACGACTGCTGTCGGCGACCTGAATCAGCACGGCGTCTTAATTGCCCGAAACGGCGAAGAACTGGAAGTTCTCAAGCACCTCAACGACCGCAATATCTACGATTTCAAGCTCACCAAATCGAAGCAGCCACAACACGTCGGACCGGTTCAGATCGTGCTCCACGGCGTCGACCCGAAGCACTACAAGTTCGACATGACCGTGATTGCGGACGATAAGTCCATCGACAAGAAAGACCGCAACGTTGACGAGCCTATGCAGTTCTACGTTCGTGGCGTCCGCGCGCCTTACGAGCTCGTGGTCATGGAAGTAACCAAGACTGGCGTGAATGGCTATCTTTCCACGCCCAAGGAGACCGGTGGTCCTGGGCCTTCAGGAGCGGCCAATCTGGGAGGCGGCGCGACGGCGCCGGCTAGTGCTCCTGCCGCTGCCTGTTCCAGCCAGCGCTCCCGCCGCAGCTAACAATCCGCCGGGACCGCCAAGATCTCAATAAGCACAGATTGGGGTTGGTTGTAGGAGCCGCGACGAACTCTATTCGAACTGCTTGAGCGTTTCCGCCATTTTCCGGAGCCGCTCGTCCACGCGTCCAAACACGGTATCTCGCTGGAATTGGCCGCGGCCGTCGCGAGAGCCGGCTTCGATGCCGGTCAGAATCTCGATACCCTCTTCGATATGAGCGACGGGGTGCACATGGAACATTCCGTTCGCCACCGCTGCAATCAAATCTTCACGCAACATCAAATCCTCGACGTTTTCAATAGGGATCAGCACGCCTTGGGTTCCCGTTAGCCCGCGGACGCGACAGACGTCGTAGAAACCTTCCACCTTTTCGTTGACGCCTCCGATCGGCTGAATGACTCCCTGTTGATTGACCGAGCCGGTTACGCCAATATCCTGCCGAATGGGCAGACCTGAGAGCGCCGAAAGCAGGGCATAAACTTCGGTGGAACTGGCGCTATCGCCGTCCACCCCAGAGTACGATTGCTCGAAACAAATGCTGGCCGCGAGCGAAAGCGGCTTGTCCTGCGCAAATTGAGAACGCAGGTATCCGGCGATGATCTGCATCCCCTTGTCGTGGAGTTCTCCGCTGAGGTTGGCTTCGCGCTCGATATTAATCAGCCCGGATTTCCCAAGCGCCGCTGAGGCCGTGATTCGCACCGGCTTGCCAAAAAGATATCCGCCGATTTCCATCAAGCTGAGTCCGTTCACCTGGCCGGCTTGCGTACCCTCGGTATCGATGAGCAAAGTGCCTTCCGCGATCATCTCGCGAACCTTTGTCTCGATCAGATTGTGACGTTCGGTTCGCGCTTCCCGCGCAATTCGCAGGTGCGCAGCGGTAACCGGCGCTTCGCCGGCCTGTCGCGCGACATAACAGCCTTCTCGCGCCAGATCGGCCAGGTCCACGAACCGCGACGTCACCTTATTGCGCCTGCCCGCCAGGCGCACCCCGTATTCGATCATCGCCGCGACAGCCGTGCGGTCGAATGGGCAAAGGCCCTCATCCTGACAAAGTTTGTGCAAACGGCCGCTATACTGCCGGATCACGTCGTCATTCATCTCCATCTCTTCATCGAACTCGACGCGCACCTTGAAAATCTTCTTAAACTCCTCTTCATGGCTATAGAAAATTTCATACAAATTGCGGTCGCCGATGAGGATGATCTTTACATTCAGATCGATGGATTCGGGCTTGAGCGCTGACGCCCCAAAAGGGAAAAGAAGCTCCATCGGTTGGATTTCCAGCTTGGCATGATTCAGCGTGCGCTTGAGCGTTCGCCAGACGCCCATTTCTGTCAGTGCGTCGAGCGCATACATGATTAGGAAGCCGCCGTCGGCGCGAAGCATCGAGCCGGCGCGCAGGTCCATAAAGTCGGAGGACCACACTCCTCGCGAGTCGTAACTGCGCTGGATGGTGCCGAAGAGATTCGTGTGCGTCGGAGTTGTCTCGAAGATGACCGGCGACGTGTCCTGCTCGTTATGGCCAAGGAGCACGTTCACGCCATAAACGCGAAAGGGATCTCGCTCCGGATTGGAAATTTTTAGAGGCGTCTCGCCGGGAGGGGCTGCGCCGGACTCCTGTTCGTCTTCCCGTTCCTTGAAGGGATCCAGATTATCGAGGATGTTGTGGCGCACTTCCTCCAGATATTCGGCCACCTGGGTGGCCGTGTATTTTTCCTTTAGCTCCTCGATAAAGCCGTCGACCAGGACGGAAGCCGCCTCCTGCTCCAGATAGCTGAGTTCACTGGCCAGCTCACGCGAAAGCGTCAGCGTCTTGCGATAGACGACGGTGAACTCCTGCCGGAACTGCTCGTATTTCCGTTCCAGTTCCTCAGCCGCGATGTTCTCGAGTTTTCCTTCCTGCACCAGCTTGGGTATGTCTTCTATGGGTACCATCTGCCCATCGAGAACGGGAAAAATCTCCGGCAGTGCCACCGCCCCCACCTGCATATGCCCCAGAGCAAATTGCTCCCGCGCAATGCGGCGAGTGAAATCGTCCATCAATTCTTTTTCCCGCAGCGTATACCGGTCGACGATGCGCCCCTTCTGGCGCTGGAAAGGCTCGCCCTCGAACACTTGGGGAATGCGTCGCCGCAGGAAGTCGATGCCTGATTGCATGTCTTTCTTGAAGCTGTTGGCTTGGCCCCGCGGTAACGTCAGCAGTCGGGGGCGGTCTGGGTTCTTGAAGTTGTTGACGTAGCAGCGGTCCGGCCCGGGCTCGGTGCGCGGCTGCAATTGTTCGATGAGCCTTTGGATCATTCCGCCGCGGCTCGTACCCGATAGTCCGCAGACGAAGATGTTGTATCCCGGCGCGGCCAACTCGATTCCCATGCGCAACGCGCGCAGGGCCCGGTCTTGCCCCACGGGCCCTTCAATGGGCTCGGCTTGGGCCGTGGTTTCATAGGGGATTCGCGCGGGATCGCACCGCCAGCGCAGTTTTTCCGGCGGCAGTTCCGTAAATCGAATGGCAGGTTTTGTAGCCATGGCCACGTCTGGCGCCGAAAGTCTACCTACTGGATAAGCTTTCGCCGCTCCACAAAGTCGTGCTTTTCGCACTTAACAAAGTCGGCTTACTCTAGCACAAGCCGTGAATGCCCGCTGTGTGCGAATTCGCAACAAAATCAAAAGGGTGTTCCATCCACGAGCCCTTCAATCGGCGTGATATGATTCTTAGGCTGCAAACTTACCTCTGGATCAAGCCTATGGCGGAAATTCCCACCTGCAAACACGAACACACCCGGCTGATCGCCAAAGATAACGAAGCTGAGTACATCGAGTGTATAAACTGCGGCGCTATTCTTGAAACTCACGAGCTGGCGGAAGATCCAAAACGCGCTAATCCTAAATCGAATCCCCTTGAGCCTGGCAAATCAAATCCCTTCGACGAATCTCTCTCCGACGCCTGAGCGACAGCAAGTAATTGGGAATTGTCATCACGAGGTCGTCCATCGTGGCGCTCTGAATCTCTGCAGCCCATTGCAGACGACCGAGGGATCTGCAGTTTGCCTTTTACACGCCGCGGACTGACTCTGAGGCAAACTTTATGGCCGTGTCATTCTGAGGAGCGTAGCGACGAAGAATCTCTCCGACGCCTAAAGCTAAACGAAACGCGCGGCTACATTCCCCGAAAAATTAGCTGAGTGTCATTCTGAGCGAAGCGAAGAATCTCTCTGAAAAAAGCGCGGCTGCCGTTCACCGAATCCCGATCTTCTCGATCAATCGTTCAATCTCACCCGCCGAGACGTCGTAAAGCGGCCGTTCGTCTTCCTGCTGCAGCCGCTCTCGCAGGTATTCCGCAGCCACGAAACTCGCCTCGCGGTCGGTCAGATCGCGGCGTGCACGCGCCCGGAACTGCACAAATCCGCTGTGCGCCAGTCCCACAATGGCGGCTCGGCCATCGACCAAAAACTTGGTATCCACGCTATCGCTGTGGCGAGTGGCGATGCCATTCCAAAGATGCGAGAAGCGCACCTGATAAGCCTGCCCCGTCAATGAAGACACCACGTCAAACGGGCCGACGAAGTTGCTCATCGGCCCGTCATTGGGAATTCCCCGGTTCGCGGCTGGCGCAGTCACTTTGTAGCTTCGTTTAGCTTCAGTGCGCCACAGTGGCGGGCTCTGCGTGCGAATAAACTCGAATCGCCGCTCCCACTCCGGCTCCGGGCGATACGCTGAGCCCCTGGTCGAGCAGAACCTTTTCCAGCGCCGCCAGGAAAAACAGGATGTGTTTTGCCTGGCTCACGTAGCCCATCAAGCCGATGCGCCAGATCTTTCCCTTCAGCGGGCCGATGCCACCGGCGATTTCGATACCGAATTCGTCCAGCAACTGCCGGCGCACGCGCCCGTCCTCCACGGCCTTCGGCACATAAACGCTCGTGACGGTAGGCAGCCGGTCATTCGGATTGGGAACGAACAATTCGACACCCAGTGCCTCGAGCCCCGCAATCAGCGCGAGCTGATTCTGGCGATGTCGCTGCCAACTCCCTTCGAGCCCTTCCTCGAAAACGATCCGCAGAGCTTCGCGCAATGCGAAAACGATAGAGATCGGCGGCGTGTGATGATACGTGCGGTCCTTTCCCCAGAAATTCATCGTTGTGGTGAGATCGAAATACCAACTCTGCACCGGAGTCTTCCGCGCGCGCAGCACTTCCTCCATCCGCGGACCCACCGTGATTGGTGACATGCCGGGAGGCGCGCTGATGGCCTTCTGCGTGCCACTGAAGCAGAGGTCGATCCTCTGCCGGTCCACGTTTAGGGGCGTCCCGCAAAGCGTGGCCACCGCATCGACCACTAAAAGTGCCCCGGCCTCGTCGGCCACCTTCCTGAAATCGTCGATCGGGCTGATGACACCCGTGGACGTCTCGCCGTGGCAAACACCGATAAACTTGATCTTGCGGCCCTTCGCGGCCTTGCGCACGTCGTTCGGATCGACGGTTCGCCCCCAGGGAGCTTCCACGCGATGGATCGTCGTCGCCGGCACCCGCGAAGCGATCACGGCCATGCGCTCCGAAAAATTGCCGTTCACGCAAACGATGGCTTCATCGCCCGGCTCCAGCGGATTCACCACCGCGGCTTCGATGCCCCCCGACCCCGATGCGGAGATCGGAAAGGTCACGCGATTCTCGGTTTGAAAAGCTTTTCGCAGCAGCACCTGCACTTCGCCAATCATCTCCGTGAACCACGGGTCCATGTGGCCCACCAGCGGAGTCGACATCGCGCGATACACGCGTGGGTCGATCGAACACGGGCCCGGCGTCATCATCAAGCGATACGGGGCTAAAAGTTCACCTATTTGCTCAGTCATTTCTCCAATTTTCCTCGAATCAATTCAGATTAGTGGTGTCCAACCGGTTCCCTCAGATCGAGAGGACATCCCTTCCCCAGATCAGATGAAGATCAGCTCAGATCAGGCTCACGTTGCCAGACCAGCCCCAGGTCCAAACCATTAAGGACCAGGAAGATCAGAAGCCGGCGGAGACCGCTTTGCCTCGCCATTTGCGGATCGACACTCCTAGTTTGGCCGAATCGTGCCGCGCTTGCAACGCGAATCTCCCCTCGCCGTTACGCATCTATCCCTGCGGTGTGGAAAAATGAGAGTTCTGGTTCGCTGCCAATGCAAAATAGCGCATCCGAAACGCCGAGGCCGGGCCGATCTGAGCATAAACCTCTCTTATACTATCTGCCACAAACATAAATTGGACTCGAAATGAGATAACTGGTATCTATTAGGCATATTCAGAGCGGAATGAGTAGTCAGAGATGAACGAGAGATCATCCGACAAGCCTGGACCACGGAAGCTTACCGGCGCCGAGATCATCTGGGAATGCTTGGAGCGGCTCGGAGTCGAGCATGTCTTCGGCTACCCTGGCGGCGCTATTCTGCCGACTTACGACGCCCTTACCAGATCGCGCGTCCATCATGTGCTCGTGCGGCATGAACAGGGCGCGACCCACATGGCCGACGGCTACGCGCGAGCGAGCGGCCGCGTGGGTGTGGCCTTGGCGACATCGGGTCCCGGCGCGACCAATATGGTCACCGGAATCGCTACGGCGATGATGGATTCCTCCCCCATCGTCTGCATTACCGGGCAGGTGGGCAGCAGCGTACTCGGCAGCGACGCCTTCCAGGAAACGGACATCACAGGCATCACGATACCCATCACCAAGCACAATTATCTGGTGACGCGCGCCGATGAAGTCGCCGCCAGCTTGCGCGAGGCCTTCCAGATTGCCGCTTCCGATCGGCCCGGCCCTGTGCTCGTGGACATCACCAAAGACGCCCAGCTCGGCACCTGCGAATTTGATTGGGACGCCGCCGCGCCCCGGGCGCACCGCCAGGTCCCTGATTTCTTTCCCGCTCCTGCGAAACTGAATGAGGCTGCCGCGCTGATCAACGAATCGCAACGCCCCGTGATCCTCGCGGGACACGGCATCATTCTTTCCGGCGCAGGAGAAGAGGTCCGCCGGCTCGCGGAGACTGCCGACATCCCTGTCGCGCTGACGCTTCTCGGGCTCGGCGCGTTCCCCGCTTCGCATCCGCTGAATCTCGGAATGATGGGCATGCACGGAGAAGCCTGGGTCAATCAGGCCATTCAGGAATCCGATCTTTTGATCGCGCTGGGCATGCGCTTCGATGATCGCGTGACCGGCAAGGTCAACACCTATGCGCTAAAGGCCAAAAAGATCCACGTCGAGATCGACCGGGCTGAAATCAACAAGACCGTGCACGTGGACGTGCCGCTCATCGGCGATCTGCGCGAAGTTCTCCACCGGCTCCTTCCATTGGTGAAACCGAACCGGCATTCCGAATGGTGGTCGCAGGTCCATGTTTCACAGCAGGACTCGTCTGTTCGCGATATCCAGAATCTTCCCGATAACGGCCATCTTTACGCCGCGCACGTGATTAACGACCTGTGGCGCGAAACGAAAGGCGACGCCGTCATTGTCACCGACGTCGGCCAGCACCAGATGTGGGAAGCGCAGTATTATCACCATGAAAAGCCGCGCTCATTGATCACCTCCGGCGGCCTTGGGACCATGGGGTTTGCGTTACCCGCAGCCATCGGCGCGAAATTCGCACGGCCAGACTCAGAAGTCTGGGTGGTGGCCGGTGACGGCGGTTTTCAGATGACCATGGCTGAGCTGGCGACGATCGTTCAGGAAAAGCTGAACGTCAAAATCGCCATCATCAACAATGGCTTTCTGGGCATGGTCCGGCAATGGCAGGAATTTTTCTATGAGGGACGATATGCGGGAACTCCGCTACTGAGTCCTGATTTCGTGAAACTCGCCGAAGCCTACGGAATTCCCGGACTCATGGTGACCGAGCGCTCTCAAGTCGTGCCGGCGCTGCATACATCGCGGTTTCACGCGGGAGCAGCCCTGATCGATTTTCGCGTGGAACAGGAAGATTCGGTCTACCCGATGGTCCCTGCGGGGGCCGATCTGCATGCCATGATCCGGCGGCCTACTCCTCTCGTGGAAAGGCCGACGGATGACTGAACGCGAAAAACCGCACACATTCGTCGTGTACGTGGAGAACAAGCCCGGAGTTCTCAACCGCATTGCCTCGCTCTTCCGCCGCCGCGGATACAACATCGAATCGCTCACCGTCGGACACACCGAGCGTCCCAACATTTCGCGCATGACCATCGTTTCCTCGATCGGTGAAGGCGCGGCTCATCGCGTAGAAGCGAATATCTACAAGCTGGTGAGTGTGCTCTCGGTGGAAGACGTCACACACGGCACCACCATTTCGCGAAGCCTGGCCCTGATCAAAGTGGAAGCGCCGGAAGAATCGCGCCACCGGTTGATGGAGATTGTCCGCGTTTTCCGGGCGCGCGTCGTGGATTTGGCGCCGCGTTCGTTAATCATTGAAATTACCGGCGCAGAGGATAAAATCCACGCTCTGGTGGACGTGCTTCGCCCCTTCGGCATTTTGGAGATGGTGCGCACGGGCCAGGTGGTCATGAGGCGCGGGGTTCAGGAACGTGCAGAGAGTTCCCCACCGAAGGGCGCGCAGGATGACCCTCGGCCAAGCCAGCAAAAAACAGGCCCAGAACTGACGGGCGCCGGTGCGCTCGTCGAGGCGGAGCATCCCGGTTCCGTCTGAGCGGGCCCCGATAACCAAGGAGCAAAAGAATGGCTACGATTCATCATGACGATGCCGCAGACCTATCCCTGATTCAAGCCAAGAAGATCGCCATTATCGGATATGGTTCGCAGGGTCATGCGCATGCCCTGAATCTCAGGGACAGCGGTTGCACAGTTTGCATAGGGCTGCACGATCAGAGTAAGTCGCGGCAGAAAGCGATCAGCTCGGGCCTTACGGTCAAATCCAATCGCGATGCTGCCGCATGGGCCGACGTCATAATGCTGCTCGCGCCTGATACCACGCAGCCCGCCATATATGAAAAAGAGATCGCGCCCAATCTTTCCGCGGGCAAAATGCTCATGTTCGCTCACGGCTTCAACATTCGCTACGGAACGATCCACCCGCCTAAGAACGTCGACGTCACGATGATTGCGCCCAAAGCGCCGGGACATCGCGTCCGCGAAGTCTTCACCGAAGGTGGAGGAACGCCGGCGCTGCTCGCCATTCATCAAGACGCGACGGGCAAGGCCAAGCAGCTTGCGCTCTCCTACGGCAAAGCCATCGGCGCAACGCGTGCCGGTGTCATGGAGACGACATTCACGGAGGAGACCGAAACCGATCTCTTCGGCGAACAAGCCGTGCTCTGCGGCGGCATCAGCGCGCTGATGAAGGCGGGATTTGACACGCTGGTCGAAGCCGGCTATCAGCCCGAAGCCGCCTATTTCGAATGCGTGCACGAAATGAAGCTGATCGTGGACTTGATCTATCAGGGCGGGCTCAATTACATGCGCTATTCCATTAGCGATACCGCGGAATGGGGCGACTACATTGCCGGTCCGCAGATCGTCAATGCCGAAACGCGCAAAATGATGAAAGAATTGCTGCGCAAGATCCAGAACGGCGAAATGGCGAAGGACTGGATCGCCGAAAACGAAACCGGCCGCAAGCGATTCATGGAAATGCGCCGCAAAGAGCAGCATTTGCTGGTCGAGCAGGTCGGCGAACGGCTGCGCGCTCTCATGCCCTTCCTGAATCCTGTAAAAGTCGCGACCGAGCCGCCCAGTGCCGCAGTCGGCGCGAAGCCTTGAAGCCGCATGGATTGTTGTTGCCATCTCCAGCGTAGCGAGGGATCTGCAGTTTGTAGCTCAGGTCACGCCGACGCTTTTGGTCGGCAGACCTGAGGTTGTCACTTGGTAGTGCGCAACGACTAAGCGACTAACGCTCAAGCAGCTATGACTGATACCGCCACCCGTCTCAATCGAAAAAGTCGCCTCGTCACCGAAGGCTTCGAACGCACCCCCAATCGCGCCATGCTGCGCGCCGTCGGCTTTGGCGATGGCGACTTCGATAAGCCCATCGTCGCCGTAGCCAACGGCTACAGCACGATCACTCCTTGCAACGCCGGTCTCAACGATTTGGCCGAACGCGCCGTGGAATCGCTTCGCGAAGCGCACACAATGCCGCAGATCTTCGGCACCATCACGGTCAGCGATGGCATCTCCATGGGCACCGAGGGGATGAAGTATTCGCTGGTTTCGCGCGAGGTAATTGCCGACTCGATTGAAACCGTTTGCAGCGCCGCGGAAGTGGATGGCCTGGTGGCCATCGGCGGCTGCGATAAAAACATGCCCGGCGCCATGATGGCCATCGCGCGCCTGAATATCCCGTCGATTTTTGTCTATGGCGGCACGATCAAACCTGGCCGCCTCGACGGCAAAAATCTCACCGTGGTGAGCGCTTTCGAAGCGGTGGGAGAATTTAGCGCGGGGCGAATCGATAAGGCTGAGCTGCTCGAGGTGGAGCGCCATGCATGTCCGGGAGTTGGCTCCTGCGGCGGCATGTTTACTGCCAACACAATGTCATCCGCGATCGAAGCGATGGGGATGAGCTTGCCCTACTCGTCGACCATGGCGGCCGAGGACGACGAAAAAAAAGAGAGCGCGGCCGAATCTTCGCGCGTGCTCGCGAATGCGGTCAGCCGCCAATTGCTCCCTCGCGACATCATGACCCGCAAAGCCTTCGAAAACGCCATCGCCGTCGTGATGGCCACCGGTGGCTCAACGAATGCCGTCCTTCATCTGCTCGCAATTGCCAGGGCCGCCCGCGTTCCCCTTAGCCTCGAGGACTTCGAAACCATCCGCAAACGCGTGCCAGTGCTTTGCGATTTGAAACCTTCGGGCAAGTACGTCACCACGGAACTGCACGCCGCAGGCGGTATCCCGCAAGTAATGAAAATTCTGCTGGCCCATGGCGTCCTGCATGGTGACCCGATCACCATCACCGGCAAAACCGTTGCGCAGACGCTCGAAGCTGTTCCGAGCGAGCCACGGATGAATCAAGACGTGATTCATTCCTGGGAAAAGCCCGTTGCGCCCGAAGGCCATCTGGTCATCCTGAAAGGCAATCTGGCGTCCGAAGGAGCGGTCGCAAAGATTTCCAAAGCCGAAAAGATCACCGGTCCCGCGCGCGTGTTCGATTCCGAAGAGGACTGCCTCGCGGCTATCCTTTCAAACCGAATTCATCCTGGTGATGTGATCGTAGTTCGCTACGAGGGGCCCAAGGGCGGTCCGGGAATGCGCGAAATGCTGGCACCGACTTCCGCGCTGATCGGCGCCGGATTGGGCAACTCGGTTGGACTGATTACGGACGGCCGTTTTTCCGGCGGCACGCACGGCTTGGTCGTGGGGCATGTGGCTCCCGAAGCCGCCGTGGGCGGAGCGATAGGGCTTGTGCGCGAGGGCGATTCGATTACTATCGATGCCCACACACGAAAGCTCGAACTGCACGTCTCTCCGGAAGAACTGGAGCGGCGACACAAAGCCTGGAAAGCGCCTGAGCCGCGCTACACCTCCGGCGTGCTGGCAAAGTATCGCCACTTGGTTTCCAGCAGCAGCCTTGGCGCTATTACGGATTTATTTTCCCACGAATAAAATCATCCGTTCGTACGCCGCAATGTTTCAAAAATCTCATATAGATAATTGAAGAGCGCATCGCTATCTTTGGTGCGCCGAAGGTGGAGCGTCAAACCCGCTCGTAAGAATTTCATAAATGGATCATAGGTTTCCAGTGAACACGAAGTTCAGGGCTTGGGCCTGTCACCGCACCGCGAAGTAGGATACGATTTCGAATCATAGCGCCCGGACGCTGGGAGGATGCCATGCAGGTCGAATCCTCAAAGATCGACACAAGGACCGATGATCCAAGGAGACAGAACTCCATGATGCGTATTGAAGCGATCATCCAGCCTTCCCGCTTCGAATCGGTGAAGGAAGCCCTGCACCAGATCGGCGTCGAGGGGATGACGGTTTCCGAGGTGCGCGGCCACGGCAGACAGAAGGGCCACACCGAAACCTACCGCGGCCGCGAATACGAAGTGGACCTTCTTCCCAAAGTGAAGATCGAAATGGTGTTGCCATATAACCTCGTCGACGGCGCCGTACAAACCATTTTGAAAACCGCCAGGACCGGCAAAATCGGCGATGGAAAAATTTTCCTTTCCAAGGTGGATGAGGCCATCCGCATTCGTGATGAAGAAAGAGGCGAAGGAGCTCTCTAGCCGCACGCAGCAAGGGACTCTGTCATCGCGTTCTTTTGAGCCAGCGCAGTGGGTACACCTTCCACACCATTCACCGTTCTCCGCGATTTTTACGCGGAGGAGTTCGCCAGAATCGAGCGAGAGTTTCGCGCTACTTCAAACGGTCGCGCCGCCACGCAGGGCCGCGCTTCTTTGCTGGACCGCGTCATCCTTGACCTCAGCCGTGAATGCCTCGCGCCGGAGCCCAGTGACCTGAAGAAACTCTGCCTCGTCGCGCTGGGAGGCTATGGCCGCAAAGAGCTTTTTCCCCATTCGGATATCGATCTGATGTTTCTTTGGGAAGATCGAAGCGCCGAGAGCCGCTATCGCGAGGGAACCCAAGCGGTCAGCAGAGCGTTATGGGACCTGCGCCTCCGCGTTAGTCCGACGTATCGGTTCCTAGGCGAATGCGAAAAATTTCAGCGCGATAACGCGGAATTTAATATATCTGTGCTCGATAGCCGCTATCTTGCGGGCGACCGCGAACTCTTCCTGCAACTCCGCAACAAGGCTCTCCCCCATATGATCGATGGCGCGTGGTCCGATTTACTACGCGACCTTTCCGAGCTGACACAACAAAGGCACAAGAAAGAAGGCGACACAATCTTTCATCTGGAGCCGAATCTCAAAAATTCTCCCGGCGGCTTGCGCGATTACCACGTGGCATGGTGGGTCGGACTGATTTCTAGGATGGAAAAAACGGGTCGATGGGCGACTTCGGAAGATATCTGGCCTTCTAAGGCGCGCCTGGACATGGAGGCGGCATTCGATTTTCTGGCCGCGGCGCGCTGCTTTCTGCATTACCGGCAAGGACGCGACGATAATGCGCTGTCCTATGAGCTGCAGGCCGCTGCGGCCGCTCGTGGCATTGGGATAGAAAATTGCCAAGCCATTGATCCCGCGGACTGGATGCGCATCTATTTCCGCCACGCCCGCGCCGTTTATGCTCTCTGCACGCAATTGCTCGACGAAACGGTTCCAGCACGAGACACCTCTCGCGTCCGCGGATGGAAATCGCGCCGCTCGCATTCGGCATTTTCTGTTGCGGGCGCGCGCCTCACGGTACTCGAACCGGCGGGCCTCCGCGATCCGCACCGGCTTCTGGAAGTCTTCAAATACGTCGCCGAACATGGAATCAAGCTCAGCCGGGAAGCCGAGGACCAAATTCGCGAAGCCTTGCCAACAATCTTCGACCCAGGATCGTCTCTCCCCACATTGTGGAGCAATCTTCGCGAAATCTTGCTGGCTCGCCATGCCTCCGAAGCGCTACGCGCCATGCACAGTGCAGGATTACTGGTGCGCTTGTTCCCCGAGTTTGGCGCCATCGATTCCCTGGTGGTCCGCGATTATTACCATCATTACACCGTGGACGCGCATTCTTTCATGGCCATCGAAAATATTCACGGCCTGCGGGAAGCGCAACAAAACTGGGAACGCCCCTTCGCCACTCTTTTTTCCGAGTTGGAGGAACCCGAACTTCTTTTCCTTTCGTTGCTCTTTCACGATGTGGGCAAGGGAATGCCCTGCGAAGACCACGTCGCTGGCAGCTTGGAATCCATCGAAAAAGTTTTCAGCCGCCTTGATTTGAAGCCCGACCAGGCGGATACCGTCCGTTTTCTCATTCGTGACCATCTGGCCATGTCCGCCAGCCTCCTGCGGCGCGATATCTTCGATCTCGGAACGATTCGCGCTTTTGCCGAACAGGTAGGCACGCCGGAACGGCTGAAGCTGCTTTGTCTCTTCACGTATGCGGATATTCGTGCGGTGAATCCCGAGGCGCTCACTCCCTGGAAGGCGGAATCGCTGTGGCAGCTTTATGTTCTTACCGCAAATTACCTGACCCGCAGCCTGGACGAAGAGCGTTTCCGGGCTGACGCGGGAGACCTGAAATTTATCGACCGGATTTTTCCTCTTGCTTTCCTCGATCACCTCAAGCGAAGGGTTGGCTTCGTTTCTCGAAGGTCTCCCGCGCCGTTATCTCTTCGCCCATTCTCCCCAGGAGATTGCCTCGCATTTTCAGATGGCACGAAAACTAAAAGAAAAGAGCGTTCAATTGCATCTCGAGCATCGTGGCCAGATCTACGCTCTCACTTTGCTGGCAACGGACCGCCCGTTCCTTTTCGCGGGCGTCAGCGGAACCCTGGCTTCGTGGGGGATGGACATATGGAAGGCGGAGGCATTTGCCAACGCCGCCGGGGTTGTGGTGGACACCTTCCACTTCACCGATCCGCATAAAACTCTCGAACTGAATCCCTCGGAATTGGCGCGCCTCCAGAAAAATATAGAAGATGTGCTAACCGGCGCCACCCCTCGGGAGAGGCTGCTGCGCGGCAGGGCCGGAGCGCAATCGAAGCTGCAGCCGAAAGTCAGCGTGCCCACGCAGATTCGCTTTGACGATAGTAGTTCTCCGCATTCAACCCTCATGGAGATCGTCACGCAAGACGGGCCGGGCTTGCTCTTTCGCTTGAGTTCAACGCTTGGCGAATTTTGGGTGCAATATCGAAGTAGCCTTGATCGATACCGAGGGCCAGCGCGCCCTGGATACTTTTTATCTCACATTCGGCGGCGCGAAACTTACCCCGGATACCCAGGAGAGGCTGCGTGTGCGATTGCTCGCCGAAGAATAAGGCAACGCAGCAAGCACGCGGACAAGAGGCAAACCGATCGAGTCGCGCCTTTGCTCCTCGTTGTCATTCCGGGGCTGCTTTTTGGGTCCAAGGGATCTGCTTTTCGAATCAGTGCTAATCTAGGAGAAAGATTCTCACTAGGACCTACAGGGATTACGAATGGCCGATCAGCCTGGTTCCCGATCTGCTGAAGTTGCCCGCGCGCACCGCGTCAAGCGCCGCAACGCAATCACGGCGCTTCTGTCGGGCTCGATCCTCGTTGCCGTCGTCCTCGAGTTGGTTCATTTTGACTCGCGCGAGCTCGATCCGTTGCGTCTCGTCGCAGGATTTCTGGCGGGAGTTCTTTACGCAAACGGTTTTGAGTACGTCCTGCACCGGTTTTTCCTGCATTGGGGCGAAGGATTTCTCGTCCAGCGCCACGGACTTCATCATGACACGGCGGGAGCGGCGGAAGAGCCGCGCTATGTCAATTTCGCCACGTCGCCTTGGGTGGTCGTCCTCGTCTTCGTTTTGAACGCGCTTCCCGTGTTCGCCATGGAGTTTTTCTTGCGTACCGGATTCGCCGTCGGAATCTTCGCCGGCTTCACGCTTTATTTCATTGCTTACGAGGAGATTCACTGGCGCTTTCACCTTGGGGGATGGCTGCCGGGATGGCTTCGCGCGGCGAGAAGCCACCATATGTTGCATCACGGCGGCTTCGAGGGTCGCTATAACGTCTTCCTGCCGATTTTCGACTGGGTCTTCCATCGAAGCGCCTGGAGGCACCGCTCGCTGCACCAGTCGCACTAGATCTGAATGTCGCTAAGAGCGCAGGCGCTGCAGTAATGATTTCTTCTTCGCGGGAATTTTTTCTATCGGAATCACTTCCAGCAATTCGTTGATCTCGGCAGCAGAACGCGCATCGGCCGCGCGGCGCCAATAGCCGACTTCGCGCAATCCCGTCCACGCTTCCAGGCAGTGCAGACAGCCGGAGACGTGCTTTTCCACCGGCTCTTTCTCATACCAACTCACTTGCCCATCGTGAATGCGCACCATCTCGTGTGTGGGAGTGCAATTTTCGGTCTTGAGACCTCGAGCCTGCTTTAGAAATGCGAGCCAGGCAGCGGGCCAGGGGCACAGGTCTCGTTCGGTTAGGCGAGCAGCCTGGTATTCCCCTGCCAGACGCTCGAATGCTTTTTCGGCCACGCGCGGCGAGAGGCGCATAATACGTTCGACAGTGTTCTCGGTATAACCGGCTAGCCTGAAAAAGAGCATCTCCTTATGCAGCAGGGGAAGGCCATCGAGCAGCTTGGCGATTTTATCGGGTTCGAAGGCGCCAGCCGCTAAAGTCTCGGAATTTTTTGCGCTTACATAATCAGTCGCTGCTTCCAGCAGCATCGCGCGAAGATCTCCCAGAAATTCGCGTTCCGATTGCCGCGGAGTCCCGCGCAGCCGCTCGAAGCCATTACCCGTGAGATCTCCCAGCATCTTTTTCACAACCGGCAACGCCTCTCGCGCAGACATTGCTCCTTCGATTTCGAGCAGCCGAAAAAATGCAGGGGCATAAAACTCGAGCAAAGCGCGCCAGGCTTCGACTTTGCCCTGCTCGCTTTGCTCTCGGATTTTATGAAAGGTGAAGAGGACGGGTTCGGGCTTCACGAAGAGCGTTCCCGCAGTTCAATCTCGCACAGCGCACTGCTGCGTCGAGGCGGCAACCCTAAAGAGGGCATCTTAAACGGCGGATTTCCTGTGCGCCGTCGCCGGTTCCAACGGCGCCGTGGCCGCCGCGAAGGACATTCCGAGGTTGCGCCGCAGAGTCGCGCGATCAAGCTCGTGTTCCCAACGCGACAGCACTACCGTGGCTACTCCATTAGCAATCATGTTCGTGGTCGCCCGGGCCATGCTCATAAAGCGGTCCACGCCCAGAATTAACGCCATGCCTGCAACGGGTATGGTGGGAATCACCATTAACGTGCCGACCAGCGCAATGAACGCCGCGCCCTGCACGCCGCTAGCGCCCTTGGAAGTGAGGACGGCCACCGCAAAAATCGTCAATTGTTGCCCGAGCGTAAGGTGAATATTGGTGGCCTGCGCCACAAAAAGCGCCGCTAATGTCATGTAGATGCTGCTCCCATCGGTGTTAAAGGTATAACCGGTGGGCACCACCAGTCCGACCAACGCCTTCGAACATCCCAGGCTTTCCATCTTTTCCATCAAGGTGGGCAGCGCCGGCTCGGAGGAGCTCAACGTCAGGCAAAGCACGATCTCTTCCTTGATATAGGCAAGGAACCGGATAATTCCGAAACCCGATGCCCAGCAAATCGCGCCCAGAATCGACCAGCACAAAAAGAATTGAGGTCAGCCAAACGGCGCTGACCAGCTTCGCCAGCGGCCCCAGCGATTTGAGACCGTACGCCCCGATGGTGTAGGCCATCGCCCCGAAAGCGCCAATCGGCGCCGCCTTCATCACCAGATTCACTACGCCAAAAACGGCCTGCGTCAGGCCCTCGATCGTGTCCACCAGCGGCTTGACGCGCTTACCCATCACCGACATGGCCAGGCCAAACAGGACCGAAACGAAAACCACTTCCAGGATGTCTCCGCGAGCAAAAGCATCCACCACGGTTGTGGGAATGATGTGCATCAGGAAGTCCGTGACGGTTGCAGTCTTCGCCGCGCCCGCGTAGTTCGTCACGGCTGCGGCATTGAGTTTGGTGGGATCGGCATTGAAGCCCGCGCCGGTTTGAACCAGATTGCCCACCACCAGGCCCATCAGTAGCGCAATTGTCGAGACGACTTCAAAGTAGAGCAGCGCCTTGCCGCCCACGCGTCCCGACTTTTTTCAGGTCGCCCATGCCGGCGATGCCCGTCACGATAGTGCAAAAGATCACCAGCGTGATAATCATGGAGATGACGCGAATGAACGCGTCACCGAGCGGCTTCATGGCAATCGCTGTTTGCGGCCGGACATAACCCAAAATGATGCCGATCGCTACCCCGATGAGCACCTGGCCCCAAAGGGTTCTGTAGAAGGGCTTCTTGCGAGCATTCGCGCCGCGCGCCGCTAGTTCGCCATCATGTGTGGCCATGGTTAGGCCTCCCTAGTCGCAATGCTACGTCTTGTACTCTGGCTCGGAGCAAGGAAATTAGCAGCTAGGCTTGTGGTCACCTTGTCTTGCCCCGCGCAGTTCTCGGCGGAGTCTACCACATTCGTTAGCCATGCAATAAGGCCAGCGCAACGGAGTGCCATGAACGAATCTCAACGGCTCGAGGTGGGTGCCGTCGCGAACCTGGCTCACTCGGTCATCCGCGATCCTTAGTGGTTCTGCCTGTGTCTTTGGTCAAATGCCAGGCGTGGCACCATTGGCAAACATAAGCTTTAAGCTTCGGTGCATTGGCGGTGGAGATCTGATGTGCCGCCGTGGATAGCGCTTCGCCTTCGGTTGCGTATTTCCGTTTCCCGCTTACCGGGCATTTGGTTTCATCGTCCACAGAGACTCTGTGGCTTAGCGGCGGGCGCTGTTATTCGTGCCGCCGGTCTGCTTGAATGCGGGATTGCGCGGCAAGCTCAACAGATTGGCAAACAGGCGGTAGGCGCCCGGCACACCGTCAGGCAATTGCCGATAAAGCGCGAAGGCCACATAGACGTAAACTCCCCGCCCATATCGCGCATATACCAGGCCGCCCTTCTGCGGGTCCTGATCCGGATCGTGCGTTTCGAGCGGCGCTACATATTGCGGATCCCACGTTTTCATAAAGCTGTGGCCGCGCTCCTCGACCCAACCCGCAAAGTCCGATTGGTTGATCTGGTTGGGCCAGGTGAGCAGCGGACTTTTCGCATCCACGAATGTCACCGGCGATCGCTCGTCCACCACGCGCTCGGCATCGTTTGGCAAAGTATATGGATAGGGGCCGAAATTGTGGTCGTACTGCACGGACTGATACTGCACGATCACCACGCCGCCATTGTGTACGTATTCGAGCAGGCGGCTGTTATTAGTCACAAGCTCCGGCCGGGCTGTATAGGCGCGCACACCCACCAGGACAACGTCATATTTTTGCAGGTCGCCGCTCGAGATGTCCTGCGCGTTCAGCAGTTGCACGTGCACGCCAATATCATCGAGCGACTCTGGCACGGTGTCGCCCGTGCCCATCACGTATCCCACGCGCAATCCTTGGGAAATTTTCACGTCCACGCCTGACGTGCGATAGGTCGCCGGAACGTAAAGGTTATAAGGACGCAACCCGGGATACCCCGCGGTGATGAACCCTTCCCGATATTGCCGCCCGCCCGATTCCGCGACCGCCGTCACCGTGTACGGTTTGGTCTCCAGCCGATCGGCAATCACTTCGAACCGCACGATCTGTTCCTGTCCCGCGCGCCCGAGTGCGAAAGCCGCCGATGCCGGCTCGGAATGCCAGCCTTCCGGCAGGTCCAGCTTAACCGTCCCTTTCGCGCCCGCCTCCGCCTCCGTGTGCACTTGCGCTGAAAGCATGAACGATTTCGAGCCCAGAGGCGTGATGCCGGCCTCGGGGAAAATTCTGACGGAAACCGCCGGCGTCACCTCCAGCGGATTGAGCACGATGCCTTGGCCGGTCTGCTGCTGCACAGTTTGGATCACCTGCCCGATGCGCAGCGGCACGCCCATATAGTTGAATTCAACCCATGCCGCCAGCGGGTAAGGACCAAACGACAAATTGCGGTATCGTTCGTCGACTTTGTCGTAATACGGCAGCTCTTCGTTCGGACGCGAGAAATAAGGACGCGTCGGCGCGGCATCTTGAGGAGCCTTCACATTGAAGCGCTGATCCAGAGCATGCCTCGCTTCAATATTTGCGGGAACCGCGGATTCCGCGCTCACGTTCCAAGCTTCGCCCGCTGGACTCTCCAGCCAAACGCGGCTGAGCGGCAGCGCCGCGGTGCCCGGATTATCCACGTGCACTCGCACAACGAACTGCTCGCCCGGCACGAGCGATTTCATCGTCTCGGCGGGCAGCGCGAAAAGAGGATTCCCGCGGTTGGGCTCCTTCGCAGGAGCGACCGTCGCTTCGAGCGAAAGATTCAGCGCCTGCACGATGGCTTTTCGAAACTCGTCTTGCTTTGCCTTCAACTCGAACGCCACATCGTATTTTGCTTGGTCGGAAAGCTTGCTTCCCGCGACCTGCGCAATCAGCGCGTTCGTTTCTTTCAATCCTTCGGCCAGAACCGGCGCAATTTTTTCCGGCTCGCTCACCGAAAATCCCGCCATAGCTCGCTCCACGGCGGAAGTGATGCGGCCGAGCCCTTCTTTCAAGAAAGCATCATCTTGGCCGCCGGCCAGATCAGCGATGCCCGCGACGGAGGTATCAATCCCGTCAAAATACGATTGCTCCTTATCCCCCGCCGGAATCGAAGAACCGAAGCGGTGATACGGCGCCGCTACCGGCGCGGCGAGCGGAATTCCGCCGCCGCCATTCTGCGATTTCTGCAGCGACCACCCTTGCCGCGCGATTTGCGTGAAGGTCGCGCCCAGCACGGGGTCGCCATCGCCCTCGGGAATTTCCAGATTCGCGCTCAGCGGCCCATCCGACCATGTCTTGTGAATGAAATCGTAGAAACGCACGGGGAGATATTTTCCCGTCGCCGAATCAAACATCCCTTTGTCGCTGATGGGGAAAATCGGCACGCGGGCATACATCTTCACGGGCGACCACGGCCTCAATCCTGCCCGAATCTGCTCCGGAAACATGTTCGGGTCGCCGGCCGCCGCGAACACCTCCTGCGCGATCTGCCCGGCAGCGGCGTGATGCCCGTGGCCATCCGTAGGCCCGCCGGCGAAAACCGAAGTAATCACCAATGGCCGGGTCATGCGCACCACGCGGACCGCATCCTCGAGCAGCCGGTCGTGCCCCCACAGATCGAGCGCTTCCTCGCGCGTTTTCGAGAATCCGAAATCCGCAACTGTGCCCCAGAACTGCTGCACATCGTAATAGCGATCTGCCGCCAGCAGTTCTTCCGTTCGCACCAGGCCCAGTGCATCCCAGAAGTCGTCGGACATCACGTTCTGGCCGCCCTCTCCACGGTTCAGCGTGAATAAAATCGCGCGCGCGCCCTGCCCTCGCGATTCGTACGTGAGCATGCCGCCATCTTCATCGTCCGGATGCGCCACCAACATCAGAAGACTTGCCCGCGTATGCAGCTTCAGCAGTGTCTGCCAGAGGCCGGCAGCGCCGCGATCGATTTGGAGCGGGCGCGCATCGGCTGTAGGCCATTCCCAAGGCGCCGCCGCACTGCTCGGATCATTCGCCGTCGAAGTTGCAGCCGCCGGTCCCTGCTCGCGCAGGGAGATCGACCCGCGCACGGAAGTCGAAATGACCAGTCCGACGAGCGCCAGCGCAACCATGCCGAGCAGGCTCGCAGCGATCGGGCTCCGCCTCGGCAGAGCAGGTTTTTGTGGGTGCTTTACGGCCATAACATGAACTTGTACACCATAGCTTAACCGCAGGGGTCTCCCACTCGATTCCGTCTCATAGCATATCCCACCGCCACGCGAGAAGTTTAGTCCCGGGCTGGTTCGGCTTAGGCGCATCAGGGCAGAAGGTCATCGGCGGATCACTTCTCCGCGTGCCAGGTCATCTCGACCCGCACGGGTATTTCATTCTTGACGGGAAAGGTCAAAAGCGAGGGAGGATCGATCTTGAAATCCGATAGTGTGGCGGGAACCGTCCCCGTGATGCGGAAATTGTCTCCATCTTTCGCCAGTTGCAGCGGCACCTGCTTGTACTCGGCCATTTGTCCAGCGAACTGAATCTCCAGATCTGCATGCACCGTCGCCGATGAACCTGCATCCTCGGGCAATCGCGTGCGCACCGTCACGAGAGGGAATTGCGCGCCGCGCACCGCCTGCACCATGTGCAGGTCGCGGTTGCTGTCTCCTGAATCGAACGACTTCACCGGCACGGCGATCAGAAAATCGCATTGCCCTTGATGACACACGCCCTTCCCGCGCGCCTCATGGCTCACGCCTTCGCTCTGATGCAAGGGGTGAGAAACGTGATACGTCAGGGTGTTCTGCTGAAGAATCCATTGTTGATCCGCTTGCGCGAAAGCGGGAGCGGCGAAGAATAAAAGGCCTATAAGAAACTTTATATTCATCTGGGTTGAGAGCTTCCTTGGGAATTATTTTCAGAATTTGAGCGACACGGATAACAGCGCTGCCCCGAATGCGCCCGCCGTCACGATAGCGACGGCCCCGTGCGCGCTGGCAATCCCGTGAACCTTCTCCCCTTTGCTTTTTTGATCGAAGGCGATGGCGCCCAGAATGGGCGTCAGAATCATCCCCGGTCCATGAATCCAGGCCAGAGCTTTGTGAACGCGAATGGGTCCGCGCGTTTGCGTTCCGGGAATTCTGGGGGCAAAGATCGCGAAATAGGCGGTCGTGAAATATAGGTCCCCCGTAACTGAGCCCAAAGCCAGATGCGCCCAACGGTCGCTCGTGCTGGTGCCCTTGCCGCCGGCGCCGAACCCCGTGGCAACGCTGGCGATCATCGGAATCGCTGTGATTAGGCCGAGCCGTTGATGGATCTTCAGCATGTGCGCGCGCTTGTCGAGCCTCGCCTGAAGCTGTGGGTCGCTCTGCGTCTGCGACGGAGTAAGCCCTAGGTCTTCAAGCGACGGCGCCTGAGAATTGTTTGGCGGCGGTGTTTGAGTCTGCGCGGGCCTGCGGTTGTTCGGCATTTTCGAGCGTCGACATTTCCGTGGTGTCGTTAGTTTGGGCGAAGGATAACGAGGCAGATGCAATCGCGAAGAGAGCACACAAAATCAGAATCGCTGGATTGGGTCGGATCATTTTTCTTTCTTCAGTGACTCCTTGATATGGGCGCTTACACCCCGATAATTACATAACGGGAAAGAACTCAGTTAGACATAACGTGCGGCGATAATAGTTGCCAAGGCGTTCCCAAGCCGAAATTTCGTCCCCTTAACGCGATGGTATAACATGGCGGCCCTGCGACTTCCGCCCAGACTGGGCGCCCAGGCCGCAGCAACATGAAAATCGGAATCACCTGTTATCCCACTTACGGCGGTTCTGGCGTCGTCGCCACGGAATTAGGCATTGAGCTCGCGGCCCGTGGCCACGACGTGCATTTCATCAGCTATGCGCCGCCGGTACGGCTGATGCCAAGCGAACGCATTACTTTCCACGAAGTCGAGGTTTCCAATTACCCGCTTTTCGATCATGCGCCTTATACGCTCACGCTTTCCGTGAAGATGCTCGAAGTGGCGGAATCCGCACGGCTGGACTTGCTGCACGTGCACTACGCCATTCCGCATTCGGTGAGCGCCATATTGGCGCGCTCCATGGCCGCGCCTCGCCGGTTGCCCTTTATCACCACGCTCCACGGCACAGACATCACCCTGGTTGGCAATGACCGCAGTTTCCTGCCGATCACGCGCTTTTCCATCGAGCAATCCGATGGCGTGACCTGCATTTCGAATTATCTGAAGAAAAAAACCATCGACGAGTTCGACATCAAGCGTCCCATCGAAGTCATTCCCAATTTCGTCAATTGCGATCTTTACTGCCGCAAAGACGACCCCGCTTTGCGCGCCGAATGGGCGCCCAAGGGCGAGCCGATTCTCATGCATTTGTCGAATTTCCGTCCGGTCAAGCGCGTTCCGGACGTCGTCGAGATTTTCGATCTCGTCCGCCGCAAAATGCCTGCAAAGCTCGTGCTTATGGGCGACGGCCCGGACCGTGGTGCCGTCGAATACGCCATCCGGAAAAAGGGGCTTACCAAAGACGTCTTTCTGCTTGGCAAGCAGGATCGCGTCTACGAAAAGCTCGGCGTAGCCGATCTTTTCTTGCTGCCGTCCGACCTTGAGTCCTTCGGCCTCGCTGCCCTGGAAGCCATGGCCTGCGAAGTGCCCGTGATCGGCACTAACGCGGGAGGCATGCCTGACGTCGTGCAACACGGTGTAGACGGCTATCTCGTGGAACCGCGCGACGTCGCCTCTGCCGGGCGCTACGCCATCGAAATTCTTTCTCGCACCGACCGTGGCAGAGAAATCGGCAAGCGCGCCCGCGAAGACGCGCGCCGCAGGTTCTGCGCCGAGGACGTGATCCCGCATTACGAAGCCTACTACCGCCGCGTGCTCGAAACCGCCGCCAGCGCCGGCGCCTGAGCGCCCGACGCTGTGACTTCCTCCACTAAAGGCGGCGCGCCCCACTCCGATCTGCACGCATCGCCGCACAATTCGCCGCGGCAACCCTCAAAACCCGCCCGAAAACTTGATCCGCGGCATGGGCCTCGGCAGCGCCGTCGCCCTGAATATGCTGGACATGATCGGCGTAGGCCCGTTCATTACGTTACCGCTGGTCGTCGCCGCGATGCACGGCCCGCAAGCGCTGCTAGGTTGGATTCTTGGCGCCGCGTTGGCCGGTCTGCGACGGTCTCGTGGTCGCCGAACTCGGCGCGTCCATGCCGCGCGCCGGCGGCCCCTACGAATATATGAAGCAGATCTACGGCCCCAAAAGCCTTGGCCGCATGATGTCATTTCTTTTCATCTGGCAATTGACCTTCAGCGCGCCGCTTTCGATTGCTTCCGGCTGCATCGGGCTCGCCGCGTACGCAGGCTATCTCTGGCCTAACCTTCGCGCAATATGGCTGCAGCGCAATCTGCATCTCGCGATTCCGCTGCTCGGCCGCTTGGAAGCAAACATCGTCGGTCACGCCGGGCACCTGGCTCGCCATGGCCACATGCGCATTT
>CAWDQT010000009.1:0-64501 GCA_963804535.1 uncultured Acidobacteriota bacterium
TTGCTTGACGCCAAAACACAGCGCCTGATACGATCCGGGCCAAATCTTGAGGAACATACCGGCAGACCGACCGATCTTTGGGAGCCGCCATGACAAGCAAGACACGGGGCCTTTCTCTTACGCTGTTTGGGCTGCTGCTCGCTGCGGTGCCGGCTTTGGCTCACCACTCCGTTACCGCGGAATTCGATCCGAAAAAGAGTTTCACGGTCACCGGAACTCTGAAGCGCCTCGATTGGACGAATCCTCACATCTACGTGTGGGTGGAAGTGAAGCAGGAAGACGGCCAGCTGGTCACCTACGGCATTGAAGCTGTTCCTCCAGGCATGCTGCATCGCGCGGGAATCACCCGCGATATGTTCAAGGTGGGAGAAACGGTTACCGTGATCGCAGCGCCGGCAAAGGACGGCACAAAAAATCTCGGCTTAGGGCGACGCATCACGTTTCCAGATGGCCATGCGATCCGCCTGAATGACAGAAGCGACGAAGAGAACAACCCGCAGTAGTCAAACGCTCTCCTGAATTAATCAGAGCGCTGTTCCAACCCTTCTCACCGGGGGAAGATCATCGGGAGGAAAAATGTCGCGCAAAAATCGAGTCATCTTCCATGTGCTTGCCGCAGCCGCGCTTCTGGCGGCCATGAGCCCCCTCGCGCCCTCGCTGCGTGCGCAGGCGCAACCGCAATTCGCGCCGATCATGACCCACGCCCTGAACGGCGGCGTCTACTGGATCGAAGGCGGCGTCGGCTCCAATTCCGGCGTCGTGATCGGCAAAGAAGGCGTCATCGTCATCGACGCCAAGCAGACGCCGGAATCCGGCAAAGCGGTGATGGCGGAAATCGCCAAACTCACGCCCAAGCCGGTGACGCACATCATCCTCACGCACAGCAATTTCGATCATACGGACGGCCTGCCCGGCTTCCCCAAGGGCCTGACCATCATCGCCCAGGACAATTGCAAAAAGCAGATGGAGCATCCGCGCAGCAGCCCGAGCCACGTCGATCTCACCGGCTACATGCCCACGAAGACCGTCGGCAAGAAAGAATCCATGACCATCGACGGCGTGCGCTTCGTGCTGTTGCATTGGGCGCCGGCACACACCAGCGGCGATCTGATCATCTATCTGCCTGACCAGAAGATCGCCTTCACCGGAGACATCACCGTCATGCGGCTTCCCTACCCGCTCATTCATCTCGAAGACGACGGCTCCTCCGCCGGCTGGGTGGAAAGCATGAAAGGCATCGTCGCGCTCGACGTCGATACATATGTGCCCGGCCACGGCAACACGCAAACCAAGCCCGTGCTCGAGCAGCGCCTGATGAACACCGCCGCGCGTCGCGACAAAATCAAGCAACTGGTCGCCCAGGGCAAATCCCTGGACGACATCAAAAAAGAGCTCGGCGAGGCCACTCCGCCCGCGGGCGGCAACCCAAACTTCGCCAGCTTCACCGAAGTCGTCTACAAAGAGCTGACCAAGAACAAGAGTTAACTCCGGCACATACCATTTTCTGCAGCCCTTTGTAGCCTGCCCTTTCCGTATCTCAGGAAAGGGCGGCGGCCGGCCCGTTCACCGCGTAGCGATTCCCAATCCGCAAAGGCCTCCGTCCAACCATCCAGATTGACACCGCTACGGCGCAAGAGCAGACTTGGGCCAACCAAGAGGGAATCCAGACATTTCCGCAACCTATGATCCGGGTTGTCGAGCGACAAAAGCGCATGGGAATCAGGCGGCTTTTGTCGCATAAAAAAGGAGGCACACGATGAACCGCCTTGCTCGGCACGCAGCTCAGTTGGCGCTCCTGGTGTTGATCGGGGTCCTGATTCTGCCCGCCCTCGCGCGCGCCGAAGTATCGCGCGTGGAGATTGCTTCGCGGCGCGACCTGGCCGGTGGCCGTTCCTTCGGCTCGACCGGACCCTACGACCGGCTCACGGGGAAAATCTACTTCGCCATCGATCCGGCCAACGCGCGCAACCAGGTGATCGCCGACCTCGACAAAGCGCCGAAGAATGCAGCCGGCAAAATCGAGCTCTCCGCCGACCTCGTGATTCTCAAGCCGCACGATCCCGCAAAGGGAAACGGCATCGCCATCTTTGACATCGTGAATCGCGGCGCAGGCGTCGTTATGCCCCAGTTCGATGGGCCGCCCGGGAAAACTCCCGAGAGCGAAGCGGGAGACGGATTTTTGCTCGACCGCGGCTACACCATCGTGATGGTGGGCTGGGAATTCGACGCGCGCAGAGAAGGCGCGCTGAAAATCGACCTGCCCGGCGCGATGGGCGTGACAGGCCTCGTCAGCGGAACCTTCATCGTTGACAGCCGAAGCGACAAGGCGACGGTTGCCGATCTGGTTGGCTACACGCCGAGCGATCCGGCTTCGGCGCAGAATACGCTGCGCGTGCGCGAAAAGCTGGGCGCCGCCTGGGTGACTATTCCTCGCGCCAAATGGCAGCTCGCGGGCAACACCGTCACTCTCGACGGCGGATTCGAGCCCGGACATACCTACGAGCTCGCGTATCTGGCCGTCAATCCGCCCGTGGCGGGACTCGGATTCGCCGCTGTGCGCGATGCGGCGGCGTGGGTGAAATATGCGCCCGACGCGACGGTCTCTGCGAAAACGACACTTGCTTTCGGAGTCTCCCAAACCGGCCGCTGGCTGCGCGAATTCCTCTACGAAGGCTTCAACAGCGACGAACGCAACCGGCAGGTGTTCGATGCGGTGTGGCCGCATCGAGCGGGCGCGGCGGGCGTAGAGCTCGACGTGCGCTGGTCGACTCCGACGTCGCTGCTGATGGAATCGGCAACGCATTTCCCCTTCTCGGATCGCAAGCAGCGCGATCCGGTGACCGCCCTCGAGGAGGGCAATATCGAAAACGCGCGCGCCGCCGAGCATCAGCCGAAAATCTTCTACACCTATTCGGACACTGAGTATTGGGAGCGCAGCATCGCTCTGGCCACTACGACGCCCGACGGTTCGAAGGATATCGCGCCGCTGGCGAATGAGCGCCTCTATCTTTTGTCCGGAGCGCCGCACAACGTCGGGCGCCGTTCCCGCCCGGCGGTGAGCACCGGCCAACTCGCGGCGAACCCGTTTGATTCCCGGATCACGCTGCGCGCGCTGCTCATCGCCATGGAGAAATGGGTTGCGGATGGCACCGCGCCGCCCGCGAGCCGCTATCCGCGCTTGACAGGACCGCACGCTGGTGCGCGCGCGCGACGTGGCCTGGCCGAAAATAACCGGCGTCACTTCGCCGCAGACCGCCTACGCGGGAGTGCGCGGGCCAAACCGTCTGCTGGCGAAAGACGGCGCCGGCTCGCCGCTGCCGTATCTCGTTCCGCAGGTGGACCGCGACGGCAACGCCGTCGCCGGCCTGCGGCTTCCCGACGTGGCCGTGCCGCTCGCGACTTATACGGGATGGAATTTCCGAAACACCGCCATCGGTGGGACCGAGCAATTCTTCCCGCTGATGGGCTCATACATTCCCTTTGCGCGCACGAAAGCGGAACGCGAGCAGGCGCGCGATCCGCGCCTCTCGATCGAAGAGCGCTACCACTCGCGCGATGAGTATCTGAAGCTCGTGCAGCAATCGGCGAACGCGCTCGTGACCGATGGCTTCCTGCTTGTAGGGGATGTGCCCGCGATCGTCAAGCACGCCGGCGAGCACTGGGATTTCCTGGCGGAGCGCTCCACGACCACCACTACCACGCACCAGCGCCCGCTAACGTGCCGGACGCTGCAACGTTTTTTCGGGTGCCCCGCCCTTTCGCGTCTGGGTCCGGACCTTGGAGTCTGACGTGGTCATTCCGGGGCCGCACCTTCGTTGTCAAGGAGTCTTCTCTTGCGTGTTCGGGCGCCCCACCTCTTTCTGTAGGCTGGGCTCCCTGCCGATTTTGTAGCCCAGGGCGCCCGAGCCTCGGCGCGAATGCACTCAAAGCAAAAGAATTGCGGGGCCCTGGGGCTTTTCGTCGTCATTCCGCAACCTGTCTCCGGGGCGCAGCTCTGCGCCCGCATCCTCTTCCTAGGCAGGCGAGGAATCCTTCCGATATTCTGCAGCGAATGCCGATCGAAGGATCTGCAGTTGGTTTTCGGGTGCCCTACCCTCTTACACCTGAGCTTCGAAGGGTTCTGAAGGGTGGGTCCTGCCTTTGTAGCCCAGGCGCGCACCGCACGTCGTTGCGGGGCCCTGGGGCTTTTCGTCGTCATTCCGCAGACTAGGCTCGGAATGACAAGATGTGAGCGAGTGCTGAAGCCTACTTCTTTTTCGTATCCGCGATGGCCGGCCGGCTCACTTCTTTGTCGAATTCCGCCTGCTCCGAAGGCGAGCAGATCATTTCCCGCAGATCGAAATCGGCCGGCTGCAACCGCATGGGGAATTTATTTAGCGCATTCCAGGGCTTCGTATACATCTGCGGATCGTTAATCGTCAGCGTGATCTCCATGATGTCGTGGTTCACGCGATGGAACCGCTCTTCGACGCGCAAGTCGCTGCTATGCGGACGGCCGACATTGTCGATCCAGGTTCTTTCGTCGAGCCCGGTCGTCTCCACAACGAACGTGGTGTCATCCTCCCACTTGCCGGTGGAGTAGCCGTACCACCGAGGCTCGGAAATATCGTCCGGCGGAAACCCGCGGCCGTCGGACCAGATGCTGCGAAACGTCCGATCGTTCTGGTAAAAGATCAGCACCTGCTTTGGATTCTGAACGATCTGTATCGCGCGCAGATTGAATAGTTCTATGCGCGGAAAGCCGATGGGATCGCAAGTATCAAACGGATCGTTATTGAGCGCGATGGGAACTTCTGTGGTTCCAAATCCGGGCTTGTGCGATTTCCACGATCTTCTCGCCCAAGGGCGTGAAAGGCAATTCATGCTGCGGCTTTCCGTCCGAAGGATATTCCTTCGCGCCAAGGAACTGCACGCCGTCGCGCCAACCGCCGGCCGGTTCCCAGATTCCAGACAGATCGCGTCGAGGCGCCGGAGCTGCCTGCTGATCCTTTGGCGGCGCGGGCACTTCCTTATACCAGCCGTCGATATGCTTCTCCTGGTTTTGCGCTGCCGGCGGAGCATTTGGATCGGGCGCGGGGAACGGCGTGCGCGAACTATTTTGCGCGCGCACAGGAAGCGAAAACATGGATGCTGCGAGTACAACGGCCGGGACCACGAAGCGGTTCAACATATCGGAAATCCTTTTCGTCATATTCGAGGACTCCTCGTCTAGCCGCGTAACCACGTGCCGTTCGCGAGCATCACTCGCTGGATACGGCCGACGGGCGCGCCGTTGTCTGGCGTTATCATCACCACCGTGACCTCATCCCCGGGCTTGAACGTCTTCTTGTTTATGCCATAGTTGATGAGGCTGGAGGGAGCGCTCCACTCAACAATCCAATTGACTACCGTTCCCTGGTCATCTTTTACATCCATCTTCAGCAAGGTATGCGGACTGAGCCAATCCCATTCCGTCACGGTGCCCTTCAACGTGATTTGTTTCGCGTGACCGTATGACGCGTTTCCGTGATGCGCTGCGAGCGGAACGGAAACCGCCAAAAGAGCAATCATCACGAGGAAGCCCAACCAAAGACTCTTGTTCATTGCCCTGCCTCCAAATTTCTGCGTGAACGGTGCGAGTTTTCTACTGGCCTAGCGAAATATACGCTTTGGCCCTCTCCACACGCAAAGAATTTTCTTACACTCCCCGCCCACCCGATCTGAAAATCTACGCGTTGTATATCATGGATGCATTCCGATAAACTCGCTGCACAGGCAGGGGCGGTTGACTTAAGAAATGCTTTCTTCACGGACCCGGAAACAAATGCGCTCGCGTGTCTTCGGCACGCGCTAGCCTCGAATTCGTCGAGCGAAGGAGCCAGCCATGAGCAGAAACTGCGGCAATAATTCGAGACTTCGTTGGCTGCGTAGTGTCTCCGGCGGTTTTGCGCTGTGCTTCGCGACCGTGGTTTTGCTTCTCCTCTCGCGCGCGCACGCCGCGCCGCAACAAGCTTCCGTTGCCGCTACGTCTGCGGCTTCCGAGAACCGCGGCGTCTCGGGCATCGCCGCGTCGCCCGCTTTTTCCGCTCAGGACCTCATCGCTCCGCCTGCGCAAAACTGGCTCAAAGTCGGCGGCAGCCTGCTCAGCCAGAACTGGTCTCCGCTGAAACAGATCGATCGCGAAAACGTTGGCAAGCTCAAGGCCGTCTGGCAAACGCATTTGGATGGCTCCGCGCTCGCGAATAAATATTCCGGCGAAGCCCAGCCCATAGTTTACGAAGGCGTTCTGTACATCGTTACCGGCGCCGACGACGTTTTTGCCATCAGCATAGACACCGGCAAGATTCTTTGGAAATACCAGGCCAACCTGGACCAGGGCATCACCACGGTGTGCTGCGGATGGACGAGCCGCGGCGTCGCGCTCGGCGCCGGCGCGGTTTATGTCGGCCAGCTCGACGGCCGCCTCGTCTCGCTCGATCAAAAAACCGGCAAGCCGCTTTGGTCGATTCAAGCCGAGCAATGGCAGCAGGGCTACACCATCACTGCGGCTCCGCTCTATTACGACGGAATGGTGATCGCCGGCTTCGCGGGAGGCGAAAACGGCACGCGCGGGCGCGTCAAAGCGTACGACGCGAAAGACGGCCACCTGATCTGGACCTTCTACACAATTCCCGGCCCCGGCGAGATTGGTCACGACTCCTGGCCTAAAGACAGCGACGCCTGGAAATACGGCGGCGCGGCGATTTGGCAAACTCCCGCCATCGATCCGGAGCTTGGCCTGCTCTACTTCACCACCGGCAATCCTGGGCCCGACTTCAACGGCCACATCCGCCCCGGCGACAACCTGTTCGCCAATTCCATGGTCGCGATCGACGCGAAGACCGGCAAGTATCGCTGGCACTTTCAGCAGGTGCATCACGATTTGTGGGATTACGACGGCCCGAATCCGGTGATGCTTTTCGACGTCAAGATTGGCGGCCGCGTTCGCAAAGCCGCTGCCGAAGCGAACAAGGCCGGCTGGGTTTACATCCTCGATCGCACCAACGGCAAGCCGCTGATCGGCATCGACGAAAAGCCGGTCGCGCAGGAGCCGCGGCAATTCACTTCGGCCACGCAGCCGATTCCTCGCGGCGACGCTTTCGTGCCGCAGTCTATCGACGTGGCGCCGGAAGGCTTCACGCTCGTCAACCAGGGCCGCATCTTCACGCCGTTCTGGGCCGATGGCGTCGTCGTCAAGCCCTCCGCGCGCGGCGGCGCGAATTGGCCTCCGAGTTCCTACGATCCCGAGACGAATCTTTATTACGTCTGCGCCAGCGATGGCGCCAATTTCTTCAAGGGCGGCGAAGAGAACGAAAAATTCCCGGACGCCGGCGGCCAGAGATATCTGGGCAGCGCGTTCGGAGGCATGCCGATCGGGTCAAACGGAATTTTCGCGGCTCTGGACATGAAAACCAACAAGCTCGTCTGGCAGCAGCGGTGGAAAGATAGCTGCTACAGCGGCTCGGTGACCACCGCGGGCGGCCTCGTCTTTGTGGGCCGAAACGACGGCCGGCTCACCGCGCTGAATTCCGTCGAGCGGCCTGCGCCTTTGGGAATTCCAGACCGGCGCCGGCGTGAACGCCCCCGCCAGCGTCTTCGAGTACCAAGGTGACGAATACGTCGCCGTGTACTCGGGCGGCAGTCTTTTTGCCGGCGCGCCGCGCGGCGACAGCGTTTTTCTTTTCTCCCTCAAAGGCGCGATGACGCCGGTGTCCGAAATTTCGTCGCAGACGGCTGCTCCGCCTGCGGAGCGTCGCTAAGGGATTCTCGCCCGCCGACCGGAAAGCCGGCCACCGGACAAACCGCAGAAAGATGCTTCGACTTCGTGGCCGCCGGCACAGAAACCGAAGAACCGATCTTAAAAACGAAGGGTGCGGCCACTCCGCTCAGAATGACAAGAGCGGCCTTAGCGGCTAGCGAGGCTGGGTGACCACGTCGAGCAGCGCGGGCTCGCCGCGCTTGACGACGGCGATCGCGCGCTTGATCGCCGGGCCCAAGTCCGCGGGATTCTCGATCGGCCCCTCGGCATAGACGCCAAAGCCCTGCGCCAGCTTCGCAAAATCCACGTTGGGCTCCGTGAACGTCGTCCCGATACCGCCGCGATCGATGCCGCGATTGTGCCGGTCGGCCATGCGCTGCACGTGCATCATCTCTTCGTGATACGCGCGGTTATTGTGCATGATGCTCAGCAGCGGGATGCGATGATGCGCCGCGGTCCATAGCACCGCCGGCGCAAACAGAAGATCGCCATCATCCTGAATGCTCACGGAAAGCCGGCCATACTTCTTATTGGCCAGCGCCGCGCCCACCGTGGCGGGCGCGTTGTAGCCGACGCCGCCGCCTCCCTGCCTGCCGAGAAATTGGTACTGCTTATTGAAATCCCACAGCCGAATCGGCCACCAACTGAAGTGCTGGAGGATCGACACCATCGCCCAATCTTCGTTTTTGATCTGCGCATAAAGCTCGGCGCTCACGCGCGCCGTACTGATCGGGCTGGCGTCCCAGCCATAGGCCGCTTCGTCGCGCGCGGCTTCGAGAGCTTTCTGGTGCGCCGCCGCCAGTTTGGCGCCGCGATCCTGCGCCACGCGCTTGCGCTCCGCCGTCATCTGACGCTTGGTTTGCTCGATCAGCGAAGGCAGCGTCGCCTCGCCTTCGCCCGCAATCGCCATATCCACTTCGGTGAAGCGGTTGAAGTCCTGATAATTCGCTTTGGTGTAAAGATCGCCGGCGGTGATGCTGATCAGCTTCGCGTCCGGCTTCGATCAGCGAACGCGAACTGCGGTGCACCTGATCGTGATACGTGTTCACCGCGCTCCAGAAATCCGAAGCCTCCAGTCCCAGTATCACGTCCGCGTTGGCCACCACGGCGTTGCGTCGCGCGGACTGGTTCAGCGGATGGCGCGTGGGGAAATTCATCCGGTCGTTCATGTCGATCACCGAAGCTTGCAGCGTTTCGGCCAGCTCGACGAGCCGATCGATTCCGGCCTGCGTGCGCGTGTTGCGGCCCACCACGATCACCGGATTTTCCGCCTGCGCCAGCATCCGCGCCGCTTCCGCCACCGCGCCGGATTCGCCCACCGGCGGCGCGGGCAAAGTCAGTTTCGGAATGCTCAGCCTGGCGTCTGCGCGGATCGGGTTTTCCTGCAGTTCGCTATCGGCCACCAGCAGCACCGGAGCCATCGGCGGCGTCATGGCGATTTTGTAAGCGCGCACCGCGGATTCGGCAAAATGCTGCAGCGAAGCGGGCTGGTCGTCCCATTTCGTGTAATCGCGGACCATCGCGGCGGCGTCCTGCACGCTGTGCGGCCACTCGCCGTAAGCGGGATCGCGCGTGAGCGCGTCCAGATTGTTGGCGATGACGATATACACCGGCACGCGATCGCAAAACGCGTTGTAGATGGCCATCGAAGCATGCTGCAGGCCAACCGTGCCGTGCGCAAAAACGCACAGCGGCTTGCCCTCGATCTTGGCATAGCCATGTCCCATGGCCACCGAAGACTCTTCGTGACAGCAGGTGATGAACTCGGGATTCTTGTTGCCGGCGTAGTTGACCACCGATTCGTGCAGCCCTCGGAAACTCGAACCCGCCACCGCGCAAACGTACTCGAGGTTGAGCGACTTGAAGACGTCCACCATGAAGTCGGAACCGGTGCGGTCGACGGTAAGCACTTCGCCGGTTGTCGGAGGCGGATCGCCCTCCACGGCCGGGAGGGGGAATGCGCGCGCCGGCGCGGCCGGTGCCGCCGCCGCGGCCTTCGCGGCCAGCGCGCCTGCACCCGCAAGGGTGCCGGCTCCCGCCGCTACTCCCTTAAGGAACTCTCGCCGTCCGACGGCTCGCTTTTTCCCTCTCGCCATGTTTTCTTACCTCGACGTTGTCATCCCGAGGGCCAGCCCCAGCCAAAGCCATGCTTTGGCGCTAAAAGAAGTGCGGCCCGAGGGATCTGCTTTTTCTTTTCCGCTTTCCCCGGAATCGTCTGAGGCTACGATGTTCCGCCCGTGAATGCAATCTTCCCGCTGGCGCCCTGGGCTAAGAGACGGCGAAACCCCGGATGCCGGGCTGAAGCCCTAGACCAGCAACCGGCGCTACATTTAGACCAAAAGCAGACCGGCATTCAAACCCGTCACTTGTCAGCTCGGCATGGGCTACAGACCCAACCCTAAAAACAACCCTTCCCTAGCTCCCTTCGGAACTCATGGCCATCAGGGCAAGAGGATGGGGCACCCGCTGTCGGCAAGGATGCCGCGCTAAAGGCCGCGGCGCTACGTTTAAACCTTAGGATCGCTTCGGTCTGGAGCGCAGGAACTGTGCGACGAGGGAGTTCTAAACCTTTGGTACCAGGCGCGTGGCTCCGTTTCTGTACTTCAGGAGTAGCCGTACCACCCATAAGCTCCCTCCGCGAATGGGCTTACCTTACCATTCGTTTTCTACAGCCTTACCCTTACGCTCATTTGTGTGAAGCAGGCGTGAACAGCAGCGCCGCTCGTGTCTTCGCTTTGCACTGGAGCATATGGCTCTCAAACAGATCGCCGTCGCAATCGCCTCCGTCGCGGTCGCCTGTGTCTTTCTGGCGACGGCGGCGCACGCCCAAACCAATCGCGATGGCGACCGCATGGCGGGTCAAATTACCTTCGGCTTCGACGGACAGAATTACAGCACCGGCCGAACGTCAAGCGTCGCGTCGATGGACGCAACCATCCGGCTGCTTCCGCGATTGACGCTGGACGCTATCGCCACCGGCGGGAGCTATTTTGGAGAGCGCTTTGGCGGCGGCGGTTCGTATTTCACGTGGAAGCCAGACCGAAAGACATATCTGACCGCCGGAGGCAGCCTTAATTCCAACACCAGCACCACGAATACATGGTCAGGATCCCTCGAGATAGGGCGCACGGTTTACCAAGCCGACCGCGGCTCCATGCGTCGCGCGGGCCTGCTTCGCGCATTGGAAACGACTTTAAGCCTGACCGACAGAGGCTACAATTTTTCGCCGACCGTGAACGTGTTGCTCGTCAGCCCGTCCGCGATCATTTATTTTCCGCGCGACTGGACCCTCACGCTGCGCGCCGGCGCTATCCGGGAGACCATAGGCGCCGCGAGCACGTGGACGCCCTCGGGCGGGGCGAAGCTGAACATTCCGCTCACGCGCAGGCTCAGCGTCTCTCCGGGAGTCGGCTTCGATTCCGAGCTTTCCAACGTCCTCCAGATCAACAACGTTTCCTCGCGCGAATTCGGCGGCGGAGCGCGCTATTGGCTCACGAGGAGCACCAGCGTGAGCGCCTATTACTTCCGCGTTCTGTACGGGGCAAATCATCTGGCGAGCGATTCCTATGGGGTGAATTACGTTGTTCGGTTTTAACTTCGGGGCGTCCTTCGCTTCTAGCCTCGGCCCGATGATCGCTTCAAGCCTCGGCCCGTACTTCGTTTCTAACCTCGGGCCTAATATCGGCCCGATCATTGCTCCTGCGCCGTCCTTCGGCCGGCTCATCGCTCGCGCGAACTGGGTATTCTTCTGGTATTACGCCGGCAGCACGATCAGCTACATCGCGCTGATGATCCTCGCGTTCCGCTATAGCAAGCGCCACAGCGAATCGGCCGTTGTCCGCAATCTGGCGCTCGCCCATCTTCCGATGCCGCGCGTCACCATCATCGCGCCGGCAAAAAACGAAGAAGCTTGCATCCTCGGCGCGGCGCGGGCGTTCCTCGAACTGGACTACCCGAACCTGGAAGTCCTCTTCGTGGACGACGAAAGCACCGACGCAACGTTTGAATTGCTTCAAAACAATTACGATCTGGAGCTCGACGACTCGCAGATTGTCTCGAAGCTGCCGCACCGCCCGATTCTGAGCGTGTGGCGCAGTTCGCGCGATCCGCGGCTCGTGGTGGTTCGCAAGCTGAGCGCGGGATTCAAGGGCGATGCGACCAACGCAGCGCTGGAAATCGCTTCCGGCGAATATGCGCTGGTGACAGACACCGACAGCCTGCTCGAAAAAGACGCCGTGCGACGCATGATCGGCGTCGTCCTGGAAGACCCCGGCACGATTGCAGTGGGCGGCAGTCTGCATGCGGTGAATGGCTGCGACGTCGCGCGCGGGCAGCTTCGCGCCATCCATTCTCCTCGCGATTATTTCGAATTCGCGCAAGTGATCGAATATGCGCGCGCCTTCTTCATGTCGCGGCTGGGATGGTCGTTCGTGAATATGACCCCGAATATCTCCGGGGCGCTGGGACTTTTCCGCACGGACGTGCTGCGAGCCGTGGGCGGCTACGCTAATTGCCTGGCCGAAGACATGGACATGACGTTGAAGATCCACCGCTACATCCTGGCCAACAATCTGCCCAACCGCATTCGCTTTGCTCCCGATGCCAAGGTGTGGACCGAGGTTCCGCCGAACTATCGCTACGTCGCAAGCCAGCGAGCCCGCTGGCACAACAGCCTTTGCGACGTGCTCTGGCGTTTTCGCGGGATGCTCTTCCGGCCACGATACGGGCGCATCGGTTTTGTGCTGCTGCCGTGGCTGTGGATTTACGAATTGCTGGTGCCGCTGGTGGAATCGATCGCGTGGATTTCGATCCTGCTGGCCGCAATGCTCGGCTGCCTGAACTGGAGACTCGCGCCGGTGATCCTGGGCGGAGGCTATGGCTTGACCATATTTTTTTCGATCCTTTCGATCCGCCAGAGCGAGCGGCGCTACCCTCGCTATCCCGCGCCGGAAAAAATGAAATTGATCCTTTTGTCGGCGCTCGAAGTTTTTCCGTTCCGATTTCTACACGTCTTTTGGCGCCTGCGCGGCCAGATCGATTATTTCCGCGGCGACCGGCGCTGGCGGCCCATCCCTCGGCTGGGTTTTGAAAACGCCGAATATCGCAAGGGAGCCGACTGAAAATGCGTTTCCTCATCACCGGCGGCGCAGGGTTCATCGGTTCGCATCTCGCGGAACGGCTCGTCGCGCGAGGCGAGCGCGTCACCGTGCTCGATAATCTGTCGACCGGGAGCCTCGAAAACATCGCGCATCTGGTCGGATAACTGCGCGGTGGATTTCCACTTCGGCAGCATTCAGGAACGCGACACGGTCGAGCGACTGATCGGCGAGAGCGATTTCGTCGTGCATTTTGCCGCTGCGCTCGGAGTGAAGCTGATCCTCGAGAAGCCGGTCGAATCCATGGAAACCAACGTAACCGGCACGCACGTCGTGCTGGAAGCCGCAGCCAGGAACCGCACTCCTGTCTTGATCGCGTCCACGTCGGAGGTCTACGGCAAGAGCAACAAGATTCCCTTCTGCGAAGACGACGACGTGGTGCTCGGCGCGACGCGAAAAAGCCGCTGGAGTTACGCCGCTTCGAAAATGCTCGACGAGTTTTTGGCGCTCGCTTACTGGGAAGAAAAACAGCTGCCGGCGATTGTCGTGCGTTTCTTCAATACGGTCGGGCCCAGGCAGAACGCGCGCTACGGCATGGTGCTTCCCACTTTTGTTCGGCAGGCCCTCGAAGACGCCCCGATCACCATCCATGGAGACGGCAAACAAACGCGCTGCTTCTGCGACGTCCGCGATACGGTGGAAGCGGTTACCCGGCTGATCGACGCGCAGCCCTTCGGCGAAGTCTTCAACATCGGCAGCACGCAGGAAATTTCCATCGAAGAGCTGGCGCTGCTCGTTCGCGAGCGGCATCGGGAGCCGTTCCCGGATTTTGTACACGCCCTACGACCATGCCTACAGCAGCGGCTACGAAGATATGCAGCGGCGCGTGCCTTCGGTCGAGAAGCTATACGCGCTCACCGGATTCCGGCCGCAGATCACGCTGCCGGAAATCATCGACCTCACCGCCGCGCACCTGCGGACTTCTTTAGCGCCCGTCTGACCGCGCTTCGGCGGCTAAAGCGCTTCGGACAAGGCAAATCCCCAGGGCCCCGCGCAAATTTGCTGTGGCCAGGACCGCTCTTAAGGCCGCCGTCTGAGGAGAGATTCGGGCGAAAAGCGTCGGCGGCAAAATAGCGCTTCGACTGCGCGTCGGCGGAAATCGCGGAGCAGCGATTTCCGGCAAAAAACGTCGCGACACTCCGCTCAGAATGACACGCTAAAAGAATCGTTCACGGGTGTAGGGGCACGAAGAAACAAAAGAAGATACCTCGCGCTTCGGCGCTCGTGAAGACAGCAAGGCGCTCCCTCCCCTGCCCTTCCGACTAAGTTACGCCTGGAATACAAAAACCTCTACTCAAATCGTTCGCATCGCCCTGCGGCTAGGGCGTGGCGGGCTTCGGCAGCATGGGTTCGCCGAACTTGGCCGCGTCGAGCGGCACGTTCGGCTGCACGTCGGTCATCTCAAACTCGGAGCGCCCATCGGTCCACGTAAGCGTCCAGTGGAACGGCACCTTGACGCCGGCGAGGTCGCGATAATCCGAATAATCCATCTGCGAAGGATTGAAACCAAGCGGTGTCTCGGCAAACCGCGCCACCCGCACCAGCAAGCCCGATTTTGCGTCGAAGAATAACTTCACCCGCGTTCCGCCGGGCGCCGTCGCCTGGACGACTTGCACGAGATGGTCGTCAATGCTCGTGGGCGGGAAGCCAACGCGAAAATCGTGGAGATATTTCTTGATCCCGGCGGGGAAAAACATCTCCGCATCCAATTGCGCGCCGTCGAGTTCTCCTCCAGTCAGCGATTTCACCGGAAGTATGGTATTGGTCATCGCAATCCAGCCATTGTGGCCGTCGAAGGTGGTGATGTTTTGCGCCTTCTCCGAACGATGCACGATGGTCGTGCTTTGCCCCGGAGATTTCGCAAAGACCTCTACAGGTACCTTACCGAGATCGGTGTCAAAGCCCGAGTAGGTTCCTTTGGCGGAAAGGCTGCTGATCGCGGCCAGTCGCTCTGCCCCGCCGAGCGCCTGAATATATTTGTCGAGAATCTGATCGGCGGTCGGTGACGGAATCGGCTCCTCCGGAACTTCAATGTCATTCGGATCGCGTTCAGCTACAGCGCCATTCTGCACCGCCAGACTCGGCGTCTCGGGAGGCTGTGTATCGCTACGATGGCAGGTCCAGCAGGTCACCCTGTGCGCACCGCCGAAATTTGCTTGATTGATGGCTTTCACCATGAGCATCATCTGGCGCGCCTTCTGCTTTTTCGGATTGTCCGCGGCATAATCCCTGACCATGCCTCGGCCTGCTGCCTGATGGCATTCCGTGCAGTTCACGCTCAGCGACGCGGCAATGAAACCCATCGTCCCCAGGAATTGGTCCACCGGAATTCCTTTGAGGACTTGAACATTCTTGAAGAATTGGTCGGACATCAGCGGCTTCCCCGCCGAAGCCGCTGCGCCGTATGGCTGTGTCTGCCCGCTGGCGGAGCCGTTTGCCCGCTCGGCGCCCCGGCCTGGCCATGCGCCGCTGCCGCGACCACGAGGCACACAACCGCCATTCCCACGCTGCTCAGAATCTTTTGCCAAAGAATCCGGCGTTCCAGAATCCCTCGCCTCCAAATGCCTCGCTTGGAGGTGAGTCTCACGTTGACCTCCTTACCCCGCGCCCGCCCGCAACATACGCCGCGGCGTCCCCGAATGCAATGAAGAGACGAACTGCTCATTGTTCTTTTGGTCGGATAAAGCTTTCCGGCGTGCCGTCCTCAGGGTTGACGAAGATAATGTCTTTCGGGTCGCGTCTCGGTGTGTCAAACGAAAGAAAGACAACGGGCTCCTCAAGAATTTTGGGCAGAGCATGAACGATCCTGTGCTTGAAGAAGAGGAGGTCGCCGGGAGCGAACTCCCCTCCGTTTGAAGCGTCGCCCATCCAGAAAGTACCTCTCCCCGAAAGAACATAGAGGTACTCGTCGGAGCCCGCATGATAATGCGGAGGTGTCTCCCGGTAGACGCGGAAGACTCGGGCGCTCGCAGCGGTTTCGTTGGTCAGGTAGGTATCCAGCAGCAGCGTGTCTGCCGTGTCTGGAAATGACCGGGCGATTTCGTTGGGCTTGAAGCGCTGGTAGTCACGTTTTTCTGCCATGAAGGTTCTCCATTTTCTGATTGTCTCATTCGTCCTGCCACGGAAGGCTTGGGCACCGAAACTTCCCTGTTTTTGTGTAAGTGCGCATTCTACGGGAGTTGCGGGCGTGCGGTATCCAGGCGCCCCGCGAGACAAAATTATTGCTGGAAAACGGGGATTTAACACAGCGGGCTCAGAGCCGGGGACAATTTCCGTCGCGAATTGATCACAAGACAAGGCGGCAGGAGTGGTTTGTTCGAATTAACTGATTCTGGCGGGTCCTGCAGGTTAGGCTGCTATTTTTTTTGCGTGAGGCCCACAAGAAAGAGAGTTCCCTCGGCTCACGTTGATTCGCTCGGGACGACTCGTACCGTGAAAAGCGTGTTGGTAGCTTTTCGCGGGACTGGTCGGATCGTCATTTTGCGCGAAGCAGAAAACGAAGACATCGCACCGTTCGGCTGAAGCGCTGGCGGAGAATGCGCACACACCACGCGAGCGTTTCTTCGCGAGCGTCAGATCTATTTTACCGCACGAGTAAAGGCGCTCGACTTAGCAGCTCAGTAAGTCCCGTTCGGAGGCTCGTTTATCGCGAGAGTAAAAGGGTGCGGCAAGCCTGACCCACCCGCCAGTTTTCCGCTAACCGCAAGGCAACCAAGCTCTGAATGACATAGCCGTTATTCCTGAGTATTATCCCTCCTGGATTTTGGGTGGCGGCTAGACTGGCCTCCACTGCTTGAAAACTGGCCGCGCGAAGCCATCCAAGAGGGCGTACCCGGAAGCCATTTGACAGAGATGGAGGAAAGATGAACCGAGCACTCTCGATCAGCGCTTTCGCTTTGGCCGGTTGCCTTGCCCTGCCAGCAGGGATGCTTGTGCCAGTGCCGCTGTTCGCTCAGCAACCGGGTGGCCGCGGCGCGGTTCCGCCACCGGCCCCGAAGAACCTGAAACTCCTCGCCCCGAACTCCGATATTCCCTTCGTCATGCAGAACTTCAATGAGGCGCTGGGAGTGCAGTGCGCCTATTGTCATGCGGAAGGCGATTTCGCGGCCGATACCAATCCGAAGAAGGAAATGGCGCGCAAGATGATCGCAATGGTACGGCTGATCGATACGAGCTTCCCGAGCAGCGCCGGAGTTTTTCCCGAGGGATATCACGAAGTGGATTGCATCACATGCCATCGGGGAAATGTAAAGCCGGAGACAATGGCGCCAAGGAAATTCTACAACCGGGGTAACTCGTTGGGCGACCCACCCCCAGAACAGAGACCAGGGGTCAGTTTAAAGCTGTTGCCCCCAGACACGCACGTACACGGCGCAGATTCGCTGATGGGCGAGTTCCGCGACGCCCTCAACGTGGACTGCAACTACTGTCACGGCGGCGGAAGGACGCAAGAGGTAGACATCAACCCGCGTAAGGACATCGCGCGGAAGATGATCATGCTGGTGCGGCAGATCAACTCAAATTTTCCCGGCACCGGCGTCTTCCCCGTGGGGACCCAGGAGGTAACCTGCTACACATGCCACCGCGGTGACACGCACCCGGTGAGCGTGAGCAACCGGCGATACGACCCGCCTAAGCCAAAGCAGTAGGCGGCGGAAAACCCCAGCCTTTGCTGAGAGGCGCAAAGGCTACACGTGGCTGCGACCAAAATGCGGACTGTTATTTGACGATGGGGGTAGAGACCAGACTGTCGTAATTCGCCAGCTCTGAAGGCGAACAACGCGTCTCGTTCAAGGAGAAATCCGGTGGCATCAATTTGAAAGGCTGTTTGTCCAGTGCCACCCAGGGTTTGGTATACATCTTCGGATCATCAAGCGTCACCGTCAGCTGCATGTGATCGTGGTCGACGCGGTGGAACCGCTCCTCGACGCGCAGAGCGTCGCTATGCGGGCGGCCGGCGTTATCGAGCCAAGTCCTCTCATCTGTGCCATTCGTCTGCACAACAAAGGTGGTGTCGTCGACCCACTTGCCGGCCGAGTAGCCGTCCCATGTGGGATCGGGGTCTTTGGGAAGCTCCCGGCCATCGGCCCAGATTACCCGCCAATGCTTGTCACGCGGATACAAGACGACCACCTGTTGAGGCGTTTGAAGCAGCTCTATTGAGTCCAATCTATGGAGATCGTCACGGGGAAAGCCGGGCGGATCGCAAAACTTGTCGAGTGGGTCGTTTGTTTGCGCCGCAGGCACCGCGGTCATTCCAAATACCGGCTTATTGCGGTGATAGGCTTCCAGTCCCTCTTTCGTGTAGGGCGGTTCATGCTCGGGATAGCCATCCGACGGCATCGATCCGGCGCCAAATACGCCGATGATTCGGAATCCGAATTCGTCGGCCCCGTCCACCTGCCATGTGCCGGAAACGTCGTGCCGCTGGGCTGGCGCTGATTTTTGCCCTTGTGCAGGCGGAGCTACGGGCCGGCCCCAAGAATCGACAGCGGGTTCATCCTTCGTGCCCTCGACTTTGGCTGAGGCGCAGTTGAAGCGATTGGCTTCTCCCTGGCAGATCGGGGGGAGTCCCTTGTGATCTTTTGTTTCGCTTGATTTCGAAGGCGTTCCGCTTGACTGCGGAGGCGCTTGGGCGCGCGCAAACGATGACAACATCAAGACCGGAACCATTATCATGGCTCTCGCTAAGAAGTTCTGCATTGGGGAGCCTCCGTATTTACGCCTGATTACGGGAGATCGTTAACCATCAATCGGCCGTCTGGCAGCACCAGTTGATGGATGCGCCCGACCGGTTGGCCATTCTTGGCTACCATCATCGTGACGGTCACTTTATCTCCGGGCTTTAATAACCCTTTGGTGAGACGCACGCCGCGCGCCTGGTTCACACTTGCAGCACCGCTTTCTACGATCCAATGCACGACGTTTCCTTTATCATCCGTCACGTCAAATTTTAGAAGGCTGTGTGGGTTGGCTACGATCCATTCCGTGACAACTCCCATCACGGTGACTTCTTTGGCCGCGTCGTATGCAGCGTTGCCGTGGTGCGCTGATAGCGGTGCTGAAGCGGCCAAGAGAACGAAAGACGCAACAACGAATACGAACCGTTTCATCCTAGGCCTTCCTTTCCCCAGAAGATATGAAAACACCCTCATGAGTAATTCGATATGGTCAGAATGATCGCAAGGCGATAGACGCCCCCTCTTGATTACGCTTTTTGTGACGGGCTGTCAATTTGCTGTGTCGGACCGGCCCACCCGTAAAACGACCCACGGGTGCGGTGCAAGCCCGTAAACAAAAGCAGGAAAAGCCAGTTTGCGCGCGTCCTTGCTTGGAGCGCTGCTCGCACTGAAGGCGCAAAGGCTGGGCTACACGGGCTTTGACTTACGGCTCCGAGGGTTCGTTGCGCAAACTGCAATGCAGCAGTCGCTCTGCTGCCGAACTCATGCACAAATTGGCGTAGAATCATTCGCCAGGAGCCAATGAATGCAGGAGGGAAATTGATGGCTGACGATCAGAGTGACTCGAAGTTTTCGCGGCGGGATTTTCTGGGGGTGAGCTCGGGCGCACTGGCGGGCGCGAGTGCGCTGGCTGGGGTAAGCGCCGTGGGGAATGTGTTCGCGCAGGAGTCATCCACCAAACCGGGGTCCGCGCGCGACGCGAGCGAGCCCGGGCCCAAGAACGCCGCGCTCGATTCGCAGAATGCGGATTCGCGCAATCCGCCGCCGACCGATGCAGGCGGGGTGCAGACATTCAAGTATCCGTTCTCGATCGCGCACAAGCGGCTGCATCAGGGCGGATGGTCGCGCGAGGTCACCGTGCGCGAGCTCGCCGTCTCCACAACCATGGCCGGCGTGGATATGCGGCTCACCGCGGGAGGAGTTCGCGAGCTGCATTGGCACACCGCCGCGGAGTGGGCCTACATGCTCTACGGCAGCGCGCGCATTACGGCCATCGATAACGACGGCAGAAGCTTCGTCGCCGACGTGAAGGAAAGCGATCTTTGGTACTTCCCCACCGGAATCCCGCACTCGATTCAGGGATTGAATCCGGATGGCGCGGAGTTCCTGCTCGTTTTCGACGATGGGAATTTTTCGGAGTATGCCACCGTTTTGCTGTCCGACTGGATGGCGCACACGCCCAAGGATGTGCTGGCCAAAAGTCTTGGCGTTCCGCAGAAGGGTTTCGACAAGCTGCCCCCAAGGGAGCTGTTCATTTTTCAGAGCGAAGTTCCGGGCCCGCTGGAGGCCGATCAGAAAGCTGCCGCGGGAACGCGGGGACCTTCCAAAACTGATTTCGCGTTTCGCACGCTGCAGATGCCGGTCACGAACCGCACCAAGGGCGGCGAAGTGCGCGTCGTGGATTCGAGCCAGTTCAAGGTATCGCAGAGGATTGCGTCGGCTATCGTGACGGTCCATCCGGGAGGCATCCGCGAATTGCATTGGCATCAGAACGCGGACGAATGGCAATACTATTTCGCCGGACAAGGCCGAATGACTGTGTTCGCCACCGGCGGACGCGCGCGAACCATGGATTTTCAGGCCGGCGACGTCGGCTACGTGCAGCAAACTTTGCCGCATTACATCGAGAACACCGGCAACACGGATCTGAAGTTTCTGGAGATGTTCCGCAGCAGTTTCTACCAGGACCTTTCGCTTTCCGAATGGCTGACGCATACGCCGCCGGAGCTCGTCATGGCGCATTTGAACATCGATAAGGCGACGCTGGACGCGATTCCCCGCGACGAGCCCGTGATTATGCCGCTATGAGTGAGTGCGCAATGCGTCTCAGCGCGCCGCCGGAGGCAGAGGGATTCTTCGACTTCGCGTCGCGACCGAAAATCGCAAGGCACGATTTTCGGAAGAGAGATGCGTCGCGACGCTGCGCTCAGAATGACAACTTGGGCGGGAGAGCGCCGAGTGCGGGCCGCACGGCGAACCGTCGGACCCATGCTTAAAAACGAGGCGTGAGGCACAGGCCGTGGAGCCGCACGGGCTCTGGAACAGATGCCGGGCTAAAGCCCGGCGCTACGTTAAAAGCAAGAGAAGGACTGCCCTGAAAACGACCCCTGGGAGGTTCACGGCAAGAGGATGCGGCACGCCGGCTGACAAAAACCTCAGGTCGTCCCGCCGAGAAGAGCATCCGGCGGGACGACCTGAGCTACAAAGCGCCCACCCCTGAAAACGAGGACACCCGCCGAAGGCAGAGAGATTCGCCGGAAGGCATCGGCGGCAAAATACGCGCTTCGACTTCGCGTCGCGACCGAAAATCGAAAAGACACGATTTTCGGAAGAGAGATCGCGACGCTGCGCTCAGAATGACAATTGACGGGAGCGCACCGAGTCCGGGGTGTTAGCCGCCGGCGATGGCGCCGATGACGAGAAACGGTTCTTTGCCGCCCGCCACCTCCTGCGGCAGCGGATGGTCCGGCGATTCGTGAGACCAATCTTCGCCGCAGACAAAAAAGCGCAGGAACGGCCGGCGCTCCTTGGTATCGTGATCGCGAATGGTGCCGCACAGCATGGGATAGGAAGCTTCGAGCGCGTCGAGCACAGAGCGCTGCGTGATCGCGCCCTGGACGTCGATGCTGACTTCCATGCCGACGTGCGCCAGCGTCCGCAGATGTGGCGGCAATACCACGCGAATCATGGGAGCGTCTGTACCTCCACGGAAAACACCGCCGGAAGATTCTGTACGATGGGCGCCCAGTTGTCGCCCGCGTCATGCGAGGCGTACACCTGCCCGCCCGTCGTTCCAAAGTATATGCCGCATTTGTCCAGCGAATCGACGGCCATGGCGTCGCGCAGTATGTTCACGTAGCAATCGCTTTGCGGCAGGCCCTTGGTGAGCGGCTCCCACTCGTTTCCGCCGGTGCGGCTGCGGTAGACGCGCAGCTTACCATCGGGCGGAAAGTGTTCCCCATCGCTCTTGATCGGGACGACGTAGATCGTTTCGGGCTCGTGCGCGTGCACGTCGATGACGAATCCGAAATCGGTGGGCAAGTTGCCGCTGACTTCGTGCCAGGAATCGCCGGCATCGTCGCTGCGCATCACGTCCCAGTGCTTCTGCATGAAGAGCACGTTGGGACGCGAGGGATGCGCGGCAATGTGGTGGACGCAGTGGCCGACTTCGGCGTTTGGATCAGGAATATATTGCGATTTCAGCCCCTTGTTGATGGGCTTCCAGCTCTTGCCGCCGTCATCGGTGCGAAACGCGCCCGCGGCGGAGATGGCGATGTACATGCGCTTGGGATTGCTGGGATCGAGAACGATGCTGTGCAGGCACATGCCGCCCGCGCCGGGCTGCCATTTCGGGCCGGTGCCGTGGCCGCGCAATCCGGGCAGCTCCTCCCAGTTTTTGCCGCCGTTGGTCGATTTGAAAATCGCCGCGTCTTCAACGCCGGCATAGACCGTGTCGGCATCAGTGAGCGAGGGCTCGATATGCCAGACGCGCTTGAACTCCCAGGGGTGCTGCGTCCCGTCGTACCACTGGTGGGTGGTGAGCGGCTTTCCTCCATTTTCGGGGGAAGTTTTGTAGACGAATTTGTTGCTCTCGCCTTTCTGGGGACCCTGCTGCGGATTTTGTTCGCCGGGCGGCGTGCCTGGCTGAGTCCAAGTCTTGCCGCCATCATCGGAGCGCTGGATGATCTGCCCGAACCATCCGCTCGTTTGTGACGCGTAGATCCGGTTCGGATCTACCGGCGATCCTTTGAGGTGATAAAGCTCCCAGCCGGCGAAATGCGGGCCGCTGACGTCCCACTTTTCGCGCTTTCCATCGGAGGTCAGCACGAACGCCCCTTTATGCGTGCCGACCAAAACTCGCACTTTGCTCATTCCTGGCTCCTTTTCTCGGTGATCAAATCCCCGGCCGAGCCCTCAACTAGGGCCGCTATTCGGCCCCGGCTCCGGCCTCTACATGTAAGTCGAACAAAGCGGCGCCAAATCGACAGGACGAAGTCAGAAAATATACACCCGTCGATTACATGTGGGCACGCGCGACTTCCTTTATGAAGGAAAAGCCGCGTGATCGCGACCCGCTTTTCCTGCTCGAGAAGGCGGATTAGCCGCGAGAATCGGGCTCATGACCTACACCCCTCCCTTATTTTTATGTAAGTGCCCAATTCTAAAATGCTTAGCGCTTTGTTGCAGCTTTGCGGGAACTGGGGAGCCTTCTGCTTATTATCTTGAACGCCGAACGTGGCCGCAGTCTTAGCCTTTTCGACCGGGGCTTGCGACAAAATAAAAGCGCAGGTATCCCGCTTTCCGAGGCGGCACGAATGCAGATCCAGTCCTTTGCGAAGATTCCGCTCGAACAGGATGAGCCTGTTCCGGCAATCCGGCGATTCGTGCGGCTGTTGCGCGAGGGCGCGGTAGCCACCGACCGCGCCGAGATCGACCTCAACCTGATCGCGAGTTCCGCGCGCGGGAGAACAACGGTTCAAGCAGTTTCGGCCGGAGCGAACCAAAGGAACGCCATTTGCGCGCGCGCTCGAGATCGCCGAGGAACTGACGAATCTCGGAGTCGCTCAGATCAAGAGCCTGCATTTCCTGCTTTCGGCAGAAGGCTTCCGCTGGAAAGGCGCGAGCGAAGGCAGTTCGGCAAAGTTGCTGCTGCTCGACGGCAAGTCTTTTCAGAGGAAACATAGATTTGATCTTTCGGCGCTTCTGATCTTTGAAGCACGCGATGCAAAGGATCCCTCCATCGAGAAGACGCTTGGCGAAATCGCCAAGGCCACCGGCATCCACTTTAAGTTGCAAGAAAGCCTCATGCAGCGTCCAGGCGCATGATTCTGGAAGCGCCACGCCGGAGGAAATATTCGTGACCGTGCTCTCGTGGATGGAGTTAGTCGAGGAGATCGGAGCGAAGGTTCGCGCGCAAGTCTCGCTTGCCGGCGTTCCGCACCTGATGACGACCCACGAAGCGCACAAGGTTCTGTTTGATCCCGCCAAAATGGGGAAGTCTGTACGCGTGGATTTCACGCGCATCGTGCGCAAGTGGCTGAAAGAGGAGTTCCCGGACTACACAAGATATCCCGACGCGCTGGATGGGGAGATGCTCCACAAAGAGATCGCAGAACGGCGTGCTCGCGACGCTGGGCATCGACAAGAAGCCGAAGGCGTTCAGCAAGGAATTCACGATGGGGCTGGGCGTGGGGTTGACTTCACCGCGGTTCGCGCCGACGCCGGATCGGCCTTTTCAACTGGCGGTGAATCTTTTCCAACTTTTCGGAATTGGGCCGCTGCCGATGCAGTGGACCTACTACACGGAAGCGGACTTGCACGAGGCGCTTCGAGGGGCCGCGGCGCTGGTGAAGCAGGTGCTATCAATTTTCGAGCCGGAAGCAACGAAGATGCAGCGCGCGCACGAACGCAGCATCAAGGAGTTCGAGGGACCTCGGGAGGTGAGCGCCAAAGAGGCATATGAGCTGGCGCTGCCGCTCGCGAGAGCTTGGGCCGAAGACGCGGGCGTGATGCGCATTGTGTCCAACATGATTTCAGGAGCTTACCTTGCTTTTTCGCCGGTCCGCCTGCCCGCAACAAACGCCGAGGGCCGGCTGGCGATGAATGGCGGCTGGTGGCTGCAGTTTCATTCGCGGAGCAAACAAGAGAACCTCTACGTGACGGTGCCGTGCCGCGGGCGTATCAGGCAAACGTTGGTGGATGCGCCTTCGGGACGGCATTGGCCCAGCGACGGCGATAACATTCTGCGCGAGGGCTGGATCGATTCGGTCGAAGCACTGCGAAGAGCGCGGGCGGCGTCCGAGCAGCAGAGCGCGTCGAGCGGCGCGGATGGAATCCAGCTATTCGAACTCTCGAGCCGGGCAAACGTAGAAAAAATGGGGGGGACGCTGCGTCCGCCATTCCGCGAGGGAATGTTTCCGATGGAGACGGCTTGGCGGATTTCGTTTTCGGCTATGAACGAGAAGGAGCGAAGAATCACCAGCGTGGCCGTTCCTGCGTACGGCGACGGCGCCGCGAGCGTGACGGTGCACGCCTTCGACAAGCACGGCCGGCCAGTTCAGCCGTAGCCCAACACGAGCGCGGCCACGATGCCTTCGCTGAATCCCTAGGGCGCACACACCGTCGATCTACACAGAGATCACGGAGACACAAAGGGCACAGAGAGCGGCAGTAACTAAGCGGGAACGGCTGGCGCGCCTGCGCTTGTCGCGCCCTGTGCCCGATGCTAGTTTCGATAAGACTTTTCCCGGAGCTGCATCCCACATGGCACAAGGCATTGATGATCTGCTGCGTTTGGCGGTCGAGAAGAAAGCCTCGGACCTGCATCTGAAAGTCGGCAACAATCCCTACATCCGCATTGACGGCATACTCGTTCCTCTGGGGGACAATGCGCGCGTGACGCCGGAAGAGATGCTCTCCATGGCGTTCAGCATGATGACGAACCGCCAGAAGCAAAAATTCAAGGAGACTGCCGAGTTGGATATGGCCTATGGCGTGGCCGGCCTGGGACGCTTCCGCGTGAACGTCTTTCAGCAGCGGGGCAACGTGGGCATGGTGCTGCGCGTAATCCCGACCAAGATTCGCACGATCGAAGAACTGAATCTGCCGAAGGTGGTCGAAACGATTTGCGAAGAGCAGCGCGGGCTGGTGCTGGTTACGGGCACGACCGGCTCGGGCAAGTCCACCACGCTGGCATCCATGGTCGACCGCATCAATACCACGCGCTCCGACCACGTCATCACAATCGAGGACCCTATCGAGTTTTTGCACCGCGATAAGCGCAGCTTCATCAATCAGCGCGAGGTCGAGGTCGATACGGCAAACTTTTCGACCGCGTTGCGCGCCGCGTTGCGTCAAGACCCTGATGTGATTCTCGTCGGCGAAATGCGCGACCTGGAAACCATCGCTACGGCTTTGCTGGCCGCGGAACCGGGCCATTTGGTTTTTTCCACATTGCACACCTTGGACGCGACGGAAACGATTCAGCGCATCATCGCCGTCTTTCCTCCGCCGGAGCAGAAGCAGATTCGTTTGCAGCTCGCCGGCACGCTGAAGGCCGTCGTCAGCCAGCGCCTGGTGCGCTGCGCGGACGAGAAAGGCCGCGTACCCGCGGTCGAGGTGATGATCGCCACGGGCTACATTCGCGATTGCATCATCAATCCGGAAAAAACGCGCATGATCCATGAAGCCATTGCCGCCGGCACCAGCCAATACGGCATGCAGACCTTCGATCAATCTCTCTACGATCTCTACACGCGCAACCTCATCAGCTTCGAAGAAGCGCTCAGCCGCGCATCCAACCCCGACGACTTCAAGCTGCGCGTGCAGGGCATCCGCTCCGCCGCCGACGCCGCTCGCGAGGAGATGGAGCGCACCATGGCGGAATACGAGCAGTTCGGCAGCCGGTAACCGCTCCCAGAGGCGGACTCTTTCGGACTGCGGTCACAGGCTTACCCTGTATTGCAATTGTCACGAACGGAGCGAAGGATCCCAATTACCCCGGGATACCGCGACAAATGTTGCCAGCACTACTCAGGGATTCAATGATGAACAAAATGGGACCTTATACACTCCAACAAATTGAGATTCCTGATCCAACGGCGCGCGAGGACCATGACGATTGCTGAAAACAAGTGCCACACCGTGCTGAAAGTGGCGGTTCTTGCAATCGCTCTTGCGTGTGTTCTTGGATGCGACAGCCCGGACGGCGACGTAGCAACGACTTGGTCAGCGGAAACTAAGTCTCCGGACGGGCACTGACTTGCGACGGCTCAGAGTCAACAATGGGGTGGCCCTGGAACGGCCTATGATGCGACCATGGTTTTTCTCAAGGAGCTTGATTCCTCAGACCCACCTAGGACAAGTACTACAATTCTCACATCAGTACGGGACCATGAATTTGGAGATGAAATGGCTGACTCCCACACATCTAAATGTGATGTACGCCCCAAGCGCAAGGGCTGGTGATCACGTTAACATCGACTTCCAAATCGCCAAATTCGACGGAATCGAAATCTCCATCCAAGACCTTTCAGGTAAGTCGGCTAACACTTTCCGATAGCCATCTCACCGGGGACGGACTACTTCGGGAACCGCCTGCATCGATCTCCGTAATTCTAAAAAGCAACATTTCGGGTGGGGACGATTGTGCACGGGATTTCTCTGATTGCCTAAAGTGAGGAGAGATTCTTCGGGCCACAAAAAGGCCCTCAGAATGACAACCAAGGCGCTGCTACGGTGAGTTAGCCGCGCTGTCGTCACTCTTGTAGCCTACCCTTTCTGCATTTTCAGGAAAGGGTGGGGATTTTGCAGCGCGCAGGCAATCCAAACAGGCGTCTGGTCAAAAGCCCCAGCCTTTGCGCGTTCTTTTAACTCGCGAACCTTGCTCGCGCTCAGGCGCAAAGGCTGGGCTAACACGTACTTCTCCCGTGCAGTGGGTGGGGCACCCGTAAAAGCAGAACCTATGCCGCCGCGTTGCCGATTTCGGCGAAAGCTTCTATGCTGGGCGCGCCATGCGCTCCGAGCCGCGAAAAATTGATGACGAAGCGGAACTCTACGCCGCGGCGCTGCGCGCGCTGATGCGCCGCGCGCACTCCACTTTCGAGCTGCGCACTTACCTCGAGCGCCGCGCGCTCGAGCCCGCTATGGTCCGCCACGTTATGGCTCGGCTGAAGCAGGAAAAGCTAATCGATGATGCGCGATATGCGCTCGATTTCGCGCGCGTCCGCGCCAGCGGGCGGCGCCAGGGCGGCCGCCGCATCGCGCAGGAACTGCGCAAGCGCGGCGTTCCCGATCAGCACATCAATGCGGCCATCGCGCAGGTCTTCGCCGATCTCGACGAAGGCGCGATGGTGCGCAAAGCGATCGAGCGGCGCACGCGCAGTGCGCGTGGCCCATTCGATCAGCGCAAGGCGGCGTCGCTTTATCGCTCGCTGCTGCGCGCCGGGTTCGATCCCGGCGTGATTCGCCGCGAACTTCGCGCCGCGCCGGTGCCCGAAGCCGCCGAGGATTTGCCGGGCTGAGGCCCGCCGTCAAAGTTGTCATTCTGAGCTGGTTAAGCGTACACCGAAGAATCTCTCATGAAGGTGATCGGAGAGATTCTTCGGCCCGCTATGCCTTTAGGCGCAAAGGTCGACGGTGTCGACCTTTGCGGGCGGGCCTCAGAATGACAAAGTCTGAGCAAACCGCCCTCAAATCAAAGAGAATCCTTCGAGGGGACTTATCATCCATGCTGGGCGACATTCTCTCCGCAATCTCACTGGGACGTAAGTTGATCGGGACGATTGCCGACCTGCGGCGAGACATTCAGTCCGTGCGTTCGGGCGGTACGCGCAAAGACGTCCATGCTGGACGGTTCGAAGCTCTGGAGGGCAGGCTCGACGGCCTCGAATCCCAAGCCAAAGAACACGACGCTCAAGCGGCCCAGCTGGAGCAAGGCTTGAAGGACGTGCTGCGCGCGACTGAGGCTTTGGCAGAGCGCGTGAGCACGATTTTCTGGATTGCCAGCGTCGGCTGCGGCTTGGCGCTCATCGGACTGATTGTTTCGGTGGTCGCGCTGGCTCGCACGATTCGATGATTCGAACCGGGCAGTATGTAGCTCGGGTCGGGGCCTGCCGTCGGGCCAGACCCGAGGCTTTTAGATTCCTCGCGTGGAAAATCCTCAGGTCTCGGGCTGCAGAATTCGCACCCCGCGACCTGAGCTACAAGGCTTCGGCCCTACAAAACGGGCCTCAGAATGACAAATTCCGCGTGTAGCGCCGGCCTTCAGGGCGGCATAGCCTGTTCGCGGCAAGGATTTGCCGGGCTAAAGCCCGGCGCTACAAAGGCTCTCTTCGCCGAATTCTGCTGCGCGTTGCGGGGACTAGATGCGTCTGCCATAATTCGAGACGAAACCACACAAATGCTCACAGGAAACGAAATTCGCCGCACATTTCTGGATTACTTCGCGCAGAACGGTCATCGCATCGTGCGCAGTTCTTCTCTTGTGCCCATCGGCGATCCGACTTTGCTCTTTACCAATGCGGGCATGAACCAGTTCAAGGACGTTTTTCTTGGGTTCGAACAGCGCGACTACAAGCGCGCGGTTTCAGTGCAAAAATGCGTGCGCGCGGGCGGAAAGCACAACGATCTCGAGAACGTCGGCTTCACCAATCGCCATCACACTTTTTTCGAGATGCTCGGGAATTTTTCCTTTGGCGATTACTTCAAGAAGGAAGCCATTGCGTTTGCCTGGGAATTGGTGACTTCGTCGGCGCAGGGACGATTCGGCATTCCGCTCGACAAGCTCTATTTCACAGTTTTTGGCGGGGCGGAGATCGCTCCAGGGAAGAACCTGCCTCCCGACGACGAAGCCGCTGCGCTTTGGGTTCACGTCGGGCGCGCCAAAAGCGCGGGTGATTGCTGTTCCCGGGCTCAAGGAGAATTTCTGGGCCATGGGCGACACGGGCCCTTGCGGCCCGTGCACGGAGATCCACTACGACATGGGTCCGGCGGCTTCGGATGCCGGTCACACGGATTGCCAATTCGGCTGCGACTGCGGCCGCTACGTGGAGATCTGGAATCTCGTTTTCCAGGAGTTCAATCGCGACGCCGCGGGCAACTACGCCCCCCTGCCCAAACCCGGCATCGATACCGGGGCGGGCCTCGAACGCTTCGCCGCGGTGTTGCAAGGCAAGATCAGCAACTACGAGACGGACCTTTTTCGTCCGCTGATCGATTTTGCCAGCAAGCTTTCGGGCAAAAAGTATGGCGCGGCGCCGGAAAGCGACGCGTCGCTGCGGATTCTTGCCGACCACAGCCGCGCCGCTGCGTTCCTGATCAGCGATGGCGTCATGCCTTCGAATGAAGGGCGCGGCTACGTGCTGCGCAAGATCATTCGCCGCGCGGTGCGGCACGGCCGCATGCTAGGACTCGAACGGCCGTTTCTTTTCGAGATGGCGCGGCAAGTCGCCGAGCAGATGCGGGAGCCTTATCCGGAACTGCTCGAAAGCATTGGCCGCGTGACTGGCGTGATTCGCCACGAAGAGGAGCGCTTCGCGCACACCATCGATATGGGGCTGCGAAAGCTGGAAGATGACCTCGCGCAAGCTGCTCGCTGCAGGAAAAAGGGTTGTCCCCCTTCAGACTTCTTTCCGGGCGAAAGGCTTTTCGTCTCTACGATACTTTCGGCTTGCCGCTCGATTTCATCACGGATACGCTGCGAGACATGGGGCTGCATTTGATCAAGCGGGCTTTGATCGCGCCATGCAGGAACAGCGCGAGCGAGCCAGGGCTTCATGGAAGGGCGCGCACAAGGAAGCCGCCAGCCCGGCTTACGCAAAATTGGCGGAAACTTTTCGCACCGAGCCCGATTTTTACTTTGGCACCAGCGCGCGCGACTTGCGCATCGAGGCGATCATCACGCCGAATGGGCTCGTGAACGAATTACCCGCGGGCGCGGAAGGCGAAATCGTGCTGGACAGGACGCCGTTCTATGCGGAATCCGGCGGACAGATCGCCGATACGGGCACGTTCTGGAACAACGAACGTACGCTGGAACTGGCGGAGGTGCGCGGCGCGTATTATCCGGTGACCGGACTCATGGCCCATCGCGTGAAGGCCAAGGAAACGCTGCGCGTAGGCGATCGCGTGGCTGGCGAGGCCGACGCCACGCGGCGCGAACGCAACAAGCGCAACCATACTGCAACGCACCTAATGCACGCCGCGCTGCGCAATATCCTGGGCACGCACGTCAAGCAGGCGGGTTCGCTGGTGGCGCCGGACCGGCTGCGCTTCGATTTCTCGCATTTTGCTCCGGTCGATCCAGCCGAATTGACCGACATCGAGCAGCAGGTGAACGATCACATTCGCCAAAACACGGCCATCGAGACGAACATAACCACTCTGGATGACGCGCTGGCCTCCGGCGCGCTGGCTTTTTTTGGCGACCGCTATCCGGAGCAGAACGTGCGCGTGGTGACGATTCCGGATCCCGGATCGCCGCGCGGCTTTTACAGCAAGGAGCTTTGCGGCGGCACTCACGTGAAGCGGGCGGGCGATATCGGCGTCTTCAAGATCGCGGTCGAGCAGTCGGTGGCTTCGGGAATTCGGCGCATCGAGGCGCTGACGGGCGAAGGCGCGCTGGCCGATTACCAGCGCTCGAAAGAACTGCTGGCCGAAGTCGCCGCACGACTGCATGTGGGCGAAAGCGAGGTCAACGAAGCGCTGGAGCGGCTGGCGCAAGCCCAGAAGCAGGTGGAAAAGCAGCTCGAAGCCGTCCAGCGCAAGGCGGCAGTCGGCAAGCTCGACGCCCTGCTACAGGGCGTCCGCAGCGTTAAAGATGTCCCCGTGCTGGCGGCCCAGGTGGAGGGCCTGACCCGGGAGGGCCTGCGGGAGCTGGTGGACCCCCTGCGCCAGAAGATGGGCTCGGGGGTATTTGTGCTGGCGGCGGTCGAAGACGGCCGGGTGGCACTGCTTTCGAGCGTTACCAAGGATTTGACCAACCGGCTGCACGCCGGGAAGATTATCCAGTCTGTTGCCAAGGACTTAGGAGGACAAGGGGGCGGCCGGCCCGATCTGGCAGAGGCTGGCGGAAAAGACACATCCAACCTAAAAAGTGCCCTTGATAGGGTTTACCCCCTTATCGAGGGGATGCTATCCTCCCATTAGCGCCGAGAAACGTTTTTCGGGCGAAAGTAGCCCATCCGCCCGGAGAGACAGATTCTCACTGATTTTCAGGAAACTGGCAGTTTCTGCCTTCCCCGAGCGATGACGACCTGGCCTATGAAGACCATACTCACGACCGCGGTATTCTGCCTGGCCATCGGGCGGCTGGCGGTTCCCGTTCACGCCCAGTTGCCTTATTACGTGGATGACCGCGGAAACGTGGTCTACACCAACGACGATGCCCGGCACACAGCCAAAACAGCAGCCGCATCGGCAGCCGCGAAGCCTTCCGCGGGCACAAATTCAAATCCTGCGAGCGCCGATTCAAAACCGAACAGCTCGGACCAGCACGCTGCCAATTCTGCGAATTCTGCGCCGGAGGCTCACCCGCTGGGCGGAGAAGTGCTGCACCAACTCGTCCAGGAAACGGCGCACAAACATAACGTCGATCCCAATCTTGTCAGCGCGGTGATTTCCACCGAATCGAACTGGAACGCATCCGCCATCTCCGCAAGGGCGCTCTGGGGCTGATGCAACTCGTTCCGGAAACAGCGCAGCATTTCGGCGCCTACAATCCGTTCGACCCGACGCAAAACGTGGAAGCCGGCGTAACGTACCTGAGCAATCTGCTCGAACGATATAATGGCGACCTTCCCAAGGCCTTGGCGGCGTATAATGCTGGTCCCCGCGCAGTGGATCGCTGGGGCGGCGTTCCCGATTATCGTGAGACGCGCGAATACGTGCGAAAAGTGACCAGCAGCTACTTCCAACCCGGTTCGCAACACCAGCCTTGGCACGCGGCTTCCAGGCCGATCTACCGCGCCACGACCGATGACGGACGGGTAGTCTTCACGAACGAATGAGATCGGGCAGGCCGCGAACCCCCTCAGCAGAAAAACTGCGGATTTCTCGTCGCTTCGCTTCTCGGAATCCGACACTCGCGATTCTATTCTTTCTTTGAGCTAGGCGAAAAGCAGATCCCTCGCTTCGCCCGCCAGCACGCCGCAAGAGCGTGCGCTGGGGTCCCGCTCGCTCGTGATGACAACTGGTTTCGGGAATTAGCTAGCGAACTCAGAAAGCTAAGATGCCGGCCTAAAGGCCGCCACTACAGCAAACGGAACGGTTTCGCTTCGGCACTGGTTCCGTCTTTTTCTAGCGTTGATCTTTGCGCTGGGATTGGGCGCTGTCACGCCTGCTGCGGCTGCGCAGGAAGACAACGGTTCGCGGCGCGAAGCGGCTGAAGGACAATTTGCGCGTGCGGAGGCGCTGCGCGCTACGCTCGAAGCGAAGACCGAGCGCGAGCGGTCCCTGCAAGATTACGAAAATCTAGTTTCGGCCTACCGGCGTGTCTACCTGATCACGCCAAACGCCACCCAAGTTCCTCCTGCCATCAAGAATGTCGCCGACCTTTATCGCAGGATGGGCGAGCAATTCGAGGCGAAGTATTTCAATTCGGCCATCGAGACCTATGCTTACCTGATGCGCGAATATCCCGAATCGAGTTTGCGGGAAGTATCGCTGCTCGCCATCGCGGAGATCCGAAGGAACAATCTTTCACAAGCGGACCTGGCGCTCAAGATTTACCAGGATTTTCTCGATCAGTATCCACGCTCGTCTTACGGGCCGCAGGTGCGCAAAGCGATCGCGGACATAAAAGCCGCTGCCGCCAGGCCAAAGACGGCGCCGGTGCAGACTGCGGTGGCGCCGCCAGCGCCGCGGGCGTCTTCCTCTACCGCAGCTTCCACCACCGCAGCGGGTGGAACCGTTGCGAGTAGTCCTGCTGCGAGCACGTCTGCTCCGAGCACTGCTTCGGCAGGCGCCAATGCCATCGGCGGAAGTGCCGTGACCGGGGCGGCCGCAAGCGGCAGTGCAACGGCAAGTGCCTCTGCGCCGGGACAAGACTCCGAAGTCAGCCACGTGCGCATCTGGAATGCGGACAACTACACGCGAATCATCATCGAGCTCGGCGGCAAGGCCAAATATCAGGCGGCGCGCATCTCTGATCCCGATCGCATCTATTTCGATATCGAAAACGCCAAGTTAAGCAACGAACTGGTGCACCAGCCGATCGAAATTCCCTCCAGCGGCTACCTGAAAGCGGTGCGCGTGGCGCAAAACCGCGCGGACGTGGTGCGCGTGGTGCTGGATGTAGCTAAGGTGAAGGATTATTCGGTCTTCGAGCTCGCCGATCCCGATCGCCTGGTAGTGGACGTATACGGGCCGACGGACAGCACGGCTGCGGCGACCGCGGCGGCGCCAGTAAATTCCGCCGGGAAAACAAGCTTGAAGACTGTGGCTTCAGCGCCTGTGGCGTCTGCGCCACTCGCGCGGGTACCGCCGTGCCGACGCCGGCGATCTCAGTTCCAGCGGCTTCAACTCCTCTGGCGCCCACGCCAAGAACGGCGCGCATCCAAACACCGCCGAGTGCCGCGACAGGTTTGCTGCCTCTCTCAACGAAGGCGTCCGCTTCCCTGCTCCCGATGCCCGCTTTGCCTAAAGTCGCGATCGCAGCTACGGTTCCAACTTCGGAATCGCTAAAGAGCCAGGCCGATAACATCGGCCCGGCGCCCGCCGCAAAACCGACGCGCAACGGCGAACATTCGCTGACGCGCGTTTTGGGACTCAAGATCGGCCGCATTGTCATCGATCCCGGACATGGCGGCCACGATACGGGCACGATCGGCCCGACGGGGCTGATGGAAAAAGATCTGTGCCTGGACGTGGCGCTGCGGCTGGGCAAACTGATCGGGCGGAGCCTTCCTTCGGCCGAGATCGTCTATACACGGCAGGATGACCGTTACGTCGGACTTGAGCAGCGTACCGCCATCGCCAACGACGCCCGGGCGGACCTCTTTATATCCATACACGCCAATTCCAGCGATGACGCGCGAGTCAGTGGCATCGAAACCTACTACTTGAATTTCAACGCCTCCGCGCAGGCTATGGAGGTGGCGGCGCGGGAAAATGCGACCGCGCAAAGCTCCGTACACGACCTACAGGATTTGGTCACGAAAATCGCGCGAAACGAAAAAGTCGAGGAATCGCGCGATCTGGCCGTCGATCTCCAGGAATCGTTGGCCAGTTCGATGCAAATGGGCAAGCGTCCGGAACGAAATCGGGGCGTGCGCAAAGCGCCGTTTGTGGTGTTGGTAGGCGCCGATATGCCGTCGGTTCTGGCGGAGATTGCGTTCATCAGCAATCCCGCCGACGAACAATGGCTGAAAAAGCCCGAGAACCGCCAGCACGCCGCCGACGGGCTCTATCATGGGATTGAGAGATATCTGCGCAGCGTCAACAGCCTGACAACAACCATCGCTCCCTCTGTAAGCTCGCCTCGTCCGCAGTAGCGCGATTTCTCGCGCGGCGTTACCATTTAGGTTGAAATCGGTGTCTAAGGAAATAGGATGAAGGGCAAAGCATTGCTTTTCGCGTTCGCTTTTGTGTTAGCGCTCGGCGGCGTGTGGAGTGCGCCGCTGGCTGCCCAGGACCTGCTGCCGTCATCTGTAGGGACGTGGACGGCGTCTGGTACACCGACTCAGGTTCCAGCCCAGCAGATCGAGCAACTGGCGAGCGAGCGCGCCAATATCCTGCGCGAATACGGGATTACCTCCGGCGAACGGCGTGACTATACGACCGGGAACGACAAGATCACAGTTACGCTTTATCGCATGGTCGATCCCAGCGCTGCTTTTGGCGCTTTTACGTTCTTCCGCGATCCCGATATGGCGTTACCCGCCCCGATTACAGCTGCTTCTTACGCTGCGGGTAAGCGGGGCCATGAACTGCTGGTCGTCGGCAATCTGATGATTGACGTGAACGCCGGGAACGCCCAAATGGCCTCTGCCGATCTGAATGCGTTGGCAAAAAGCCTGGCTACCCAAGCGGACCGGCGGCCTTATCCGCCGATCGCCACTTTTCTTCCCCGCGAAGGCTTGATACCCGGTTCGGAACGCTACGTTCTTGGGCCGTTGGCCCTGGCGCAGGTTTTTCCGGCTGCGCCAGCGAATCAAACCGATTGGGCCGGGTTCGGCAGCAGCGCAGAAGCGGTTGTCGGCCATTACCGGCTCTCGGACAAACCATCTGGCGGGCAACCGCCTGCCGAAGGGCTGCTTCTGCTGATCCTTTATCCCACACAGCAGTTAGCGGCGGATCGTTACAACGAGTTGGGTAAGTCTTTTGCGCTGAACGTTGATCCCGAATTGGCGAGGGGTAAGCCAGCCCTCTTTGGCACGCGTTCGAGTGCACTGATCGCCTTGCTTTCGGGCGTCCAGTCGCGCGAAACGGCGGCCGGCCTGCTCAACCAAGTCCATTACAGTTCAGAAGTTACCTGGAACGAACCGACGCAGAATTTCACCGATCCCAGCATTTCTAATATTGTTGTGGGGGCGATCGTGGATACCGGTGCGATCATGCTGCTGGCTTTGGCCGCGTCCATCGGGTTTGGCGGCTTTCGGCTGCTGGCAAAGTTCGTGGCTCCGGGGAAGATATTCGACCGCAATGCGGACGTGGAGATTCTCCAGTTGGGCATTAACAGTAAGCCCGTAGATGTTAAGGATTTCTATATACTTCAGTCGCCGAGATAAGTGACGGCCTTAAAGCGAAACCTGAGGTTCTTCCGGTAAGTACCTGATAAATAATCAGATATGGTTTGCGATGTTAAAGTGTTTCTTTTCTTGACTCGCGGAAGCCCTATCTTCTAGACTGCGGACCGAGGAACGAGTTTCAAGGCCTTCCGCGCATAGGCCTGGAACTATTCTCCCCTCTAGAAAGCCCACCTGTCGGTGGGCTTTCCGTTTTTTGGAGGCGCCTGCTTCCATATCCTCGGATCTGCGCTGTCGCTATCGAGCACATTGCGGACGTTCGCTCGGATGCTCAGGCTCGATCTAAGTCTTCGGTTGTCACCATTCGCGGCTTCGATTTTGCGTTTCTCTTCCATTCATAACGCGCGGAATCGTTTTACTCATCGGACAAGGGCGACGCTCGGTACTATAGCCTCACACCCTATCGCCGCGAGAAAGTATTGCCTCCATTCGCAAGGGCGGGAGTTCGCGTGAAAAAGCACTGGATCGCCGGCATAGCCGAGGTGAATAAGGAACTCCTGCTCATTCTTTCCATCGTTTTGTCGGCCGGCCTGATCAATTTACTGATCGCGGGCCAGCGCATGGCCCTGACGATCTACAATCTGCCCACGCTCTTTGCCGCATATTATTTCGGACGGCGCCGCGCCGTGGAGGCCTCGGTCGCTTCCATTCTGCTCATCCTGTGGATGCACATCCTGCACCCCACCGTGCTCGGAAGAGAAATTGAAGGCGTGCTCACCTGGTCGGATCTGACGATATGGGCCGGCTTCCTTATGCTATCAGCCTACGCCGCCGGCACTCTCTACGAACACGGGCAACGAAGGCTGCGCGAACTTCGCGAAACCTATCACGGCGTGCTGCAAATTCTGAATCACTTCATCTCCAACGACAAATTTACGCAGAATCATTCTTACCGCGTTTCGCTCTATGCCACGCAAATCGCCGGAGAGATGGGCATGTCCGAGGACCGCATCGAAGACGTGCGGGCCGCGGCACTGCTGCACGATATCGGCAAGCTGGAGACCAGCCGCGAGATTCTTTATAAAGCTGCGCGCTTGACGGAAGAGGAAATGACGCACGTGCGCGGTCACGTGGATAAGGGAATGGATCTGCTGAGCCCGGTCGGCGGTTCGCTGCAGCGCATCCTGCCCATCGTGCTGGCCCATCACGATAAATTCGACGGATCGGGCTACCATCCCAACAAAGGCGAAGAAATTCCCATCGAAGCGCGCATCATCAGCGTGGCTGACGTTTACGATGCGCTCGTCAGCGACCGGCCGTATCGCAAAGGCATCTCGCCTTTCGAGGCGCGCGACGTGATCGCCAAGGCATCGGGCACGGATTTCGATCCGCGGGTCGTAAAGGCTTTTGAAGGGGCGTTCCGTAAGCAAAGGCTGGAAGTTCCGGAAGTTCTCGTCTAAGCGGCGCCGAATTTTTCCATACACTTTCTTCCACAGAAGCCCCTGCAGTTTTTCCCCTGCCATATCGACTGTATTGAACGCGTAACCCCACGAGATCAGGGCAACTCCTGGCGCACCGGGCGACGAAGTTATTCGCGCTCAGCTCTTTTTCGGACGCAGATTCTGCCAATCCGATTCGCTCAGCAACTGCCCGACGTAGCTAAACTCGCTGGCACCCTGCAGCCATTCTCCGCCATCCATCACCACGACTTCGCCGTTGATCTGCGTGCAGCCATCGCTGACGAGAAAAGCAGCGAGATTAGCGAATTCTTCGAGCGTCCCAAAGCGCCGCAGCGGGATGCGGGCGAGCGCGTGTTGCTCCAGATCTTTTCGCGGCAGCAGGCGCGAAAAGGCGCCTTCCGTGCGAATCGGGCCGGGAGCAATCGCATTCAAGCGAATGCCGCGCGGCCCCCATTCGACGGCAAGACTTTGCGTCAAAGCGAGCACGCCTGCTTTGGCTACGGCGGAGGGCACGACGTAAGCGGAGCCCGATCCGATGGCGGCGTACGTAGTCGAGACGTTCAGCACGGTCGCCTGCTTTCCCGCTTTCAGCCAGCGCTGGCCGCAAGCCAAAGTCAGATTCATCGTGCCGTGGAGGACGATGCCGAGCACCGCCTCCCATGCCCGAGGCGAGAGTTCCTCCGTGCGGGCGAGGAAATTGCCGGCAGCGTTATTGACCAGCACATTCAACGGCCCGGCATCCCAGATCTTGCCGATCATCTGCTCGACGGCATCGCGCTCGCGCACGTCGCAGACAAAACTGCCAATCTCGCCCGATGTGCGGTCAGCCAGCTCGCGGCAGGTTTGTTGCAAGATATCCGCCCTGCGGCCGCAGATGTAAACCGCTGCGCCGAGCTGCAGAAAACGCTCCGCCATCGCGCGGCCCAGGCCCGTGCCGCCTCCTGTGATCAAAATGCGTTTGCTCTTGAGCAGATCTGGTTGGAACATTTAGCACCCCGATTCGCTTCGGTAGTTGTCGACGAAGCCGAGCCAATCTGCCACAAGCCGGTTGATTTATGAAGCCCGACGGACCATCTCCCTTGCACGCAGCGTGAGCGTTGAATAAAATCCCGTCCCAAGCGACGGCTCCGGAGTTTCTGCGCATGAAGAGCACCATGATGGATTTTCAGTTGACGCTTGCGCCCATACTCGAGCGCGCGGCGACGCTGTATCCGAAGGTGCAAATCGTATCGCGCATGCCGGACCGGAGCCTCGAGCGCCGTACGTATGCGGATCTGGCCATTCGCGCGCGCAAGCTCAGCCGCGCCCTGATCGCAGCAGGCTTGCAGCGCGGCGAACGCGTGGCCACGCTGATGTGGAACCACGGCGTGCACCTGGAGGCGTACTTTGGCATTCCGCTGGCAGGCGCGGTCGTCCACACACTGAATCTGCGCCTGCCTCCGCAGCAGCTCGCGTTTATCGCGCGCCATGCGGGAGACCGGTTTTTGATCGTGGACGACGTGCTTCTGCCCGTGCTGCAAAAATTCGTCAGTGATGCGCCTTTCGAACGCATTTTCGTTCGACGCACCGGCGCATGTGCAGCCGGTCTCTACGAGGACTACGAAGACCTGCTCAAGACCGCGCCGGACGATTGCGCTCTGCCACAACTGAATGAGTGCGACGCCGCGGCCATGTGCTACACCTCCGGCACGACCGGCGATCCGAAGGGCGTGGTTTACTCGCATCGCGCGCTGGTGCTGCATTCGATGGCCCTGGCGATGGCGGATTCGCTGGCCGTTTCTCAAAACGACTGTACGATGCCGGTTGTGCCCATGTTTCACGTGAACGCCTGGGGTTTCCCCTACGCGGCAACGATGGTCGGAGCCAAGCAGGCGCTGCCGGGGCCGCACCTGGACGCGGAAAGCCTGCTCGATCTGTGCGAGCGCGAGCAGGTGACGGTGTCGACTGGAGTACCGACGGTGTGGATGGCCGTCTGCGCGGAACTCGATAAAAATCCACAGCGCTGGCGCCTCGCGCCCAATCTCAGGCTTATCGTCGGCGGCTCCGCGCCCGCGGAATCGCTGATCCGCCGGTTCGATGCGCACAACGTCCGCCTGATTCACGCGTGGGGCATGACCGAGTCCACGCCGATAGCGACTGTCTGCCGTCTGCGCCCTTGTCTGGGCGAGATGTCAGAAGACGAAGAGTATGCCATTCGCGCGGTGCAAGGAATGCCTGTGCCATTCGTAGAGGCCAGAGTAATCAGCGCAACAGGACCGGTGCCCTGGGACGGCGAAACGATGGGCGAAGTGCAACTGCGCGGGCCATGGGTGGCGTCGAGCTACTTCAACATGCCTGAGTTAAACGACAAGTGGACCGAAGACGGCTGGCTGCGCACGGGCGACGTGGTCACCGTGACCGAGCACGGATACCTGCACATCGTGGACCGCACGAAGGATCTGATCAAGAGTGGCGGCGAATGGATCAGCTCGGTGGACCTGGAAAATGCGATCGTCGGCTATCCGGGTATCAGAGAGGCCGCGGTGATTGCCGCATCGCATCCGAAATGGGAAGAGCGGCCCGTTGCGATCATCGTCGCCAACGAACCGAAGCCAAGGCCCGAGGAATTGGACGAGTTTCTCGCCAAACGATTCGCGAAATGGCAGCTTCCCGATGCCTACATCTTCGTCGACGAACTTCCACACACGTCCACGGGCAAGCTGCTGAAGAGCGCTCTGCGCGATCGTTATCGCGATTATCTGAACGAACACTTCTCGGCGACTCGTTAGATATCGGCAGGTCCAATTCGCCATCTCTATCTTCAACCGCGCCTTTGCGCGTCTCATAGGGACCCGGAAATTAACACAGAGGACACCGAGACACGGAGGACACAGAGGCAAGTTGCCCGCCGGCGCGCCGTTAAAAGTACGCGACAGTCGCGATATGATGGAGGCTGCGGATAATTAATCACGCCGAATGCGCGCGCCAATAAGACGGCACGCGCGATTGTTCGCCAACCCATGCCCTCATCCCGCCAACAATACGACGCGGTCGTGATTGGAAGCGGACCGAACGGTTTGTCTGCCGCGATCACCATCGCCGAGGCGGGCCACTCGGTTTTGGTGATCGAGGGGCACGAAACCATCGGCGGCGGCGCGCGATCTGCCGAATTGACGCTGCCGGACTTTGTGCACGACGTCTGCTCTTGCGTTCACCCTATGGCGCTCTGGTCTCCGTTTTTTCGCCGCTTGCCGCTTGCGCAGAACGGGCTCGAATGGGTTCATCCGGCCGCGCCGCTGGCGCATCCTCTGGATGACGGCTCCGCAGTGGTGCTCGAACGCTCCGTCGAACGGACTGCGGAGAATGTCGGCGGCGATGCCGAGCGTTACATTCGGCTGATGGAATCCCTCCTCGCGGCATGGCCGAAGCTCGAGTCCAGCGCACAAAATCCTTTCAGCTTTCCGGCGCATCCTTTCGTCGCCGCCCGCTTTGGCCTGACCGTGATGCGTTCCGCATCGAGCGTCGCCCGGCATCGCTTTCGCGGTGTGCAAGCGCGCGCTCTTTTGGCCGGCTTGGCCGCGCACGCCACGCTGCCGCTCGAACGCGTGCCCAGCGCCGCCTTTGGCCTGGTGTTGGGAATTATCGCCCACGCGCAGGGCTGGCCGTTTGCGCGCGGCGGCTCACAAAGTATCTCCGACGCGCTGGCGAGCCGTCTGAAGTCGCTGGGCGGAGAAATCGTTACCGGCATTGCGATTGCTTCGCTGGAGGAACTCCCTACGCGCTCGCGCCATCCTGTGTGACGTTACGCCGAGACAACTCCTAACAATTGCGGGCTCGCGACTCCCGGCGGGCTTCCGCCGCAAACTCGAGCGTTATCGCTATGGCCCCGGCGTTTGCAAACTCGATTGGGCGCTGGACGGGCCCATCCCCTGGAAGGCCGCCGAATGCACCCGCGCCGGGACGATTCACGTGGGCGGCACGTTCGAGGAAATTGCCGCTGCCGAGCGCGATCCCTGGCAGGGAAAGCATTCCGAGCGGCCCTTTGTGATCCTGGCGCAGCCCACGCTTTTCGACAGTACGCGCGCTCCGGCAGGAAAGCACATCGCCTGGGGATATTGTCACGTACCTAACGGATCGTCGGTGGATATGACGGATGCGATCGAGAACCAAATCGAACGATTCGCGCCCGGCTTTCGCAGGCTCATACTGAAGCGAAGCGTCCGGATTGCTGCCAGCATGGAACGCTACAATCCGAATCTGATCGGAGGCGATATCGGAGGCGGCGCGGCGGATTTGGAACAGTTCCTGCTGCGGCCGACTCGGCGTCTCTACCGCACTCCCGCAAAGGGAATTTATTTGTGTTCGTCCTCTACGCCGCCGGGCCCCGGCGTGCACGGCCTATGCGGCCATCTGGCGGCACGCGCAGCGCTGAAGGATCTTTTCTGAGCCGATTTTACGGAAGAGGCCTTCGTGCGGCCTAAAACGCTCTTGAAGTGGATCGGTGCAGTTCTGGTCGCGCTGGCCGGTCTTGTGTACGCAGGCGATTTTGTGTGGTTCGAATTTCGGATTCACAATGCCAAGCCCAACGATCCGCTGGAGACAGTCACGTTCTTTTACGCGACGGGGGTCAAGGGCGGCAAAGTCGAAGTCTTCTACGATCAGCCTCAAACGCAAATCTGCGTTCATTCGATATTCCCGCATCAAGGCTACAAGCCCTGCTGGCGGTTCAATCGCTCGCATGTCCAACTCATCTCCCGGCTGATTCCGGATGCGCAGGAGCTCATGACGCGCGGTCACTTCGCGGGCTGTGCGGAATCGGGGAAGGGCAGCGTTCTGGGCGCCGAGGCGGCGACTGCAATCGAGCGGGCGCCGTTCTTTCCTACCGAGCGCACGGCGAAGAAATGATTGTCCGTGGACACTCCCTTTAGTGTCGTTTCGCCCGCGTTGGTTACGAACTGAAAGACTTGCCAGCGCGGCTCGGTCGTCTCCCGCCATAAGATCTCAAAGCCAGCGCGCTCGGGATCTTCGTCGGCGCTCCACGCGATCTTCGCGTCAGGCGTAACGCCGCCGCTAAGCTTCACGTTTGCTGGAATGGCGGGCGCGAGCGCGAGCTGGCGAAGGGCCTCGGCGTTATCGCGGGCGACGTTGCCGGCAAAACCCATATTCAGGTACTTCATCTGATCGCCATACTCGACGCCATTTTCCGTGCGCGGCGTCTGATGCTGATGGCGATAGTCCTCGAGCGGTTCGGTGAAGCGGACCGCGGGTAAACCGGCGCGGTAAAACGGCTCGTGATCGCCGCCGCGTCCGAGGCGATCCAACGAAAAGATCAGGCGAATCGCCTCGCGCCCATCGATCTCTTCAATGGCGCGCGCCAGTTCGCGGGAAGGCGAGTCGGCGTCATCGATGTCACCCGCACCGGAAAAAAGCCGCACGCGGTGAGGCGCGCCCGGGGCGGAATCGGCGCCGACAATGTCATTGTCGAGCATGCCGCCCACGGTGTAGCCCTGCTGCTTCACCCAAGACAGCATGTGTTCGGCTCCGAGCAAGCCCTGCTCTTCGCCCGCAACCGCGGCGAAGAGCAGCGTCGCGCGATAATTCCCTGCCCCATTCGCAGCCCATACGGCTGAGCAATCGAGCGCACTCCATGCTCACTGCCACGCCCGAGGCGTCGTCATCCGCGCCCGGCGCGTCGAGATTCGGATCCATCACGTCGGAAGCGCGAGAATCGAAATGGCCCGAAACGATGAAGACGGTTTTCGCAAGCTGCGCATCGCGGCCGGGGAGAACTCCGTAGACATTTTCCATATGCACGGGCTTGTTGTTGGTGCGCGCGCTTGTGGCATCGAATTTGTCGATCGTAACCTGCAATCTTGCCGCCTGCGCTTTTGGCGATTTCATTCCAGCGCGCCACGATGCGATCGCGGCCGCAACCCACGCCGCGCTTGGGATCGGTCCATGAAGAGAGCGAATTGCGCGTCCCGCAAGCGACGAGTTGCTCGATCAGGCTGCGCATCCCAGCTTCGTCCACGTCCTGGCGCGAGATCGCACCCGCGGGCCGCGGCATCAGCTTGGCGAGCCGGCTTTGCCTCTGCAGGCTCCGATGGATCACGCTGCGCCCGCAGCGCCGATGAACTTACGAACGCGACGACTAACGTGATGGCAACTACGGCAAAGCTTCGTGCGGACTTCCGGCTGGTCATTTTGTCTTCTCGCGCTCGGCCTGCACCGAGCTGAAGTTTTCGGACCGGACATAAGGTCGAATTGGCGCGGAAGCGGCGTCCAGCGCCCGCACTTCCTTCCGGGACATCTGTTCTTCGATCTTGCGCAGGACTTCGGCCAGACTGCGCTGCTGCGATTTTTTCCATTCAGCCCGCCGCACTTTTATCTGCGGTCGAACCGCGAGCGCCTGCGCAAACGCCCGCCAATATTCCGTTCGCCCGATCAGTGGACTCGTCAGCAATTTCGCGGCGACACCCAACGCGTGCGCTGCCTTCTCGCCGTACGTATCCAGATGCAACCAATGTGTGAGCAGCCGGTTGCGATCATAAACTGCGTTGGCTTGCCGGCGCGATACCTTCGAACCAATGGTGGACGAAAACTGATGCCAGATGGCGCTGCGCGGCTCGTAGCGTACCTCCAATCCTTGTTTCCAGGCACGCAGCGAAAGCTCCACGTCTTCCCAACCGTACGGCGCCAGCGTCTCTTCAAAGCCGCCGAGAGCGAGAAATTTCTCTCGATCGAAGAGAGACGAGCCGCCAGTGGCGTAGAGCGTCATCAGCGGCTGCATCTGTGCCGGCGGGGCGGGAACAAAAAATCGGGAATGGACGCCGAGGAAGCCGCGCCGAAATCTTCCGCGCTGCCCCGCGCCGCGCAACACGCCGGTGCCGAAGTCATAGGCATTGCCCGTCGCGGCGAACACATTGGCATCGCGGAAATGCGCGGCCAGAGGGGGCAGCGTCGCGCCCGTAAGCGCGACGTCGTTGTTTACCAGGTACACCAACGAAAAGCGCGCAGCTCGCACGCCACGATTGGCCGCCGGCGCAAAACCCTGCTGGCGCGGGCTGCTCTCGAAGCGCACTTCCGGCCAATGCGCCCGCAACCATTTCTCGCTATCGTCGGTGCTGGCATCGTCGGCAATCAGGATTTCGGTCGGCTGCCCGCACGCGGCTTCAAAAGCACGCGCCGATTCGATGACGCTGGGCAGAAACTTCTCCAGCAAGGCGCGGCCGTTCCAGTTGGGAACAACGATGCTGAGACCCGCAGCGCTCAACTGCGAAAATCCCACCGCATCCTGGAGAAACGAGTTCCGCGCACACCTGCAAGGACGAACCGCCGCCCACTCGCGTGCTGATCCATTCCCAGGGATGCAGAAATGGCTTAGCCGCGTAATAGAGCATGCGCCCGCCGCTCCGGCCATGACGCCGCGTGAGCCGATTCAGCAGGCTATGCTTGAGCGCGTGATAATTTTCCGGGCCGCTGCGATCTTCCATGACGCGCACGCGAAATCCGCACGTCTCCAGAAGCCGCGTCAGCGTCTCGCGCGTGTAATGGCAGAGATGATGAGGCAACGAAAGCCCGAACCAATCCTCGCCGAAATGCCGCGCCTGATAGCTTCCAAAATTAGGCAATCCAATCACGACGATCCCGCCGGGGCGCAGAAGCCGCGCGGCTTCTTGCAAAACCGCGCGGGGATTGGGCAGATGCTCGAGGGAATCCCAGAAAGTGATCGCGTCGAATTTGGTCGATGGTAATCGAGCCGCAATGAGGTCGCCGTTATGAACCCGCTCTGATCCCAGCGCCCGCGCAGCCTCTCGATAAGGCACGGGCATGGGCTCGATACCGTATCGGTCCCATCGCTTCGGATCAAGAGCGCGCAGAAAAAATCCCAGCCCGCATCCGACGTCCAGCACGCTGCCTTCGCTGCGAAAGCGCTGCAGAAAGCCGGTGCGATGGCGCTGGTCGCGCCTGATCCAGTTTTCGTCCGTGGCTTCGATGCCACCCTCGCCCCAATACTCCTCCGCGTAATACGGCTCGAGCTCTTGCGGCGTGAGCTGCGGCTCCGTCCTGACCAAGCCACACGCGGCGCAACGCCAAAGCCGAAAGCGCACGGTCGCGCCTGCCCCGTCTATTTGTTTCTCGAGGATGGCCTGCGCATCCAGCGAACCACAAAGCGGACAAGTCAAACGCTGCGCGCCCGGCGTCGCGCTCTGCTCTTCGAGGGAATTTTCGTACTTGTGCGCGGTCATTTTCGGGAATGCGCCGAAATTATAGCGAATCGAAAACGTTTGCTCCGGAATCATTTCCTCGTTTGTAGCGCAGCGAAACGGAACATCCCGGGTCAGTAACATTTCGCCCGCTTTCGCCAATTCTTCGCCTTGCATTCGCCGCGGGCACTCCGTAACCTTACAGACTCGCTGTCTGCTGGCGCGCGTCATATAGACGGCGGGAGGCTTTTTATGGCGACTTCGGTCTGGAAGGGCCATCTCACTTTCGGCTTGGTCTCGATCCCGATACGGCTGTTTGCGGCCGCGCGCACGGAACGCATCAGTTTGAACCAGCTCCACACCGTGTGCCACTCGCGCATTCGCCAGCCGCAGTTCTGCCCCACTTGCAATCGCCAGATCGAACGCTCCGAAATCATCAAGGGATTCGAGTACGAGAAAGATCAGTACGTTCTCTTCACCGAAGAAGAGCTCGATAAACTCGATCCACCTTCGGCGCGCACCATGGAAATTCTGGAATTCGTGAAAGCCGAGGAGGTCGATCCTCTTTACTTCGACGCTTCTTATTACGCGACTCCCGAAGACGCCGGCAAAAAAGCTTATCATCTGCTGCTCGACGCCATGGAAGAATCCGGACACGACGCGATCGCCAAACTCTACATGCATCAGCGCGAATATATCGTAGTCATCAGGCCCCGTGCGCATGGCCTGACGCTGCACACCATGTTTTATGCCGATGAGATCCGCAACGTCGCCGAATACGGCCAAAAGGACGGCGCTGAGCCAAAGGAACAGGAAAAGAAGCTCGCTTTGCAGCTGATCGAAAGCCTCTCCACTCATTTCGAGCCGAAAAAATATCACGACGAATACCGCCAAAGCCTGCGCGCCATGATCGAGGCGAAATTGAAGGGACAGGAAATCGCAGTCGCTCCGCATCCGCAGCTCGCGCCGGTGGTGGATTTGATGGAAGCGCTCAAGAAGAGCCTGGCCGGCGGCAAACAGCCTGCAGCTAAACAAGGTCCGGTGGAAATGAAGCCGATGAAAGTGGTGCCGGAAACGGTGCCGGCACGGAAGCGCGCCGGCAAGCGCTCCGCAGGTTAGCACTATCAGTTAGCGGCTAGACACACGAACAGAATTCTAGGCTCCCGTCCTCGAGAATCGACATCACATTAAGCGAGGACACATTTTCCTTAAGGAGCGTCTCAATGGCCGGTTCCAAATGGACGGGATTCTTTGCGTTTTTCCTCGGCGCGAGCCTGGGAGTGGTGGCGGGGATGCTCTTGGCCCCGAAATCCGGCGAGGATTTGAGGGAAGACCTGAACGATCGGCTGAATGAGGGCGCGAAGCGAGTTCGTGCGACAAGCAGATCGGTCGCGCGGCGCGCGCAAGAGATGGCCAGTCAGGTGCAGCAGAGCGTTTCCGATGCCGCCGAGGCGGGGTTGCGGGCGTCGCGCAAAATGACGCGTTCCTGATTTCACGCTGCGACGCCCAGAGCCGCGTCCGACCTGCGCTCTAGTGAGTTCGGCTCGCGGGCTCGCGTCAGCAGCTCAGCTCGCTCTGCGACGTTCTCGCTTTCCCGGAAGAAAGCGGTAGCGTTCGATTTTCGCGGCGATCCCCACGCGGCCTTCCTTTATATTTTCAGTTCGCTGCACGCGAGCTTCGCAACGCACGCGCACCGGATCGCCCCGCGTGATTTCCGGTGGCAGGGTCAGCATGATCTCCAGCTGTGAGCCGCTCTTCAAGGGTTCTTCCAGGAAAAAATAAACGCCCTGCGAACTGACGTCCCTGCATTCAGCGAGAATCTCTCCGGCAGCAGAGACGCCCGATGGGCGGACTGAGACGGGCAGCTTCAGCGGGTATCTCATCCTGCTACGGCGTTCCGTAATGGCCAATGCACACCTCTAAGAGAGCGCAGTCAGCTTACAACCCGCCGACAGTCTCCAAGTAGATGCTGGATGCCGTCCTGAGGGACATCGCCAGAACCTTAAGTCAGACGGTGAAAGCCCGTAGCCACCAGGCTAAAGCTAAAATCGGGAAAACTGCGCTCCACGTGGCACTCAGAGGCGTGTCGTTTCGACTGCTTCGCTTTTGGAGGGCGGGATCGGCCGCCAGCCAAAGACAAAAAAGGGGGAGCGCGATGGCTCCCCCTTCTCCTCCTGCGAAACTGTGGACTCGATCAGCCGATCGGGGTGCTGCTTGAGGATGCACCCGAGCCGGAAGTATCCACGCGGATCACGCCGGACTGATCGGTGTAGTACATGTTCTGTCCGGTTGTGGCCGCAGTGATCGGCTTGGCTGTTATCGAATAAGACTGATTGGCCGTACCCGCGGTGAACGTAAACACGTAACCGCTCTTTTGGCCGGCTGACAGCACCGAGTCAATCAAGTCTGCTGACGTGGAGCTGGCCGTACCGGACCCGACCGGGCCCAAATTGGTGAGCGCCGCCGGGAATTGGCCGTAGCTGGTGGAGAAGGCGATGCACGCCGTGTTCAACGTACGCAGCGAGCCCACCGCCGAAGCCTGGTTGGCGGCGATCTTGGCACGAAGCAGGTTCGGGATGGCGATAGCGGCAATAATCAGAATGATCGCCACCACGATCAAAAGCTCAATTAGCGAGAAACCTTTCTGTCTGTTCCGCATTTTATTCTCCCTTGCGAGAAGATCTCGTTTTATCTGGCCTGTGAATTTGAATACCGGCTTATATAAAGCATTCGCCAGACCATTCCCGGCCAATCGTTCGCCCTGTTCAGGTTATTGATAATAAGTCACTTAGTATAGCACTGGCCGAACTGGATCACCAAGAGTGTCCGCTCTGCGGACACTCGTCCCGAAATTGCACTCTCTGTGCACATACGAGAATCGGCGCGGACACACTTGGCGCCTTATAACTCGATATGCAATCTCACTGCCGGAACCCAAACCGGCCCGCGGTCCCGGTTATAACCGGGGTTCTCGATGTGCTGAAGATCGATCGCGCCATATATGCCTCGCCAGAAATGAGCATTATAGTATCCTTCGAAGATGTTTTCCCGGCCGTAGGTGAGCGTTCCGTCGCCCAGCAGAAAGCCCAAACCGCCGAGCTTCAGATATTCCCGGTGGTCGCCCGATATACCGTTGCTCACGAAAGCCAGGCCGATCTTGTCGTGCTGGCGATGCCACTGATCGCCCGCGTAATCCGCGCCGAAAGAAACCGTCTGATTGACCTCGGTGTAGGCGAAAGATTCGTGCCGCCCTTCGTTCCACCCGAACCTGCCAAAGGCCCGCATGTGCGCCGACACTTGTTGTTCTAGATTAATGCCAAATCCATATTTCACTCTTCCCTCTTGCCGCGTGGCTACCACGTCGGGAGTCGGCGTTTTTCCCGCCAGGAACAAATCCACAGCTTCGCGATAATCACCCATATTCGCGTGGTTCACATAGGAAAGCAGGCGAACCTGAGTGGGTTTCTGCGCGATGATATTTGGGTGTAGTTCCAGTTCGAGATTCTCCCCCCGCGCCCTTGGGAGATCGCCGTCCAGAGCAATGCCATTTGCTACTGTCGGCATCATGGCTTCGGCGAAGCGTATAGCCCACGAGCGGTCGTCATATTCGAGAATGGCCGCGTAGGTATAGCCGCGCGTATCGGCCGCATAATCCCAGGCTCCATTGTTCACGATGGTCCAATTCATGAACTGGAAATGGCTGTCGCTGCCGACGGCATTCACATCGAAAAAGTCGGCCAAGGCAAGTTTGCCGGCGCGGAACTCCAGTCGCTTTACCGGCAGACTCTTGAGCATGCCTAGCGGCCCGACATCGGCATCGTCAGACTCATCGCTGAGCGGCAGCACGTATCGAAAGATGGCACGCGCCACGTAGGGGGCGGCGCTCAAGGGCGATCCCTGGCCCGGAGTTCGGACCACGTCAATATTCGGATAGCCCGCCAGGCCCAGCGAATTGCTGATGCCATTCCCGCTCGCCTCCTCCAGATCAAACACGGCGTCCGTCGAGTTCGTCAGCCGCAACGCCGTGTAGAGCGTGAAGATGCGCGAAGCGCGAATCTCGCTTTTTGGGTTCAGGCTGTTCGGGCCGCTATAGAGCGCGTGGAAAACGCCGTGTCCCTGCGTGATGATATTGATCTGCCCCGAAAGCCACCAACGCGTCGTCTCCGGATGCGGAAAGATGGTCTGCGGATCTCTTTCGGGCTGTTGCGGCTGCTGAGGGTCCCACCGGATTGCCCTGGATTCGGGGGATTTGGCGCATTCTGCGGATCCGCGTTCGCGGGAGCTGTATCCGGAGGATTCAGATCCTGCGCGAGCACGACGGAGGAATATATAACGACGGCGCTCATGAGCAGCAGCCACTGCCCGAATCGAAACCTCCCGTCATGTCTGGGATCGAAAGTCATGCACTCTTCGCCTGATCCACGCATCTGTCGATCGGGCGCGCTATCTTTGTTTGATTGCCCCGGAGAACTGCCCGCGACTCCACATTCAGCTCGCACGCGATTGACCGCTTCTGCTGTTAAATGCCGATGAAAATCAAGGCGGCTCGCCGAAGCAGCGCCAAGAAGATCGAAACAAACGCCCTACGCTCTTGCTAATCGATCCCCTTTTAAATGGACGCGCGGTACATTACGATTGCTTTCCCTAGGTCCAAGGCCGTGATACCCTATCCCCCTAGGGTAGTCAAGCCAAATGTCACATCTCTCGCGAGAAAAGCTGGATCTCGTCAATCGCACCAAGAAAGTAATTGGGCAGTTGGAATCGGTAGAACGTGCCCTGAACGAGCACGAACCCTGCTCGGAAGTCCTTCACCGCTTGGCCGCCGCAAGAGGGGCGATTAACAGCCTGATGGGCGAATTGATGGAGGACCATATCCGCAACCACATGCCGAAGCACACCAAAACCTCGGAAGAAGCCGCCAGCGATCTCATCGAAATCGTCCGCACTTATTTGAAGTAAAAAGGGCCTGAAGTAAAGAGGGCCTGAAGTCAACAAGGCCTGAAGTAAACACGCGAATCTTGGAAGGCCGCAGTGTCCACGCGCCGTTCGTTCTGGCCGCGCGCTTGGCAGAATTCTGGCCCTAAGCGCGCCTACGAACAAGTATTGATGACGCTAGAACACCTGAACTTTGGGCCAGTAGCGAGACAGTGACGGCGATTCCTAGACTGCTTATGAAATGTTCTCAAACGCGCAACCGCCCAGCCGGAATCGCCTGCATTCAATCCCGGCACGTAATGGCGCTTTTCCTCGGATTGATGCTCTCCTCTTCCATTTTCTTCTTTCAATTTTGCTTGCCTTCACAGCTTCAGAATGCCTGGCCGCAGGCAACAACGATGACGTTGTGACAAGCAACTCCGCCAAACCGGCGAAGACAGCCGACGCCACAATGGCGCCTGATCCCGGACCCAAGGGCGCCGGCATATCGGACGGCTCAACCGCCAAGGAAAGCTACGACGGCTTGGCGTTCACCGAAAGCCAGCCTCCGTTCGCAGTAAACGATCCGCTGAGGCGCAGCCTCAAAACTCAGTACAAAACCGGCGATCCAAGGCTCTCGGGAAGGTGCGTTCTGCTCGAGAGAAATCTCTGCGGGGCACTGAAGAACAGGCCGATCGTTCTCTTGGGGGCCATTCAAACTGTCGCATTGATTTCCGATGGCGTGACTACGCGACAATATCTGCAGCGTGGATACGTCGAAGTCGATCCCTTAACGCGCGTTCTCTTGGGGCGCACGCCGACGTGGGGCCGCATGGCGCCGCTGGGCGCGGTTCAGGTTGTCGCCGGGATGTGGCTCGCTGAGCGAATGTCAAAGAGCCAACACGTTTGGGTCAGACGACTTTGGTGGTTGCCGCAGACGATCGGAATCGCTGGAAATATCGCCGCCAGCGCGCACAATGTTACTCTGCACTGATCGCAATTGAAGCTACTATTTCAAGAGAAATCGCTACTGAGGGCTATTGCAGACGGCCGTGCTATCGATTCGCGTGGCGCGACTTATTTGTCGGTGCCCTCTCGAACCTGGCGTTCCAATTGATCGCGCTCGGTTCTCGACACTCCCTCGCCCGAGATTAGCGTCTTCCCGTTGGGGAACATGACCGAGACAACGCGCCCGAGCGGCATTCCATTCTTGACGGGGAGCATGACGATCGTCACTTCATCGCCGGCCTTAATGGCTGCCTTACTCCAACCACGGTCGGTCATGCTTACGGGATTTTGAGTCTCGCCGACCCAATGCACCACTTTCCCGTCATCGCCCTTTACGTCGAACTGCAGCAGGCAATGAGGATTCGACCATATCCATTCCGTGACGACCGCGTTGTTCAGGGTAACTTTCGTCCCGTTTTCGAATGCGGCGGTTCCGTGGTGTGCGAATAACGGAATCGCAACGGTCGCCATACCGAGAGCCAGCATCAGCGCGGCTATAGGTTTACTTCTCATCGCGATTGCCTCCTCAACGTTGGCGAAAGGCGAAAATCGAAAAGCCTTAGGGGCGCGCCTCCCGCGCCTGGCGCTCCAACTCATCGCGCACATCTTTCGACGCTCCCTCGCCCGATATTAGCGTCTTCCCGTTGGGGAGCACGACGGAGACCAGACGCCCGAGCGGCATTCCATTCTTGACCGGAAGAATCGTGATGGTCACTTCATCGCCAACCTTAATGGCCGCCTTACTCCACCCGACATTGGTCATGCTGACCGGATTTTGAGTCTCTCCGACCCAGCGTACTACTTTGCCGTCATCGCCCTTTACGTCGACGCTCAGCAGGCAATGGGGATTGGACCAGAGCCATTCCGCAACGGTACCCTTTGCGGTAACCTTCTTATCGTTCTGGAACGCCGCCGTTCCGTGGTGTGCCAAAAGCGGAACTGAAAGAGTCACCGCACCAAGGGCCAGCATCAGTGCCGCGATAACCTTAGTTCTCATTGCCATGCCTCCGCATCGGGGATTCCGTTCGGTGAAACTCGCACGTTGACCAAATTTTAGGCTGATTGGAGTTGTCGCACAATCGATTCTTCCGCAACCCGGGAATCCGCCTACAACCCCTTCTTTTAAGCAACTCCTATTCGAAGCGACTCCGTCGCGAGCCCATTTGTGCAGGCTATCGTTTTGGCGTTTCGCCCGCCGGGGAGCTCGCCGGATTCGCAAATCGCTTATTGTAGTTTTCCATCTCGCTCGGTGAGCAGTATTGCTCCATGACGTCCCGATGAGGGTCTTCCAATTTCATCGGAAACTTGTTCATAGCTACCCACGGCTTCGTATACATCTTGGGGTCGTCGATCGTTACCGTCCACTCCAGACGATCGTGGTCCACGCGATGGATCCGCTCCTCCACGTGCACCTGATCACTGATGGGGCGTCCCGCCGTATCCAGCCAGACTCTGTCTTCTCCCATCATTCCCGTCGTCTGAACGACGAGCGTTGTATCGTCCACCCATTTCCCGACTGAGTAGCCGTAATAGCGCGGTTCCTTGACTTCCTTGCCGATCAGTACGCCGCCATCGACCAGCTTTGGAAGTTCGCGGCCATCTGTCCAGATCACGCGCCACACGGTTCCATACTCGTACAAGATCGCGATCTTGTATTCGTTTTGCAGGATTTGCGTTTCCCGCAGGTTATAAAAATCCATGCGCGGAAATCCCAGAGGCTCGCACTTGTCGCGCGGATCATTATTATTCCCGGGAAGATTCTCGTCGGTCCCAAACAGTGCGTGATGGGACTTGTAGGCTTGCATTCCGTACGGTGAGTATGGCAATTGATGTTCCGGCTTTCCGTCATTCGGCATGGCTTTTACGCCATCGGGCTGGATTCCTTCGCTCGGACCATTGGCCGGCTCCCAAGTTCCGGAAAGGTCATGCCGCGGAGCCGCGGCCGGTGCCGCTTTCTGGCTGGCCGCTCCTGTTTTCTGATCCCCTGATTTCTGCAACTGGACTGCCTGCTGTGGCCGCCTTCTTCCACTGAGCGCTGCCGAAGAAGCGATCGTCACCGACAAAAAGAGTAGCGCCGGTGCCAAGACGATTAGTAAAAGCCTCGCGCGATTGAGCATTTTTCGCATACCTACCTGCCGAGCACCTTGTCTTATTTGCCGCAGCCCTGGCGCGCATGTTCAAACTGCTTGAAGAGGCGCGCCGCGCCGGGGCCTTCGAGCGTGCGCATCACGTGGCCCTGTCCCTTTTCCTCGTTGAACTCAACCGTGAATCCCTTACTCTTGAGTTTCGCGGCCTGCTGCTCTTCGTTTCGGAGCCAACCCGTGTCCAATCCTCCGGCATACATATAGATGCACAGTTTTGAGAGGGCTTGCACGCGCTCGGGCGAACCGTCGTCAAGGAACCCGGGAAGGCCGGTGACCGACCAGAAATACTGCGGATAGAGAGAGGCGATGTGAAACGCGCTCAGTCCGCCATTGGAAACGCCGGCGATGTGAAACTTATTTTCCTTAATCTTGTAGTCTTTGAGCAGCTTGTCGATAAACGCCGGAAACACACGGTCGCCTTGTTCGAAAAATAAATCCCCATTTGGCGCGGCAGGAACGACGACGATGTAACCTAGATTCTCCGCCTGTTCACGCCAATTTCGCATCACCGTGCCCATAACCATTTCCATGGTTTGCGGCCCACCCGGAAAGGCGAGGATCCCGAAATAGGATTTCGCTGGATCGTAATCATTGGGAAGAATGACCTTGTAATCCAGCTTCGTGCCCGCAATATCCGCATCCTTGTCAAATATTTTGGCGGCCAGGGGCTGGCCCGAGAGCATGACCGCGGCGATTGCGGCAGCTACAGGAAAACACACGCGCGACCAAAAGGAATGGTGGGACATCGTCGGCGCCTCCTCGCTTGATTTGAGTGTCTGATGATTTGGCCCGCCGATTATACGTTAACTGCCGCCAGAAATGGCGGTCCTGGCCTTATTGCCGGATTTCTCGATTCTCATTGCCTGGTGGCAGCACGAGCGAGTCGCTTACGATGACTTCCGCGGCTCGCAGCCGTTTCACCGAGAGGTCCTGGATTTCGAGAGATTTGAATTTGGCATTTTCGATGACGAGGCGGCCAATCGTCAAGCGGCCGACGGCCAATGCTCCGATGGCAAATGCGCCTATCGCGACGGCACCGATAGCGCTAGCGATGATGGCGACTCCGCGGAGCCCCAGTGATTCTGAATTGCGCTCATGACTCATATATCCTCCTCCATTAGATAGTTCTGCAAGTGCTGAGGCTGTGACTGATCTACTTGGTCCACACTAGCGCGAAACTCACCGGCCAGTTCACGTATTCGCGCCACTTCGGTTTGCCAGCCAACCACTTCTCGTCGATTACGCATTCTCGGAACTCCGTCATGCCCATACCTGCCTTGCTCGCCGCTGTGAAATGTTCGCTGAAGAGGTGAACGTAGGACCGGATCGTAATTGCCTCGCGGCTCTCGGTCCGGTGGTAATGGGTCGGCATACCTCGCATCAGGAAGAACGGGTGGTAGCCGATCAACACAAAATGGCCGCGCGCCACGAGGAGCCGTGCAGCCTCCCGATATGCCGGCTCGAGCTCCGCGAGATGCTCATCCGCCAGCACCAGCGTGCACAGATCGTACGCAGCAGAAGGAAGCGGCGTGCCGGCAACATCAGCGAGATGCAATTGCTCATGCGCGTGCTTGGAAGCAGCTACGTCCAGCATTTGCTGCGTCAGGTCGACGCCGTGGATGCTCGCCACGCCATGACTTTTTAACCACACTCCGGTGCGGCCGGTTCCGCAAGCCAGGTCCGCTGCGCGCCGCACTTGCCGCCAGTTTACGGACGTGAGCGAATCCAATAGCGGCTGATCCAAGCCTGCGGTGACCGTGGCGTCGTAATTGTTCGCCCATTCTCCATATCCTGCCTCCACAGACACCACAGGATACCCGCGCCGATCAAACGAGGAAAAATCCATAATCCACCTTGAGAGTCGTCAAGCTGTTTCGCTGCCCGGAATTCTGCCTTCCGCTCTGCTCTTTTTCCGAGCAAACCAAAACACCACCCGATTTAGGAGAGCTAACGCCCTTATCCGCGGAGCGTTGAAACCAAAATCAACGCAGCGGAGTCCTAAGAAGATGATGTATTATCATGCCCTTTTGGGGAGCCAAGGGGGAGATTCCAGCTTATATTAGTCCCTGGTTTTGGCTCGAACCGTAAAGGCTCTTTTACGAGGTGCCGAATGAAAAGCAAGCTGGTAGTGGCGTTCGTCCTGGGCATTGGTCTTATAGCCGTTTGCGGCCCTGCCCTCGCACATCACGGAAATGTGGCGTACGCTGACAAGATCGTTGAATTCAAGCAAGCAACGGTGACGAAATTCCTTTGGTCCAACCCTCACAGCCTGATTGATTTCGATGTGAAGGACGACAAAGGAACTGTCGTGCATTGGGTCTGCGAAACGGCCAGTCCCGAGGCGCTCAAGCTTATCGGCTGGAGCAAGAGTTCCGTAGGCCCCGGGGACATGATCACCGTCTTCTTGTATCCCTCGAAAAATGGCAACCCTGCCGGCCGCTTGAATAAGATCGTGCTCTCCGATGGCAGCACATTGCATGATACTCAGTTGGGCGGAGACGCCGGGAACAAGAGCGATTACCGCCAGGATGACTACGAGAAAAACAAGAACGCCAAGTAGCGAAACGTCCCTGACATAAAAAGGAGACCTTCCAAATGCGAAATCCGGTGGCCGAAACAATCGTAGCTTCGCTGGCCCTACTTGCACTTTCGTCGGCCGCAATGGCCCAAGCGCAAGGTCAGGCCCGGCCGCGACACGAAGTGCAGGATGGCTATCTTGTCGAGGGCGTTCCCAAAATGCCGAATCCGCCCGGCCCTGCACCGAAACACGACCTCACCGGCGCCTGGGTAGGGCCGCAAACCGTTTCCCGCGACCCCATGCCTCCGATGACCCCCGCGGGCGAGGCGCGGTTCAAGCAGAATCACGCCTACGTGCAAGGTGGCGCTCGCGAGTCTGACGTCAAACCGCTGGCCTCAAACGACCCCTTCATCACCTGCGATCCGCTCGGGTTTCCGCGCGACCTTCTGAACCATGCGGTGAGCAGCCGGGGAGGCATGATGTTCCAGCCTGGGCAGAACCGCATGTTCATCATATTTGAGCAGCAGCGCGTATGGCGTGAAATCTGGATGGACGGGCGGGAACTTCCCAAAGACGTGGACGCCAAAGGAGCGCCGGATTCCCGCTATTACGGATATTCGGTGGGCCACTGGGATGCCGACAACACTTTCGTGATCGATTCTACCGGCTTCGACGAAAGAGCCTGGCTCGATGAGAACGGCCATCCGCGTAGCAAGAACGCCCATATCGAAGAGCGTTATACACGTACCGACCAGTACAACATACAGTTGACGGCAACGCTCGACGATCCGAAGCTCTATACGAAGCCGTGGGTCTTTCTGAAAGCGAATTACTACTGGATGAAGGATCAGGACTTCGAAGAAACGCTCTGCATACCTTCGGAAGCAATCGAGTATCGGGACACACTTGCCAAACCATCGGGCATAGGGGCCGGCGCCGAAGCCTCCAAATAAGCCCAGAAGCTGTACCGCTGCGCTTCTTCAGCGAGCCTGCTGAGTTCCTTAGCACGAACTACCACTCTGCAGTTTAGGGAAGCTCCACAAAGAGCATCCTGGCGAGCCGCTTGGTAAGGGCGACCAACCAAGGACTTTAAGCGGGAAGCGAGTTCAGCCCTATTCTAAAGGCTGCACCAAAACGATCTTCCCTCGGTGGTTTTCGCCTATCAACATACTCGGCGGATTAGTGAAGTTATCGACGTTTACTCGCCGAATATCGGTATTCACGTTGGGAAGCAGGTAATTTACGATTTCTCCGCTCTTCGGATCCAAGCGTGAGACGAAATCGGTTGGTTCTCCTCCGGTCCAGACGTGACCAGATTTGTCGAGTATGGCGTCGTACGGATCGATGGGACGGTCTTCCCACTCCTTGAATTCTTTCGTTTTTGTGTCAAATACCGCAATCTTTTGGGCGCTCAGGTTATTCTCCCCAAACCAAATCTGATCGTCTGGCGTTATATTCTCGCGCCGCGGGCCCGAATTGGGTGTGGGCGTCGGATATAAAGTTGTTTTCCCGGTCGCGGGGTCAATCTCTCCGATGTTGCGATTTGCCAGATCGCTCCAATAACACAGTCCTTTCGAATTCACAGATACCCCGTACATACTGTGCCGCTCCTCGGCGCCGCCTGCACCTCCGCCCTCGTCCCCACCCGCAGCTAAATGCATGCCCGGATAGGCGTCGTGTCCGGCGATTTTTCCCGTTCCTGGATCCAGCAAGTAAATTCTGCGATTCCCCGTATCATCGAAGCACACTGTCCCACTGCCGCCGTTGCCGCCGACCGCAACGAACGTTGTGAGGGTATGAAGGTTGACGTCTTCTGGGCCAAGACTGTATGGTGTGACTTTTTCCGTCTTTCTATCAAACTTTGCTACGCCCGCCTGATATTTTCTGGCGATCCAGAAGTTTCCCTGGGAATCCATGGCCAAATTGAGCGAGCCAGTCGGAACCTCAGGACGCGTCACCGGCAAAGGCCACTCCTTCGTTTCTCCTGTGCGCGGGTCCAGGCGGCCAAAAATCGGCTGATTGAATTCGGTGTACCAGATCATTCCATCGGAGTCCATGACCGCGTCATGAGGCTCCGCGTCTGGGCGGGGCAGATCATACTCCGTGTAAATCACCTTGGTCGACTTGCCCGTCGGACGGGGAAAGCCCTTGAGTTCAAAATCCCATGGCTTTGCGCTCATGTTAATAGAAGCCAGATACTGTGCGAATTCTGCATCTCTCGGGTTTGGCCCCGTGTGGAAAGGCGTCGTCGTGGGATGGGTAAAAGTTGCGCCTCTTTCGTAGTTCCTCATCCGAACGAGCGTAGTCATCCATCCATCTACGTCATAGCTGCTCTTGAACACCACATTTAAATTGTGGCAGCTTCCACAGTCGGAAAGAGAGATGGAAGGCTTCGCGGGCTTCGGAGCGCTCATGATCCATTCGGCGGGGGTAAGTTGCTCGGCAAGCGCAAAAGTGCCCACTTTGTTGAGCTTCAGATCAGCGCTGGCGGTCTTGTCGCCTACAGTTACAGTAGACTTTGGAGCTTCGTAACCCCTGGCTCTGATGGCAAGCGTGTAATCCGCCGGCTTCAGCCTATCCGCCGGAAAGGCATATCGGCCGTGCTCGTCAGTGACCACCGATATCGTAATCGTCCCGCCTACTCGCTTGGCCTTGACTATTACCCCTTCCATCGGCCCTTCGGCATCCGAACTCACGGTGCCAGTCAAAGCGATCGATGGTGGCGCGGCGTCCTTATCCGCTGCGCGCGAGGCACTCGTAGCCGCCAAAAGAAGTGAAATAACTATCCCCAATGCAACCCTCTCAAGCGAGGAAACTTTCATTTTTTTTGGATCCTCCGGTTTGAACCTTGTTGCGGAACGCTCATAGCCTCGTTTCAGGACCGTTTTGGTTTCGGGGCTGTCTGATAATCAATTTGACGCTGTTGTAGCAGGCGCTGTCAAGGCGGGCGCCTCCACACCACAGGCGACATCTCTTCGAGGGCTCCAAGGAAAGAGCAAGAATTAAGCTCCTGGTATCGAAGCGCGAAGCGGCTAGCATCCTCGGCGGCTTGTCGGTTCGCACCATCGAAAACTACATCAACGCAGAAGAGTTGGTCGCCCTTAGAAAAGCAGCTTGAGGCCTAACTGGATGGCGCGAGCGCCTCCGCTTCCGAGCACGGGATTGGTTGCCGCCTGGTCGGGCGTTTCGCAAGCGCAGCCGAAAGTGCTGGAACCGTTTGGGTTAATGTTGCCGATCAAAGATGGATTGGCGTAGATCGGATGATTCAGGATGTTGAAGAACTCGGCGCGGAATTGGGCCGTCAAGCGTTCTTTGACCTTCCAATTCTTGAATATAGAGAAGTCCCAATCAGCGAAGCCGGGTCCATAGAATAGGTTGCGCTGCATCGTGCCGAACTGACCAGGAGGCGGAGCGATCATCACCGAACTGCCCTGGGCATAGCAGCCGTAGTTCGGAAGGGAGGTGGCAGTTGTGCCGATCGACGCCGCTGCTTGCGTACAGGCTGCGGGGAATGGGTTCGTGACGCCGTCGTAGAACGGAATCGGGTTGGGGCCAGCCTTGAAGTCGTTGGGATTGCCGAAGAAGTCCCATCTCTCATCCCCCTCGTGTGTTCCATTTAGGTTTCTGTTGTCCGATACGTCCCATGGCATTCCGCTCTCAAGCGTTACGGTCGACTGCACGCTCCAGCCCTGGAGCAACTGCAAAGGCGACTTCTTGCCGGGAATAGCGTACGTGGGTGTGAAGCTGAAGTGATGACGAATATCGAAGCCGAATGGTCCGTAGTCCAACCGCGGGGCGGAGGAATTTTGCGGAAGGATGGATGAGAAGCCAAGGCCTGGTGCGTCAGTCAAGGCATGGCTATAAGTATAACTGGCGATGAAAGACAGATTGTGGAAAGACCGCGCGGTCAGCGAGGCTTGCAGCGAGTTGTAGTTGGAGTAGTCCGTATGCGTCATATAGTCTATATATTTGAGGTACGGGTACTGCGAGTAATAGGGGCGATCGGTGATGGCGTCGCACTGGAGGCAGGCGATTTCGGCCGGAGAATTTGGGTTGATCGCATTGAGTTCGGTAACGGCCGGCAGAAAGCTGCCGTGATTGCCGATGTAGTCAACTTCCATGGCGAGGGTGGGCGTCAAAGCGTGCTGAATGCCCAGATTCCAACTGGTGGTCCGAGGAGACGGCAGGTGGGGATCGATCGCGACGATACTGCAGGGGCTAGGGTTCACTGGTGGAGCGCCGGGAACCGGATTAACCGGGGCGAGGCCGTTACCGCATGCTAATCCGCTTGTCGACGAGGGCGGCAGCACAGGTCCCGCCAAGGTCCAGTTGATGTCCGCAGATGCCAGACTGACCGTAGATCCACCCATGCCGCCATTGGCTTTCAAAGGCGCGACAGCGGCCCCGTCTGGCATGTAGGTTGTGAACGCCGTAGGAATCGCGGCGATACCAACCTGGTGGCCAGGAAGACCGTTACCGGCAACCAACGACTGGGCTATCAGGTTGTTGTAGTAGAGGCCAGCACCGGCGCGGATCACAGTGGTACCGTTTCCGCTGATGTCGTAGGCGATGCCAAGGCGCGGCGAAATGTCCTTGGTATCGGCATTGTAGGGGTGGTTGATGTTGACGCCTTGCTGTTCAAATCCGACGGCAGGCGACCAATTGCCGATCAAGTTGTTTATTTCGGAAAGCGGCGTGTAGTATTCATAACGCAAGCCCATGGTCACGGTCAGTTTCTTAGTAGGACGCCAGGAATCCTCGAAGAAACCGGAAATGTTCCAATCGGTGTAGGTGCCAGAGGAGGTGCCTTCAAACACGTTTGCGCCGCCGTCGGTATCAGGAAGGCCCGCAAGAAAGGCCTCCAAGGCGGTCATGGAACTGCCGCCACTGAAGTTGAACACTCCCCGGCTATCTGAACTCTTGTACAAGGGGGCATGAAAGTAAAGCATCTCGGCCCCGAACTTAAAGGCGTGTTTGCCATGCAGCCAGGAAACGTGATCCACCAGATCGTAATCGCTCGCCGGGCCGAAGATTCTCGGTAACGACGAACCGCCACCGACTGACGCGAACGAGCCGACGTTGATGGTGGGAAATCCCAGCGCTTGTGGGTTCGTAATCCCGGTATTGAGGCCGTAAGCGCTGGAGGACGTCTTGTAGTCGCCGACTCGGCTTAGTTGGTTGGTGTAATTCCAGCCGACGCGCAGATCATTGACCCAGGTGGAGTTCGGGGTCCAGGTCCAACTGGTGACGAGGAATTCCGAGCGCATCGACTGGTACGCATCGAAGATCTGCTCTGTGTAGCCCTGATCCTCACCGATTCCGCTGCCGTTGCCGAAGAAATAGGAACCCGTGATTGTGTGGTGATCGTTGGGATGGTAATCGACTTTGCCGACCGCATTATTAATGGAAAAGACGTCTGGGAAACCGATTGTTACGGCGCTGGTGGGGTTGTTATTGGCTCCAAAGAGCGGCAACAGTTTCAGACTGAGCGGACTGAGCGGGACATTCGCCGCCGCCAAGGCAGCCTCGGCATCCGGAATGCTCTGGCTCGGATCGTTGATGGATTGCGAGGTGGGCGTGTTGAGCGCGAATGCGTTTCCGACGCTATAGGACAGCCGCTCGAAGCCTCCGAAATAAAACAGCTTGTTCTTGATGATGGGTCCGCCGAACGTTCCGCCCCACTGCTCCAGTTGCATCGGCTGGGCAGTTATGGGAGGGTTTACGAAGTCGGTGGCGTCCCAGGCGCCATCTCGGCCAAAGGCATAGGCCGAGCCGTGAATCGTGTTCGTGCCGGTCTTGATGCCGATGTTGATGACGGCGCCAGACTTCCGGCCGAATTCCGCAGGGGCATTGTCCTCGATGTTGAGTTCCTGGATGGCGTCGATGGGAAGGAACGTGGCGGCATCGCCGAAGATGGCCACCTGGTTCGTAAGGCTATCCCCCGAAAACGGCTCGTTGTTATCGAGTCCTTCGACGTAGTTGTTGTTGTTGCTGGGGTCGATGCCATTAACGGAGACGGTCAGCGAACCGCCGCCGGGTTGTGCCGCGACGCCGGGACGGAACGCCAACAAATCCTGGAAATTGCGGCCGTTCAAGGGAAGATCGACGATGGTCTGCGTGTTCAAGGTTCCGCTGACGACAGCGCTGGTAGCGTCGAGCATTGGGGCAGCAGCCGTGACTTCTACCGTTTGCGTCACCTGACCGGGAGTCAACTGGGCGTCGACGCGGGTTGACTGACCAACTCCCACAGTGATGTTTTGCTGCTGGAAGGTCTTAAAGCCCATGACCGTAACGCCTACGCTATACGTGCCCGGAATCAAATCAGGCGCGACGTATGCGCCGGCCTGATCGGTGGTCAGCGTGCGTGCAACGCCGGTTCCGGTGTTCGTTACCGTAACCATGGCGCCGGCGACGACACCGCCGCTCTGATCGGTGACGTCACCGAGAATACGGCCTGTGTTCACCTGCGCGGCGAGCGGACCGCAGGCGAGGGAAAAACAAAAGATTAGTCCAAAACTGAGAGCCAGGAAGAGATAAGGTACTTCTGAACTCACATAGTTGGAGTTTCTGCTATACCAAACCCGGCCAGAAATGACCCGCACCAATCGCTTGCAGGCGAAATCGGTAACGCTCACGAAACACCTCCCTGATTGTGGGTGGCACGTAACAGGAATCGGCGAGGTGGTAGATGTCACATCTCCGCGCCCGCTGTCAAGATATGTTTTCAAGGTTCTCCGTCGGTGGAGTGTGCAACGTACTGACCGTGAATCCGACCACTCTAAGGTCGAGGCCCAAAAAACACCTGATTTCGGCTGATGCCGCTAGCGTTCTGGGCCACAAGGACTTACCTACCGCTGTACGAGGTTTTTGGCGCCGTTACGTTCCGCTCCCTGGCCTCACGTCGTGTCTTAACCGTGGGCCTTTTAGTTGCGGAATCGTGCGAGGGCGCGCGTTTGCATGTAGGTGCCGCGCGAAATGCCATTTGCAGTCGGTGGCCGGTCGGGCCCGATCCATTCATACTTCTCGCAATCGTCGCAGCGGCGCCACCCGCCAGGAATTTCGCGCCAACGATGCACGTGATTGGGATCTTCAGTATCTGCCGCTGAGCGCGCCAGGCCCGGAGTGAGCGATGCAGCGAACCCGGCGCCCGATGCGGCAGCTCGCCGGCGAGGCCGACGCCGACAAATCGGTTGAAGAATTAGATTGTGCAAAGAGTGTTCAAAAATTATCGTCGTGCCGCGCGTGGCAAGATTCGGAAAGACTTTGTTTTCAAACGGAAGAGTTGGAGCCGAGGCCCGGGCTTGAACCGGGGACCTACGGTTTACGAAACCGTCGCTCTACCAACTGAGCTACCTCGGCTTTGCCTTGTGGCGCATTGATTTTATCCGATCATTTTATCGGATGCATGCGAATTGCGCGGAACATTTCGAGCAAGGCGCAAAAGCAGATCCCTCGGGCAGAAACCGGCCCTCGGGATGACAACCTTGTCGAGCATGGCAAAAAGGAGGAACGCGCACTAGGTCCGGACCCGGACCGCGCCGTAATCTGCTTCGCAGATCGACCTAGCTAATGCGCTCCAAGCTCCAGAGGAGGACTTTCAGTTCACGGACGAATGAGACAGCGGCGGGAGTGGGCGAGATCTGAATACCGGCCGCCTGGGCAACGGTGTTTTCTTCGATTTTCACGGCTGCGGACTGAAGCGGCCACGGCACGTGATGAATGTCGCCGCGATACGTTCTGCCTTTCCAAACCGTATAGAGGCAATAGCGTTCCGCGAGAAAGTAGTCGAGCGAGCCGGGCTGAGCACGCTGCGCCGGTGAAACGGGAGCATACGTCGCGCGCCAGACGGCCTCTCCGCGCTTCGAGAAATACGAAATCGAATCGCCACGCTGCTCTAGTCGCATTTGCGCATGGAAATACGGCAGGTGATAAAAACTCCTCGCGCCCCACACCGCGGCTCGATTCGCGGTGTCCAGGCTGAAGAAACAAATGCCCGGCTTGCCTCCGACGGTCACATATGTGCGGCAATTGAGTTCCGGAAAATCGAACATCCCCGGCAGCGGAAGCAGCCCGCGCAAGCGCAACGACATATGGAAGGGCGTGATGCTGATCCAGGCATCGCCTCCAAAGAGATCGAGCTCGAGCTGATGCGGAACAAGAGGCCTGATCGCGGCAGGCGAAACATTCCAATG
>CAWDQT010000010.1:0-94363 GCA_963804535.1 uncultured Acidobacteriota bacterium
TGGCAAGAGCGCATGTACGCGATGCGGAACGTTCCACCGGTGATGCGCATGTTTTGGGATTCGGCGCCGCGCGCCGTCGGTCTCGGCCTGTTCTTCCGCCTGATTAGCGCCCTGCTGCCTCTCGGGGCACTGCTGATTACCCGGCTCATCATCAACGGCGTCGTCGCCTACGTCGCACACACTCAAGCTCTTCCGAAACACTTTTGGCTGCTGGTGGTGGCCGATTTCGCTCTGGCGGGACTCTCGGTTGTCCTGACGCGAGCGGTTGACTACCTCGACGAAGTTCTCGCCGGCCGCTTCATGATGCACAGCAGCCTGCTGATCATGAAGCACGCCACGGAGCTCGATCTCGCCTCGTACGAGGACCCCAACTTCTACGATCAATTGGAACGAGCGCGTGTCCAGGCGATTGATCGAACAAGCATGATCCGGGCGCTTGGCCAGTTGATCCAGCAGTCCATTGTGGCGATCAGCTTGGCCGCAAGCGTCTTTTTGTTTTCGCCTTGGCTCGTACTGATCCTCGTCGGATGCGTCGTGCCGGCCTTTCTCGGCGAAACGCATTACGCCTTCCAGGGCTACGCGCTGCGCTTCGGGCAGACGCCTGTCCGTCGAAGGCTCGATTATTTGCGGACTTTAGCATCGAGCAAAGAGACCGCCAAAGAGGCGAAGCTATTCGGACTCGGGCCTTTTTTCACTTCTCGGTATGACACGTTCTCGAAGCAGGTGCTTCGAGAAGATGTCGCTCTGGCCCGCCGCAAGCTCCTCGCCGGCTCACTTCTCGGGCTCGCCAGCGCGGCCTGCTACTACGGTTGCTATGCATTCGTGATCTACCGCACCGTTACAGGGCATCTGAGCGTTGGAGATATGGCGTTTTTGGCCGGAGCAATCGCGGGAACGAGCACGAATATCCAAGCCATCTTTTCGACGTTCTCCGGTTTGGCCGATCAGGCGCTCTTCCTCGGCGATTTGATCCGCTTCTTTTCCATCGGCCCTCAAATCCGGACGCGGCCAAATGCCCTCAAGGCGCCGCGGCCAATTCTTCAAGGATTCGAATTCCGCAATGTCTCATTCATATATCCGGGCCGCACGCAGCCGGTCTTCACGGATTTGAACTTTCGCATCGAACCAGGCGAGAGCGTGGCCCTGATTGGCGAAAACGGCCAGGGAAAAACGACCATAGTCAAGCTTCTGGCCAGATTGTATGAGCCCAGCGGAGGAGTGATCCTCCTGGATGGAATTCCGCTGCAGGAATACGACCTGGAAGATTTGTGGAAAGAGATGGGCGTAATTTTCCAGGATTTTGTCCACTACGAAATGAGTGCAGCCGAAAATATCGCCGCCGGGCGGATAGAAGATCTGGACAACTTGCCGAATCTGGTGACCGCGGCAAAAAAGAGCCGTGCGCATGAGCTCATCACTTCTTTGCCCGAAGGCTACACACAAATCCTGGGCCGCCGGTTCGAGCGAGGACTCGATCTGTCCGGCGGGGAATGGCAAAAAATCGCTCTCGCTCGTGCATATCTGCGCAATGCGCAACTCTTGATTCTTGACGAGCCCACCGCCTCCCTCGACGCGCGTGCGGAACACGAAGTCTTTTCCCAATTTGCGGAATTGACTGCCGGCAAGATGGCGCTCCTCATCTCGCACCGGTTCTCCACGGTACGAATGGCGGACAAAATTCTTGTACTTGTGAATGGGGGCATCGTCGAAGAGGGCAGCCATACGGAATTGATTCGCCAGGGCGGGCGCTACTCGGAAATGTTCGAATTGCAGGCGGCCAATTACAGGTAGGGCGGACGCTAGATGTTCCACACGCAACCAGGTCAATACTCCGGGCTCTTGAAGCGTTATGTTGTGCAGCAGATTTCGGCGCTTACCAGTCCATCTTCAGCCGAGCGTGAATCAGAATCTGAAGCCGAAAAGATCGATCTCCGCAGCCGGGCATTTTCCGAAGTGGCGGACTGGTCCCCTCAGGCTAATAGAAAGCCCTCGAGTTTTCTTCCGCGACAAAGCTTTTTGACCGCTCTGGGAATTCGTCAGCTCTACAGCGCCTTGCGCCAAAACGACCGAGCGGAATGGGTCGAATGCCTGCTGACCAACAGCCGCTTCCTGCATAGCGTCACTTCTGCCTTCAGTGGCGCCCTGCGCGATGCCAGATCCCTGGCCAGGGTGAGCGCCTGTGGGGCGAGGCCTGTCCCGCGTGCGTATCTGGCTGTTCGCGCCTATCTCTCGGCCGTACAGGAAAAGTTTCGCCAAGACACGTTCGTCATTTTCATCGATGCCATACAGCAGCATGTCACCTTCGATATGGACGAGCTGTGGGTGTTCAAGCCGCTTTTGCAGCTTCGCCTCATGCAGCGGCTGTTGCAAATTGGAAGCGAACTCAGCCATATCTCCGGCCGGGACCGGCTACAGAAGCTATCGGCAGATTTGGTCGCAATTCTCGAAAGCTTGCGCGAGTTAGATCACGCCAATTGTGATCGCGTTTTTGCAAAGTTGAGCGCCGTTGAACAAATCCTCCGAACTGATCCTGTCTATGCGCAGATGGAGCCGGCCAGCCGAGATTCTTATCGGCAGGCAGTAGGCGAGATGGCTGGCCGCTCGCGCAAGACCGAAGCCGAGATCGCCCAGCAAGCAATCGATCTGGCGCGGCAGGCGTCGTTTGAATCGGCTGGTTACTCGAACCACGTGGGATATTTCCTGATCGATGAAGGCCGCGATCAGCTATGCAAATTGGTCGGCCATCGGTCCTCTGTTTTTGGATGGCTCAGGGAACGAATCATCAACCACGCGCCTTCCGCCTATCTGCTGGCTATCGAGTTTGGAGCCTTTGTTCTGACGGCTGCGCTCCTCTTGGCCTGCGGGCGGTCTGTTTCGATGGCCATCATTTTGCCTCTTTTGCTCGTACCGGCGACGGGAGCAGCCATTGACATCGTCAACCAACTGATCGCGCTTTTCTTTCCGCCGCGAGTTCTTCCTAAACTTGATTTTTCGAAGGGCATTCCTGATGACTATCTCACCGTTGTTGCCGTGCCGACCCTCCTGTTGAATGAATCTCAGACGCGCCAAATGGTGGAGGCGCTGGAGGTACGCTTTCTCGGCAACCGCGACAAGAATCTGCATTTTGCGTTGCTCACGGATTCCGTTGACTCACGCAGCGGCCCGGCCGATGACGATCCTCTGATACGTCTCTGCTCTCAACTGATCGAGCGGCTGAATAGCAAATACGCGCAACAATCGCGCGGCACGTTCTTCCACTTCCATCGTCACCAGGTCTACTGCGCCTCGGAAAGCATCTGGATGGGCTGGGAGCGCAAGCGCGGGAAACTGCTCGACTTCAATAGCTTTCTCCGCGCCGAGCATGACGCATTCTCCGTCAAGATCGGTGATCTTTCGTTGCTGAAGAACGTGCGTTACGTAATTACGCTCGATTCCGACACGCAGCTCCCGCGTGACGCGGCTGCAAAATTGATCGGCACACTTGCGCACCCCCTGAATCGTGCCGTCTTTGATCATTCGGGAAAAAAGCTGCGGCGCGGTTATGCTATTTTGCAACCAAAGGCTGGCGTAAACCTGCAGTCGGCCAGGAAGTCGCGGCTCGCTGCTATCTTCTCTGCGGATGCCACCTTCGACGTCTATACACGCGCTGTCTCCGATGCATACCAGGATCTCTTTGGCGAAGGCAGCTTCGTGGGCAAGGGAATTTACGATATCGACGCCTTCCATCGTCTCGTGGATACCTGGCTTCCCGAGGGAGCCTTGCTGAGCCACGACATGATTGAGGGGTCGTTTGCCCGGGCGGGATTGGTCTCTGACATCGAGATCGTCGAAGACTACCCGTCGCGCTATGCCGTTTATTGCCGGCGCAAACACCGCTGGGCTCGCGGCGATTGGCAGACGGCTCCGTGGATTTTACCCCGCATAGCCGACAGGTTCGGGCGCGAGATGCCCAATGCGCTCCAGATTATTTCCCGTTGGAAGATTGTGGATAATCTGCGCCGCGCAGTGTACGAGCCGGTGATGCTCGCGCTGCTGCTGGCAGGCTGGCTCTTCCTTCCTCGCGGGCCGGTTTTCTGGACTGGCGCAGCTTTGGTTGTAGTGCTCCTGCCAAGTTTTCTGCAACTGATGTCTGGTCTCTCTAAAATTAATCGCTATTCGGCCGCGTATTTGAAGAATGTTGCCTTGGGCTTCGCCATCGAACAGGTGCGGATGGCTCTCTTCTTTGTTCTCTTGCTGCATCAGAGCGTGATCATGATCGATGCCGCCGTGCGGACGATCTTCCGCCTGCTTGTGACACGAAGAAACCTGCTCGAATGGGAAACTGCGGCGCAAGCGGAGATGAGTTCGGGGCCGCGTTCCCTGGTGGACCGGTATCTCGATTGGATTCCCCTGGCGGCCTTTGCAATCGGTGGCCTGATTTGCCTTGTGAAGCCGCACGCTTTACCCATCGCGCTGCCATTTCTCGTTTGCTGGTTCCTGACAGGCCACGTCGCTGCCTGGCTCGACCGGCTGCCGTCGCCAAGCGAAACGAAAGTCGCAAGCCGTGATCGAGAGTTCCTCCGAGAGACCGCCTTGCGCACCTGGCGTTTCTTCGACGAATTCAGCAATCCCGCGAATCACTGGCTCATCTCCGATCGGCTGCAGCAAATTCCCGCGCTCTTGGTCGAGCGCGTCTCGCCCACCAATCTGGGCCTGCTTTTGAATTCGCGTTTGGCGGCTTACGATCTGGGCTTCATCAGCCTGCCGCAAGTGATCCAGCTCACCAAGGCGACACTCGCTACCGCCATCAAGCTCGAACGTTTTTGGGGACACTTCTATAACTGGTACGACGCGCGCTCCTTAAAAGCTGAACCACCGTTTTTTATCTCTTCTATAGACAGCGGCAACCTGCTTTGTTCGTTGCTGACGACGAGCCAGGCTTGCATCCAGATCGCCGCTCAGCCGCTCTTTCCGCCTCAGGTGTGGCTTGGCATTGGAGATCGCTTGCGCCTGCTCAGGCAAATTGCCGGAGCAGATCAAATGACGCACCTGCTCGAAGCGATCATTGAGTTCGAAGATCGGACCTTAGCTTTGCAAGATGATCCCGAGCGCTGGATTCCGGAACTGTATGGCCTGGAAGAGGGCGCTCGGAAACTCGAAAAGACCATAGAAGCGGTCGGGCACCGATCGCCCGATCTCCATTACTGGTCTCGCGATCTGCATGATCAGTTGCGCCGCTTGCGCCAGTTGGCCAGGACGTTTGCGCCCTGGCTGCTTGCTAAGGATAAGGCTCTGATTGAGAGTTTGGGCGTGCGTCCCCAGGTCGACATTCGCCAACTCACGCTGGATGGAGGCCTCAAGACACTCGAGGCACTGGCGGCGGCGTTGCGCGAAACTCTGAATCGGCCCGATATTGGAGCCAACGACGCCAATAACGTAAAGGCCCTTCTCCGTAAAATCTCAGCTCGCTCGGAGCGAGCTCGAAGCCTGCACGCCACGATGGAGGAGCTCGCCGACACCTGTGAACAGCTCGCTCATGACATGGATTTTGGTTTTCTCTACAACCGCCAAAGGAAGCTGCTCTCCATCGGCTACACCGGGAGTGCAAACCGTCTCGAAAGCGCCTGCTACGATCTCTTGGCCTCCGAGGCGCGCATCGCGACCTTCGTTGCAATTGCCAAGGGAGATATTCCGCAGGCAAGCTGGTTTTATCTCGGACGAGGCCAAACCGAGTGCGAAAACGAGCGCGTGCTGATCTCCTGGGCGGGAAGCCTTTTCGAATACCTTATGCCCAATCTGTGGATGCGCGCACACCCCAACACGCTACTCCATGCGAGCGGACGGGCGGCCATTAGGTTCCACGCGAACATGGAGGTCGTGAAAGATCAACCCTGGGGAATTTCCGAAGCCGCATTCGGTGATCGGGATCCCAACCGGCTTTTTCAATACGAAGGCTTCGGAGCCCCTGGCCTGGCGCTGCGTCGTTACACCGTGCAACGCTGGCTCATCTCTCCGTATTCGACATTCCTCGCCCTGGGGATAGAAACGCAAGCCGCACTGAAAAACATTTACCGGATGAAAGACAGAAACTGGCTGGGCCGCTACGGCTTCTACGAATCCGCGGAGATTAAGGTCAATGGACGATCCGGCTCAGCTGCCGACCGCATCACGCAATGCTGGATGGCACATCATCAGGGCATGATTCTTCTGGCGATATCGAATCTCGTGACCGGTTCCTCCATGCATCAACGGTTCCATGCCGTGCCCATGATTACGGCTACGGAACGGTTGCTGCACGAAAAAATGCCGGCGGAGGTGCCGGTTGAAGAGAACTTCGCGATGCCGAATCTGGATCTCGCGCCGCCGGCCCAGGTCGAACTCACTCCCGATACTCTCGTATCCTAGCTGCCAGCTTCTCATCAATCAGCTCATGAATCGCAGTATTAGGCGATTTGCCACCGTATTGATTGTCCTGGGAATTTGTGCTGCCTCTGAATGGATTCTTACGGCGAGGCCTTGGAGGCGCGGGTGGGATTCGAACCCACGAATGGAGGTTTTGCAGACCTCTCCCTTGGGCCTCTTGGGTACCGCGCCTTACAGTCATGAAGTATAAGCCCTTCGGCTCCAAGATATTACATCTGCAAAATGGGGACAATGGGGAGAATCACGGCAACTCGATTGCCAACTTCGAAGCTGTTTCTTGTCGAAATCGATCATCGAAGTGTGTGTATCGGCTGGTGATTCTCAGACTGCCGTGGCCGATCCACGATGTGATGAGATCCCCAGGGACACCACTCTGTTGCAACTGGCTGACTCTTCCATGACGAAACGAATGAAGGCTTCCTTTGATCCCAGCTTCTCGAGTAATGGCGCCAATACGCCTTCCCAGATTGCTCGATTCCAAAGATGTGCCGATACGACTGGCGAATAATCTGCCTGATGTTCGGCCGTCCAGATAAGTCTTCAATGCATCTGCCAGGGATTTATCGATCGTCACAATCCGATAAGCATTCCTGGTCTTGGGCTCTTGCTCCTGCCCATGCCAGCAGCTTCTCCGGATTGTGATGGTGCATTTCGAGAAATCGACATCGTCCACATGAAGGCCGGCAAGTTCACCGATCCTCATTCCCGTAGTCGCCAAGGTAGCGAATTGGTAGAAACAGCATTTTGGTGCTGGAGATATTTGGTCCCAACACCGAAGCGTTCTTCACCGGATTCGAAAAGAGGGCAGGAGGGAGAACAGATGTGAGGGGATATTCTCGGACGCAGATAGCGCCCCAATGCACAACTTCATATGCGGGAGTTTGCCCAGAGTTCTTGATTTGAACGTAAGCTACAGGACCACATGCCGTATTGGTTATTTCTGCTCCGGTCGGCTTAATAACCTGCCCCTCATAGAGGAGAACGGGATTGGCGACATTGACGATGTTACCCAGTTCTCCGACAACATAGGCTCGCAACTGACGATGACCACTGCGGATCATTACAGCTATGGTCCAAACCAAAGCTCCGAACTGCAGAAACGCTACAGCACTCGCAATGACAGCGATTCTGTCACTAACGTTCCAAGAGTTTGGGAAGAAAGCGAGGTAATGCATATTCTGCTGTGCTGGAAACGGCTGGCCGATAAACATAAGCGCAGAAGCACCAGCGAGCAAGGAGAAAGTGAACCACGTCCTCATGATGGCGATACTGTAAATAAAAACCTCAAATCAGGAGACTACGAAATGTGTACAATCCTGGCTCATGTGGGATTGGTTAAATCAAAACAAAGAATGGGTATTCTCTGGCATCGGTGTGCTGGCTCTTGCATGGATACTCAAGTGGCTTTTCTCGTCTCTTCTACGTGAGCCAGCGACTTCTCCAGGGAACACCGTCACGCAATCGCCAAGTCTCACACAATCACCATCGATTACCGTTTCTCCGACCATTCATTTGACCCCTTCGCAGGCTCCGGTTGAACCTCCCAAGCAGCCTCGCCCTGTTGCTATTCCAAGGTCACGATCGAACTTGATCTGTGTTGGGCCGGAAACTGTTCGCGTTCTCTTTAATAGTAACGATAAGGGAGAAGAGTATTTCTATCGAACTGATGATCAAGGTGATCAAGATGGGTCTGATGCCGTTGTTGCATGGTTCCGTAATGAACCAGGCGCGGGTGCGAGGGGGATTCAGCAAGTGCGAGTAAACATTATTTACCGTGACAGCAGTGGAAAGGAAATCGGGGCTGGCCTACCGCGAGCATCATGGTTGGAAGATAACGGGGACGTGATGGATTTTTACGTTGGAGATAGCCACGCGGTTATCTTAGTTCTGCGTAGGCCTGGAGGTGATTTGTCCAATATTGCGAAAAAGTGGCGCCGGGCTGACGATGGCATGGGCAATGTCATTACAGCAGACATATATCCGCTTCACGAAGGTCTCAGAACCATAGAACTTCGAGTACTCAGTGAAAATGGCGACTCTTTGATGGAACCCGTTCGTTTCTCATTTTTCATGGTTAAAGTCCAAGGGACCGATATTGCCTCCATGGCTGCCACTCGGATTTAGGTTGGGAACAATCGACAAGCTTCGGCCGCTCGTTTCTTCATGCCACGCTTTTCCATCAACCGTCGCTCCAAGTCTAAAGTCTTGTCAATCGCGGGATAAATGCTCTCACGGTCAAGATAGTGCTCGCACCATACCTTAACTGATCTGACGATTTGCTTTCCTTCTGGCAGCATTTCTTTGTGCTTGAGGAGATAGCTAAAATGCCAGGCAAGTATGTCGCTCGATTGAAGCACTCGTCCCACATCACTTTTCCCATCCAGCCATGTATGAGAGGTATAGCGATACTGCGATTTCTGCGCCTCATATTTCTTGTCTGAGGCGACCATTTTGATGAACATATCGGTTTCACCGGCGCGTGCATCGCCAGCATCAAAGAAATAAGCGACTCGTTTCTCATCAGGAATATTATTCTTAAGCCACTCTCCGACAGCACGCATGTAAGCATACAGACAGAAGTTGTATGCGCCGCCAAACCAGTAACGAAGCGTCTGGCCGTGTAGCTTTGGACTTGTCAGCTCATTGAAATATGGTTCGTGCACAGCCACATGAAACCCTAAAGTCATATGGTCTGGTGTTATTAAATCCAGGAGAGCGGCGTAAATCTTGGGATATTTCTTATGATGACCTTCCTTCATGTGGAAATACGGACGGCCGCCGAGGGCTATTCTCCACGCATCATCCAATGTCTTAAACTGACTCTCGGTCATCACATAGCCTGCAACCGTCAGGAATGGGCTTGACGGCCTTCGGCTTTCATCTGAGTAACTTTTCAACATCACGATATTCTTCTTAAGCTTGGAGATTTACATCGTACAGGCTATCCGGCAAATGCGGGGAGAAAAATGGGGAGAATCGAAGGGCTTATTTTCCTCGTATTTTGCCCGTAAGGCTCACAGGATCAACGGTTGTGAAGTTTGTACCGCGCCCAACGTCCGTCAGTATAGCGAAAAGCGGTTGAGTATGTCAGTCAGGCGATGACGCACGGAAACCCTCTGTCCTGCAATCGAGTCGTCTCAAGCTGCGGAGGTCGTGGTGACCTGTGCCTCGCGAAGAAAACGCGCGGACTCCTCCGGTGGAGTAGGACAGATGTAGAAGCCTGTCCCCCATTCGAATCCCGCTACTTTGATCAGCTTGGGTATGATCTCAAAGTGCCAGTGATAGTGATCGTTGATCTCCTCCCCGACAGGAGACGTGTGCAGCATGAAATTGTACGCAGGATGATCGAGCACGGCGTCTAGCCGCGATAGAGTATCTTTGAGCATTCGCGCCAGGCTCGAGTAGACCGAGCTCTGATTGTTTTCGAATGCGGAACTATGCTGCTTCGGCAGCAGCCACAACTCGAACGGGAAACGAGGGGCGTAAGGTGCAATGGAAACGAACTGATCGTTTTCGCCGACAACGCGCACCCCGGATTCCATCTCTTGCCGGATCATATCGCAGAAAATGCAGCGCTCTTTTTCGCGATAGTAATGCTTCGCCGCGTCCAATTCCTCGCGCACTCGCTTGGGCACGATGGGGAGCGCGATCAGTTGCGAGTGTGAGTGCTCCAAAGACGCTCCCGCGGCATCTCCGTGATTTTTGAAGATGAGCGCGTACCGAAAGCGCTTGTCATTCTTGAGGTCCAGAACACGATCACGATAAGCCCACAACACATCCTCGATCGCCCGCACCGGCAATGTGGCCAACGTGCTCTTGTGATCGGGCGTTTCCACGATCACCTCGTGAGCGCCCACGCCATTCATGCGGTCGAACAGGCCATCACCCTGTCGGTCCAAATCGCCTTCAATGCCAAGCGCCGGGAACTTATTGGGAACCACGCGGACGGTCCAACCGGGTGTGTTGGGGCCGCCGCCATTACGGCCATACGCTAAAACTTCGGGCGGTGTTTTGCTCTCATTGCCCAAACAGAAAGGGCAAAATCCCTTGCCCTCCATGCGTACGCTTTCACGTACGAAATCGGACGGCCGCTTCGCCCGATCGGTCGAGATGATGACCCATCGGCCTGTAATCGGGTCCTTACGTAATTCCGGCAACGCATCCTCCTGCGGTGCGGCACCCCTGAAAGCCCGCCACGCCTCTTCGCAATCTTCAATTGTATCCCGAGGGTTTCACTTTAGCTCGACGCGCGGCAGGCCGCAAAGGCGAGCCTGAATGCCTGCGACCTATTGATCAGCAAAGGCGCCTTTGTGCAGGCGCACGATTGGGCGCTTACCGGCGCGGGCTTCGATTGCCAACACGTCGTAACGCCAGTTGACGCCACTAAGCCTGCGCTCCATCAAAAACTGCCGTGTCATTCGCGCCACGAAGCGCCGCTTATCCGCAGTAATCGCGTCTTCCGGCAAACTGGCGGCATCGGGCTTACTCGTCCGCGTCTTCACTTCTACAAATGCCAGTACCGGCCCGTCAAAGCCCACCAGATCGATTTCGCCTTTTACGCCTGGGGCGCGGAAGTTGCGACAGACGATAACGTAACCGTGGCGCCGCAAATACCAATAGGCGAAGGTCTCGCCGCGAACACCCATCACACGTCGAGATTGCCGGCGCTCACCATCTGAGGACGCCGATTGCGTCGCCAAGCCGTTCCTTGCCGCCCAGCCGACGAGTCCAAAAATGAAACTGGAGAAAAGACGCACTCGCTCTTGCCTCGCGAAATCTGCGGACCAGAAATTACCTCGATTTCGCTACTTAAACCAGTGATTCCGTCTCCCGGATGCACGCCTCGAGTGTTTCGATGGCGAAATCTGCTTGCTCCTCATCGATCAGCAGCGGAGGCGCAAGCCTGATGGTATTTGGGCCTGCTCCCAGCACCAGCAATCCTTTGCTGAATGCAAGATCTTCAATCGAATCGCGAAGCTTGGGCGCAGGCTCTTTTGTTTTCTGGTCCGCTACAATCTCGACGCCAATCATCAAACCTTTACCGCGAACGTCGCCGACAATGGGGAACCGCTCAGGCCATTTCGAGAGGCGGGCGAAGATATATTCGCCCATGCGCCGTGCATTCTCCATGTAATGGTCTTTTACAAGCCGGTGTGTTACCAAAGCTGCGGCTACGGACACCGGGTTCGCGCCGAAGGTCGAAGCGTGGGCGCCCGGCTTCCAGTCCATCACACTGGAAGGAGCGATCATCGCTGAAAGCGGCAACCCTGAGGCGATGCCTTTCGCCACGCATAGGATGTCGGGCTCGAGACCAGAGTGATCGCCCGCCCACCATTTGCCTGTCCGTCCCATGCCACTCTGCACTTCGTCCGTTATAAGAAGGATGCCATGCTGACGGCAGATTCTTTGCAGATCCCTCAGAAATTCGGGTGGTCCTGGAACGTATCCGCCCTCGCCCTGAATCGGCTCCACAATGATTGCAGCCACTTCCTGCGGGTCCACGATTTTCGTGAAGAGCACGCGTTCAATGAACTTCGCGCAATCAGTGCAGCAATCCTGCGGCTCGTGTCCGTAGGGACATCGGTAAGTGTTCGCGTATGGAACATGGAAAACACCGGAAAGCAAGCCTCCGAATCCTTTCCGTTGAACGGCCTTGGAAGCAGTCAGAGAAAGCGAGCCCATCGTCCGCCCGTGGAAAGCCCCATAAAACGCGATGATCTTCTCGCGCCCAGTGTGATATCGCGCAAGCTTGATGGCTGCCTCAATGGCTTCGGTTCCCGAATTTCCGAAATAGACTTTCTTAGGCTCCCTGCCTGGCGCTATCGCCGCCAGTTTCTCCGCGAGCTCGACCATGCCTTCGTAGTAAAAATCCGTGCAGGACATATGAATGAGCTCGGCTGCTTGCCGCTGAACGGCGGCGACCACCTCTGGATGGCAGTGGCCGGTGGCCACTACGGCTATGCCCGCATTGAAGTCAAGGAAGGTGTTACCGTCGGCATCTTCAACCAAGGCGCCCAAGCCGCGCTTTGCAACCAGCGGATAGCTTCGCGTATAGGACGGCGAGATGTATCGGTGATCCTGTTCGACCACTCGCTTCGCGTTGGGACCGGGAAGGGAAGTGATAAGACGGGGGAGTTTTGTATGCGCTAATGTTTGGGTGTGAGCAGATTGTTTCGGCATAGGACGATTGTACACGCGCTCAGGACTTCCGTTACCGCCAAGGCTGTCCTGATGCGCGGCCTACGGCGCGCTCCGGAACGCTTTCTACACGAGAGCGCGCACCTCTTTAGGTTGATCTGCGCGTCACTTGTTCGAAACGAGCTTCTTGTCGGGATGCAGGACGAGCTTCTGCAGCCGCCAGTTGTTCATGTCCGCAACGTATAGCGTGTTTTCATCCGGGCAGGCGATGCCGTGCACCCAGTTGAATTGTCCGATCTCGCGGCCTGACTTGCCCAGCACGCCCAGGATTTTGCCGTCCGGTATCGAAATCTTGTAGATACGTCCCGGCTCCTCGTCCGACGTGTAGAGGTATTGCGGCGTGGTGTTCGTGATGCAAATTGTCCACGGTCGAGTTTCGTCCGGGCGATTCGTTGGCATGTTTCCAAGAACGGGGTGGCGGGTCTTGTCGTAGGGCACGTTCAGAAAGATGAATTTCTTGAAATTGCCGTCGGTGTCGAACACCTGAATGCGCCGGTTGCCGCGGTCGGCAACGTAAATGTTGTCGGCCCGATCGATGCCGATATTGTGTGGGTTGCTGAAGTGGCCGGGGTTCTCGTTGGCGTGTTCGCCGCCCTTGCCCGGCGCGCCCCAGCGTTTAAGCCAGTATCCATGCTTATCGAATTTGGCGATTTCGGAATTGAAGTAGCCGTCACTGACGTAAATGTTGTCGTCCTTATCCCAGGTGACGTCGGTCGAGCCGTTGAAATATCCATCGACCGGAGTCGGCGGGGGATCGGCGTGCCGGTAACGAGGCTCGTCCGGGCCTTCATCGCGCCGCCCCAAATTCATCACCACCATTCCTTGAGGATCGAACTTCATCACGGACATGGTGGCTTTATCCACGACCCACAGGTTGTCGTACCTGTCGAACCGAACCGAGTGCGCGTAGGCCAAGCCGTAAACGCCGCGGCCGATTTCGCGCACGTAGTTGCCCTTTTCGTCGAACTCCATTATTTGCGTGGTGGACTCGCCAAACACTGGCCCCGTTCCCGCGCTGCCCGGGTGGTTCAGCACCACGACGTGCCCTTTCGAATTGACGGCCACAGCCAAGACTTCGCCCAGGTTGCGGTCGGGCGTCAGTTTCAGGAACGGCACAGAGTCGAAGGGAATTTCCGGCGCGTTCTGAATGCCAGGAGCGGGCGGCGCTTCCTGCGCGAACGCCGGCGCCGCGAGAAGGCCGAACAATACCGTCGCGATTAGCCCTTTCATATTGTCCTCCTCAAATCTGCGAGTGCTGTTCTACTTGCGTTTCCAGCGGACGATCCCGTCCTTGCTGTCTTCGAGAATGATGCCTTGCTCGGCCAACTCAACGCGGATGCGATCGGCCTTGGCAAAGTCGCGAGCTTTACGCGCCGCTTGCCGCGCGGCAATAAGCTCTTCGATTTTTTCGTTGCTCAGGGCAGTGCCGCGCGTCTCCACACCGACCGAGCGAAGTTTCTCGTCGTCATGGTCTTGGAGAACGGCAAAAATTGCGTCGAACGATTCGAGAACGTTCCCCACCGGGGCTACATCGCCTTGCCGAAATTCTCCGCGATCCATGGCCACATTGGCTTCCCGGATCATATCGAATACCGCCGCCAAAGCCTGAGCAGTGTTTAGATCGTCTTCCAGTCCACGCTCAAAACCTTCTCGCGCCCGCTCTGCGCTTTCAGTAATTGCGGACTTGCCCTCCGGAAACTTACTGGTGTTAAGCCGTGTGGCAAAATTCCGCAAACGTTCCACCGAGCTGGCCGCTTGCTGCAAACTCTCTTCGCTGAAATTGAGCTGACGGCGATAGGGAACCGACGCAAGCAGAAAGCGCAACGTCGAAGGCTTGTTTCCCTTCTGCAGCAAATCGCGCAGCGTGTAGAAGTTGCCGAGCGATTTGGACATCTTCTGCGAATCGACCAGCAGGTGTTCGGCGTGGAGCCAATACCGCACAAACTGCTTCCCAGTTGCCGCCTCCGATTGCGCGATTTCATTCTCGTGATGCGGGAAAGCTAGGTCCACACCGCCGGAATGGATGTCGAGCGTCTCTCCCAGATACTTCATGGACATGGCCGAGCACTCGATGTGCCAGCCCGGACGCCCTGGGCCAATCCGAGTTTCCCAGAAAAACTCTCCCGGTTTGGGGGCTTTCCACAAAGCGAAGTCCCTCGCGTCGGCCTTGTCATACCGATCCACATCCACGCGCGCGCCTGCTCTGATTCCCGATGTATCCACATTGGTCAGTTTGCCGTAATCGGGAAACTGGGAGATCCGAAAATAAATCGATCCATCACTCACATACGTAAAGCCCTTGGCAGTGAGCCGCTCGATCAACTCCACCATATCCTTGATATGGTCGGTGGCCCGGACCGTGTATTCCGGCTTCTCGATGCCCAACACCCGCTGATCGGCGAGAAAGGCCTCAATATACTTGGCCGTGTAATCGCGTATCTCGAGCTTCGCCTCCGCCGCTTTAGCGATAATGCGATCGTCTACATCGGTGAAATTGGTAACCTGAATGACCTCGAAGCCCCGCGAGCGCAGAAAACGTCGCAGGATATCCTGGAAAACAAAAGTTCGAAAATTGCCGATATGGGCGAAATCGTAGACCGTAGGCCCGCACGTATACATCCTCACCTTGCCCGGATGCAGCGGTACGAAAGGCTGGTTCTGCCCTCCGAGCGTATTGTGGAAAACAATGTCGCCCATTGATCGTGCGTTATCCCTCCGCAAGTACGCAGTTACTGAAAATGATACGGTTACGACGACAGCCGGTATCTTCCCGGCGCAATGACGTAGCATTCTAGCCGAGGGCAGCACGGCCAGCAACGCGCCCAAGCGCGCTCGAATTCGAACGAACATGGTCTCGGCCAGGCCGCCCAGCCGTTCATTTGCCTTTGGAAAGCTGTTTCTGACAATGCTTTACACTCATTGGGGCGTGTGCTATCGTGCGGCCTGTTACCGCCGATCCAAGCGCCGGACGGCTGGGCCACTGCTATACGACCCGCCAGAGCTTTCGTCGCGAGCACCCTCCTCTCGAGGAAACGATACCGTATCTGCCGAAGGGCCGTCTTTGGCCCGAAGCGGCGGAGGATAGGGTCTCTTGCTTAAACTTCGCAAAGTCGAACTCATTGGCTTTAAGTCCTTTTGTGAGAAGACGCACCTGACCTTCAGCGGCACGGGCCTGAGCTGCATCGTTGGTCCAAACGGATGCGGCAAGTCGAATATCGTCGATGCCATTTCGTGGGTACTGGGCGAGCAAAGCACTAAGTCGCTCCGCGCCGAGAGAATGGCCGATTGCATCTTCAACGGCACCGCAAAGCGTCCTCCCATGGGCCTGGCGGAGGTCACCTTAACGCTGGTCGATGCCGAATTGGCGGAGGCTGCGCGTCGCGTGCTCGGCGACTCAGCCCCGGTGCCTATTTCCGCCGATACGAGGACTGACGAAGCCGAAGGCCAGCCTTCTGCCGACGATGCTGCGGAATCCGCGGAGGCGGGCCCCTTGGAGGCCGAAAGCGGGCCTACTGCCGTTCCTGACGATAAGGCTTCGCGAAAGCGCCGCGGCGCTCAAAAACCTGCGGCACAGTCCCGCCCGGGTGAAGTCGTCGTTGGCCGCCGGCTCTATCGTTCGGGCCAAAGCGAATATCTCATCAACGGTCGCTCCGCTCGTTTGCGCGATATACAGGAACTGTTTATGGGCATCGGCCTCGGCCCCGATTCTTACGCCATCATCGAACAAGGCCGAATTGGACAGGTTCTGAGTTCGAAGCCCTCCGACCGCCGCGCCATCATCGAAGAGGCTGCGGGAATCACCAAGTTCAAAACCAAGAAGCGCCTCGCCGAAGCCAAACTCGAGTCCTCGAAAGTCAATCTCTCGCGGGTCAACGATATCTTTGTGGAAGTCGAAAAACAGCTCGCATCCCTCAAGCGGCAGGCCTCTAAAGCGCGCCGCTATGCGGAGATCCGCGAGCAGATGCGCACGCTGCTTCGTGTAGTGCTCGCCAGCAAGGCACACCGTCTGGAAACCGAAGCTGAGCGGCTGGCCGCGTCCCTTGCGGAGATCAGCCAGAATGAGGAGAAGCAAGCCCGATCGCTCGCGGAGCTGGAAGCAGAGCAGGAGCGGCTGGATCGTCGCGTCTATGAACTCGACGCCGAGTTGCGGCAGAACCAAAACCTCATCGGCCAGGCTGCGTTGGAACTCGACCGCGCGGAGAACCGGATTTTGTTCAACCGCCAGCGCCGGGAAGAACTCGCCGAGCGCGCCCGCCAGTTGGCAGGGGAGCGAGAGCAAGCCGCCGCGCAACTAGCGCAGATCGAATCACGCGTCGCGGCCCAGGATGCCGTTGTCGCGCGCCTGCAGGAAGAGAGCGAGCACCTGGAAGCCGCACTCGCGGAACTCGCCGCCCGCTCCTCAGAACTCTCATCCGTTAGTCAATCTGCCGAGGCGCGTATTGCCGAATCGCGCCGCCGAATCCAGGAGCACGAGCAAACGCTTGCGCAAGTCCAGGACGTGCAGGCACAAGCCGAGCAGGTGCTCGCGCATCATTCGGGCGCGCTCGAGAGGCTGGAAAAATCCGAGCAGGCGCTACTCGAAGAATCTTTAGCTCACCGCGAAGGCTCGCAGGCGGCGGACCTCCGCTGGCAGGCCGTCACCGAAAGGGCGCGCTTTCTCGAGCGCTCTGTGGCTGATGCACAGCAGCGGCTCGCAAATTATCGTCGCGATCAGGCCGAGATGGCCTCGCGTTGCGACGCCCTTCGCGATTCGCTTGCTGCGGTTCGCGCTCGCCGCCACGCGCTTGGACAAGTCCTGAGCGACCGTTCTTACAGCACCGAAACCGTGCAAAAGCTGTTCGCTTCCAATGGCCACGAAGCCGCTCGTGATTTTCGAGCCGTCGGTTTGCTCGCCGACTATGCCGAAGTAGAGCCGCAATACGAAACCGCGGTCGAGCAGTTTCTCCGCGACGAATTGGAATATGTGGTGGTGGAAACCTTCGATCATGCGCGTGCCGGCATCGCGCTCTTGCGGGAAGAATTTGGGGGTCGCGCCACGTTCTTCGTCGATTCACTGCGCAGTTTGAATCTCGGGGATCAAGACATCGTCGTTCCGTTTTCCCAGGAATCCGGCGTGTCGCGGCTCGACCGTTTGGTCGAATTTCGTGATCCCCTCGGCCCCGCGGCAAAGCAATTTTTGCCTCGGCTGCGGTCAGCCTTTCTCGTGGAGGCGCCCGAAACCGCGGAACGCCTCGCGCGCGAAAATCCCTCCTACATTTTTTTGACTCCCGATGGGACCTGCTATCACGGCCGCGCTGTCACAGGCGGCCGGCCGACTGAAGCCGGTCCGCTCGCGACCAAGCGCGAGTTACGCGCGCTGGAGGCCGAGACTTCGCGCCTCGAGAGCAGCCTGGCCGAATTACAGTCGGCCGCCGAACGGCTGGAATCCGAACGGCAACAAGCGGAAAGCTCTCTCGAGCAACTGACGCTGGAGCAAGTGGAAGCGGGAAAGAAAGTCGTCGCTGCGACGCTGGAGCGGGATCAGGCGCGCGCTGAATTGGCGCGGCTCAGCACAGAGTTGGCCGCCTGCCAGTCTGAGGTCGAACACCTTCGGCGTGAAGCTCGTGCCGCCAAACAAAAAGCCGAGCACGCTATTGCCGAACGCGAGGCAGTCGTCAAAGCACGCGAAGCAGCGGAATACGATATGGCCGAAGCCACGGCGCTCATCAGCGAAGTTCGCCAATCCGCGCAAGCCCATCAGGACGAAGTTGGCATCAAGCGTGCCGAAAAGGCAGCCATGGCGGAGCGGCTTTCCGGCGCGACGGCCATTGCGACGCGCATCCGAGAAGAACGTGACGAGCTTCTCGCCCGGTCGTCCTCTCTTTCCTCGCAGCAGGCAACCATCGAAGCGGAGGAAGCCGATCTCGTCAGGCTCAGCGAAGAGCAAGCTCAGCAGATGGAGTCACTGCGCGCCGAACGCGAGCGCCGCGAAAAACAACAAGCCGAGCTCGAACTCGAGTTCAATCAGACCCGGCAGCGCACAAGCGAAGTCGACAATATTCTTCGAACCGGACGGCAAACACTTACCGATGTTCGGGAAGATCGCAATCGCCACGAAGTCGAACGCGCCCGCAATGATGCTGAGCGCGAGCATCTGCGGGCCTCGTGTCTGAACGAACTGAACTCCAATCCCGAAGATCTCCTTGCCGAGCAGGAGACTCTGCTCGAAGTTGACGCTCTGGCCGCCTCCGAGGCGCAGTATCAAGAGATGAAATCGCGCGTCGAGTCGATGGGGCCGGTCAACATGATGGCACTCGAAGAATACAACGAGTGCGAACAGCGCTTCACATTCCTCGAGCGCGAGCGTGCCGATCTGCTGCAGTCCATTGCCGATACGCAACAGACCATCGGCGAACTGGACCAGATTTCCCGCCAGAAGTTTGAAGAAGCATTCGCGATCATCAATGGGCATTTCGCGAACGCCTTCCAGACGCTCTTCGGCGGCGGCACTGGACAGATGCGCCTCTCCGAGCCCGATAGCTCCGGCGAGGCAGGCATTGACATCGCCACGCAGCCACCCGGAAAGCGACTGCAAAACGTCCTGCTGCTCTCCGGCGGCGAGAAAGCGCTGGCTGCTCTCGCTCTATTGATCGCCGTATTTCGCTATCAGCCCAGCCCTTTCTGCATTCTGGACGAAGTCGATGCGCCCCTTGATGAGACGAACGTCGGCCGTTTTGCTCAAATGTTGACTGAGATGAGCACAGAGGCCCAGTTCATCGTCGTCACGCACAACCGGCGCACGATGGAAAAAGCTTCTGTCCTCTACGGCGTAACCATGCAGGAGCCCGGCGTCTCCAAGCTTGTCTCTGTGAATTGGGAACAAGCTCGCTCGAGCGCGAGTCACGCCGCTTGAAATTTTCACAAATCGAAATTTTGATCTTGACTCGGCGGCATTTTTCTTGTCGTTCTGAAATTCTTTGTCGTAGTTTTCCTCGTTCAATTTTTCTTCACTGTTGACATCGCTTAGCGCTGCGCTAGAATACCCGCCACTTCGACAGGATAAAAATTCACCTTGGCATCTCCTTACATGAGCGCAGTTGTTTGGGAAACAGATTTCCCCGGCCTCAAATTAGTCTCCAGAGGCAAAGTTCGCGACCTCTATGAAGTCGGCGCCGACCTGCTTCTCGTAGCCACGGACCGTCTCTCCGCGTTTGACGTCGTGCTTCCCACTCCGATTCCGGATAAGGGCCGCGTGCTCACGCAGCTCTCGCTGTTCTGGTTTGATACGCTGGGCGATATTGTTCCGAATCACGTCTTGAGCGGCATGGATTTTCCCGCCCCGGCTAGCGCTTATCGCCAGCAGCTTGCCGGGCGATCTATGTTGTGCCGCAGGACGCAGCCGCTGCCCGTAGAATGCGTGGTGAGGGGATACCTGGCAGGTTCAGGCTGGAAAGATTACCGGGCTGCGGGAAAGGTCTGCGGCGTGACCCTGCCGCCCGGGCTGCACGAATCCGATCGTTTGCCGGCGCCCATTTTTACTCCATCGACCAAAGCTACCGCCGGCCATGACGAGAACATCTCCTTCGATGACGTCGTGGCGCGCGTGGGTGGCGATCGCGCCGAACAACTCCGATCAATTAGCTTGCAAATCTATCGTCGCGCCGCGGCATACGCTGAGCCGCGGGGAATTCTCTTGGCGGACACGAAATTCGAATTCGGGCTCATCGGCGACGAACTCATCTGGATTGATGAAGCGCTCACGCCTGATTCTTCGCGCTTCTGGCCCGCGCAAGGCTACAGCCGGGCCGTTCGCAGCCTTCCTTTGATAAGCAATATGTCCGTGATTATCTGGAGAGCATTGGTTGGAATAAACAGGCGCCCGGCCCCCAATTGCCTCCAGACGTAGTCGAGCGAACTCGGGCCAAGTACCGGGAAGCATATCGCCTGTTGACGGGCCTGGAACTATCCTGAATCTGCAGAACCGAAACAATCAGAAGAGTCTTGCGGAGCAAAGACCGTGAAAGATCAACTCGAAGCGTTAGTGGGTCAGATGGTCGAGCGAGGCATTCTGTTTGAAGAAGCAGTGAACGAATTTGAGAAAAAATTCATCAAGCGCGTGCTGGATCGCTCGAATGGAAATCAATCCCGCGCCGCGCGCTTGCTGGGCATCCATCGTAATACGCTGAGCCGCAAGATCGGTATCTACAAGCTGGATCATCGCCACCACCGCCGCCCCTGAAAGCTAGCCGCGGCCTTCCCGTAAATGAAAACGGCCCCGAACCGCGGGGCCGTCTTCGATCCTGCGTTTTTGTTTTCTAATTCGCTCTGCCTACGCTCCAGGCCGCTTGGGTGCCGCAGTACGTGCCGGGCGCTTGCCGCCACTCGGTGCGGGCTGCAAATCCTCGGGATTGACCTTGGCATTGTCCCAGACGAGCATGAACGGTGACTGTTGATAGTCCTTTAGCGTTCCCGTGAAGCGCACGGCGTCGTCTTTCATCAAGCGCTTGACGTCAGGTTGCCCGGCAATATGGACTTCCATATTGGGCATGGTTGCCGCGTCCATCTCTTTGGCGGCGGCATCGGCCTCTGCTGCAGCCGGCCGGTAAACCTTCAAAGTGAAGCTGTCGTTATCGCCCGGCATGATATCGAGGACCTTCACGCCGACGTCGGGATACTCCAAGCCACAGGTGGCGAGCCACATCACTCGGCCATGGTCGCCGCCCTCTTGCAGCCAGGGCAGGAAATTCGCCGTGTCATCGCGAGCTTTCTGACAAATCCTCCGCACTTGGAATCGTCAAGGACGCCGGACGATCTGTGCTGGTTCCCGCGAGCGTAATCATCTGGTTCATTTCGTCGTCCGCCAGCTTGTCGCAAGATGGCTGCTGGTAGTGCAACAGTTGGTTTCGAAGATAAGTCCGCACCTGCGGTTCTCCGGGCCCCTTCAGGGCGATCGAACGCGAAAGCTCCCAGAACCCGTTCGGCGCATCCGCGGGCATCTGTTGGAGATAAGCAACGCCCAGCCGGAAATGCGTTACCGCATCAGTGGGATCGAGCGCCAGAACGGCCTTGTAGGAATCCGCGGCCGACTTATAGTCCTTCAACCCCGATTCGGCAATGCCGGCCACGGAATTGAAAAGAACGCCGAGGCCTTTCTTAGTGTTCGCGAATTGCTCGTCCGTCTGGCCTTGCGGTTTCTGCCATTGGTTCAAGGTTTGCAATCCCAGTGCCGACGCCTCTTTCGCTTTCGTGTAGGCATCGGGTGTTTGCAAATCCTTTTCTCCGGAACCGTAAAGCATGGCCTGCGAGCGATATCCCAAGGCCTCCAGCCGCGTACCGATCTGTTCCGGCTTCGCGAGATCCGGCAGGGCCAATATCTTGTCGACGTATTCGATCGTCTTGGGGTAGTTCTTCAGGGCATAGTAAGTCCGATAGTAGTCCCCGTCGATATACAACATCAAAGCAGAACCCGGAAACTTCATCGAAAAATCGTCGAGATCCTTGAGCCTCATCTGCGGATCTTTTTCGTTGTGCGCGGCCTGGTAGGCGTTGTATTCGGCCAAGGTATAATTCGGTTTCTGCTGTTGCTGGTCTTGAGGGGCCGCCCAGGTTGCGGCTGCGGCGCTGATTACACACACCGCCGCGATAAATCCCATAGAGACCCATTTACACGCTCGTTTCATCAACTGCCTCCCCGGCAAATTTCAATGCTGAGCGTCGACTTATAATTTGCCGACTGTCACGAACCGCCGGCCAGGTACGAGATCAGGGGATTATAGGGGAAATTTCTCCGACGGCGCAAGCGCGTTCCCTGTGAACAGTTCAGTGCGAAGAATTTCCGGCTCCGGCCAGCGTTCAAATCTCTAACTGCTATGATGAATTCCCAGTCAAAAAGGATTGCCGGAGAGGTGGGGAATGCCCGCGAAGCTTCCTGAGAAAGATGCCGCTCCCCTTGCACAAAAGGTCGCACTGGTCACCGGCGCCAGCCGTGGCATTGGCCGGGCCATCGCCTCGCGGTTGGGCCGGATGGGCGCCTCCGTTGCCATTTGCGCAAGGAGCCGCGAGGAGATCGAACGGGCGGCCGCAGCTCTCCGCAAAGACGGCATACAAACTCTATCCGATCGTGGCGGATGTGACCCGCGCGGAAGACGTCCAGAAAATGATAGAGCAAACATGCAGTCAGCTCGGCGAGATCGAAATTCTCGTCAATAACGCCGGCATAGGCGTTTTCGGTCCCTTTTACGAGCGGCCCGAAACTGACTGGGATGCGGTTCTGGGTACGAACCTGAAAGCCGTGTTCCTGGCAAGCCGGGCGGTAGCACCGCGAATGGTCCGTTTGGGACGCGGCCACATCATCAATATCAGTTCTCTTGCATCAAAGAGCGCTTTTGCCGGCGGAGCCATCTATTGCGCCTCGAAGTGGGGGTTGATGGGGTTAACCGCCTGCATGGCAGAGGACTTGAGGGCGCACGGGATTCGGGTAAGCGTCATCTGTCCCGGGAGCGTGGCCACGGAGTTTTCTCCTCACGCGGGGCGAGATCCGGCCACGCTTCTGGAGCCCAACGACGTGGCGCACGCCGTAGCCATGCTGGTCACCCAAGGTAGCCATAGTTTTATCAGCGAAGTCGACGTGAGGCCTTTGCGGAAGGCATAGGTCGTAGGTACTCGGGCGAGCCTCCGGCGAGCAGAATTCACTCCGGCTTGAAGGATTTACAGGGATACCGTATTTCGAGTGGATTTGGAAGGCTAAGAAAAAGTCGGGGGGAAGATCGCGCCGGCCCAGCCCTCAATCCCCTAAAGGGATCCTCGGCTCGTCTTCCCCCTTCGGGTAATTCATAGGGCACGCAGCGCGCCAAACTCAACCGACTGAAAGTGCAAGGCTTTTCGAACGGTACCCTGGTAAAAAAAATACGTCCGGGGAAAAAACTTCTGGTCATCCGTGGGGCCGAAATTCACAGGCGAACTGGCCGTAAAACTGCACCGCAGAGTTGACCAGCTTAATTGCCCGTTTTGGGCAGATTAAAGACCCGGGCGCGGAGCCAATCCCTGCGTGCTCGGCTTCGGGGAATCGAAAAATACAATCGACCTGGGCGACCCCCCCACCGCGCTGAAACGCCAAGCCCCTCAGGGTAGAGCAAAATAGATGTATTCGCTCCGCCTTGACCTCTACCGGGCCGCTTGTTATGGTTCAGGATTACCCTGGCCGTATTTTGCCCGCTGTGCGCTGGACTCCTCTGTGCGCAGCTCGGCTCGGCTGCTTCCCATATGACATTGAAGAGCATCACCGTTCGGGGCGCCCGCCAGCACAACCTGAAAAACATCAGCCTGGAAATTCCTCGTAACTCGCTCTCGGTCATCACGGGGTTATCCGGCTCGGGCAAATCCTCGCTCGCGTTCGACACCATTTACGCCGAAGGGCAGCGCCGCTACGTGGAATCCCTTTCCGCCTATGCCCGTCAGTTTCTCGATCAAATGGAGCGGCCGGATGTCGATTCGATCGACGGTCTTTCGCCTTCCATTGCCATCGAGCAGAAAACCACCACGCGGTCGCCGCGTTCCACGGTGGGCACAATCACGGAAATTTACGATTATCTCCGCGTCGTTTATAGCTCCATCGGCGTGCCCCACTGCCCCAATTGCGGCCGCGCCATTGCGCGGCAGTCCAGCGAGCAGATCGTCCAGGCTGTGCTGAGCGGCGAATTGGCGCACGAAGGCGATCGCCTCATGGTGCTCGCGCCCATCGTTCGCGGGCGCAAGGGCGAATACCGCGAAGAGCTGGACAAAATGGCGCGTGCCGGATTCACCCGCGTGCGCATCGATCGCGTCCTCTATCCCCTCGACGAACCTCCCCGGCTCGACCGTCGCAAGAATCACGATATCGAAATCGTCGTTGATCGCCTACTGGTCAAGCCCGGCATCGCCGACCGCCTGACACAGTCGCTAAATACTGCCCTCAAATTGGCTCAAGGCCTGGTAACTGTCTCGGTTGTGGACGGCGCTGAGAAAGTTTTTTCGGAAAAGCTGGCCTGCCCGGAATGCGGCATTTCCGTGCCGCAGCTCGAGCCCCGTTCTTTCAGCTTCAATTCGCCGTATGGCGCTTGTCCCGCGTGCCACGGCTTGGGTTCGAAATACGATTTCGATCCCGCCAAAGTGATTGTGGATTGGTCGCGGCCCCTTTTCGAAGGCGGATTGGGACCGGGTTCGGGCTCCGTTTATCTCAAGCGCACCTTGGATCTCGCAGCCGTTGCGCACGGATTTGATCTGAGCCAGCCTTTCGAAAAATTGTCGCGCCGGGACCAGAATCTGATCCTTTACGGCAATCCTCCATCGCTGAGCCGCTTCGCGCCTAACGGCCAAAACGGAGCCGACGCCGCCGCTGCCACCCGCACGCGCGAACGAAAAAATGTCTCCGGGTTACGGTTTCCCGGCGTTTTCGGATTTCTTGAGGAAAACCTCGCGGAAACGAATTCCGATGGATATCGCGAATGGTTGACACAATACATGTCTGCCGTCCCTTGTACCGTTTGCGGCGGAAGGCGCCTGCGTCCCGAAAGCCTTGCGGTCAAAGTTGGCGATCTTTCCATCTCGGATTTCACCGCCCTGGCCCTGAGCGATGCGCGGCCTGCAGTCGACCAAATCCGGAATGAGCTTACCCTGCGCCAACGCAAAGTCGCCGGCCGCCCTCTCGCGGAAGTTGCCGAGCGGCTGGATTTCCTGCTCGAAGTCGGGTTGGGCTATCTCAGTCTGGACCGTTCTGCCGCGACGCTCTCGGGCGGTGAAGCGCAACGTATCCGCCTGGCCACTCAGATCGGCTCGCGCCTTCGAGGCGTGCTCTATGTGCTCGATGAGCCCTCCATCGGCCTGCACGCGCGCGATAACCATCGGCTGCTCGCTTCCCTCGAGCAACTTCGCAATCTCGGCAATACCGTGCTCGTCGTCGAACACGACGAAGAGACCATCCGGCGCGCCGATTTTGTCGTCGACCTCGGCCCCGGAGCCGGAAATGCCGGCGGCCATTTGGTCGCTCTCGGAACGCCCCCAGCGATTGCCGCGAGCGATCAATCTCTTACAGGCAAATATCTGTCTGGAAAATTACAGATTCCCAGTTCCACAGGCTCGCCGCACGCCGGGCGCCAAAGCGCTTTCATTGATTGGCTGCCAGGCCAACAACTTGAAAAACATTGACGTCAATTTCCCGCTGGGTTTGCTGATTGTCATCACCGGTGTGTCCGGTTCGGGAAAATCGACGCTGGTCAATGACATCCTTTACCGCGCTTTGGCTCAGAAGCTCTATCGCTCCGCCGAGCGTCCCGGAGAATTCCGCGAAATTCGCGGCGCCGAGCACATCGACAAAGTCATCGAAATCGATCAGGCGCCCATCGGGCGTTCGCCACGGTCGAATCCCGCTACTTACACCGGAGTTTTCGCGCCGATCCGTGAACTCTTCGCCATGCTGCCCGAGTCGCGCGAGCGCGGTTATCGTCCCGGCCGCTTTAGCTTCAATGTGAAAGGTGGACGCTGTGAAGCCTGTCAGGGCGACGGCCTGAAGCGAATCGAAATGAATTTTCTCCCCGACGTGTACGTCACCTGCGATGTGTGCCGCGGCCGCCGCTACAACTCCGAAACTCTGGCCGTCCGCTACAAAAATTATTCCATCTCTGACCTGTTGGACATGCCCATCGAGGAAGCCCTGAAGGTGCTCGAAAATATTCCGCAGGTGAGCCAGAAACTGCAGACGCTGGTCGACGTGGGGCTCGGCTACGTCGAACTCGGCCAATCTTCCACTACGCTGTCCGGCGGTGAAGCCCAGAGAATCAAGCTGGCCCGCGAACTATCGCGCCGTCAAACCGGCCGCACTCTCTACATCCTGGACGAACCCACCACCGGCCTGCATTTTGACGACGTGAAAAAACTCATGCATGTCCTGAATCGCCTGGTGGATCTGGGCAACACCGTGCTCATCATCGAGCACCACTTGGACGTGATTAAGCAAGCGGATTGGATTATTGATCTCGGTCCCGAGGGCGGCGAAGCGGGAGGCCGCATCGTTGCGCAGGGTACGCCGGAACAGGTCGCCCGCAACAAAAAATCCTACACGGGCCAGGCTCTCGCCCGCGTTCTCGACGTTAACGGCAGCAAGCCGACGGTCCCGCCCGATGCCGCCGCCGATTCCGCCGTCCCGGCTCGCCTCAATTCCGCCGCCAAATAGTCAAAACAGACGCCAACAGCCGGCCCTACATCGTTTGGACGCGCCAAAGCAGGCGAGAAGAGCGGACGGAACTTAATTCCAGTTACCGTCGAGGTTCCGCCTCAATGCGCTAGAAGCGGAACGAGTAGTTCATCGTTATCGCTTGAGTGCCCACACGAACGGTGCTGTTGTTATATTCGCCGGATAAAAGCGCGCTCTGTTGAACCTGAGCTTGCGCGGTCGGATCGTAGGAATACGCAAACTCAAAGCTGGAGCGCCCTGGGTGGTACACCAATCCGGTCGAAATCTGATTCGACATGATCGCCGCGGTCAGGGGCGTGAGGGTGGAGCTGGGCACCGGATCATTGGCGTGAGCATAACCGAATCGGAGCGAAGTGCGTTCGGTTAGCAGGCGCTCTGCGCCGACGTGGAACGAATATTGGTCCTTCCAACCGAGCGGAACGCCATCCTGCAGCGTTGTGGAATTCAACAGGCCATTGATTGCGGCATTGGTGCCGTTGGTAAGCGTGACTGGCAAAGTTACAAAGGCGTTGTGCCAGTTGACCCAATCGGTCTGGAAGGCAAGCAGCCAGCGTTGATTGACGCGCCAGGCGACGTTCGCCAGCACGGATTGCGGAAGCACGTTTCGCACCTGCGCCGAATAGTTGAAGGTCGAAGGGACGCCCGCTAAGCCCAGCGCCGCGAATTGCGCGTACACGTCGCCGCTGGCAGCGCCATTACTGATAATTGTCGTTCTGGATTTCCAGGCAAGTCCCACTTCCACCGAACGAGTGGGACGGATGAGTGCGCCCACGCTGCCATTCCAGCCGTAACCCGTGGTATGGAGATCCAGCAGCGTCTTGAGCCCCTTCAGCACCGGTTGCTGCTGAAAAATGTACGGCGCCTCAAGCGTATTCGAATTGTAATCGGCCCCCAGGCTCACGCCGATCGAGATCTTCGGATTGAGGACCACACCCAATCCGGCCATTGCGCGTCCCGCAAGGATGGCCGACTTCTGCTGCTGCATTCCATAGGTCGCTCCGGCGACTCCTGGGGCATCTACGTAATGCCAGTTGGCAACGGACATAAGGTCGGGCACAAAGCCGACTCCCCAGCTGAACCGAGAGTGGCGAATGGGCATTCCGAATGCCCCATACGGAAGCGCCCCCGGGGTCTGGCTGAGCTGGGCCGAGTTGTTTACAGAGTTGCTGAAGGAGCCACGAGGAAGCATAAGGCTGACGCTTACGTCAAGCGTGCGGCCGCTCAGGGAAGTGAGACCCGCGGGATTTGCCGCCAGGGCATCGACCGCGTTGTCCGAGGACGTCACGTAGATGCCCCCCAAAGCCTGTGACCGGGCACTCGCGGTGTTCCAGTAGAAACTTTGCGCGAACGCAGGAGACGCAAATACGGCGCAAACAGAAAGCGCCAAAGCCAATCGCGATTGTAGTTTCATCGAGCGCTACTCCTTTTTTTGGATTGTCGCTGCGGCAGTTCGAAATTTTGGCGGTTCCAGGACAGAGGGCTCAGAACTCGTTTTGGCGGCAATCAATGCTTCTAGACACGGCAAATCCAGCGCATGAGGCGACTCCCCGCGCATAATGGAAAAAGCTTTTTCGAGCGGCAGGGAATCCCGGTAGGGCCGCTTGGCTCGTAACGCGTCGAATATGTCAGCCACCGCCAGGATGCGAGCGAACGTGGAGAGCTGCTCCCCAACCAGGCCTCGCCAATACCCCGAGCCGTCGAGTTTTTCATGATGCGCGGCAGCTTCTTCGCCTAAAGCCTCGAAACCGGGAATTCGCCTGAGAATCTCAAGCGTGTAGTACGGGTGCATCTTGACGATTTTCCATTCGTCGTCCGTCAATTTGCCCGGCTTTTCGAGAACCATGTTAGGCACGCTGAGCTTCCCCAGGTCATGTAAAAGCGCGGCGCGACGCAGCAGCTTGATGTCGCGAGGCTTCATGCCAAACCAGGTGCCGATCTCCATGGCGGCTTCGGCGACGCCGGTCGAATGTCGATACGTGAATGGCGATTTGGCGTCGATGACCTCAGCAAAGGCCTGACAGATGTTGTCTATGGAATCTTCCGTCGCCGTAATGCGGCGTTGTTCTGGTTCGACGGCGATCACCTTATGGAGTAAGTCTGGATTCTCGAGGCCGCTCCACAGCGTTCCGTTTTTGGACATGCAGACGGCCGCATTCACAAGCTCGGGATCAAACCAACGTCCGCTGCGCCGGCACGCCGCGTCGATTGCTGCTGTAGGACCGCGCTCGGTGTGGAATACATCCAGGGTTTGCGATAAGTTCGCGATTCGCGAGAAAAGGGGAATTTCGTCTCTGCGGAGTCCATCCGGATATCCGCGCCCGTTCCAATGCTCGTCCAGACTGTAAATGCCGGATACGACGCTATCGGAGAAGCCCAGCTGTTTGGCGATATCGGCGCCGCGTTCGCATCGAATCTTAACCAGCGCGCAGGAATCCTGCTGTTGCGTGGCGGCCACCTGAAACAGCCGCCTCACGCGCTGTAAGAAAGGCAGGCCCGTGGCGACATGGGTCAGTGCATAGTGGAGGCTTTCCCACCCCACGCGAGTCCAGTCTGTCAATTTCACGTCGCGCTTGGCTCTAATCTCGTCCGCCGTCACGATGTGAAACAGCCGGGAAGAATTGCTGCTGCAACCTGCGTCTTTCAGCAGCAGGGCATAGTACAGATCGCCGCGCTCGCCGGCAGGCAAGCCAATCTGTTCGGCCAGCCTCATGCCGATGATGCAGGCGCGCACCGAATGACCCATGGGCTGACCTTCCGTAAGGTCCAGGGCGTACGAAAGCGCAGAAATGATCTCTGAAACTCGAATGGAGGGTTTTGGGCTTCCATCGCGGTCGGCTAAGGACGGAAAACTGGAGAAGCGATCTGGATCCTTCATTCGGTCTCCTTCGTGGCCACGTAGCAAGGGCTATCTCGCCATAGAGCGCTGGAAATAGGCACCGTCGGAGAGGGACGGGCTTCTATTTTCTCGAACGGAATGAAAAATAAACCTAGTACGGGAGTACTAAGTTACGCATAAACGCCAATAATTCGGTGGGTACCGGTGAAAGCCTGTACACGCCTCGTCAGTCTTGAAGTCGTCTCGTTGGGACTGGCTCCCACCGCCAGTGAAAAGCTTGCGCGGAAAGCTCGACTCCATTTACAGTGCTATTAGAGATGGGTGCACCCTGCGCATTGGGCCAATCATCCAACGACCATATCCAAAGAACTGTAAAGCCGAATGAGCTCTCTTCCTCCTGATAACGTGCCGGCCCCTATCGAAGGGCAATCCGACAGATTTGCCGCAATTCCCCTGCCTGGCCCCGGCCCCGCTGAACCTATGCCCGAATTTAGACCACGGCCGGAGTTCGAAACTCAGCCTCTAGCCGATCGCGCTCCACGGGTTGACTCGCGCACTCCTTTCCGATGGATCGATCTGCTCTACCTCATGCTGTTTTATTTCATTGCTGGCGGCATCCTTACCGTCATCGTGGCGGCCGGCGCGGTCGTTTTTTTTGGGATATCTCCTGCTGCACTGCGAAATTCCACCGCCGACTGGGCTTCGGTACTGATCATTAGCCAGGCCCTGCTTTCTGGCGCCACGCTGGTCTTTCTTTACGTCGTCGTTCGTGGCCGCAGCGCCGCGCCGTTTTGGCAAACCATGGGTTGGCGCGGTTTCCGCAACATGGCCTCGAGTGGCTCGGTCATGCTGCGCTATGTCTTTGGGGGCTTCGCCTTGGCTGTCGTGGTGGGCTGGCTGGGAAATTTTGTCGGGCGCGAATCCGGCATTCCTATGGAAGAACTTTTCCGCAGCCGTCAAAGCGTCTTGATGCTCATGGCCCTGGGAATTCTCGTTGCTCCCTTAGTCGAAGAGACAATTTTCCGCGGCTGCATCTTCCCGGTCATCGCCCGCAAATTTGGCATCACCACCGGCATCGTCGCCACTGGCGCGCTTTTTGGACTTGCCCACGCACAGCAGCTCGGCGGGGCCTGGGGACAAATCGGCCTGCTGATCTGCGTCGGCATCGTCCTCACTTACGTTCGCGCCCGAGCCGGAACCGTCGCTGCAAGCTATTTCGTACATCTCGGCTATAACACCATCCTCTTCGCCGGCTTCTACATCGCCACCGGCGGCCTGCGCCACCTTCCCGGCGCATGAGCGTGCTGCCCCTTCGCTGCCTTGGCTCACCCATGACCGGAGTCTTCCTTCCGTGCGCGTAGTGCAGCCCATCGAGTGGACCCCGGCCGGCGTGGTCATGATTGACCAGCGCCGCCTGCCTGGCGAACTCGTGCGCCATACCTATACCGATTACCGCGACGTTGCCGCGGCCATCCGCGATATGGTCATTCGCGGCGCGCCCGCCATCGGCGTCGCGGCCGCCATGGGCGTCGCGCTCGGCGTACTGCACTCAAAAGCTAAGTCCGTCGCGGAGTTGCGCGCCGAATTTCCCGCGATCTGCGAAACCATCGCCCGCACCCGGCCCACCGCCGTCGACCTGTTTTGGGCCATCAATCGCATGAAGCGCCGCTTCGGCGAACTCGGCGGCAACGCCAATTTGCAAACCGTCCGCGATGCGCTCGTCGCCGAGGCCCGCCTTATTCATGAAGAAAAGCACGCCATCGACGAAGCCATCGGCCGCTTCGGCGCTCCGCTGATGCCCGAAAACGGCCAGGTCATGACGCAATGCAATGCCGGCGCTTTGGCCACCGCCGGAATCGGCACGGCGCTCGGCGTCATTCGCGTCGCCGTCGATCAGGGACGAAAACTGCGCGTCTTCGTCCCCGAGACGCGCCCTTATCTGCAGGGCGCCCGCCTCACCGCCTGGGAGCTTGCCGAAGGCGGCATTCCTCTCACGCTCATCACCGACAATATGGTCGGGCATTTCCTCAAGACGGGAAAGGTTGGTGCTGTCGTCGTCGGTGCGGACCGCATCGCCGCCAACGGCGATACGGCCAACAAGATCGGCACGTATCAAATCGCCGTGCTGGCGCGCGAAAATAGCGTGCCTTTTTACGTGGCCGCGCCCATCTCCACTTTGGATCTATCCATTGCCTCGGGGGAAAGCATTCCCATCGAAGAGCGTCCGGCGGAAGAAGTGACGCACATACGTGGTGTCCGGATCGCGCCCGCCGTCGAAGCCGCCAATCCCGCCTTCGACGTCACGCCCGCGCGCCTGATCACCGCGATCATCACGGAACGCGGCGTCGCTTCCGCGCCCTACCGCGATTCGCTCGCCCGTCTTTTTTCGGAATCTGCCTTACAGGAAAAGGCCGCCACCGCAGCCCCCGAACGCCCTGCGCCCGCTCGTTCCTAGCACTTCACTCCTATAGCCCGTTCTCCAAAGGGGTACACAGCTCCGGATAGCGACGCTTGTTCGTTGACACAAACCGCGCGCCGGGTATATCTACCTCCCCGGGTGCCTTTGCCACGTTATCATCCGGACGCAGTGTCCAGAACGAAGTCCCGCGCCAGGCGTGGCGCGGGACGAAGTCGGAGGGATCTGCCGTTTCTTTTAATTGCCTTTAAAGAATCTCGGGGTCAGCAACGGCATGAGTCAGAAATTTACGATGAGGAGGCGCACATGGAACACGTCATTTCCAGCTTGTTGGGACGTTATGAGAGCGGCATGCTCACCCGCCGGGAATTAATTCAGGGCTTAGCCATGCTGGCAGTGGCCGGCGGAAAGGTCTCGGCCGCGGACACCGGCTTTGCCGCCGCCACCATCAATCACGTTTCGATTCAAGTCAGCGACATCAAGCGCTCCGCGGAATTCTATATGCGAGCTTTCGGCCTCCCCAAGCGCGTAGCCGGCAGTCCCACCGCGGTCCGTCTGGGAGTCGGCCCAAGCCATCTCACGCTTCGGCAAGAGAAACCATCCGGGAACGTAGACCATTTCTGCCTTGGGATCGATAAGTTCAACCACGACTCAGTCGTTCGTGATTTGAAGGCACGTGGTGTCACTCCGGAGCCCGACGAAAAAGGCCCTCAAGGCTTCCACGTGAAAGATCCGGACGGCTTCCGCGTTCAGCTCGGCGATTCCTCCGAATTTTAGCGATTTAGTTTAGAAGGCGCGTTTTTGCTCTCATCGTCCGTCGCCAAAGCAGGCGTCAGCCGATGCCGATGATGGTTGAGTCTGAATCAGCGGGGTCGCTGAGTTCAGCGTTTCTACACCAAGCGCTCCTCCAAGACTTATTCATTCAAACATTCCAGGACTTGGCTCTCACGTTGTGGCCATTTCCTCGGAGTTTCTCTTCAGGTGTTGACAACCCTCCCCGAAGGCGCAATGCTCGAATGGGTTCCGACTTTCCGTAAGGCCCGATCTCTCGAATCACCGTGGATATGGCCTTGTTTCAATCTATTGAAAAAGTTCACGCTCGAGCTTGAGAAGCTGCCAGCTATTAGGAACGTCGGAACCGGAAGCCCCTGAGAGGAGATTCCAACATGCCGCTATTTCGCACTGTCCTGCTTACGAGCGGTCTCGTCCTCGTGCTCTCAAGTGGAGCGGCTCAAGCGCAACCGAGCGCGCAAGACACACCGGCTAGTCGCGCCGCCAGCAAGCCTATGGTGACCTTGCAAATGCCGGCGCTGCCAGCCCCGGTTCCCGTTACCCTTAATCCTAAGACCACCGCTTTGCTGGTGCTCGACTACGTTGAGCCCATCTGCAACTCCCAGCCGAAATGCAAGGGCGAGATGCTGCCGGCCATGACCCCATTCATGGCGCGGGTACGCAAGGCCGGCCTGGTCGTGGCATATGGCACCCGCGAGGAGAACGTGTCCAAGTGGCTGCCGGAGGTCGCTCAAAAGCCGGGCGACATCAAGATCGTGAATACTGCCCAGGACAGGTTCTACAACACTGATCTCGATAAGGCGCTGAAGGCGAAGGGTATCACGACGATCATTATGGTCGGCTGGAAGGTCAGCGGCTCGGTGGCCTACTCATCGGTCGGAGCGACGGTGCGGGGCTATACCGTGGTCATCCCGGTGGATACGACCGCAGCCACCACCGACTACGAGCAGGTCATCGGTTTCTATAACATATTGAATCAGCTCAATGGCAACCTGACGAACCAGCCTTTGAAGCCAAACGCCCCAACGCTGAGCCGCACGGACATGATCACCTTCCAATAAGACATTTGGGGGCTTTCTCTGCGGTCTGGAGCATGGGAACGCAAAACGGGACTCTTGCATCATAGGAGTGATCATGCGTAGTTCTTACTCGGGTCGGAGATTTACCTGCCTGGTGCTCCTCGCACTTTTTCTGAGTGCTCCGATCTCCCTGCACGCGCAAACTGCATCCTCGCCGCAGTCGCAGTCGACACAATCGGCGCCCTCCGCGCCGCCGCCCTCAGCGCAATCGCAACCGCAGAATACGCCTCCTTGCTCCAACGGTCGCCCCATTTTGAAACGGGGCACACAGCCGACTCTGCCTCCCTGTCCTGACCCGCCGCCGGATGCGCCGCCCGCTGCGGCTTCCATACCTACGCGTTCGCTGAATCCCTCCGAAGCTTTGATCGAAAGGGCCAGACAGGCGGCGTTCGAGTTTTCAGAGAAGCTTCCCAACTTTATTTGCCAGGAGATCATGTCGCGGTATACCCAGCGAGGCCGCGAGGAAATGGCCCTGGACGTGGTTTCGGCTGACATCATTTACGATGACGCGCACGAAACTTATCGTAACGTGAAGATCAATGACCGCCCTACGGACAGGAGCCTGCAGGAAATCGGCGGGTCCCGGTCCACCGGAGAATTTGCGTCCACACTGCTGGAGATTTTTCACCCCGATACGCACGCGCGGTTCCGGTCCGGCGGTGCATCTTCCATTTTGGGTGTCAGTGCCCAGGTTTACGACTTTACGGTGGAAAGTGAAAATTCACACTGGCACGTGCAGTCCGACTCTCGGTCTCTGATTACGGCTTACGCAGGCTCCGTATGGATCGATCCGAAAACCGCGCGCGTCCTGCGCATCGAGATGCAGGCCCGCAACCTGCCGTCGGATTTCCCCATGGATACGGTCGAATCCTCGGTCGATTATTCCTACGTGTGGATTGGCGGGATGTCGTTTCTGCTTCCGGTCCGCGCCGAGGGCTTGGGTTGTGAACGGGGCATCAACGAGTGCAGACACAACAAAATTGACTTCCGCAACTATCACGAATTCAAATCCGAAATCAAGATTGGTAATTGATTTCGCTCGGAACTCTCATCCGTGCGCGACTCGCCCGTGCCGACCCAAACTCCAGAACAGTGCACGGTCTTCGCATGATGAAATTTTAGCCAGTTTACTGGCGCTATGCCCACAGGGGCTGATAAACGGTGTTCGTGGAAACTGGGCTTGGCCAGCCGCCCTTGAGGCTGTGCTCGCGCACTTATGATCTGTAAGCTTGAAACAGCGAACGAACGGGTGAAGGCGCTTCAGCCGTGGCGCACGGCTGGGTCGGCCATCGGATCAGGGCCCACCTCGCCGCCTTCGGAAACGGTTTTCAACCGGCCCAAATAGTGACTCCATCCACCGTCATGTCCTTCACGAGCTTCTGGCGGGAGTTCGCGATGGGTCAGCCGCAGCCGTGTGCCTTTGCCTTCTGGCGTTAGGTCGATTTCCACCCGGCTCGATGCAGCCAGCACTTTGTATCCGCCTCCTTCAAAGCCCCAGGTGAAGACCACCCGTGAGTCGGCCACGACTTCGAGATATTCGCCCCGAATGACGTCTCGGCCATTCGGTTCCACGCGATAGATTCCGCCCGGCCTCGGATCGATCTCCGCCCGAATGCCCATCCACCGAATCATCTTTTTAGGATCGGTAAGAAACTGGAAGACTACAGAAGGCGGAGCATCAATATAAATTTCCTTGACGATGGGCTCAGAGGTCATGCGCGTCCTTCATCTCGGATTCCGCCGCCGACTTCAGCTTGCCGAGCTTCTCGTCCCAGAATGTTTCCAGAAAACTCCGCAATTGCGCAAATCCCTGCGGCCGGATGCGATACAGCCGCCGCGTGCCGTCTCTGCGTTCCGTCAGCAATCCTGCCTTGATGAGTACCCGCAAATGTTGAGAAATGGCGGGCCGCGTAGTCCGAAAATGCCGGGAAATTTCCCCCGCGCGCAATTCCTTCGAACGAATCAGCTTCAGAATCGCTACGCGCCGCGGCTCCGCCAGCGCTCTCAAAATGGCCTGTGTTTGTTCCAAACCGTCCTCATGCGAACGAATCTCTGCCTCTGGCTAATCCCCCGCCTGCGTAGCGGTTTTTGCTCCGCGTAGTTGCGCCAGTAGATCATGAAAACTGGGCTCGGACCACGTTTCGGCGATTTTTCCGTCCGCGATGCGATAAATGTGGTTCTCTGTCCAGTACACCTTCTTGCCTGTCGCGGGAATGCCCATGAATTCCCCCTTGTGCACCGCGTGCGCCGTGTGGCGCTCCACAACACGGTCGCCTTCCACGATTGTGTCGTTCACTTCCACGTGCACGTCGCCAAACGCCGCAAAGATGGTCCTGCCGACGTTCTTCTGGGCATCGCGCCCCGGCGGCAGGGGAAAGCCGGTGACGTGCAGCACCGCATCCGGCGTCCAGGTTTCGTCCACCACGTCGATGTTGGCGTGATTCTTGAACTCCTCCAGGAAACGGCGTACCGGAGCCACCTTCTTCGCACGCAGATATTCGCCCAGCTTGTTCCAGTAATGCGTGCGCCAGCCGCTATTGATCGACTCATACTGATCCGCGGGTACGCCGGTTTGCACGAGAGAGAGCTGCGTGCCTCGCCCTTCATAGATGGGAGTGAAAGTTAGCGTGAGCTGAGAGAAATGGCCGGCTGGCCAATTAACGCTGCGCCACGCTTGCACGATTCGGCGATCTTGCTCGATCTCCTGCGTCGTTCCTTCCAGGTGTCCGGCGTGGGCAGTGAAACGCCCTCCGGCCTTGCGTTCGATCTTCGCCGGCGCGCCGGTGAATTCGGCGTGCTGCTTGTCGTCCATAAATGCGTCGAATACTTCATGAGCTGTCGCGTTCAGAAATACTTCGTGCGTGACGGTCTTCGTTTCCATTTGTCTGCGCTCCTCCGGCTGGATTTTTGTGCTCTGCAATGGAGCATGACGTTAGCACACGCTTTCGTAAGTGTACACTTAAATGTACCATCCGATCAGGATGGTCATCCCGTCCTCCGGCGAAAGTCTACCTATAGAATGAGCTTTCGCCGGCTAATGAAGTCGTGCCCGCCCGGTTTGTGTAGCGCCGCCCTTCAGGGCGGCATCTGTTCGGTTTTAACGCATACGGTAAGACGGACATCCGGCCAGGATGTTCGTCCCGAGCGAGCATCGCGAGCGAGGGATCTCTCCTAATTCAGCAGGGATCTTCTCTCCTCGGCTCCGGATACATTTACTTGAGGAGTAAAATAGAAGACGCTGGGATTCCGCCGAGCCGAGTTGTAGCACTGACCTGGTGGAAGGTAAGCTGAGTTTCAATGAGGTATTCGACAGTTTTAGCAAGTCGCACGCTAAACCATGTAGAATGATACTCTTGCACCGGTAATAATATACTTGACTGACTACGATCATTCTGTTACTTTAGGGGCATGAAAAGCCCAAAGACACTCCAACAAGCCATTCTCTACTTCGCCATTATGAGAACTGCCGCCAGTTCATGATCTCTATTCGCTGAGCTGATGGCAAGGTCCGTTGCCGCAATGCGGTGCGGACAAAGTAACCTATCTCGAAAACGCACGGCTATATCGCTGCTACGGTGACCATCCACGGCAGAAGTTTTCGTTGAAGGTGGGCACGATATTTGAGGATTCGCTGATTCCGTTAGAGAAGTGGCTTACCGCCGTGTGGATGTTAGTGAACTGCAAAAACGGAATCAGTAGCTATGAGATTCACCGCGATCTAGGCGTGACTGAGAAGTCCGCGTGGTTCATGCTTCACCGCATTAGACTGGCGATGCAGAGCAATTCGTTTCTGAAACTTGGCGGCAAGGGCCACGAAGTAGAAGTAGATGAAGCTTTCATCGGTGGCAAGGCTCGCAATATGCATATCGGAACAGCACGGCGTAGGAAGCTAGGACATGAACTGGCGTTGAGAGAAAGACTGCAGTAATAGATATTTTGGATCGTGGCAGAGAAGTACGCGCGACCGTCATTCCCAATCGCCGGAAGCCACTCTTCAAGGCGAAGTGCTTACCAATGTGAAACCGGGCAGCTGCGATCTACACAGACGATCTGATGTCGTATAAAGGTATGGAATTACAAAGGATTACGAGCATCAAGTTGTAGATCATGCCGAGCGCTACGTTAATGGCAAGGTTCACACCAACGGACTTGAAAACTTCTGGAGACTGCTCAAGCGCGGATTAAAGGGCACCTACATCAGCAACGAGCTGTTACACTTGTTTCGTTATTTGGATGAACAGGTGTTTCGCTACAACAATCGCGCTACCGAAGATAATCCGATGAATGACGGAGACAGGTTCAAATTGGTAATGTCACAAGTAGTGGGGAAGAGACTTACTTTCGCTGAAGTGACCGGCAAGGAGGGGCTTACCGCGATTAACTAATCCTGCGCGTCTGAAGCGTGGGAAGCGGAAGATTTGCGAGCTTTACTACGCTTCTTAGCGCGTTTTTCAGCATAGAGTTTGTCTTTTATTTCAGAGAGCGGAACGGCCACAAGCAGTTTCATGAAATTCTCAAATTTGGCGTATTCACCTGAATACTTCTTGGCGGACGGCTTAAGGTGATCTGCCATAGAGAATTTGCGCTGCACTCCCTAGATGGGAGTGTGAAGCATCAGTGTATAAGAATCAAGTTCCTTGGGCTAATTGCATTCCGTGGTTTGCAGTGCCTTTATGGGAAGGTAGCCCTATGGAGAGAATAAATCTTACATATTGGTATCACTTTGGATGGACGCTTTCAGAGCTTCATACAATTCTCTTCTCGGACTACCCGCTAACAAACACAAAATGGACGGCTCTTGACCGCACAGTCGAATTAATCCAAGGGTTTTTGGCCCTTCCATCTGAGCACTATCAGATTGAAAAATCTCAAAGGGCAGCGGCTGAGTTTTTGGAATCGCTATCTCCATTCGCCCAAATGCGAGGAATAGATAAAGTCCTTAACGTAAACGAGGGCAAGGCAATGTTGGACGCAATTAATAAGTTTGTGAATACCTTCAGGTTCGACATGGAGGATCGCCATGTTTATTTGGCTACAGGGGTCGGTGCTTACTCGACTCTAAATTAATCGAAAACGCCGACTCCCATTTATCTGTACTCGCGCAACAATCCATTGACTTCAAAGTTAGAGGTGACTTCCATTATGCGGGTACGTGCTTGGCTTTTGATCTTTATACGGCGAGCGGATTTCACGCACTACGAGCTGTTGAGCAAATGGCTCGCATCTATCACAAGGCGATTACAGGATGTCCCGAGTTAACGACGAAGAACCTTGGACCATTAATGAACGATCTGCGCGACGAATTGGAAAAAGAAGAGGGTGCAAGAGCAAGTGAAAGCCATCTAGGGTTAATCATCATACTGCTGACTAAAATTAACAGGATATTTAGACAACCGATCATGCATCCAGAGATGGTACTGAACTACAACAGTGCTAAATCCATTTTCGATATATCAGCAATGGGCTATTTCAGATATTGTGGATGATCTAGCCCGACGCAATAAGCTAGGAAGTATCAAAAGCCCTGTCACGGCGGCATCAGCTTAACACCTATGGTCAGCTAAGTATATTATTGCCCTTGCACCAAATGTATGACCAACTCCTTTGGAATGAAACTTCCTCCGGCGAAAGTCTACCTACAGAATGAGCTTTCGCCGGCTAATGAAGTCGTCCCCGGCCCGTTTTATGTAGCGCCGCCCTTCAGGGCGGCATCTGCTCAGCTTTACGCATACGGTAAAACGAACATCCGGCCAGGATGTTCGTCCCGAGCGAGCATCGCGAGCGAGGGATCTCTCCTAATTCAGCAGGGATCTTCTCTCCCCGGCTCCGGATACATTTACTTGAGGAGTAAAATAGAACATGCTCGAATTTTGCCCAGCCGAGTTGAGCGTTCGGCCTTGGTCGCGAGTTAGGCTGAGTCTCAATTACATACTTGGCTGCTTTGATGAGTCGCTCGTTAAACTCTGTAGAATGATATTCTTGCACAAAGTTCTGACTCAACTCCTTTGGAATGATACTCTTGTGAAAAAAGGTAGGGGGGCACCCCCCTCCTCAACAGATTCTTTAAGTTTCGAGGAATTTGTATATGGATCCAGCCCGCGAACTCGGTAAGTGGTTGATCCTCGGCGGTTTGATTCTGGCCGCCGTCGGTGGCCTTTTCTTTGTCGGCGGACGGCTGCCGTTCCGGCTCGGCCGGCTACCCGGCGATATCGCCATCGAAGGTAAGCACGGCTCTTTTTACTTTCCCGTGGTCACTTGCATTGTGCTGAGCGTGGCGCTGACGCTCGTGACGTGGCTGATTTCTCTATTTCGGAAATAACCGATACATATGGCAAAGCCCTTTCAACTTCCCCTGATGCCGCGCCGCACGATCTGGTCGGTGAGCGACCTCACCGGCCGCATCCGCGATTTGCTCGCGGGCGAATTCACTGACGTTTTCGTCGAAGGCGAAGTCTCCAACGCGCACGCCGCGCAATCGGGCCATCTCTACTTCACGCTGAAGGACAATAACGCGCAGATTCGCTGCGTGTGTTTCCGCACGCAGCTTGCCCGCCTGAAATTTCGCCCCGAGGACGGCCTGCACGTCACCGTGCGCGGCTCGATCAGCGTCTACGAAGCCCGCGGCGAATATCAGTTTTATGTCGAACATGTCGAGCCGGTCGGTTTGGGCGCTCTGCAGCTCGCCTTTGAGCAACTGAAAAAACGCCTCGAGGCCGAGGGCATTTTCGATCCCGAACGGAAGAAATCGCTTCCCGTGCTGCCGCTATGCGTCGGCCTGATCACGTCGCCGAGCGGCGCCGCCGTGCGCGACATTGTGCATATCTTGCAGCGGCGCTTCCCCAATCTGCACGTTGTTCTTTATCCCGTACGCGTTCAGGGCGAAGGCGCGGCCGGCGAAATCGTGCAGGCCATCCGCTATTTCGATCGCAAGGAACTTGCCGACGTGCTGATCCTCGCGCGCGGCGGCGGCTCGCTCGAGGACCTGTGGGCCTTCAACGAAGAGCCCGTGGCGCGCGCGATTGTGGCCTGCACGATTCCGATCATCACCGGCATCGGCCACGAAACCGATTTCACCATCGCGGATTTCGCCGCCGATATCCGCGCTTCCACGCCTTCGGCCGCGGCCGAGATGGTGGTGCGCACGCGGCAGGAGTTCGATGGCCATTTGTGCGATCTGCGCGACAAAATCGCGCAGCTCTTGCGCTATCGCGTGCTGCAAGCCAGTCACAAGTTACGCGAGCTCGATCTGCATCGTGCCGCCCGGCGCCTGGAAGACACGCTGCGCCGCCGTCGCCAGCACACCGATGAGCTTGCCGCGCATCTGGCCGGCGCGCTTCGCGGCCGGGTCGAAATGCTCGAGCGAGCGCCTTAAGTTGGCGCTCTCGCGCCTCGCGGCTGTGGATTTTCGCGCGCGCCTCAGGGCCGCCACCGTGCGCCTCGATCGGCGCACAGCTGAGCTGGGCGTGCGCGCGAGCCGCACGCTCGCGGCAAAAGGCCAACTCCTGGAAAAATTGCTCGTGCAGCTCGAAGAGCGCAGCCCACTGCGCCTGCTGGAGCGAGGTTATGCGATTTGTTACGACGCGTCAGGCAACGTCGTGCAATCCGCGGATCAAGTGGCGCTTGGCGAGCGCATTCGCGTGCAACTCGCACGCGGCCGCCTGGGCGCTGAAGTCAAAGATAAGGAAAAAGATAAGGAATCAGGCAAGAGACTGGCGCTTAGGAATCTGTTTTTATCGCGCACTCGGCGTAGAAAGCAAGTAAGGATTAGTTACTCGTCCGTTGAAGACGCCACTTTGAGCACAGCCAAAAATGCTTCCTGCGGTATGTCCACGCGGCCCACGCGCTTCATGCGCCGCTTGCCTTCTTTTTGCTTTTCGAGCAGCTTGCGCTTGCGACTGATATCTCCGCCATAGCATTTGGCGAGGACGTTTTTCCGTATTGGGCTGATGGTCTCGCGCGCGATCACGCGGCTGCCGATGGCCGCTTGCAGCGCCACTTCAAACATCTGCCGCGGAATCAGCTTTCGCAACCGCGTGACGAGTTCGCGGCCGCGCTCATAGGACTGCTCGCGGTGGATGACCAGAGTCAGCGCGTCCACCGGTTCGCCGCCTACGAGCACGTCGAGTTTGACCAGGTCGCCTTCGCGGTAGCCCGTGAGATGGTAATCGAGCGAGGCATATCCGCGCGAAACGCTTTTCAGGCGATCGTAGAAGTCCAGCACGATTTCATTCAGCGGCAGTTCGTAGGTGAGCATCACACGCGTGGGTGAAAGATACTCAAAGCCTTTTTGCACGCCGCGCTTTTCTTCGCAGAGTTGCAGGATCGCGCCGACAGAATCATCGGCGGTGATGATCATGGCCGTAATCACGGGCTCTTCGATTTTGGCGATTTCGTTTGGAGAGGGGAATTTGGTCGGATTGTCCACTTCGAGCACATCGCCGCTTGTGGTGGTGATGCGATAACGCACGCTCGGAGCCGTGGTAATCAGGTCGATGCCGAACTCGCGTTCCAGGCGCTCCTGCACGATGTCCATGTGCAGCAGGCCGAGAAAGCCGCAGCGGAAGCCGAAACCCAGCGCCACGGAGTTCTCCGGCTCGTAGAAAAAGGCGGCGTCGTTCAGTTGCAACTTGCCGAGAGCGTCCCGCAGCATCTCGTAATGATGCGCTTGCACCGGATAGAGTCCGGCAAAGACCATCGGCTTGATGGCCTCGAAGCCCGGAAGAGCCGGAGCCGGACGAGCCGCTTCGATTATGGTATCGCCGACGCGCGCGTCGGCCACGCGCTTGATATTGGCAATGACGAAGCCGACGTCGCCCGCGCCCAATTCTTCGAGCACGATCGGCTTCGGCGTGAGCACACCGAGGCTCTCTACTTCGTAGACTTCGTTATTGGAGCAGAGGCGGATCTGCTGATGGGGACGCAAGCAGCCTTCAACCACGCGAACCAGCACCACCGCGCCTCGATAGGCATCGAACCAGGAATCAAAGATGAGCGCGCGAAGCGGCGCTTCGGCCGAGCCAATCGGCGGCGGCACGCGGCTGACCACGGCGTCGAGCACCTTCTCCACGCCGAGTCCGCTCTTCGCGCTTATCGTCACGGCGTCCGCGGCCGGGATGGCCAGCACACTTTCCATTTGCGCTTTCACTTCGTCCGGCCGGGCGGCAGGCAGATCGATTTTGTTGATCACCGGAATGATGGTGAGATTGTGCTGTGCGGCGAGAAATGTGTTCGCCACCGTCTGCGCTTCCACGCCTTGGCTCGCGTCCACTACCAGCAGCGCCCCTTCGCAAGCGGAGAGCGCGCGCGAAACCTCGTAGGAAAAGTCCACGTGCCCGGGAGTATCGATGAGGTTGAGCTGATATTCCTGGCCGTCCGCGGCGCGATAATGCAGGCGAATGCTCTTGGCTTTGATGGTGATGCCGCGCTCTTTTTCCAGATCCATGGAGTCGAGCACCTGCGCGGTCATTTCGCGCTGAGTGAGCGCGCCGGTCAATTCAAGCAAGCGATCGGCAAGCGTCGATTTGCCATGGTCGATGTGCGCGATAATGCAAAAGTTACGTATGAAACGGGAATCCATGAGGGTATGTTTATCCCGGCGCGAGGCAGTCGTGCCGCTCGCCACAATGAGAGAGCAAAGCGCCTGAGAATACCTCAGTTTGCCACAATTGCACGCGAGCGGCCAGAAGTGCGCCTTAATTCTGTAGCAAAACCTTGGTTTTTCCTCTGGGATCAGTTGATATTGCGGCACCGGAAGCGTGTCCGAACGTTTTCCGCTGATCCGGGACAGTATATATTGTCTTTGGCTCCGGCCCGCCAAGGGTGGAGAGCATCCGGACAGCATCCGAAAATAGCGTATGACCGTTGACGTCAGCAAAGATCTGGACCGCGCCAGGCGGCATCTCGAGAAGAACAAACTCGAGGACGCCGCGGAGGCCTACGAGTCTGTTCTGAGCGAAATGCCCGGCAATTCCGAGGCTCTACAAGCACTCGGAGATTTATATACGCGGCTCAGCCAGACCGACCGCGCCGTCAAGTATTACAACATGCTCTTCGACCGCTTCTTCGAGATGCGCGAGGAAAATAAGGCCTTGGCGATTTATACCCGGGCGTTGAAGGGCATCCAGCAGCCCGCGGAACGCATGGCCCGATATGCTCTGCTGCTACAGAAGCAAAATCGGCCGGACGAAGCCATCGAGCAATACACGTTCGCCTCGGAATTATTTTTGGCCCGCGGAAATCAAGAGGGCGCGCTCGACTGCCTGGAGCGGGTGGCGCAACTCGATCCGGATAATTCCGCGCGCCAGCAAGCTATTGCGGAGCTGGCCGAACAACTGGGCAAGAACGCAATTGCCTCGCGCGGATTGCTGCGGGCGGGGCAACTTGCAGAGGCTTCCGGCGACGCGGAAGGCGCTCTGAAGATGTTGAAGCACGCGCACGAACTGACTCCGAACGAGCGCGGTCCGGCATTGTTGTATGCGCAGGCGCTGCTGCGCCGCAAAGACGCAACCACAGCCATGCGGATACTGGAGCCTTTTTCTAAAGGCGAACCGGATCAGGCCTTCCTGCGCACTTTTGCCGAAGCGCTGACTTCCACCGGAACTTTAGATCGCGCGCGCGATATTCTCATGCAGCTTCCCGCCGACCAGCCCGAAACGGCCAGTCGCATTTTCGATCTGGCCGAGCGCTATCTCGCCGCGCATAAGGATGCCGAAGCGGTCGACGTGCTGCAAAAAGTCCAGGAAAAAATGGGCGCAGCTCATCGGGAGAACGATTTTGCCGCCAGGCTCGACACTCTGGTAGATGGTCATCCGGGCTCCATTGCCCTCGTAGAATTCTTGGCGACCGCCTATGCCCAGTTGAACCGCGAGACCAAATATTTCGACGCTTTGGTGCGGCTGTTTGATCTGTATGTCGCCGCCGGGGACATGCGGCACGCCTCGGAGACATTCGAAGTGCTGGTCGATATCGATCCCTATGACGCGCGTAATCAGAAACGCTTCCGCCAGATCGAAGCTCATGTCGATCCGGCTTTTCTCTCGCACATGCGCAGCCGTCTGGGCCAAACTGCCGCGCACGCCGCGGAAACGCCACCGCCCGCGACGCAGAGCGCTACGCAACCTGCTTCCGAAGAGCAGGCGCCCCAGCCGACGCTCGAAGATTTGATGGTGCAGGCAGAAATTTTTCTTCAGTACTCGTTGCAGTCCAAGGCGGTGGAGCGGCTGCAAAAGATCGCTGAACTCTTTCCCGGAGAAGAGAACCGGAATCAGCGCGTGCGCAATCTTTATCAGCTCGCGAATTGGTGGCCCGAAGGCTCTGGCAAGCGCGAGGCGCCCCCTGCAGAGCGCCCGGCGAGCCCCGCCGCGCCGTCGACTGCCGAGTCCGCAGATAACGTGCGCGACCTGGCTAAGATTTCCGAGATCAGCCGCGCGTTGTTTCGCCTGCCCTCAGCGCGGGCGATTCTTTCCGCCGGGATCAACGAGATCGGAACACACCTGCGGGTCACGCGCTGTATCGCCGTGATCGGCCCTGCGGGGAAACCGCCTGAGCTGGCCTCTGAGTTTTGCGCGCCAAACGTCGAGCCTGCCAATGGCGCTCTGCTGGTGAAGCTCCTCAGCCAATTGGATCGCGCGGCGCCCGATGCGCTTGGAGGACTTCCCCTGCACGCCGCGGCGGCGCCGGTTCTGCGAGAACTAGGACTCGAAACGGTCCTGGGCGTCGCCTTGATGGATCGCGAAAAGCAGAGCCAGACAGGCATGCTGGTTGCGGGCTATGCCGCCCCGCACCAATGGCGGGCGCACGAAACGTACTTTCTGCAGGCGGTCGGGGACCAAATCCTGCTGGGCGTGAATCACACGCGCATGCGTACGCTGACGCGCACGATGGGGCCCGCCGACGAAAAGACCGGCCTACTGGCGCGAAGCTCCTATCAAGGATGTCTTTTATCGGAAGCGAACCGCGCCAAGTCCAATGGCATCGCATTAGCTCTGGCATTGATCCAGATTGATCGTGGGGCCGAAGTGCTCCGGCAGCAGGGAGAGATTCAACTCGAACGTTACGTCGAGCAACTGGCGCGCGGGTTTCACGCTCTCATCCGTCAGACAGACCTGGCTATCAAATATACGGCCTGGACGATTGCTTTCATTCTGCCGGACACGGGACTGGCCGGAGCGCAAATTCTGGTGGACAAGCTGCGCAAAGCTGCGGCGCACCTCGCGCCGCCTTGGAACGGTGGCGTGCCACTCACCTTCAGCGCCAGCGTGGCGGAAGCGGTAGCCAGGCCTGACTATGACAGCGAGGACATTGTCACTGAGCTGATCAACCGCGCCGAGGCGGGACTAGAGGAAGCGCACGGGCGCGGAGGGGACGTAGTGATCGCTTCCAGACTCCGGGGACATTAAAAAGAATGGCGATTGAAAAGCTGGGCGTGGTGGGTTGCGGCCTGATGGGATCGGGCATTGCGCAAACGGCAGCGCAGGCCGGCCTGCAAGTAACCGTACGAGAAGTTTCAACGGAATTGATCGACAAAGGCTTTGCAAATATAGACAAGAGCCTCGCCCGGCTAGTGCAGCGGGGGACTCTATCGGCTCGCGGAACGTGATGCGGCGCGTAAGCGGCTGCGTCCAACGACAAAGCTCGAAGACCTTCGAGACTGCGATTTGATCATCGAGGCCATCACGGAGCAACTTGCCGCGAAGAAAGAACTCTTTCGGGCCCTGGACGGATTGTGCCCGCCGCAAACAATTTATGCGAGCAATACGTCTTCGCTCTCCATCACAGAGATGGCTGTAGCGACGCGCCGCCCGGAACGCTTCGTTGGCCTGCACTTTTTCAATCCTGTGCCTATCATGAAGCTCGCGGAAGTCATCCGAACCATTGCCACGGACCCCAAGGTCTACGAGGAGGTCGCCGCGCTCGCCGTCCGAATGGGTAAAACGGCAGTGCGCACAAGCGATCGAACCGGCTTCGTGGTCAATCGCCTGCTGGTTCCCTATTTGCTGGACGCGGTGCGTGCGCTGGAAGAAGGCGTGGCCAGCATCCCTGATATCGACCAAGCCATGAAATTGGGTTGCGGCCATCCCATGGGACCGCTTACTCTGCTGGATTTCGTGGGTTTGGATACTACGTATTACATTGCCAACATCATGTTTGACGAATTCAAAGAGCGCCGCTTCTCCCCGCCGCCACTGCTGAAGCGCATGGTTATGGCAGGCTGGAACGGGCGCAAGGCCGGCCGCGGCTTTTATGATTACACCGATCCTGAAAATCCAAAGCCGATAGCGCTTGTTTGAGATGCCGATTCGGACGACTGTTTAAAATTTAGCGGAGTCTGACGCGTGGCCTACCAAAATCTGATCTTCGAGAAGAAAGAACATATCGGTACGCTCACGTTCAACCGGCCGAAAGTTCTGAACGCGCTGAATCGGCAGACAATGGACGAGCTGGACGCGGCGCTCACAGAAGCCGGCAACGATAAAGACCTGCGCGTACTGATTCTGACGGGAGCGGGTGATAAAGCCTTCATCGCCGGAGCAGATATAAACGAGCTCGCGCGCATGACACCGATGACAGGGCCTGAGACTTCCTTGCACGGACAAGCTGTGCTGCATAAGCTCGAAACGCTCGGCAAACCGTCGATTGCCGCGGTTAACGGTTTTGCGCTGGGCGGCGGTTGCGAACTGGCGCTGGCCTGCTCGATTCGGCTGGCGAGCCGGACGGCGAAATTCGGGCAGCCGGAAGTGAAACTGGGGATCATTCCCGGATATGGCGGCAGCCAGCGGCTGGCGCGGCTCTGCGGAAAAGGTGTCGCGCACGAGTTATGCCTGAGTGGCGAGATGATTTCGGCCGAAGAGGCGCAACGCATCGGGCTCGTGAATCATGTTTACGAGCCGAGCGAGCTTTTGCCGGCGGCGCAGTCCTTGGCCAAGAAGATCGCTGCGAACGCTCCCGTGGCCGTGCAGCTCACCATGGAAGCGATCGAGCGCGGCCTCGAAATGCCGCAGGAACAAGGCTTGTTTCTGGAGGCGTCGCTGTTTGGAATGAGTTGCGCGACCGAAGACATGCGCGAAGGCACGCGGGCATTTCTCGAAAAGCGCGCCGCGCAATTTCAAGGCAAATGACAATAGTTCCCGAGGCTGGTGCAGAGAGCGAATGAGCGACAATTTTCATCCCAACGAGATTCGCGGCTCCTATGATGCATCTGGAATGCGCTTCGGCTTGGTGGTAAGCCGGTTCAATAGCTTTATTACCGAACGCTTGCTCGCCGGCGCGATGGACGCGTTAGAAAAAGGCGGGGCTTCCGCGGAGCAAACCGACCTGGTGCGCGTGCCGGGCTCGTTTGAAATTCCGGTGGCGGCAAAGAAGATGGTTCTGGCGCGACATTATGACGCCATCATCGCTATCGGCTGCGTGTTGCGCGGAGAGACGGCGCATTTCGATTACGTCGCGTCGGAAGTAGCGCGCGGAGTTCAACTAGCGCAAATGGATACCGGCGTACCGATTATTTTTTGCGTGCTGACGTGCGATACGCTCGAGCAGGCCATCGATCGCGCCGGACTGAAGAGCGGGAACAAGGGTTACGAGGCAGGGCTGGCGGCGCTCGAAATGGCGCGGTTATCGAGCCAGCTTCGAGCGGCCGCTCCTATTTCTGCCGTGCGCATGCGAAAGCGCCGCTAAGATGCCGCAGCGGCATAAGGCCCGGCAGTACGCGCTGCAGATGCTGTTTCAATGGGAGATCGGGCGGCAGGAGCCGCGGCGCATCGAAGAAGGCTTCTGGCGCATTGCCCGAGCGGAGAAAAGCACTCGGGCTTTTGCCAACGATCTCTTTGAGGGCGTCGTGAAAAACGCGCCGGAGCTCGACGCTGTGGTTACGGCGCACATCGAGAACTGGCGCCTGGAAAGACTCGCGCTGATCGATCGCGCCATCCTGCGCTTGGGGGTACACGAACTCCGCGTGGGGACAACGCCGCGCAAAGTGGTGGTAAACGAAGCCGTGGAACTGGCCAAGGCTTTTTCCTCAGAAGACGCAGCCGGCTTCGTCAACGGAGTTCTTGATTCGGTCCTGCACGCATTGCCGGAAAAAACAAAACACGCCAGCAAATCTTAAATAAACCGCGACGCAAATCGCGCGGCTGATAGTACGTTCGTACCAGAAACAACCTGAATACACCCCGAAACTTTGTGACCTCGATCGTGTTTTTCTAGTGCAAGCTGTTTCAGTCGTTTTCAAGGAGGAAATCGTGAAGCTCACTACTGTAAGAATGGGCCTTAGTGTGTTCGCGATCGCCGGCCTCTTGGCGGCGGGCGCGTGGGCGCAGAATTCAACCACGGAGCCGGGCGATGTGCGGAACGATACTCACGATATCCGCCAGGACCGGCGGGATGTCCGGCAGGATGTGCGCGATCGCAATGCAGACAATCGCGACATCCGGCAGGATCGGCGCGACGTGCGCGGAGATCGCAGCCAACTACGGCAAGACAATGCGAAATACGGCGTTAATAGCGCGCAATCTCGGGCACAACGGCAGGATATTCGCGCCGATAAGCGCGATATTCATCACGATGTGAAGGATCGAAACCAGGACAGGCGTGACATTCATCACGATCGCAAGGATGTGCGGCACGATCGTCGGGACCCCCGCCAAGACGTGAAGGCGTTGCGTTAGGCTGGGTAGATCGCGCTCTTTGACGTATTGGTAGGGCGGGCCGATCTCGAGATCGGCCCGTTTGCGCGAATCAAGACTCCAGAAAACCTTCCATGATCGTGACGGCAGTGCCGCTTACGCGCGGCACAAGCTTGCCGTGCTGCGCCAGCACCTCGACGCGTATGCGACTGGGACGTTGCATTTCGATGCCTTGATGAATTTCGAGCGGAGTAGCCAGCTTGAGGCGACCCTGGTGCACAAGATAGGCCCCGAGCGAACCTGCTGCCGATCCGGTCGCAGCATCTTCGCCGATTTCCCACGTAAGCATGCCGCGCGCGAAAACGGTATTTTTGTTTTCGGCTGCGAAGCAATAGGCCATCGTTGCCGAATCGCGAAGCACGCGGCGAAGCGCAGGCGGATTGGGCTCGATTTTTCGCAATGCCGAGCGCCGGCGCACGGGGACGAGAAGGTTGAAAATGCCCGTGGAAACGAATTCGAGCGGCAGCGAGGAATCGAGATCGCGGATGCCGAGACCGAGTGCGCCTGCGAGCGCACCGCGATCGATCCGCGCGGCGCGGAATTCGGCTTGCTTCTGCGTCATGGCCACGCGAACCGGACGGCCGTCGTGGAAAGCAATCTCGACCGGCAGAATGCCCGCGCCTGTTTGTTGCAGGATGTGAACGCTGCCTTCCTGGGCCGGCACGACGCCGAGCTGCGCCAGAAGAAACCACGTGCCGATCACCGGATGACCCGCGAGGGGCAAGTTCGCGTTTGGTGGTAAAAATGCGGAGGCGGGCGAGAGCGCGATTGCCAGTGGGTTTCTGCACGAATACGGTCTCAGCAAGATTCATCTCTCGCGCGATAGCTTGCATCAGCCGCGTGGACAGGCCATCACCATCGGTGATAACCGCGAGCGGATTGCCCGCGAGCGGTTTGTCTGTGAAAACGTCGAGTTGGTAAAAATGCCGCTTCATTCTTTGCTCACAATGCCTGCACCAGAGCGCTGACTTCGTTCAGGAGACGTTTCGTGCTCTCCGCACGCGTCGTTTCGGAATAAACACGGAGCATATTTTCGGTGCCCGAGGCGCGCACCATGACCCAGCCGATGTCGCCAAGGTAAACCTTAATGCCATCGAGATCTTCGCGGCGAACAACGGGCCAATCGCCCAGCCGCGCAAGCTGCCCATCGGCGAAGTATTCTATGGCGCGCTCTTTTTGGCCGGGGCGCAACTCCAGATCCACGCGGCCGTAATGATGTTCGCCATATTCGGAATGCAGATGCGCGACGAGCGCACCGAGGGACATGTGATGCCAGGCCATGACTTCGGCGAGCAGAAGCGCGCTGACGGTAGCGTCACGCTCGGGCAGATATAGTTTGGTGCCGATGCCGCCGGACTCTTCGCCGCCCATCAGAATATTGCCCTCGAGCATCAGCTCGCAGATGTATTTGAACCCGACGGGAACTTCATGAACGCGGCGGCCGTAACGAGACGCGATTTTATCGAGCAGCTTGGTGGTGGAAAAAGTCTTGGCCAGATCGCCGCTGACTTGCCGCGTGCCCGCGAGATGCCAGAACAAGATGGAAAAGATCTGGTGCGGGGTGATGAATGTGCCGTCGGAGTGCATGGCTCCGATGCGATCGCCATCTCCATCGGCGGCAAATCCGGCATCGTAGCCGCCGCGGAGAACGGCTTCGCGCAATGCGGCGACGTGGGGCTCGATGGGTTCCGGGTTGACGCCGCCGAAGAGAGGATCGCGGGTGCCGCGAATCTCGTCGCAGGCGACACCATGACGCCGCATCAGAGCAATCAGCAGTCCACGGGCTGAGCCGTGCATCGGATCGACGACGAAGCGAAGCCGAGCCGCCTGCAGTTTTTCCCAATCGACCAGCTTATCGATCGTATCGAGATACGGCGCCAAAATATCGAGGTCATGAATTTGTCCGGAACGCGGCGGAAGGTTGGGAACGCCGCGGACCTGCACGGTCGCGAGCTCTTGTTCGATCTGCTCCACGATGGAAGGCAGCGCCGAGCTGCCGTAGCTGGCCTTGAACTTGATTCCGTTCCAACGATACGGATTATGGCTGGCGGTGACCATTACGCCGCCCGCTGCTGCGCGCTGGCGCACCAGCAACGAAACTGCCGGAGAAGGGCAAGGCGAAGTTGCGAGCCATACCGGCACATCGGCCATGGCAATCGTTTCCGCGACGGACTGCGCGAAACGTTCCGAGGCGAAGCGATTGTCGTATCCGACGATCACGCCCTGCCCGGGTTTTTCCGCGCGAACGATGTAACGAGCGATGGCCCAAGCGACCTTGCGGACATTTTCAAAGGTGAAGTCGTCGGCTATGACGCCGCGCCAGCCGTCTGTGCCAAAGCGGATCGTATTCACGGGCACAGTATATGCGAAGGGAAGACGGGCGCGAAGTACACGAGTTAGAGCAATTTTTGCAGGCGATGCTGCTCGAGCCATTTCACCACGCGTCCCACATCTTGAGCGCGTTCGCGAGAACAGACGAGCAGCGCGTCGGAAGTTTCCACGATGACCAGGTCGGAAACTCCTACCGCGGCGACGAACTTGGAGGGACTGGAAATGAGGTTTCCCGCTGCATCGAGCGCGAGCACGCGGCCAGTGGAAACATTGGCTCCGGCGCGTTTGGCCAAGAGTTCGTAGACAGCGGCCCAGGAACCGACGTCGCTCCAATCGATTGCCGCGGGAATGACAAAGACGCGAGCATGTTTTGGATCGCGTGAGGCCGGCTCGAGCAGGGCATAGTCGATGGAAATGTTTTCAAGACGCGAATATTCGCGTTGGAGCGCCGCGGCATAGCGAGAAGTACCGATCCTTTCGGCGATACGCATCAGGGCGGCATGCGTTCTGGGCAGATAGCGCTCGAGATTTTCGAGGAACGTGGACACGCGCCAGAAAAACATTCCCGCATTCCACAAATAACGGCCGGACGCGACATACTTGCGGGCCAGCTCGAGAGAAGGCTTTTCGGTGAACCGGCGAACCGCGTAGGCATGATCGCGATCCGCAGATTGTTGCGGCTTATCGCGGCGAGCGCGTTCGATATAGCCGTATCCAGTTTCGGGCCGCGTAGGCGGGATGCCGAGCACGACCAAAGATCCCGGTTGCGCCGCGGCTTTCAAAGCAGCGCGAACGATCTGGCGGTAACGCGCGGGCTTGCCGATGAAGTGGTCTGCTGGCAGAACGGCCATGAGCGCATCGCCGCCTTTTTCTTGTTTCAGCAAATGCACGGCTGCCAGACCGATGGCTGCTGCCGTATTGCGGCCCACGGGCTCGGTCAGAATGTGCCGAGAAGGCACCTGTCGCAATTGGCGGCTCACAGCACGAGCCTGTTCGCGATGCGTAACAACCCAAATGTGTGAGCCGGGAAAGAGCGGCGCGAGACGTTCGTAGGTCTGCTCGAGCATGGTTTTTTGCCCGACGATGTTGAGCAGCTGTTTCGGCGAGCGGGTACGGCTGCGAGGCCAGAAGCGCGTTCCACGTCCACCGGCAAGAATGATGGCGTGAGCGGGCGGCGCGAGCGAACTCATTGGTGAAGTATCGCGGAGCGCTGCGATTCGCTGAGGCCATTCTCGGCGAGTTCGTGTGAGAGTTGCTGCAGGTCCGGGACATACGTACGGAGCAGCTTTGTGGCGGCTTGGGCGGAGAGATGATATTCGCCCAGCGCCGCCGGAATCATCCAGGCTTCGCCTGGAGTGTAAGGCATGGACTCTGAGCGCCATTGAATCCGGCCATGGCCTTCGAGAGGAACAAGCAATTCAAACCGATCCGGGTTAGCTGCGACTTGCACGCTGTCGGTAAATTCCCAGATCTCGGTGGCGAAATGTGGGCAGGCCGCCAAGTAGGTCTTCCTTGCCGATCCTTGCTGAACCGGGACGCCGCGCACTTTTGCGCATCGTTGCGGACCGAAGTGCAAAACGTCAAGAGCCTGGCGAATATGCAAAGGCCTGGTCGAGCCATCCGCCTGCCGCCGGTTATAGTCGAAGACACGGTAAGTGATATCGGAATTTTCCTGGACCTCGCACAACAGCGCGCCAGGACCGATGGTGTGCGCGCTTCCCGCCGGCACGAAGAAGGCGTCTCCGGTCTGCACTGCCCGCCGCGTTAGGCAGCGCTCCACATCGGAATCGGTAAGCGCCTGACGAAAAACATCCGGCGTGACGCCGGGTTCCATGCCCAGCAGGAGTTCGGCGCCCGGCCGGGCGGCGACTGCATACCACATCTCCGTTTTGCCCATACCTCCCGCGGCCGCTTCGTGCCGGCGGGCATATTCGTCATCCGGGTGAACCTGTACGGAGAGCTTTTCCTCGGGGAAGATGAACTTTAGAAGGAGAGGAATGCGCGCGGTTGTTTGCAGGCGGCGTCCTTTCCACTCGGGCGAAAGGCCGGGCCACGCTTCGCCGAGAGAGCGGCCCGTGAGGGGACCGGAGGCGAAGGTACATTGGTCTCCCGTGAGCCAGACTTCCCCGATTGGCTCACTGGCCGCCGGGCCGCTGTCAAACAAAGGCGCCAAGCTTCGAGAACCCCAAATGCGAGGCACAAAGACAGGTGCGAGACGGGAAGGCGAAATACTCACCGGGCGACGGCAGCCGACGCAAAGAAGCGCTCGAGCCTGCGCAAGCCTTCCTCGATGCGGTCGATGGAGGTGGCGTAGGAAATGCGTAGATAGCCCGGCGCGCCGAACGCATCGCCCGGGCACTACGGCGACATGTTCGCGTTCGAGTAGATGCCGCGCGAGCGCCGTGGAGTCTCCCGAACCGTTGACCAGATGCACGGAAACGTCGGGGAAAGCATAGAACGCGCCCGAAGGCTCGGGGCACGTGACTCCCGGAATAGCGCTCAAGCCGGCCAAGATTCGGGCGCGGCGTCGCGCATATTCAGCGAGCATGACCGGCACAGAGTCCATTGGGCCGGTGAGCGCAGCGAGGCCGGCGTACTGCGAGATCGACGACGGGTTAGACGTGCACTGGCTCTGCACCTTCAGCATGGCGTCGATGACAGGCTTCGGAGCGAGGGCGTAACCGAGGCGCCAGCCCGTCATCGAGAAGGTCTTCGAGAGCGAGCCTACGACGATCACGTGCGGCTTCGATTCCGGGATGCTGGCGACGGAGTAAGGCCGGGCCGAGCCATATGTGAAATGTGAGTAGCACTCATCTGTCAGCAGCCAAATGCCCCGCCGCCGGCAAACTTCATAGATCTTTTCAAATTCCGCCGGTGGGATAACAGCGCCGGTTGGATTATTGGGCGAATTGATGATGGCCATGCGGGTGCGAGGGGTGATGGCCTCTTGCAATTGCTCGGCCCGCAAAGTGAAGCCAGTGGACGCCTCGGTCGGCACAAAAACGGGCTCGCCGCCCGCAATCTTCACGATATCCGGGAAACTGACCCAATAGGGCGAAGGAATCAGGACTTCGTCGCCTTCCTGGATCAGCGACATGACGGCATTGTAGATGGCATGTTTGCCGCCCACGCAAATGATGCACTCGCTGGGCTCATAGGAGCTGCTGAGTTGTTGGGCATGCCAGCGGCAAACCGCTTCGCGCAGCGGCGTGATGCCCGCCGTCGCAGTGTATTTCGTGCGGTTACGCTCGATCGCTTCGATCGCGGCGTCCTTGATATGAGCGGGCGTTGGGAAATCCGGTTCGCCGGGGCCAAAATCAACGACGTCCAGGCCCCGCGCGCGCAATTTTTCCGCCTCCACAAGAACCGCCATCGTCGGCGAGGGGACGACACGAAGGATACGACTGGCAAATCTTTCCGTCATTTTAGCTGGCTCCCTTGAGAGTCCTTTAGATTACCTTGGCGCGCAAGCGGCGTTCAACCGCGACCGGCACAAGACCGCTGACCGAGCCACCCAGTTGCGCGATTTCGCGAACCAGCCTCGAGCTGAGATAGCTATACTCCACGGCCGGCAGCATAAAAACAGTTTCGAGGCCCGGCTTAAGCTTCCGGTTCATCATGGCCATCTGCAACTCGAATTCATAGTCCGATACGGCGCGGATGCCGCGGAGGATGACGTGCGCTTTGCGTTCTTTCGCGTAATCCACGAGGAGACCGTGAAAACAATCGATCTCCACGTTCGGAAATGAGGCGGTCGCCTCAGCAAGCATTTCCGTACGTTCGGCTAGGCTGAACAGCGGCTCCTTTTCGGTGTTCCGAAGAATCGCCACGACCAGCCGATCAAATATTTTGGCGCCCCGTTCGATCAGGTCGAGGTGACCATTGGTAACCGGATCAAACGAACCGGGATAGATGGCCAGTACTGGTTCCATAAGAAGGAAAAGTAATTCTATCGCATCAGAGCCCGGACGAAAGAAAAATCCCGATCATTGCCGGTGAAGACGGAAAACTACAAATCGCGGCCCGTTAAGTGCTTCAGGAGATTGGACATTGGGGTTAAGTGGCGCTGGTCTGGGATTTAGCGATAGAATTGAAGTACGCATGAGCATCAAGTTGCCAATTTACATGGATAACCACGCCACCACGGCGGTGGATCCACGCGTGGTGAATGCGATGCTGCCGTACTTCAATGAGAAATTCGGCAATGCGGCCAGCCGCAATCACTCGTTCGGCTGGGCAGCCGAGGAGGCTGTGGAAAGCGCTCGGGGCCAAATCGCCAGGCTGATTAACGCCGCTCCGAAAGAGATTATTTTCACCAGCGGCGCGACAGAATCCAACAATCTGGCGATCAAAGGCGTCGCGGAGATGTACCGCGAAAAGGGAAATCACATCATTACCCAGGTTACCGAGCACAAGGCCGTGCTCGATACTTGCAAGCGCCTGGAAAAGTATGGCTATCAGGTGACGTACTTGCCCGTGGGCAAGGATGGCCGGATCGATCTGGATCAGTTGCGCCGGGCGATCACCGCGAAAACAATCCTGATTGCCATCATGTACGCGAACAACGAGATCGGGGTAATTCAGCCCATCGAAGAGATCGGAAAGATCGCCAAGGAAAAGGGCGTTCTCTTCCATACGGACGCGGTGCAGGCAGTGGGCAAGGTTCCCGTGGACGTGATCAAGGACAATGTCGATCTGCTGGCGCTGACGGGACACAAGATTTACGGGCCTAAAGGCTGCGGCGCGCTTTACGTGCGGCGGCGCAATCCGCGTGTGCAATTGACGTCAATTATCGATGGCGGCGGACACGAGCGAGGGATGCGTTCGGGAACGCTTAACGTTCCCGGGATTGTGGGCTTCGGCAAGGCTGCCGAACTGTCTCAAAGCGAAATGGCACAGGAGAGCGAGCGACTGCGCGGGCTTCGCGATCATCTGAAGGAAGGAATCTTAAAGGGGCTGGATGAGGTGTACGTCAATGGCTCGATGAGTTATCGCCTGCCGAATAACTTGAACGTGAGTTTCGCTTACGTGGACGGCGAATCTCTGCTGATGGGCATCAACGACGTGGCGGTGTCGAGCGGTTCGGCTTGCACTTCGGCGAAGATGGAACCTAGCTATGTTTTGAAGGCGCTGGGTGTGAATGAGGATCTGGCGCATAGCTCGATTCGGTTTGGACTGGGGAGGTTCAATACTTCAGAGGAAGTGGACTACGTGATTCAGCGCGTGGTGGAGGTGGTCAGCCGCCTGCGCGAACTTTCGCCACTTTACGACACAGCGAAAGAACGCGTGCACTTGAGCAAATCGAACTGAAGATACAATTAAGGTATTGGGAGCGAGAGGTTAGAACCGAAGATGATTCACGTCACTGAAAAAGCGGCCAAGAAGATTCGAGAACTCCTCGTCAAGCAGGGTGTTTCCACGAAGGGTGGCTTGCGCCTGGGCGTGCAGGGCGGCGGCTGCTCCGGGCTTACTTACGCCATGCGGCTTGATACTGAGGCGAGGGATCGCGATAAGGTGATCGAGGAGAATGGAGCGCGGGTTTTCGTGGACCCGAAAAGCTATATCTATCTCGAGGAAGTGACGCTGGATTACGAAGAGACACTGATGCGGCAAGGATTTATCTTCCAAAATCCGCGAGCCACGCATAGTTGTGGCTGCGGAACTTCGTTCACAGTGTAAATCACTCGCCAAAACCGGGCGTAATCAGACAAAATATTCCCTATTCGATTCATTGGGAGCTTTTCTTTAGAATCGCTCCGCAATAAGCCGGAAACCCCTGTTTGCAATCTCATGTAGTGCGGGCAGAACACGGAATTCGCGCGCTCGGTACAAGGAACACATATGTCGCGGACGGTTGGGATCGATCTGGGAGCAAGCTATAGCTTAGTTGCTTATGTCGACAAAGCGGCCGGCGAAGCGAAATGTATTCCGGGCCCTTACGGGGACACGCTTTGCCCCTCGATCGTCGGTCTGGATGCGGATGGCAGCATCATCGTAGGCGCGCCGGCTCAACGCCGATCCATCAGCCATCCGGACCGAGGCATTCATTCGGTGAAACATCTGATGGGTCGAGGTGTAGACGGCTTCTCTGACTTTTTGAGGACAAAGTTGTCGCTCGATCCAGAAAGCCGAGAGGTGGTCCGGGTTCGCCTGGGCGAGTGCTTCCTCACGCTGCCTGAAATATCCGCGTTCATTCTCAGAGAATTAAAAATGTGGGCTGAGGTCTTTCTAGGCGAGACGGTGGACCGGGCCGTAATGGCCGTGCCGGCCTGCTTCGACGAGGGACAGCGGCGTGCCACCAACGAAGCCGCAATGCTGGCAGGCCTGGACGTGTTGGGTCTGGTGAACGAGCCCGTGGCTGCAGCGCTGGCCTATGACTTGCACGAGCGGCGGCGCGGATATGTGGCTGTTTATGACCTGGGCGGCACCAGGTTTGAGATTTCGATCTTGAAATTGATTCCCGCGGGCGACGGCGGGATCTATCACGTCATCTCGACGAAGGGAGACGCGCACCTGGGAGGCGACAACCTGGATGAGGCTTTGCTCGCGGTGGCGCGCGAAGAGATCCGGCTGCGCCACGGTCTTGATGTGGGAAGCGATCCGCAGAGTTTGCAGAGCCTGCGCAGAGCAGTCGTTCAGGCCAAACATGAGCTTTCCTTTGAGGATCGCACTACGCTGGAAGTGCCGCTGCCGAATCGAAGCCTCTATGTGAGGGATATTCTGAGGGCTGAGTTCGAGGAACTGGCGCGGCCCATTCTCGAGCGGACCATGGATCCGGTGAGGACGGCGCTGGCTGATGCGAAAATTGCCCCCACGGACATCGATGACGTAGTGCTGGTCGGCGGCTCGACCCGTTTGCCGCTGGTTCGCCGCATGCTGACGCAATTTTTTGGACGACGGCCTCGCACCGGAATCAATCCGGATGAAGTGGTGGCGCTAGGCGCCGCCGTACAGGCGAATATCCTCGAGAGGGGACTGAAGGAAGCTGAAGTCGAGAGCTCGGGTGGGCGGCAGTAGTAAACGTCTACGATTTCTTTGCCAGCCAATCCGTAAGGTCCCGGTTAAGACGCCGGTTGAGCTGAGGCACTATGTTAAGATTTGGATTTGTTGCGGCGTGTTTGTGCCCACTTGTGGCCCCGTGGTGCAACGGTTAGCACATCGGCCCTTCAAGCCGGTAATACGGGTTCGATTCCCGTCGGGGCTACCAAAATGTTGAGAGATCGAGGTCTTCAGAGATCGAGCTGAGAGAGAAGCGCGTCAAGATTTGAGTCGTCTACGACGAGGTCAGGCTGTTTGGACTCGATCTGTTGCGATTCATCGAGAGCTTGAAAGAGCCGCAGTTTGGCTACGGCATACTCCTCAGTCCCGGAAAGCGCGCGTCCCGCAGAACGTCCCCACTTTTCCACGGCTGATTGCTTAACGAAGATTCGAAGCGGGAAGACCTGTTTGCGATCGACGGAAACCATGTAGACGTATTCCGTCCCCGCAGAAAACCCGCGGCGGGTCTTTTGCACTTCATAGAAATAGTACTGATAGACGTAGCCGCTTGCGGCCGAATAGGTCTTGACGCGCCGAGCGGCTTCGGGACGGCTCATCCCGCGATTATTCGGGCCGGAAAGGCAGATGTCAATTCAGAGAGTTGGGTGAAGTAGGGAATTAAAGGGAATTAGTTGTGCTTGAGGCTAGCGCAACCGGCGTAACACGGCAGTCAATGCGGGCTGCAGATCGGGGTAATGAAAGCGATAGCCCAACTGTTCGAGTTTACTGGGATAAACCCGTTGGCTGGCAAGGAGCAGGGAATCGGCCATTTCACCAAGAGCGAGGCGCAAAGCGAACGAAGGCGCCGGGAAAATCGCGGGCCGGTGTAGCACCCGTGCCAGACTCGAAGAAAACGCGGCGTTTTGGACCGGGTTAGGAGACACGGCATTGGCCGGGCCGCTGACGAGATTCGTTTCCAGCCCGAAGCGGATGATGCCGACGACGTCGTCCAAAGTGATCCAGGAGATCCATTGGCGGCCCGATCCGATTCTACCGCCGACGCCCAGGCGAAAGGGGAGGGCCATCTGAGGGAGGGCGCCTCCCTGTTTAGCGAGGATCACACCGAAGCGCAAAATGATAACCCGCGCGCCCGATTCTGCCGCGCGAGCCGATTCGGTTTCCCAGTCGACGGTTATTTGCGCGAGGAAACCAGTTCCCGCTGGGCTGGATTCCGTTAATTCTTCGTCGCCTCGGCTTCCATAGAAGCCGATGGCTGACGCAGCAATGAAAATCTGGGGAGGGCGATGAAGCCGTCGCAGCGACGCGACCAAGCGATTCGTCGCCGCCACGCGGCTATCCCGCAGCTCGCGTTTCCATGCATCCGTCCAGCGATGCCCGGCAATGGATGCTCCAGCCAAATGAATAATGGCATCGGCACCTTCGGCACGCGAGTCGAGGAGTCCGGACTGCGGATTCCAGACCACCTGTGGCAGCTCGGAGCCCGCGGGATGGTGACGGGCCTCGGTTCCGGGGCGGACTAGCCGGATTAAATCGTGACCTTGATGACTGAGATTATCAACGACAGCAGACCCAACCAGGCCCGAGGACCCGGATATCAATATTTTCACTCAGCGGCTCCGACTTTTGACTCCGAGCGAAGGAATTGTGCCGACCATTCATCGCCTTGTTAATACAAGGAAAGGTATGATGGAGTCCTGAGTGAGTCAAGTGATTAGGATTTTGTAAGCGACAAAGAGGAAGGCGCGCCGGGATGGCCTAGTTCTCAAAAGCAAATCGGCGAGCCAGTGGAAAACGGATAGAATACAGATATGCGCGTGCGAGTGCTTTTCTTCGGTCAGCTTAAAGAAATCGTAGGCCGCGGCGAGGATTACGCCGAGCTCGTCGATGGCGCGCGTCTGGAAGATCTGTTCGCAACGTATGGGCAGCGTTATCCAAAGCTAGCCGGCTTTCGCAATTCCGTGGTTGCCTCGGTCAATCAGTCTTTCGCTGACTGGGCTTCGCCTCTGGCCATGGGAGACGAAGTGGCCTTTCTGCCGCCCGTGAGCGGCGGGGCCGGGACTTCGGCGCTCGCGCGGAGCGAGGCCATTATCGAACTTCAGCGAGAACCGATTCGAACGGGGGAGATCAGCGCCAGATTAAAGGCTCCCGAAGACGGCGCGATCGTCGTATTTGAAGGAATTGTGCGCAACGAGTCCGGAGGGCGGCGCACTTTGTATCTCGAATACGAAGCGTACGAGGCCATGGCGTTGAAGCAAATGGGCGTCATCGCCGCCGCCATGCGCAGCCAATTTGGCGCCGACGCTGTCGCCCTGGTTCACCGCTTAGGGCGGTTGGAGATCGGGGAAACAAGCGTGCTCATCGCGGTGAGTTCGCCGCACCGGCGGGCTGCTTTCGAAGCATGCCGCTACGGCATCGATACACTCAAGCAAACCGTGCCGATCTGGAAAAAAGAGTACTTTGAAGATGGCGCCGTTTGGGCTCAAGGTGAATTGCCACCGCTGCCATCCAATTTGCGTAAAACGGAATCTATCAAGTGAGACGCCAGTCCGGGCGTCCACACTTGCCGCATATCTCTCGAATTAAACTCATAGCCCCAGCAGGCGTGATCTTTTTCTGCCTTATAGCCGGCCTATCGGTACGATTTGTTGCCAATTCTCAAGCGCAAAACCGAGCTGCCGACCAGCGCTCTTCGATTCGCGTTGACGTGAATCTCGTCGGCGTGATCGCCAGCGTACTGGACGCGAACAATCGGCCAGCGCCCGATCTGCATCAGGATCAGTTTGAAATCTATGAAGAGGGCAAGCCGCAGAAGATCGAGGTTTTCGAGCCGGAGACCCAGCAGCCGCTCGATCTGGCCCTGATGATCGATTCCAGCTTGAGTGAAATCAAAGAGCTGCAGTTTGAGACAGACGCAGCGGCTCGATTTATTGCGCAGGTCGTGAGGCCCGACGATCGCGTGGGCATATTTGAATTTGCGGACACGGTTACGCAGTTGGCCAGCTTTTCGGGAAACGTGCCGCAGTTGCAAGCCGCAGTGCGACGCGTCACACCGGGCGATGGGACCGCGCTCTACGATGCCGTTTACCTTGGGTCCGACGCTTTGGGTAAGGCCCCGTCTGATCGGCGCAAAGTGTTAATTCTGATCACCGACGCCGGTGAAACCACCAGCCGCGCCGATTTTGAAACCGCGCGGCGCGCTGCGCTACGCGCCGAGGCGCTGCTTTATACCATTGTCATCCGGCCCGTGAAGAACGAGAACGGTCGAAACACAGCCGGCGAACACGCCCTTGAAACCATAGCCGATAGCACCGGTGGCGCCATGTACTATCCGGACGAAGTTTCGCAACTGGACGCGATATTCGAGCGCATTAACCGCGAGCTTCGCACCCAATACCGCCTGGCATACTATCCCCAGCCCAGACCACCACAGGGAACCTATCGTTCGATTGAAGTCCGGGTAAAAGGGAACTATAAGGTGCGCTATCGTAAGTCTTACTATAGTGGCGGGGTGACGAACTGAATTCCCGGGTTCTCTGATTAATGGGCAATCAATTTCTGGAAGTAGCGGTAGAGACGGCGATAGAAGCCGGGGGCATCCTGCTTTCCGAGTTCGATCATCCTGCAAAGATCAGCTACAAGGGGGAAGTTGATCTGGTTACGCAGGCCGACAGGCGCTCCGAGGATGCGATAGTTGGCCGGTTGAGGGGCTACTTCCCCAAGCACGCCATCGTGGCGGAAGAGGGAGGCGGTCAGGAGGGGGACGGGCGTCATCGCTGGATCGTCGACCCCCTCGACGGCACGACCAATTTTGCCCACGGTTACCCATGTTTTGCGGTGTCGATTGGATTTGAGCAGGAAGGAGAGCTGGTGGCAGGGGTAGTCTACCAGCCGATCACAAAAGAGCTCTTCACTGCGTCGAGGGGAGAAGGCGCCTATCTGAACGAGAGGCGAATCCAGGTTTCGCAGATCGATCATCTTTCAACGAGTTTGTTGGCCACCGGATTTCCCCAGCACCAAACGCGCCCGGAACCCGAACATTCATTACTACTGGAACTTCACATTGCGCTCGCATGGCGTGCGCCGCGATGGATCCGCGGCGCTGGATCTGGCAGCTGTCGCCTGCGGGCGCTTTGATGGATTTTGGGAGTTTGGTTTGCACCCTTGGGACACAGCTGCGGGAGTGCTGCTGGTTCGACGAAGCGGGAGGCGTTGTGACCAACTTCTCGGGCCAGCCCTACCACGTTGGTGATTATGAGACCTTGGCCTCGAATGGACGTATCCACACGGAACTGCGTCAAGTAGGCGCAGAAATACAACAACAAATTGCCAATGAGACTCGAACTGCCTCAAAAATCGGCAGTTCCAGACGCGAAATAACTCTTGCGCCGCTAAGTCTTTCCAGTTTAATTGACGGGTTCCGTTCCAAGGTGTTAGCCTCACCGGGTCTTATCGTGTAAGCGCCCTCGGGTGGCATCGGTGGCTTGCAAAATAGTCTCGGAGTGCCATGATTGTAAAGATGGGAAGCTTGCTTATATCGCCGCCTATCAGTCGCTGGGCGGCACTGCGTGAACGCTATCTAGGTCGTCCGCTGGTCAAGAACCGTCTCGTCCATAGCCAATCGCTACGCGGCGGTGAACAAGCACATCGATTCCGCGGCGGCTTGGGAGTTACGGCACAGCGAATCTGGCTCAGTGACCTGCCGGAAGGATTTCGTGGATTCCGCATACTGCAGTTGAGCGATATCCACCACAGCTTGTTCGTGCCTTTGGACCATGTCGCCGCGGTTGTGGAACTGTCGAATAGACTCAAACCCGACCTGATTGCGCTCACCGGCGACTTCGTCACATATTCCCGATCTTCGATCGAGCCTGTCGCGGAGATACTCGGCGGCCTTCGCGCGCGTGCGGGCGTTGTGGCCGTGCTCGGGAATCACGATTTCCGCGTAGGCGCTGACGCGGTAGAGAGAGCTCTGCGGCGGCAGCGCATTCAAGTTTTGCGGAATCGGCATCGCTTGCTACAGCGGCGTGGGTCAGCTCTGTATTTGGCCGGAGTTGACGACTACGGCTACGGTGCGGACTTGGGACAGGCGATGTGCGGCATCCCTGAGGATGCTTCCACCATTCTTCTCGCCCATAATCCCCGCCTGGTGACAGCGGCGGCATGCCGGGGAGTTGGGTTGGTGTTATCCGGACATACGCATGGCGGCCAAGTGAACTTGCCACTGCTCGGCACGGTTTACGGGCGGTCGCCTGAGCAAATGCGCTTCAAAATGGGATGGGACCGGCTGGGCGTGACGCAAATTTACGTCAGCCGTGGTATTGGGACCATCGTTTTGCCGTTGCGCTGGCGTTGCCCGGCAGAAGTGCCATTACTCGAACTCCAGCCGCACCAACGCGGCGACGCTTTTTCCTCTGCATTTCTCCAACGCAGTTACACCACTTCCTGGCCGGCGTCGACTCTCGGCATAGCTGCCGATTGACTTCGCCTCTAACAACTGCTTCTCTGCTAATTCTCTGCCTAATCGGGAACGATCGAGGCATCAGGTCCGATAGCTTTCATTCGCGCTTTTGGGTCCGCTGGACCTGCAGCCGGATGGCAGCGCTGCGCAAGGTATCGGAGATGTTTCTATTGGCAGCAAGTTTTTTCAAATCGGGCGCGGTGATACTCGAAAGCATGCGGAGCGTGATATCGAAAGGGGTCTTGGGATTATTCATGAGGTTTATTACCACACTGTAGTTCCGGCGGAAATTCCGGCTAGTGGCGATGAGACGCAAAACCTCGTCCGTGAGGCTGGCCATTGACGAAAAGGTCTCCACCTCGCGATCGGTAATCCGCGCAGATTGAAGCACCGCCCGCTGCACAACCTTACATGGATCGCGGATCAATGCCATTCGCTCTTCCCGATTTCCCTTAAGCGCGAGCTGTACTCGCTCGACGACGCGCAGTCCTGAGAGTCGTTGCAGCAGCGTGACACGCTGTTCGGTGGGGACATCGATCTGCGCTACTGCCTGAGCAAATGCCGATTCCGATGCGGCCTTGTTCGCCAGGAGCTCTTCGAGTTGCTGACGCTGATCCGCCGTGAGCGAAGGCGATTGCACCAAGGCGGCGACGAGCGTGCGATTGGAGCTAAGCCGGTCCAGATCCTGCATCAGTTCCTGCACTGCGGAAGTAGGCAAGACCTTTACGGCCGGCGTCAGAAATTGGACCGGACAACGTGAGTTTTTTACGAGAGCTTCGGCGATAACCGGCTTATCAACGAGATTGCCTCCGCAATAGCGAAAGAGCTGCGCGGCGGGATTGTCACCAGCCAGAGCTGCAACAAATGCGTCGGGCGATTGACTGAGCAGCGCGTTTTCGGCACGCTCCCGCACGGCATCATCGGCATCTTCGGAAAGCACACTGAGCAGTTCAGCCCGTTCGGCCGGCGTAAGTCCGGCAGAACCGGAGCAAACGGCTATCTTGCGCTCACGTGTCGTCCGGCCCGAGAGAACTTCCTCGTAGATCTCAGAACTAATCGGAGCCTCCGCTTGTCGGTTTCAAATTGCTCCGGGTGAGAGTGAGATCGCCAGGCTGACCTGGCGGACCCAATGGGGCAAGCGTCTGGCCATTTAGTTCCAGGAGTAGAGCCCCTGCATCTTTCGCGGAGATATAAATGGCGTTTTGCGCCATGAACGTGCGGCTCTGGCCTGCAATCATGCTGCCTTCAAACGCTTTAGTGCCGTCAGTAGAAACGGTGACGAAGGTTTCCTTGCCCGCTTCGATTTTGAGTTCGAGTCCTTGAGCCTCGATTCCTGACGGGGAGGCGGAGGCTGCGGGTGGCATCGAGGCCGTTTTAGACACATCCGCGGAAACGCTGGCCGGAGTTGCATTCGGCTGACTAGCCGCCTGAACAATCGAGGAGACAGGGATGCGATCATTAGTGGCTTGGCGTAGTGCGTTGTAGTGCCATCTCCAGCCGAGCCAGCCTGTTCCCAGCAAAACGATCAGACAGAGGCTAGCCAGCAAAACAAAACGAGCTGTCCTCGTTCGGGGCGGTTCCTGTTGGACCGGCGAAGTCACACTTGGCTCAATTTGAGGAGCTTGTTCGCCGATGGCGTGATCGTACTCGGCAAGTAGATCGTCCTCGTCGAGACCGAGAAAGCGAGCCACGGCGCGAACGAAACCGCGATTGAAGACACCGCCCGGTAGCGTGCCCCACTGCTCGTTTTCCAGCGCCTCCAGATAACGAGAGCCGATGCGAGTCGCCGTGCAGACTTCATCTCGCGAGACCCCACGCAATTCCCGTTCGCGCTTGAGACGTTCGCCAAAACCAGATTTACTCATGCCAGCCAATAATCGTTTGGATTTCTGGGCGTTTGGATTTCTCGGCCATACTAGGCGGGGCATAGCAAGCTGTCAAATCCACCTTTAGCCTTGTCTTCGTAACAGAAACCAATCGGAAACATTGATTTGAATGGGCCATTGCACCGTGTTTCGACCGATGCCTATAATTTACCGTCTGTTGCTGGAGTACGGCTCCGCGCAAGGTTCAATAAACGAAAATGTCGGAAATGTCGGAAAGTAAGCTTTTTACAGGCATTGAACGCCGTAGCAACCCGGGTCTTCCTGCCGAGCGCAGGGAAGCCGGCGAAGTGGCTGTCTTTCACGAGCTTGGCAAAGCGCTTACTTCTTCGTTGCAACTGGATCAAGTTCTGCGGACCATCATGGAGAAGATCGATGAATTCCTCCATCCGGATACCTGGTCCATGCTCCTGGTCGACGAAGTCAAACAGGAGCTTTATTTCGAGCTGGCGATCGGCAAGAACGCTCACGGTCTCAAGGACGTGCGCATTAAGATCGGCCAGGGCATTGCGGGGTGGGTGGCACAAAACCAGCAAGCCGTAATTGTTCCCGACGTCAGCAAAGACACGCGTTTTTTCGGGAAGGTAGACGAGAAAACCAAGATGGAAACGCGGTCGATTGTGGCCGTTCCGGTGCGCTTTCGGGATCACTGTCTGGGTGTGATCGAACTGATCAATTGCATGGACATGGACGGCTTTCACGATCGTGATTTGGCGCTACTGGAGGCTCTGGCAGACTTCGCTGCGATTGCCCTGGAAAACGCGAGGCATGTGCAGCGAATTCACGAATTGACCATTACCGACGATTGCACCAACCTTTACAATGCGCGGCACCTCAACTTCATCCTGGAAACGGAGATCTATCGCTCGCAACGCTACGGGTACGAATTCTCGCTGGTTTTTCTGGACCTGGACCATTTCAAGGCTGTGAACGACACACACGGCCATTTGGCCGGGTCAAAGTTGCTGGCCGAGATCGGCGACGTGCTGCGGGATAACTGCCGGCTTATCGATTTCGCATTTCGCTATGGTGGAGATGAATTTGTAATCTTGCTTCCCCAAACATCGAAGGAAAATGCCTGCGTCGTTGCGCGTCGTTTGCACAAACTAATCCGCGAAACTCACTGGCTCAAGTCGGAAGGTCTTGACGTGCGCATCACCACGAGTGCAGGGGTGGCCTCTTATCCGACCGATTCGAAGACAAAGGCAGAGCTACTGCACTTGGCCGATGAGGCCATGTATATGGTCAAGAACAGCAGCCGCGACAACGTAGCGGCCGCAAAGCAAGGGATGCTATCGGCACCTTGAGAATGTCATTTGACGGGGTTTCAGGTATCGCCTTGATTCGTAAACAGGAGAGATGGTAATCTCCCCGGAACTTCCGGGGTTTCGCCTGGCGTTCTAGGCAAAACTACGGAAGCGCGCTGACGCCTTTGGCTAAGTTCCATCGCGTCGCGCGGTATCCCGCGGAAATATCCTTGCCGGCTCAAGACTCTGGGTTCCCTCGGCCCTGACTGTTTCGAAAGACGAACTGCCGTATCGAAAACAAAAAGGCGGAATGAAGGTTGTTCGGCGCAAACCTTCTTCCTATACTGAGCTTCTAAGCTCGAGAGGCGCTATTCGATGCGCACTACCGAAGCCGCGCGTTATGCACGCTGGTCGGCAGGTATCGCTGTTCTGCTGATTGTCGTTGTTGCTTGCGTCTACGGAGCACGCGACTGGCAATCACGCCAGGCGCGGAAGAAGGTGCCGGCGGCGGTGCCGTCAAGCGTGGAGCAGCGTTCGGCGGGCTTTACGTTCTCGAAGGTGGTGGGAGACCGTACGGAATTCACGGTGCGCGCCTCGCGAGCCACGGAATTCGCCGAAGGTGGCCGCAGCCTGCTCGAGGACGTATGGATCACCGCCTATGGCGGCGCCGGAGAGCGCTTTGACAATTTGCATACGCGCACTTGCGATTACTTGACGGCGTCAGAGAGCATTAGCTGCGCCGGTGATGTGCAGATCGATCTGGACCGCGCCTCGGACCAGCAGGTCCAAGCTGGAACGCCGCAGCAGGGAAACGATTCGAAGCTTGTACGGGTCGCAACCAGCCACGTATTTTTCGATCATAAGACCGGTTTGGCGACGACCGACCGCCTGGCGAATTTTCAATTTTCGCAAGGCGAAGGCCACGGAGTCGGTTTCCGGTACGAAGTGCCACAAGGTGAGATGCAGCTACTCAGCTCCGTGGAGCTGGCCTTGCATAGCGCGGATCCCGCCGACCATACATCTCAGACGCCAACGCAATTGTTGAATTTGTCCGGAAGCAGCATGAGCTTTGCGGACGACCAGCGCATGATCCATGTGACAGGCCCCGTCCATGCTCATCAAGCCAACTTTGACCTCGTCTGCGGCAAACTTGATGTCGAGTTGGACGAGCATATGTTCGCTCACCGGTTGATTGCTACGGAAAATCCCGAACTGCGGAGCGACGGCCCCTCGCCCATATCGCTAAAGGCGGCGACGATAACGGCGCTCGCTTCGCCCGCGAGGATTGAGGCGATCATCGCTGATGGCGAAGTGCACGCGATTGCGCAAAACCCAGACGGCGAGGACCAACTGCAAGCGGATCGCGTTGGGACCGAACTTGATCCTATATCCAATCTGCCACGACTCCTGATTGCTACCGGAAACGTCACAGTGCATTCCAATCGTGCGGGGGCGGTAAGAAATCTGCAAACTTCGATGTTGCGCCTCGATTTTGCCGCTTCCGAGAAGGGCGGCCAAGCGCGCGTGAAGCACGCGGTGACTCCCGCGGGCACTCTCGAGATGCAAGATAAGGAAATGCTTTCCGGAAAGCCGGTTCAGGAAAGAATGCGGCTGGCCGCTCAGCATTTGGAGGCGGATTTCAGCGGCGAAAATGATTTGCGGGAACTTCGAGGCTCCGAAGACGTCCATTTTGAGAAACAGATTGGGGAAGGCTCTCCTCAAGTTGCGACGTCCAGGGATATGGTGGCCCAATTCGAGCCCGGCGGTGGATGGTCCATCGTGGACCAAACGGGTAACGTGCAGCTCCATCAAGACAATGAAACTGCTCGGGCGGAGCGCGCACATTTTGAACGCAGCAGTGACACCACGTTGCTGGAGGGATCGGTTGTGGTCACAGATCCCGATTCCAGCACCACGGCGCGCAGCGCGATTTTCAATCAAGCTACGAACGAGTTCCATGCGATTGGGCGAGTGGCCACGGTTGAAACCTCGAACGGCGGTGGCAGTCAATTCGTCAATTTTGCTGCTGGACCGGCGCGGGTCTCCGGGGAACGGCTTGATGGAAATAGCGCAACTGGCAGTTCCATTTATTCTGGGAAGGCGCGGCTCTGGCAGGGGGACTCCATTGTTGAAGGCGACACCATAGATCTCAATCGTCAGACACATATTCTTATCGCGACAGGGCAGGTTCATGCAGTTTTTCCACAAGCCCCCCAGGCGAATCACAGCCAAGCTAGATCGAGCAAACCGGAGTACTGGCACGCTGAAGGCAATCGTTTGACTTACCTGAGCGATGAAAATCGTGGCCGAATGGAAGATAAAGTTCACACGCATTCCGACGAGGGGGCCATGACGGGGGACGCGGTGGACTTTTTCTTCGCTCCGGCAGGAAATCCGATAACTCCGGATGCGAACGCGCCAGGCAAGCAAGCTCAGGGGCCGGCAAAAGGACCCGGGACGGGCCAGCAGCTGGTTCGGGCCTCGGCGTTTGGGAGGGTCAAGGTCGAACAGCAAGGGCGTCACGGTAACGGAGATCGGGCGGACTACACCGCCGAGAATGGCAAGATCGTACTTTCAGGCGGGAGTCCAACTGTATATGACGCTTCAGGAAACGCGACTCACGGGCGTCAATTGACCTTCTTTTTTGGCGATGATAGCATTGACATCGATTCGGCGGAAGGTTCTCGGACGTTGACGCTGCACCAGGTCGAGAAATGATGGGATATGTTCAAACTCCAGGCCGTCGACCTCTGCAAGTCTTACCGGGGACGGAAGGTTGTTGACGCCCTGGACCTTGAGGTCGGCCAGGGTGAGGTGGTTGGCCTGCTGGGTCCGAATGGTGCAGGAAAGACCACCACGTTTTACATCCTCGTCGGTTTGGCCCGCCCGGACTCAGGGCGTGTGCTTCTTGACGGGGAAGATATCACCGATCTTCCGATGTATCTTCGGGCCCGGAGCGGGATCAGTTACCTTCCCCAAGAGCCTTCGGCTTTTCGCCAACTGACCGTCGAGGAAAATCTGCTGGCCGTTCTAGAGACCCTCCCCTTAAAGGCGGATCAGCAGCGGGATCGTTTGGAAGAACTGCTGGCACAAATGGGACTGGAAACGGTAAGACACAGTCGAGCTTATACTCTCTCCGGAGGAGAGCGGCGGCGCCTGGAGATCGCGCGTTCGCTCGTGCTGAACCCGGCCTTCATACTTCTGGATGAACCATTTTCGGGAATCGATCCGCTGGCGGTAGTCGATATCCAGAAGATCATAACGGACTTAAGCCGGGCGCGGATTGGTATCCTTATCACGGATCATAATGTTCCAGAGACGCTGGCAGTGGCCGATCGTGCCTATATCCTGCACAGCGGCCGGATACTTTGCGCCGGGACGCCCAGCGAACTCAGCACCGATGCCGAAGTGCGCCGCATCTACCTGGGTAATAATTTCCGCCTGAACTAACTTCCATGAGTTGGCTCCAACCCAAACTTCATCTCAAACTGGCGCAGAAGCAGATTCTGACGCCTGGCCTAGTCCAGATGGTCAGCGTCCTCGCGCTGAATCGCTTAGAGCTTCGCGAGATGATCACCCAGGAGATGGTTGCCAATCCGATGCTCGAGGAGCTGACGGACGAGAGCCAGGTGGCTGAGCAAGACTATACAGAGGAAACGTTTATCAAGGCGGAGACAGAAAAGGTTCCGGAGACCGAGCCCGCGAACCCTTTCGACGAGTTCGACATAAATTCCTTTTTTAACCAATACTTGGATAGCGGCGGCGGGAATGGAAACGGCGAGCACGAAGTCATCGAGAAGCCGTCTTTCGAAAAATTCATCTCCTCGCCCCAAGGATTAACCGAGCACCTGAGTTGGCAGTTAAGCGTAACGGTTTGCAACGAGACGGTACGAGAGATTGCTGAAGTGATTATCGGAAACTTGGATGAAGATGGTTATCTCCGCGCTTCGCTCGAAGAGATTGCCAAGAACGGCAACTATTTGATCGAAGACGTGGAGGAGGCATTAGCTACGGTACAGGAGTTCGATCCGCTCGGCGTGGGTGCGCGCAATCTACGCGAATGCTTGCTCACTCAGCTTAAGGCCCTCGATCCGCAGAACACCCTCGCTCAGCAAATTGTCTCAGAATGCATGCCCAAGCGTCCGATGGCGGCCACCGAAGAGGAACTGCAAAGTCCGGAAAGCCCGCTAGCGAAGTTATTGCAGGCGAATCAGCTCAAGGAGGTGGCCCGGGGGCTGAACCGTCCCATTGAGCTGGTGAAGCGCGCGATGGAGGTGATTCGCCGCCTCGATCCGCGTCCGGGATTGCGCTATAACAAAACTCAGGCGCGGCTGGTCGAACCGGATGTTTACTTCCGGAAGATGGATGAGGGGTGGCATGTTTTCATGAACGAAGATGACGTACCGCAGCTTGCGGTTGAGTCACGTCTATAAGAAGCTGTTGGCACGCGACGCGGCCGATCGTGACGTGCGCAATTACGTCAAAGAGCGATTCAGCGCGGCGTTGCAACTGATGAAAAGCATCGAGCAACGCAAGCACACCATCCTGCGCGTCTGCCAGTCAATCATCCAGCGCCAGGAGGAATTTCTGGAATACGGAGCGGATCATCTCAAGCCGATGATGATCAAGGAAGTAGCGGAGGAGGTTGGCGTACATCCGTCTACCGTGAGCCGCGCGGTCTCCAGCAAATATGCGCATACGCCCCAAGGCGTAATGGAGCTGCGCTCGTTTTTCAGCGAATCCGTCAATGGCCCCGAAGGCGCCGGCATGTCTTTGCAAACGCTGAAGCGCTTGGTGAAAAAGATGATCGAGGAAGAAGACACCGCCCATCCGCTTACGGACGATCAAATTGCCAAAAAGCTGGCTGAGGGCGGCATTCAAGTAACGCGCCGAACCGTCGCCAAATACCGTGAAGATCTGCGTATCCCGAGCACACATCAGCGCCGCGTGAAAGCTTAGGCGCCGCCAACGTGAAACGGAGCGCCGCTTCGGACGGCCGCCAACTGGTGATCCTGACGGGGCTGAGCGGCTCCGGAAAAAGCACGGTTCTCAAGACCTTCGAAGACCTGGGTTATTACTGCGTCGATAACCTGCCCGTAGAGCTGATCCCCACGTTCAGCGAACTCAATTTGCAAGGGAATTCCGAAGTGGAGCGCGCCGCGCTTCTGGTCGATGCACGTGAAGGCGATCAACTGGAGCGCCTGCCGGCGCTCTATAAGCAAATCCGCCGAGATGTTCCCGCGAGTCTGGTGTTCATCGAAGCTTCAGACGAAGCTTTACTGCGGCGCTTCAGCGAGACGCGCCGCCCTCATCCGCTGGGCCACGACCGGCCTGTACGAGAAGTCTTGAGCCATGAGCGCCGTCTGATGGCGCCCATCCGAAAACTGGCTGACGTGGTCATCGATACGACCAAGTTTAACGTTCATGAGTTGCGGCAATTCATCACGGATCGCTTTCAGAGCCGAGGCAAGCGGCCAATGATGGTTTCCGTGGTGAGCTTCGGTTATCGCTATGGGTTGCCCCCCGATTCCGACTTGGTTTTCGATGTGCGTTTCTTGCCCAATCCGCACTTTATTCCTCGATTACGTAAGCTTTCGGGGCAGAATCCCAAGGTGGCACGCTATATCCGGTCGTTTCCGCAGACGGGTGAATTCCTTCGGCGCATCGAGACCCTGTTGACCTATCTCATTCCGCATTACATCCGCGAGGGTAAGAGTTATCTAACCATTTCTTTTGGGTGTACGGGCGGGCGCCACCGTTCGGTTATGCTGGCGGAAGCAGTGCGCCGGGCTTTGGCATAGCGGGGGTATACCACTAAGGTGGTGCACCGCGATCTGGACAAGTGGACGGGTTGACATTCTTTTTGTGCTTCGTAACGTGGCCTCGGACGCGAAGATTGGAACGAGTGAGAGTGAGAGCGGAACCGCACATTCACGAATTGCAGCGCCTGCTTCGCTATACGCGCCCTTATCGCGTGCGATTGTTTATGGGCGTGACTCGCTCTAGCGGTGTTGGGAATGACGGAGGGCGTAGTTGCCCTCATGATTACGCCCATGGTAGACCGCATACTGAGCCCGTCGAGCAATGATAGTCAACTGCCGCTGGTGAAGCTTCCCGGCAATCACCTCATCTATCTCAATTCTTTTTTGCCGGCCAGCATCCACTGGGGTTGGACCATATTTTCTATCGCTCTAGTGGTAATTTTCACGGTCAGGGCGATTGCGGAATACTTCGGTGTCGTCGAAGTACAGTACGTGGGGCAGGCGGCGATTACCGATCTGCGCAACGAAGTTTACGAAAAGCTGGTACGCCAGCCGATCGAATTTCTCCAGAGGCAGCCCACCGGTCGCCTCATCTCCGCCGTTATCAACGATGTCGAGCGGGCGCGCCTCACACTTTCTGAATCACTGGCCCTTTCCTTTCGGTATGTCTTCTCACTCTTCTTTCTTTTAATCGTGATGTTCGTGGTGAACTGGCAGATGGCGCTGGCCTCACTGGTTTTAGTGCCGATTGTGCTCCTCCCCGTGCGGAAACTGGGCCAACGGATTCGCAGATCGACCGAATCGAGCCAATCGCATCTGGGCGAGTTAAGCCAGATCCTCCAGGAGACGCTGAGCGGAAATCGCGTGGTGAAGGCGTTTGGCATGGAGCGCTTCGAGATCGCCAAGTTCCGCGACCGAGCGCGGCGACTGCTTCGTGAGAACATGCGTTGGATTCGCACCTTCGTGATCAGCGGGCCGCTCATGGATATTCTGAGCGCCGTGGTCTTCGCCCTTGTTTTGCTTTACGCGCGTGAGGAGATCAAACACGGCGTGATGACTACGGGCACCTTCTTCACCTTCGTCTATGCCCTCCTCAAAGCCTACGAGCCGGTCAAGGGAATGGGCGGCGTGTACCAGCAGTTTGAGCAGACCCATGGAGCTACAACGCAAGTATTCGGCTTCCTGGCTTTGCAAGAGGAGGTGGAGGAACATCCCGGAGCGCGCGTGCTTCCGCCATTTTCGCGCCAAGTCGAATTCGATAACGTGAGTTTTGCATACGATCCGGCCGTGCCGATCCTTCGCGGCATTTCTTTGAAGGCGCGCGCGGGCGAGGTTGTGGCCATCGTGGGATCGAGCGGAGCTGGGAAGACAACCCTAGTGAACCTGCTGCCCCGTTTTCATGATGTCACCAGCGGATCTTTGCGCATCGACGACGTCGACGTGCGGGACGCAACGTTGCGCTCGCTGCGCGAACAGATCGCCATCGTCACGCAGGAGACGATCCTCTTCAATGACACGGTATGGAACAACATCTGTTACGGACAGCCCGGCATGAGCGAAGAGCGCGTATATGCGGCGGCTCAGGCTGCCCTTGCGCACGAATTCGTAGCGGCAATGCCGGAAGGGTATCAGACGATGCTGGGTGAGCGGGGCCAGCGCCTGAGCGGCGGGCAGCGACAGCGGCTGGCTATTGCTCGCGCTCTGCTCAAGGACTCGCCGATCCTGATTCTCGACGAGGCGACTTCGGAATTGGATTCCGAATCGGAACTTCTGGTCCAGAAGGCGTTGGCGAATCTTATGACCGAGCGCACAGTCTTCGTGATTGCCCATCGGCTGTCGACCATTCGCCGGGCGGATAAGATCATCGTCCTGGAAGACGGAGTCATTGCTGAGACTGGAACGCACCAGGAGTTGCTTGCGCGTAACGGGACCTACGCCCGGCTTTACGAACTCCAATTCACGGATAGCGACGCGGCACCTTCCCCCGCAGGTCCTCTGGAATCATGAGTGGCAGGTCCGCCCCCGAAACCCTACGTTCGATGACAGGTTACGCTCAGGCTCGCTCCGAGCATAACGGCTGGAGCCTGCGGGTGAGCCTGCGGAGCGTCAATCATCGTTTTCTCGATCTGCGTGTGCACATCCCGGTGGGATTCGAGGCTCTTGAACCACAAATGCGACAATTGGTGCGCGACCATATTCAACGCGGGCACGTGGATTTGACGTTACATATAGATGTCTCCAAGTCAGAAGGCTTACAGATCGATCGCAAACTAGCGGCAGGTTATCTGCGCGCTATCGAAGAGCTGCGGCAAGAATTTAACCTTGCGCCGGAACCGCAACTGGTGGCCTTATTACGCCTCCCCGGAGTTGTGGCCTCTCCGGCATCGCCTGGTCCATTGCCCGCAGCGTTCGATGACGAAGAGTTGGAGCGGCTCGGAGCGCAAGTTTCCGCGTGCCTGGAGGAGGCTCTTCACAAACTGGACGGAATGCGGCAGGAAGAAGGGCGCTCCCTTGCCCGTGAGATGAGCGCTCTGCTAAAAAGCATCGGCGATAAAACTGCGCGGCTCGAGATTGTTTCCGAACAAAGCCGCCCGGCATACGCGCAGCAGCTTAAGATACGATTGCAGGAATTGACGGGGACCGTGCCCGTCGATCCAGTTCGCGTGGCGCAAGAGGCGGCAGTGCTCGCCGAACGCGCTGATGTTTCCGAGGAATTAGCGCGTTTGCGCAGTCATGTGGATCAATTCGGCAGGTTGATCGGAGAGGCCGGCGAAATCGGAAAGAAGCTGGACTTTCTGCTCCAGGAAATGCAGCGTGAAGCGAATACGATGCTGTCGAAGACGCCGGGGCTCGGCCAGGAAGGACTGGATATGACTGAGTTGGGGTTGCAAATCAAAGCGGATATCGAAAAATTGCGCGAGCAGGTGCAGAACGTAGAATAGAGATGACCGGCTCAACCCCGCGGGTGCTCATTGTGTCGGGTCCATCGGGTTCGGGTAAGTCCACGCTTGTGCAGAATCTCCATGGACTGCCGGACCTGACCTTTTCCGTTTCGTCCACGACGCGCCCGCGGCGCCTAACGGAAAGTCCTGGGAAATGCTATGATTTCATCACGGAAGCCGAATTCAAGCGCCGCATCGACTCCGGCGAGTTCCTGGAATACGCGCAGGTATTCGGGCGGCACTGGTACGGTACGCCGCAGAAGCAAGTGGACGAGGCGCGCCACGCAGGGCTCGACCTGGTACTCGAGATCGACGTGCAAGGCGCGCGGCAAGTGAAACAGAAATTGCCTGAGGCGATCGCGGTCTTCATCGTTCCGCCATCGAGGCAGGACCTGGAGCGCCGCCTGCGCTCCCGCGGCCAGGATTCCGATGAGGCCATAGCCCGGCGCCTGGAACGCGCGCGGCAGGAGATAGCGCGTTCGGCAGAATACGATTTTGTAATCGTGAACGACGATCTGCAACGGGCCAGCGACGAATTGCGAGCCATCGTCGTGGCCTCCCGCTGCCGCCGGCGGGATAGCGACGAACGGCTTCGCAACATTCTCGACTCTTTTGGAGGTTCCTAACGCATGGCCGTTCTCAGTCAGGCTCCAGATAGCATGTTCGCCTTTGTGGTGGTTGCGGGAAAGCGCGCGCGGCAATTGATGTCGGGCGCCGTTCCGCTGCTGGCGAATCCTCGTTCTCATAAAGCCACGCGAATTGCGATGGAAGAACTTAGCGCCGGGCAACTGGAATACCAGACACCCGATCTGGACGCGGAAAAGGACGGCAAGCGGCGCAAAGAGTAGCGCCGCTCAGTGATGCGCATCGCACTCGGCGTTACCGGAGGAGTGGCGGCTTATAAGGCAGCCGAACTGGTGCGCCGGTTGCAGCAGGAGCAGATCGAAGTACAAGTTGTGATGACGCGCAGCGCGCAGGAGTTCGTCGCGCCGCTGACGTTCGCCGCACTGACCGGGCAAAAGGTCATCACCGGACTGTTTGGAAACGAGGCGCCTGCCAACGTCGAGAGCGCGATCGAACACATCGCCGTCGCTCAGCGCATTGACGGGCTGGTGATCGCGCCGGCGACGGCTGACATCATTGCAAAACTGGCGCACGGCGTTGCTGACGATTTCCTGACCACACTGTATCTTGCGACTACGGCTCCCGTGGTCGTCGCTCCAGCCATGAACGTGAATATGTGGGAGCACGCCGCGACCCGCGAGAATGTGCAGGTGCTGCGTGACCGGGGCGTTCATGTCGTCACTCCAGATGAAGGATATCTGGCTTGCGGCATGACCGGTGCCGGAAGGCTTGCGGGGTTAGATGCGATTCTGGAGGCTGTTCGAGAAGCGCTCCGCATTCGGCATGATTTGGAAAATGAAACCGTGCTCGTGACTGCCGGTCCTACCTGTGAAGATCTCGATCCTGTACGATTTCTGACCAATCGCTCGTCAGGCCGGATGGGGTTTGCAGTGGCCGAAGCGGCGGCGAGGCGCGGGGCGCACGTAATTCTGATCAGCGGGCCTGTGTCGTTAGAAGCCCCGGCGGGGGTCACGCGCGTAGACGTTCGCACCACGGAGGAGATGCACCGCGCCGTTCTGGCCAACCTGGATCGAGCGACGGTCGTGGTTATGGCCGCAGCCGTGGCCGATTACCGGCCCGTCGTTTCCCACGCTAGCAAGTTGAAGCGGGGAACGGAGCATTTGAGCATCGAATTCGAGCCAACAGCTGACATTTTGGCTGACGTTTCGCGGCGCAGAGGGGAGCGGCTTCTGATCGGCTTTGCAGCCGAAACCGAGCACGTGGCCGAGCATGCCCGGCGCAAACTCAAGGAGAAAGCTGTAGATTTGATCGTGGCCAATGACGTGACGGCTCCGGGCGCAGGCTTTGATCACGATACGAATATCGTTACTATTTTCCGCAACGATGGCCGGGAGCAATCCCTGCCGAAATTGACTAAGATTCAGGTGGCGCATCGCATTTTCGATGAAGTCGTGGAGCTTGCGCCGCTCCATGAACCGTGTTGGCAGTTCTCCGGAAGCCCGCTGAGGCGTAATGCACTCGGGATCTTCTCCTTCTGACAAAGAAAAACTGAAATCGTGGCTCCGATATTACGAAGATCTGGGCATTGGAGCGTTCTATCGGGATCGTGCGCCAAGGTACACGGCGACTGAGGAACCAGTGGCAAGAACAGAACAAAAAGACGCAATCGAAGTCGCCTCGGCAAAGGCAAAAACGTTGCCGCCTCCACAAACTCAAGCCGCGGCTCCGAAATTTCATTTGGTAGGGCGCGGCCCTTCTCTTTTCGAGGCGGCGGAGCGCGTCGAAGGCGATTCACTCGAGGGCATCTGCGGTGAACTAGCCGGCTGTACACGCTGCAAGCTGCACCGGCGGCGAACGAATATCGTCTTTGGTGTGGGCAATCCGCACGCCGAATTAGTGTTTGTCGGGGAGGGGCCGGGACACGACGAGGACGTGCAGGGCATCCCGTTTGTCGGCCGTGCAGGTCAGTTGCTCAACCAGATGATTATTGCCATGGGGATCAAGCGGGAGGACGTCTATATCGCTAATGTGGTGAAATGCCGTCCGCCTGAAAATCGAACCCCCGAAAAAGACGAAATCGCCACGTGTATGCCATTTCTCATGCGGCAGCTGGCGAACATCAATCCGAAAGTTATCGTTAGCCTGGGAAGCGTGGCGGCTCAGGCGCTGCTGAATACAAACAAATCAATCTCCCACTTCAGAGGCCAGTGGTTTGACTTTCGTGGCGCCAAGTTGATGGCCACGTATCATCCTGCTTATTTGTTGCGCAATCCGCATGCGAAACCGGAAGTCTGGGCCGACCTCAAGAAGGTTATGGCTTATCTCGGGCTTACCCCGCCAAAGGGAAAGCGGGCCTAAGGGCTCCTTGACGTTCGTTATTTTCCACTGCGACGGCTGCTAAACTAGGCCACTCCATGGTTCGCACTTGCGAAGTGGCTTTACCCCTCCCCCTGCGCACGACTTTCACCTATTCGGTCCCCGAGGCCCTGGATGAGGCAACGGTGGATGGCGCACGTGTGGTCGTGCCCTTTCGCAATCGAGCCATGCTCGGGGTTGTGCTCGGACGCGGCGACAATCCGGATGGGGCTTCGCTCAAAAATGTCACAGAAATCATCGATCCCCTGCCGGCGCTTTCGCCACGCTTGATCGAACTCGCGCGTTGGATCTCAAACTACTACTTGTCGCCGATTGGGGAAACGCTTCGCGCGATGCTGCCACCGTCCGTCGAGGTGCAGTTTGATCGCGAGTGGCAGATCAGCGAAGCGGGCTGCGCACGCTTGCGAGAGCTGCGGTCACTGACAGCTCCGAATGAGGCTGAATCTGCCGATCTCGCGGTCCTGCAGGAATTGGATAGCCGTGGGAGCATTGCGCCTGACCGGATTTTCCACAAATTATCAGGTGGCTCGGCAGCGGCGACGCGGCTTTTGCGAAGGGGCGAACTGATCGTCCGGGGATCAGGCAGGCATCGCACGGCGCGCACGCAGAAAATCGTCGCATGGCGAGCTCCGGCGGCTCCTGCTGCGGCTCGCCCTGCGGAGCAGAGGATTCATCGCGTTCTTGTTGAAAGCGCCGGAGTTTTGCCGCTGGCTTCGCTATTGAAAGCAGCGCATGTGTCAGGGTCGGTGGTTCAACGCCTTGTGAAGGAAGGCAAATTAGTTGTATCAGAAGAAGCTCCGACTCAGGAGGACGCGCGTTTAGCGACCGATCTGCTTCCACCTGTGAACACGCTGAACACCGACCAAACGCGCGTTGTCGAGGCCATTCGAGGCAGGTTGCAGACGCGTGCGTTTCATCCGGCACTGCTGCACGGCGTAACGGGCAGCGGCAAAACGGAGGTCTACCTCCGCGCGGTTGAGGAAACCTTCGCCCTCGGCCGCACGGCAATCATTTTGGTTCCGGAAATTGCGCTGACCCTGTGGATCAGCAACATCTGCCGCGCGCGGTTTGGCGATACTGTCGCTGTGCTGCATAGCGGTCTTTCCGATCAGGAACGCGCGCGGGAATGGTGGCGAGTGCGCCGGCAGGAAGTTCAGGTCGTGGTCGGAACGCGTTCGGCGGTGTTCGCCCCGTTGGAGAATCTCGGTTTGATCGTCGTCGACGAGGAGCAAGAGTCCAGCTACAAGCAGGAAGAAGCGCCACGATACCACGGGCGCGACGTGGCGCTCATACGCGCCAAGTTGGAAGGAGCAGTGGCTCTGCTCGGCTCAGCTACGCCATCGCTCGAAAGTTATCACCGCGCGCGCGAAGGAAAATACGAACTGCTTTGCTTGCGATCGCGCGTCGAAAATCGGCCCATGGCGGACAGTGCGGATTGCCGACCTTCGCGAGGACTTCCGGCGTACTCATAAGGCCGATCCGATTTCTCAGGATCTGCGCTCCGCAATTGCGCGGGAGCTGGCGGCGGGCAGGCAATCCATCGTCCTGATCAATCGCCGTGGTTATTCGTGGTTCGCGCTTTGCCGCAGCTGCGGCGCCGCCATTCTTTGTGAGAATTGCAGCATCGCGCTGACGTATCACAAAAAACGTGGGCGCTTGGCGTGCCACTACTGTGGTTTCTCTCGCACGGTGCCGCGCGTCTGTCCAAAGTGCAACTCCGAACACATCTATTTTGTCGGCGCGGGAGCCGAGCAAGTGGAGGAACACCTTCGTTCGCTTTTTCCGCAAGCGCGCATCGCCCGCCTTGACCGCGACGCCGTGCGTCGTAAAGGTGCCTTCGGTCAGGTGCTGAATGCATTTGGAGCGGGGAACATCGACATTTTGGTGGGGACGCAAATGGTTGCTAAGGGACATGACTTCCATGGCGTCACACTGGTTGGAGTGGCTTCCGCCGATGCGCAACTGGGTTTCCCTGATTTCCGCGCGGCAGAGAGAACATTCCAATTACTGACGCAGGTGGCGGGCCGCGCGGGCCGCGGTGCATTAACAGGGGAAGTTATCGTCGAGAGCTATCATCCGGAGCACTACGCCATTCAGCTGGCCGCGCGCCAGGATTACGTCTCGTTCTTTGAAAGGGAGCTGCACTTCCGCCGATTGATGCGTTACCCGCCTTTTGTGGCGCTGGCCAGCGTGCTGGTCCGGGGGACCAAGGTGGAAAAAGCAATTCAGTGGTCGCGGCAGATCGAAGGCTTCTTTGAATCCCAGAAGGCGCAGGAAATCAAGCTTTTGGGACCCGCGGCCGCCCCGCTGTCGCGTTTGAAAGGCGAATACCGCTTCCAGTTTTTGCTGAAATCCACGCGGAGAGCGCCCCTCAATCGCATCTTGAACAAGTGTCTAGCTTTTTGCGCAGAGAAGGAAATTCCAGATCGTGCGATCCTGATCGATGTCGATCCCGGTGAACCTATTGTGACGCCGGTCTTCAGAGGACAAAGGGCGCCGGCATGAAGCACAGAACGAACATCGCAAGCGCCACGCCCGCCATAATACGCCTCGTCCGATCGAGTGGATCCCAGCGATCGATCAGTGGCGGATGACGGAAGCCGATCGCGACCAACAGAACCGCCCAAACCAGCCAACCAGCCCAAAATTTTATCGCCAGCGGCACGAGCAGAATGGCCACAGCAAAAGACGTCCGGCGATGCTGCTCGCTGGCGAGGGCGTAGAGGATATGACCGCCATCCAACTGCCCCGCTGGAAGCAGGTTAAGTGCCGTCGCAAAGAGCCCCACCCAAGCGGCGCGCCCGACAGGATGCAGCAAAAGATGGGCATGCGAGACGCCAGGCCGAAGCAAGAGTTCCAGCAGTCGCTCGACCAGGGGCTGGCCGAACACGAATGAAGAAGATGCAGTCGGTCGCCGTAACCACTTTCGAGAAGAGGATAGCCGACGCCAGCGCGGGCACCGCAATCAAAAAACCAACCAGCGGACCTGCCAGCGCCATATCGAATAGAGCCCGACGGTTAAAAATTGGCGACCGAATTCGAATGAAGGCGCCGAGGGTGCCGATCAAAGTCGGCGCAGGAATGAAGTAAGGGTACGTAGCGCTGATGTGGTAATGGCGGCAGGCGAAAAAGTGGCCGAGCTCATGAGCAAGCAGAATTCCCATCAGCGTCACTGCAAACGGGATGCCCGAAATAAGCAGCCGCGGCTCGAAAAATGGACGGAAATAATCGGACAAGAAGCTGTCGATTCCCGGCGATTGATTGGCGGCGTAAGCAGCCGCGAACTGGGCGCCTGCGGCCAAAGTGGAGAACGCCGTGATTATAAACAGACCAATGGCCGCAAACAGCGAGCGAAGGGAGCGCGGTTCGGGCTCCCAAGCAATCGGGCGAGCCGGTAACCACGGCGCTGGTTCCGGTCCGACGAGTTCAATGGGGATCGGTTCGGGTTCGTCTTGCATACGGATATGGGTTGGATGCAGCCAGACCCGGAAACGAGTGGGAGAGCCCCCGTTGCTTAGATCGATTGCAACTCTTTGCCGGGCTTGAAGCGGACTGCCTTGCCCGGGGGAATATTAACTTCCTGACCGGTGCGGGGGTTGCGACCGATGCCCGTCTTGCGCGGCTTGACGTTGAAGACGCCGAAACGGCGGAGTTCGATCCTGCGTCCGCGGCCCAAGGCGGCCTTCAAAGCTTCAAAAACGGTTTCCACGGCCTGTTCGGCCTTCGTGCGCGTTACGCTTGTACGGGTGACGACTGCGTTCACGATGTCGAGCTTGATCACGCGCGCCTCCTGCTCAAAAAGGGAAGCCTATGCTAACACTCGCACTTAGCTTGTCAAGGGACTGAGTCCGATTATGGTTCCGCAGTTCCCAGGCGAAAGGTGCGCGGCTTCGTGTGATAAAACCTGTTAGGAAACCAATCATCCCTTCCTACGGACACTGGTCAGCAGCTGATCTAGTGATCTACTCGCAAACCTGGCGAAAGACGCAGATCGATTGAATGCTTTGGCAGCGACAAGACCCTGACATCTGCGCGTGCTCACCCTGATTATGATGGGGCAATATGCTAAGATTCAGCGCGCGCCGAGGCGCGGCGTGCGGCGGCGATTCAGAAGTACTGCAAGGCGCCACCGGTCTGATACAAAGACACTAACTGCCGCCTTTCCTTACCGCTGGGGCGTGGTCCAACCGGTAGGACACCGCACTGTTAATGCGGATGGTGAAGGTTCGAATCCTTCCGCCCCAGCCACTCATTTCGTGGCATTCTCGCCGGGCTTCTCTATGGGATAACCGGCGGTCGTCCAGCCCCGCCAACCGCCATCCATCGAGATGACGTTGGTGTAGCCCATCTTCTGCAGGTTATCGGCGACCAAGGCAGAGCGGAATCCGCCTCCGCAATAGAGCACGAGAGGAGCGTCTCTATCGGGGAATGCCTCCTCGATATCCCGCTCGATAATACCTTTACCAAGATGCACTGCCCTGGGCAGGTGCCCGCGTGCCCATTCATTGTCCTCGCGCACGTCGACGAGCGTCAGCTTTTCGCGGCTGTCCAAGCGCCGTTTGATGTCGCGAAAATCGGCCTCTTTGATGCGCGATTTGGCATCATCGACCAACTTCAGAAAACCGGGAGAATGCCTCATAGTTCGCCTCCGAGCGATCAGCACCGGGAGATGACGCTGACCGAGCCGCTACTTCATGTCTCTCCAGTTTGCACCGGACTTAATGTCGACGACAAGAGGGACACGAAGCGGGTAGACATCCTCCATGGCGGGCTGCACGATCTTTTGCAATTGCGCGAGTTCGTCCGGGGGCGCTTCGAATAGGAGTTCGTCGTGTACTTGCAGGATCATCCGCGACCGTAAACGTTGCGCCTCCAGTTCGTGCTGAATCTTGATCATTGCCAGCTTGATCAGGTCAGCGGCCGTCCCCTGCAACGGCGTATTGAGTGCAGTGCGCTCGGCAAGACTCCGCAGGTTGAACTGTGGCGACGAAATCTCGGGCATTGGCCGGCGACGTCCGAAAAGAGTCCGCGTAAAACCGGAACGCCGCACCTCCTCAAGGGAGCGATCGAGATATTCCTTTACGCCGCGATAACGCTCGAAGTAGGCGGCGATAAATTTCGCCGCTTCTTTCTGATCGATCTGCAGATTTTGCGCCAAGCCGAAGGGCGAAAGCCCGTAGATGATGCCGAAATTGATGACCTTGGCAGCGCGGCGATGCTCGGCCGTCTGCGCCATGGGGCCGACGCCAAAAACTTCCTGGGCGGTGCGCGAGTGAATATCCTGGCCGGTGCGGAAGGCTTCCACGAGCACAGGGTCTTCCGAGAAATGCGCCAGGATGCGCAACTCGATCTGGGAATAGTCGGCAGAAAGCAAAATCCAGCCTGGCTCGGCGATAAAGGCGGCGCGGATCTGCCGGCTCAGTTCGGTGCGCACGGGGATATTCTGCAGATTCGGATCGGAAGAACTGAGCCGACCCGTGGCGGCGCCCGTCTGGCTGAAGCGCGTGTGCAGGCGGCCTGTCGCCGGCTCGATCAGCGGCGGCAAAGCATCCACGTACGTGGATTTGAGCTTCGCAAGCTCGCGATATTCCAGAACTTTCCGCGGCAATTCGTGCAGCAGGGCCAGTTCGGTGAGAATATCCGCCGCGGTGGAGCGCGAACGGGCTCGGCTACGCTTGGCGGATGGCGCGAGATTGAGCTTGTCAAAGAGGATTTCCGCAAGCTGCGGAGGCGAATTTATATTGAACTCAGTCCCCGCCAGCTCCCATATGCACGCTTCGAGCGTACGAATCTCGTTTTCCATCGACGCAGACATAGTTGCGAGAGCAGCAGGATCGACGCGAATTCCGTGCCGTTCCATGGCCGCCAAGACTGACGCGAGAGGCAGATCGATTTTTTCAAAAACGGGGACCAACTCCTGGGTTTCAACTTCCTGGCGGAGCAAAGGCGTCAATCGTTGCAGGAAGTCTGCGTGCTCGCCGGGGGCGCCAGATAGACTCAAATTCAGGTGGCGGAGAGCGATCTCCACGAGGCCATGCTGCGCGGTTGTGGGCCGCAACAGGAAGGAGTAGAGCATGACGGCATCGCTTGGACCCCGAAGAGGCCCGACCAAGAGCTCGATAAGCTTCGGGTCGTGCACGATTTTGTGCCGCTTGGGATCAGCGAGAAAATCGCGCAGCGGCGCAATGATTTCGCCTTGGGGGTCGCACCACGCAAATCGGCCGACACCCGGGCCTGGCGATAGTTCGAATCCGGCGACGCGAGCTCCATAGCCTTCGATCTCGCGCGCACCCGAATCGAGGACAAGCGAGACGGCGACGGAGCGATCCTGGGGCTGCGCGGCGAGAAATTCGCGGACTGCCCCAGCGGAATCGAGAGCTGCATAATCGGTGACAACGGAAGAGGTGGTTGTCACGGCAGGCAAATCCTTCAGAAGAGAAGTGAAGCCTAGCTCGGCGTAGAGATCACGCAGCGCGGCCCAATCGGGTTCACGCCGTGCCACGGCGTTCCAATCCAGTTCGACGGGGACGTCTCCTGAGATCCGGGCAAGCTGTTTTGAGAGAAGCACCTGTTCGCGGCAGTTGATGCAGCGCCTCACGATAGCGCTTGTTTTCAACTTCGGATGCGTGGATCAAGCGCAGCCTCGACCGATCCAAAACGGCGGATCAAATCGCGGGCGCCTTTATCGCCGATGCCCTTCGCGCCGGGAATGTTATCGATCGAGTCGCCCATCAAGGCCATCACGTCAGCCACTTGTTCCGGTGGGACGCCCATTACTTCCTCGACTTTGGCAGAATCCAGAATAACGTCAGGCTTGGCGGGTGGCTGCCCGGGCCGCAGGACGCGAACTCTGCCGCCGACGAGCTGCATCATGTCCTTGTCGCTCGTGACGATGTAAACGTCGACGTCACGGCGTGAAGATTGGCGGGCGAGGGCGCCAATAACGTCGTCGGCTTCGTAGCCGGCAACCTCGAGGATCGGCAAACGCATGGCCTCGCATAGGCGCCGAACGAAAGGGATCTGTATAAAAAGCTCGTTGGGCATCGGCGGGCGCTGAGCTTTGTACTCGGTAAAAAGCTTGTCGCGGAAGGTCGGGCCGGAGGGGTCAAATACGACGGCAACGTAGTCCGGCTGCAACTCTTTGGTGACACGCCGGAGCATGTTGGAAAAAAGATAGGGGACCTTCGTTGGGCACGCCATTGTGCTGAAAGCTCGTTCCGATTGGCACGTAGAAGGCCCGAAAAATGAAGCCCATGGCGTCGATCAGGAAGAGTTTTTTCGGGGATTTGGGACTCACCGAAGGAGTATAGCAGAGCGGATTCCAGCTTCCGCGAGGGTGGGGGCTCGCGCAGATTTGCGCAAGTTGTACGCTTGCAGGAACATCCGGGCCCGCTGCGATCGCGGTCGCCGAACAGTGGCGTTCTTCAAATCGCAAAGCGCAGGAATCTCGCGCATTTTTAACCTCTTCCGTCGGCAATTCGTCCGCAGAAACTGTCCGCTCGCGAGTTTTACGCGGGAACGTTGTGTTATGGTAGCGGGGCAGTGATCGCGCTCTGCGGATGACTCCTTCCGTTAAAGCTTCTGCATCACCGGCGCCTTCACCCAGTATGGCTGATGTGTTTGGTCCGGGCGGAATGATCGAGAAATGCATGCCCGCCGGCTACGAACATCGCCGCTCCCAGCTATGCATGGCAGAGCTTGTCGAAGAGGCCTTTCGTAACAAGCGTCATCTGTTAGTGGAAGCGGGAACGGGCACGGGAAAGACCCTCGCGTATCTGATTCCTGCCATTCGCAGTGGCCGCAGAGTGGTGATTTCGACGGCCACGAAATCGCTGCAAGAACAGCTTTTTACCAAGGATGTGCCTTTTGTGCAGAAGCATTTTGCGCCCGAACTGAAAGTCGCCGTGATGAAGGGCCGCTCGAACTTTCTTTGCCGGCAAAAAGTTCAGCAGATGGAGGGCCAGCCGATCCTGAAGGGGATGGAAGAATTGGATTGGTTCACTCAGATTCGCGATTGGGAGCGCTTGACCGAGACCGGAGACCGCGCTGAGCTCACGTTTTTGCCGGATGAGGCTGAGCTTTGGTCCAAGTTGGACGCGAGGCGGGAAACTTGCTCGGGACAGAAATGCGCGCAGTTCGAACGGTGTTTTATTACCGCGATGCATCGGCGCGCCGCCGATGCGGATTTGATCATCGTCAACCACCACCTCTTCTTTGCCGACCTGGCACTGAAGCAGGACGATTTCGGCAGCATATTGCCCGAATACTCAGCGGTGATATTTGACGAAGCGCACGAAATCGAAGATGTGGCCAGCGATTACTTCGGGCGGCAGGTTTCGAATTACCGTTTTGAAGAACTGGCCCGCGACGCCGAGCAGGCGATGCGGATTACTCAATTGGGGAAGCTTCCTCTGTTACGCCGCGTGACACGATTGCGGGAAAAAGTCCATGAGTTCTTCGAGGTATTGCCTGGCAAAGAGGGGCGTTCGGCGTTTGAACCAGGCGCCCGTGAGGTTTTTCTGGAGCAATGCAGACCCCGTTACGACGGCCTGATCGGCGCTTTAAAGGCGCTCGAGAGCGAAATAGCAGCGTTGCCTTCCAAACCTGAGGAACTATTGGTAATCGCGCGCAGGGCCGCCGAGTTGCGCGGTGAAACCGCGTTTCTATTCGAATCGAACGAAAAGAACTATGTGTATTGGTTCGAGCGGAGGGGCAAAGGCGTGTTTGTCGTCGCTACGCCGATCGACGTCAGTTCGATCCTGCGCGAGCAGCTTTTCGACGCCTTCGACACGATCATCATGACGTCCGCAACTCTGGCTGTTAGTGGCCGCTTTGACTTTCTGAAACAGCGGCTTGGAATGCAGGTAGCGCAGGAAACAGTGTTGCCGCACGAATTCGATTATGCGCGGCAAGCGCTGCTATATATCCCCGCGTCGTTGCCGGATGTGCGCAATCCCGCGTTTGTGCAAAAGGCAGCGGAAGAGATTTCGCGATTACTAAAGTTGACGCACGGACGGGCATTTTGCCTCTTCACCAGTTACGGCCAGATGAACCAGATTTTCGAACAGGTACGTGCCCAGGTGCCATTCCCTGTGTTCCTTCAGGGGACGGCGCCTCGCATGGCGTTGCTGGAACGCTTTCGGAACACTCCCGGTGCAGTTCTCTTCGCAACCTCGAGCTTTTGGCAAGGCGTAGATGTTCCCGGCGCGCAGCTTTCCTGCGTGATTATCGACCGGCTGCCGTTCGCCGTTCCTACCGATCCGGTGGTGGCTGCGCGCGTCCGCATGCTGACTGAGGACGGCCGTAACGCATTTGCCGAATATCAGATTCCCGAAGCGGTGCTGGCCTTGAAGCAGGGCTTCGGCAGGCTGATACGCACGCGAACTGACCGCGGCGTGCTGGCCATTCTTGATAACCGTATTCAGCGCATGCAATATGGTAAAATTTTCATCGAATCGCTGCCGGAGTATAGCCTCACCCGGGACATCGCTGAAGTTCAACGCTTCATGAAGGCGCCGAGTTAGGCGAATTTCCCACCGGGCCGGCCGATCAGCCAAAAAATGTTTCAAGTCAGCGTGGAAGAGACATTTTCTGCCGGACACGCCCTGCGCGGATATAAGGGCAAGTGCGAGAACCCGCACGGCCATAACTATCGCGTGCGTGTTGAAGTTGAAGGCGAACAGCTTGATTCTATTGGCCTGCTCTTTGATTTCGCGCACCTCAAGCGGATTCTGCGGGATCTCATCGGCGATATCGATCACAAGTTCCTGAACGACCAGGCGCCATTCGATGCCCTCAATCCCTCCGCCGAAAATATCGCCAAGTTTTTACATGATGAGACCGCCAAACAGATGCGCCAAATGAGCCAGGCTCCTCGAATCAAGAGCATTACGGTCTGGGAAACCGACGAGACTTCAGCGACCTATATACCCTGAGAGAAATCAGGCAATGAGTCGAGCGTATTTTCTAATTTTGATTCCCGCAGCTTTGGTTGGCGTGGGCTATGTAATTCTTCTTCGCCGTCTCAGCGTACCGATTCATATTGGTCCTTTCCTCGGCGCCGCGGCTGCTGCAATCGGTGCGATATTGGTCGTACGTCACTATCAAAGGCGCAAATCCCGGCGGCATAGCAATTCATGATGCAGGTAACCGAAATCTTCCGCTCCATTCAAGGCGAAAGCACATACGCCGGGCTGCCGTGTATTTTCGTGCGCCTTACTGGCTGCAACCTGCGCTGCACCTGGTGCGATACGGCTTACGCCTTTCACGGCGGAACGAGGATGAGCATTGACGACGTGCTCGGTCGCGTCCAGGAACTTTCTTCGGGCAGAAGCTCCGATTCCGGTACCGATGCAAAGATGGCTGTACAGCTGGAGAAGCCGATTTCGCTTGTTGAGTTGACCGGTGGTGAGCCCTTGCTGCAACCGGATGCTGTTGGCCTAGCGCAACGGCTGATGGCTGAGAATTACACGGTGCTCGTGGAGACCAGCGGTGAGCGCTTTGTGGGTATTCTGCCGCAACAGGTGGTGAAAATCGTGGACGTGAAGTGCCCCGACTCGGGTGAAGGCGGCACATTTTTGCTCGATAACCTGAAGGCAATCGATACGAAAGATGAGGTTAAATTCGTTATCGGAAGCCGCCGGGATTACGAATTCGCGAGAGATTTTTCCGCCACGCATCAGTTAGCCCGCCGCGTCCGGCAAGTGCTGTTCTCGCCAGTTTTCCCCGACCCCAATGGATCCTGGAACGGACTTGATGCGCGAATCCTTGCGGAATGGATTCTGGCGGACTGCCTGCCTGTACGTCTGGGATTGCAATTGCACAAATTCGTTTGGCATCCTTCCACGCGCGGAGTGTGAAGTAAGGGCGCCGGACGATATGAACGAAAAACCGAAAGCGGTGGTTCTTGTTAGCGGCGGGATGGATTCATGTGTAACCGCGGCCATTGCGAATACGTCACATCGGCTGGCGTTCTTGCACGCCGGCTACGGACAACTTACGGAGAGAAGGGAGCGAGAAGCATTCGAGGCGATTGCCGATTTTTTTGGCGTTCGGGAACGGCTGACTGTGCACCTGAACCATTTAAAGGAAATCGGTGGCTCCGCGCTTACGGATGAGCGCATGAGCGTGCCGGAAGGTGATCCGCACGCACCAGTGACCGGAAATGCTATTCCCGTCACGTACGTTCCTTTTCGCAATGCCCATTTTCTTTCCGTGGCAGTAAGCTGGGCAGAAGTAATTGGCGCAAACGCTATTTTTATAGGCGCGGTGGCGGAGGATAGTTCGGGCTATCCCGATTGCCGGCCCGAGTATTACCGTGTTTTTGAGCAGCTGGCAAATGTGGGGACGCGTCCAGAAACGCAGATTGCCATCGAGACCCCGGTTATCGGGATGAAGAAAAGCGCAATTGTCCGGAAGGGGCTTGAACTGGGCGCGCCGCTCGATCTCACCTGGTCATGCTATCAGTATGAAGACGCTGCATGCGGAGTTTGCGATAGTTGCCGTCTGAGATTACAGGCGTTTGCGGAGGCAGGGGTTCCCGATGCAATACCCTACCGCGTACCGGTTGCAAGATGAACCAGTTAGGCGATAATAGGGGAACATATCGCCATTATCCGGCGTACCCGCCGGGAGGAGGCAATCGATCTATGAAGAAGCTAGAGAGAATAAAGATCGTAATGGTCCTCGTGTGCACGCTATTCCTCGCGGCGGGAGTTGCCATCAGCGCGGCGGCACAAGAGAAGGAAAAGCCCGCGAAAATTCATGGCCAAGTGTCTGACGTCTCCGGCAATCCCTTCGGGGGCGTGATCGTATCCGTGCGAAATAGCACCACGGGCCAAAGCATGGATTACACCACAGATTCGCAGGGCCGCTATCGCAGCGGTAACTTAGCGGCCGGCACTTACTCGATTGACGTCAAGGTGCAAGGCAAGTCGGCTTTTTCGCAGATCGTGCAACTTATGGCCGGCCAGGATACCCAGCAGGATTTCAATTTCAAAGAACTGCAGAACAAGCAGAGTGAGCAAGCGGCTGAAACGGCAAAAAAGAACGAAGAGGCCAAAGCCAAGTTTTCAGCTATGAAGCAGCATTTCGACGCGGGCAACGCAGCATTAGAACAGGCTAAGGAGACACGCGCCCAGATCGACAAGATGCCCAAGGATCAACAGGCAGCCGCGCAAGGCCAGCTCGATCAGACGGACACAACTGCCGTGACCGAATATAACGCTGCACTCGAGCAAACAGCTGAGACTGATCCGAATCGCAATATCGTTCTGGCGCGACTAGGCGAGGCCTACGAGGTCGACAACAAGTATTCCGATGCCGCGACCGCGTATGCAAAAGCCGTCGCGCTGAAACCGGACCCCAGCTACTACAACAACTTGGGGAACTCGCTGGCGAGGACTGGAAAAATCGACGATGCGCTGACGGCTTACCAGAAGGCCATCGAACTCGATCCCATGAATACGGCCATGTATTGGCGGAACTTCTCAATTGGACTTTATAACACCGGCCGTATCAAGGAGTCTGTTGACCCTCTCAAGAAAGCTACGGAGGCTGATCCGAAGAACGCACAAGCATGGTATTTGCTTGGAGCGGCGCTCGTGAATACGATGGAGTTCAAGCAAGAGGGCGACAAAATGGTGCCAATATTGCAGCCGGGAACTCAAGAGGCCTACCAGAAAGCGATCGCACTCGACCCGACTGGGGTTTGGGGCGCGCAGGCCAAACAAGGGTTGGAAGCTCTGCAGGCGATGGGTTTGGGCATCGATACCAAGGTAAACACAAGGCCAGCCAAGCAGCAGAAGAAGAAGTAGAGCACTTCCAAAACAGCGATTCAGAGACCCCGCGGCTTTGTGCGCGGGGTCTTTTGTTAGCGTAGAGATCATTCTTCGGGACGAAAATGAATGAGCCAAAAGACACCGATTTGTCCGCTGACCTGTCCGTTTGTGGCCCTTCCGTTATCCAACGGTAAAGAGGGCACAACAGAGGAATTTGTAGCTCACCTCATATTCGTGTAAGTTGGTTGCGCCTCTAGGTTTGCTGCCTGGAAGAGGCATGGTCCCGCAGCGGTGGCTTTCAGGGAGGTTATTGTGCGTCTTGCCGTAATTGGTTGTGGATACGTGGGATTGGTGACGGGCAGCTGCCTTGCCGAGGCGGGGCATGAAGTCATCGCCACGGATAACGATCCGGTCCGTATAGGCATGCTGAATGCGGGCCGTCTGCCGATCTATGAGCCCGGCCTGGACAAAGTTATGGAAAGCGCCATTGCTGCCAACCGGCTTCGGTTCACCTCGGATTGCGCCCTGGCGGTCGGCCCGGCCGACGCCATTTTTATCTGTGTGGGCACACCGCCCCTTGATTCGGGCGAAGCCGATCTTTCCGCAATCGACAATGTGGCCCGTCAGATAGCGGCTGCTTCCCGGTCGCCCAAACTGGTAATCGAGAGAGCACCGTTCCGGCTGAAACGGGCGAGCAGCTGCGCCACGCTCTTCACGTCTATGGCCGCAGCAAAGGCGCCAATTTTCGCGTAGCTTCCAACCCGGAGTTCCTGCGAGAGGGCACGGCAGTCGCGGACTTCTTTCATCCTGACCGCATCGTCGTGGGTGTCGAGGATGCGGAATCCGAAGCGCAACTTGCGCGAGATTTACAAACCGTTCCTTGAGGGCAGGTTCCATTGCCCCGTTCACGAACCGAAATGCCCCGCTGGCCCTGCTCCGGTGTTTTTGGTGACTACAATTGCCAGCGCCGAACTGATCAAGCACGCCTCCAACTCGTTCCTGGGCCTCAAGATCTCTTACGCCAATCTGATTGCCGACCTTTGCGAGAAGCTCGGAGGAAACGTAGAGGAAGTCACTCGGGCCATCGGGCTTGATCCACGCATTGGACCGCACTTCCTGAATGCAGGCTTGGGCTTTGGAGGATTTTGCCTGCCCAAAGATATACAGGCGTTCATTCGCTTGGCCGAAAAGAACGGCATCGATTTCGGGCTGCTCAAGGAGGTCGAGGCGATCAACAAGCGCCGCATCGAGCAGTTCGTGGAAAAAGTGCGCCGCGCGTTATGGGTGGTGAAGGAGAAAACGGTCGGAGTCCTGGGTCTGGCTTTCAAACCGAATACCGATGATGTGCGTTTTGCGCCGGCGATCGAGGTCGTGCGGCGCCTGATTGCCGAAGGCGCAAGGGTTCGTGCCTCTGATCCCGTCGCTATGGAACGCGCACGCCCATTGCTGAACGGCGCCGCTTTCGTGGAAGATCCCTACGAGGTGGCTCACGGGGCGGACGCTTTGCTCTTGCTGACCGAATGGAAGGAATATCGCGAACTCGATTGGAAGCGTATCTACCGCGATATGGCACGGCCCCTGATACTCGACGCTCGAAATATGCTGCCTCCTGCAAAGATGAAGGAGCTCGGCTTCGAGTATCACAGCTTTGGCCGGCCGGACCTCAGCGCGAATACCGTGCTCACGCTCTGAGGAAGGATTTATCTCGCCGCTGATTCTGCGGCCACTTGCTGCCTGAAAAAGTTTAGCGTCAGTTGCAGGCCCTCGTTCAGATTTACCTTCGGTTGCCACCCAAGTAGGCGCTTCGCCTTGCTGATATCTGGGCAACGCTGTTTAGGATCGTCCTGCGGAAGCGCCTTGAAGACGATGGGTACGTCGGAACCGAGGAGGGCGCGAACGCGCTCAGCAAATTCCAAAATCGTGATCTCCTGCGGATTCCCGATATTTACCGGTTCGTGCTCGTCAGAATTCATCAGCCGATAAATTCCCTCGATGAGGTCCGAAACATAACAGAAGCTCCGGGTTTGCTTTCCGTCACCATAAACGGTGATGGGCTGGCCCCGAAGGGCTTGGTATACAAAATTCGGCAGCGCCCGGCCATCGTTGAGGCGCATACGCGGCCCGTAAGTATTAAAGATTCGGACGATATGGGTGTCCACGCCATGGAAGCGGTGATAGGCCATCACCATAGCTTCCGCGAATCGCTTGGCTTCGTCGTACACTCCGCGCGGACCGATTGGGTTCACGTGTCCCCAATAACTTTCTGGCTGCGGACTGATCTGCGGATCGCCATAGCACTCCGAGGTCGAGGCTAAAAAATACTTGGCCTTCTTTGCTAGTGCCAAGCCGAGAGAGTTGTGGGTTCCCAGGGCCCCAACCTTTAGCGTCTGAA
>CAWDQT010000011.1:0-138813 GCA_963804535.1 uncultured Acidobacteriota bacterium
ATTCGAACCTCCACGACCTTGCGATCACTAGACCCTGAATCTAGCGCGTCTGCCAGTTCCGCCACTTGGGCATTGTTGGGAACCAACTGAGGCAGAAACCAAAATCATTTTGCGCGGCGCTTTTGCCTTTGTCAACGCGGGCGGCGGGTGCGGTGATTTCGATTTGTTGCCGGAGGAGTTGAGTTTTATCTCGTTGTTCTCTGGATCTATTCCAGCGAATGCCGCCTATTCCGCCTGGTCGTCTGTCCGCGATAGCAATTGACTCCCTCGCGGCGCAGCGGTGCTATAATCCCGCCACGCGCGGAAGCCATCTCTGATGGCGCCGCAACTTCCAAGAAAAATCAAACACGGGCTGTCGACATCGCAGGGAGGAAACCATGGGGGATATATCCGGTCCATTGGCCTACCTGTTACTTTCGTGGGGCTTGATCACCGTGGCACTGGTGCTCTTGCTCGTTTACCGGGCGACGCTCTCGAGCAAAGAGGACGATCAGCTTTATCTCAACAAAGCCGAGATAAGCATGATGGGCAGCGACCAGGCGGCGGTCATTACAAGATTGCACCGCCTTGCCAAGCCCATCGTCGCCCTCGCGATTCTTTCCGGCATTCTGCTTGTGGCAAGTGCGAGTCTCTGGGTTTGGATCGGCCTTAGCAATCCGTAATAGGCGACGCCGAACGAAAACGGAAGCAACCCGCCTACTTCGCGGCCGGTGCGAGCGAGCTTGTAGGCTGGCCGCCGGCGGCGGGCACGGGCGTGCTCGTGGAAGGGTCGTCCGTCGGAATGGCTGAGGTGTGGTTCAGTGTGATCAGCCAGTTGCCAAGACGCTTTTCCAGCATCAGCGTAGTGTGGCCAAATGCCTGCGTATTTCTGCCGTCCACATTGCCCAAGAATTGCCACTGGTAGGTGACCACGGCTGTATCGCCCAGTCACCTTGGTGTAGGAATTGATGCGCTCGAGCCGGCAGCCAGAAGTCCGCGCTAGTTGTGCCTGATACGCGCGGGCGTAATTGGCCCATCCGATTAACGGCGGCTCAAAGGCCCCGCTGATCACCATTACGTCATCGGCATAGAACTTATGCATGCCGTCGGCGTCGCCCGCCTGCCACGCGCCGAGCATCTGGGAAACCAGCAGATCGACAGCCTGATTATCCGGCATCAAAGAAGCCGTGCTCACATTGGCGTCGGCGGCGGCGTCCTTCTTGTTTTTCTTATTCTGCTTCTGCCCGTAGGCGAGACCCGTGCCACAAAGCGAGGCCGCCAGCACCAGAATAGCCAGCCCGAATCTGCTCATTCCTCCCGGCCGGACCACAGAACGATGCCGAGACGCTTTGACCGCATCGCAATTGGCTGGCTGATTCCTGAACTCGGATTTTTCGCGCATCTACCCTCCCGTACCACCACGCACAGGAAGATAACAGAAGGATGCCTCCCCGGCTTCGGCCTTGGCGGGAGGTGTTGACCAATCGTTCATCCGGAGCTTTTGCGCCCGGGGTTCAGGCGGGTGAGCGGGTCAGGGGACTTCGGGGTTCGCTTTCCCGGCTTTCAAGAAAGCCACATCGACCGTTTATAACGAGAGTGCCAGTTATAACGAGAGTGCCACGCGGAAGCCATAATCGGCATACATGAATCCCGGAGGGATGCTCGAACGCGCCGCGCACCGCGAGACCTTAATGTGGTGCCGCCACGCTCCGCCTCGCGACGCGCGCCGGGTACCTTGTTCCGGCCCTTGGGGATTGCGCTGAGGGCTGCGCTCGTAGTAATGCGCGTCATACCAGTCCGCGCACCATTCGTGAACGTTGTCGCCCATGTTGAATAGCCCATATGGATTCGGCGCGCTAAGTCCCACGCGCTCCGGGCCATTTCTCCACCGATTTGCGTAGCCCGGCAATTCCTCGGGGGCCTTATTTCCCCAACTATACAGTTGTCCCTCGATGCCCCCGCACGCGGCGCGCTCCCATTCCGCTTCCGTGGGAAGCCGATACTTTCGGCCGGTGGTTTTGCTCAGCCACTCGCAGAAGGCCACGGCCTCGAACCAGGACGGCCCCACAACCGGCTGCTGCGGCTCCTGAAAATTGGGGTCCTCCCAGAAGGGCGGAGCGGTCCGGCGCGTTTCACGGAGGAAATGAGCGTATTCGGCACGGGTCACCTGATAAATACCCAGGGCAAAGCGGTCGACCCATACGCGATGGGCGGGGCGTTCATCATCGCGGCCGTTTTCGCAACCCATCGTGAACCAGCCCTCGGGGATCGCAGCCACGCGAGGCTCTGAAAATTGCGATGTTTGGATTGAATTCTCTTCGAGTTGACGTCGAGTTTCTGACATTCCGCGACTCTTAGCCTTTCTCCTCACACCCAGATGCGTAAACAAGATGCGTAAACAGGCTCACTCCCATGAGCATAGCAGAATCGGGAATCGGCAAAATGCTGGCCGTGCGATAACATGGAGATCATGGTCAAGCTCGGTGTGATTCTCTTCGCGTGCACCGCTGCCATCCTGGTTGCCGAATTTTTCAGGCGGCGTACGCGGCCATTCCCTGCTTATGGGTGGATCGGCTTAATCTCGTTGGCCATTGGGGAATGGCTGATGTTTCGGGGAGTGGAGCCGGTAGCCACCTTTTTCACGCCGATCGCTTGGACGGCCTATGCGCTTATCGCCGATGCGGCCGTCTTCGCCATTCGCGGACGTTCGCCGCTCCGCAATGCGCCCGTGCAATTCGCAAGATTGGCTCTGCTTTCCGTTCCCCTGTGGCTCATTTTCGAAGCTTATAACCTGCGGCTGGGTGGCTGGACCTATGGCGGGGGTATTCCCTTATCGCTTCCGATACGCTTGCTGGGTTATGCCTGGGCTTACGCCACGATCTGGCCGGGAATTTTTCTTACGGCCGATCTTATAGAAGCGTTCGGGTGGTGGCATGCTCCGGCTCGTCCCATCGTCTTCTCGCCCGCGACTCAAAGAGCCTTCATCGTTATCGGAGCCATTCTTTTGATCGTCCCCGTCATTTTGCCGCGGTCGATTGGCAGTTTCTTTTTTGGCGCGGTGTGGGTCGGCTTCATTTTTCTTCTCGATCCGATCAATTTCCGCCTGGGGCTGCCGTCCTTCGAAGCCGATCTGGCCTCCGGACGCCCCGGGCGCTTCTTCTCCTTTCTTATCTCGGGATTTGTGTGCGGCTGGCTTTGGGAATTCTGGAATTTCTGGGCCGCGGGCAAATGGAATTACGTCTTCCCGATCATGCAGAAGGAGAAAATTTTCGAGATGCCCGTACTCGGCTATCTCGGCTTTCTGCCCTTTGCGCTCGAATGCTTCGTGATGTATTACTTCGCCGCGTGGCTTCTTGGGTGGGAAAAGCCTTTGCGAACGCAAGCATATTCCCAGGTGGAACGGTTGCGCGGCGCTCCGGCTAAGCTCAGGTCGCGGAGTTTGGCTCTCGTGCCTTGGTTCTTCCTTGCCCTAATTTTTTCCTCTCGCTCCGCGCACGCCTCACCGCTGAATTTGCCCGACACCGCAAGACAAGGTCTCGATCTGCTCTACGCCGGGCACCCGGACGACGCCATCATCCAATTTCGGCAGGTGCAAGCCGCGGATCCCGGCAGCCCACTCGGTTATATCCTGGAAGCCGAGGCGCGCTGGTGGCAAATCTATTGCGAAGCCTGCGAGATCAAATGGAACACCATCGACGCGTACGAGCGGCCTCGGATTGCCGCCGATGACGATTACCTGAGGCTGACGGGAAAAGTCACTTCAATCGCCGAATCGCGAATCGCACAAGCCGATTCGGCGGAGATGCAACTCTACGCCGGTATCGGTTGGGCCCAGCGGGCGCGGCTGCTTGGCTTGCGGAACGATCGTCGCGCCACCGCGCGCGCCGGCGTCAATGCCCGCACGCATCTTCTGCGCTGCCTGCAGCTCGATCCGGAAATGGCGGACGCGTATAGCGGCCTGGGGCTCTACAACTACTACGTCGACACATTGTCACCGATTGCGCGGTTTTTGCGCTTCTTCATGGGCATTCCGGGCGGCTCAAAGGCGGAAGGGGTGCGGCAACTGGAAATCGCCATGGAAAAAGGAACTCTCACGCGCGTTAATGCTCGTTTTTATCTGGCCAAGAATCTGCGCATGTACGATCACGAATACGCGCGTTCGCTCGAGGTCCTTTCACCGTTGATGGACGAGTTCCCCCGCAATCCCATCTTTCAGCTTCTCCAGGGTGATATTTTGGCGAAACTGGGACGCAAGGACCCGGCCGCTGAAAGCTTCCGCGAGGCCGGCGAATTTTCGTCGGGCGATACGCTTTGCGATCGCCACCTTCGTGCGCTGGCGGAGGAATTAACAACGACATTGGCCGGCGCCAACTCCGACCAGTAGATCCGCAGCGAGTTTTGGGCTGCTATCGGTTAGTATCGGTCGATCTTCATTGAAAAAGATTCAGGAGGCTGCCCATGGCTCCCGCGGCCGAGAACGGAATGATTCATCTTACGAGCCCTTACTCTGTCCCAGAGACGCTTCGCCGTTTGGAGTCGCTTCTGCAAGCCCGAGGGCTCGCTATATTTGTCCGGATTGATCACAGCGGCGAGGCCGAAAAGGCCGGATTAAAAATGCGCCCCACTCAATTGCTCATATTCGGGAGTCCCAAGCAGGGTACGCCGTTAATGGTCGCCTCACCGACTCTGGCCATTGATCTCCCTCTAAAAGCTTTGGCCTGGGAAGACGCTTCGGGCAAGGTCTGGCTCTCGTACAACACTCCGGAATATCTCAAGCAGCGGCACAATATTCCCGATGAATTGCTGAAGAATATCAGCGGCGTCGGTGCGCTGCTTCAAAAAGCTCTCGAATAGATCTCTGTCGGGCTGTCAGAACGGTGTGCGAGGTTTCATGCCACAGCCAACTGCCAACGACCCTCGACCAGCAGAGAGCGCGAATGCCAATCGCGCCCGCGATCACCTGGCGAACGAGCGAACATTTCCTTGCGTGGCTGCGCACCGGAGTCGCCATGGTCGTATTCGGATTTGCGATTGGCCGCTTCGCGATTGCCATACGTCAATTTATGCAGATCCAAGGCCGAGTCGTGCCGACGGCGGGGTTTTCCGTCTGGTTCGGCACCGTTGCGATAATTGCCGGAGTGTTTTTAAGCTTGGCGGGCCTGTTTCGCTACCGCAAAACGAAGCATCAGCTCGAACTGGGCCGGTTCGAGCCGGCCGGATTCCTGGTGGACCTGATCGGAATTCTCACCGCACTGCTTGGATTGGCGCTGGCGGGGTATCTGGTTTATATCGAACTGAGCCTGTAAGAAGCCGCAAGGCTCTGTTGCTAACTTCCGGCGACGCCCGCCGCCAGCTTCACTGGAGTTTGGCCGAGCGCCTCCTTGTGTTTCGGATCCGTGGTGACAGCCGTGAACCATTCGGGATACTGCACGGGCGGCGCGGTCATTTGGTCGAGCGCCGCGATTTCCGAATCAAGCAACTTCACGTCCATCGCCCCCAAATTATCTTCTAGCTGGGTCATCTTGGTGGCGCCCAAAATCACGCTCGTGACAAACGGCTTCGTCAGCAGCCAGGCCAGCGCGATTTGCGCGACGCTCGCGCCGTGTGCGCGTCCGATCTCGCGCAGCTTTTCCACGACACGAAAACCCAATTCCTTATCGAAGGGAATGAAATCCACGCCGGCCAACCGGTTTCCTTTGTCCTTTTCCCGTTCCTTTTGCTGGAAGCTCTCGCGGGTGTACTTGCCGCTTAGAAAACCTCCCGCGAGCGGGCTCCAAATGTTCATACCGGTGCCGGTAGCCTGCAGAAAGGGTACGAATTCGTGGTCGAGATCGCGCGTCACGAGCGAGTAGTACATTTGCCCGCTGGTGAATCGGGCCCAGCCGCGCTCCTTTTGAATGGCAAGTGCCGAAGCCGCTTGCCACGCCGGCCAGTTAGAGAATCCGATGTAGCGCACCTTTCCGGCGCGCACGAGATCGTTAAGGGCTTCCAGCGTCTCTTCTAGCTGGTGTGAAAACATCCACTTTATGCACGATATAGAGATCGATCCAATCCGTGCCCAGCTTTTTCAGGCTGCTATCGCACCCCTCAAAAATGTGGCGCCGCGAAAGTCCCGCTTGGGTAATGGCCTCGCCCGAACGAAAGCCCACTTTCGTTGCGACCACCACGTCTTTGCGCCGAGGACCTAAGAACTTGCCGAGGTAAACTTCGGATTCGCCGCCGGAGTACAGATCGGCGGTGTCAAAAAAATTTATGCCGGCATCGAACGCGCGGTCGGTCATCGCTTTTGCCGAATCGAGATCGACCTTGGCTACCGCAGGAAAGCGCGGGTCGCTGCCGAAAGTCATGGTGCCGAAAGCGAAGCGCGAAACGATGAGGCCGGTGGTTCCAAGTCGCTTGTATTGCATGGGAACTCCTTGCGCGATGTGGTCAATGCATCCGGTTGGATGACGCGTGCCAGCGCCAGTAACAGCAGCGCAGCCGTGAATCGCCGCCGAGAACCGGCCGCCTTGGCGAGCGGCCCTTCAGATTACCCTTCGAGAGTGATGGCATCACCTGCGCGCACCTCGCCCGGAGCGAGAACCGTCGCGTAAACTCCCGCGCATTTGTTGTGCTTTTGCACGACGCACTTGAGAATGTCCGGGTTGGATTCGCCGGTTGCCGGGTCGAGTGTGATCATCACGCAGCGTTGGTCCACTTCGGTGACGGCGATGCGCGCTGTCTCGCCGAGGCGCAGAATCCGTCCGACCCACTTCAGTTCATCGAACGCCCCGCCCGCCTGGAGGTTAATGAGCAGGTTGGGGCGAAAGCGCCTGGGGTTCTCCTGCGTCCCGGTTTCCTCGGCGATGCGCGCCACCGTCTGAAGGGTGATGAGCGACACCGCGGCGACATCGAATGAGCCCCGATAATCACGAAGCAGGAAGACGGATTTGCCAAAGCGCCTCTCGAGCGCCTCCCGAAGCCCGTCGCTGTCGACAGGCCAATGCTCGCCGCTCGCCGTGGTGACGTTTACGGCGACGTCGGGGGAGCCCGCTTTCTCGACCGAAGTCTGGTATCTCAGAAGCTCCGGGAGTTCGCGCGCAGTGAGCCACGGAAACGAGCTCCGCGACTCGGATTGCACAAACGCGTAGCGCCGATCCTCTTGAAAGCCCTGCAGGGTGAGTGGCAACGATGGCAGCGATTCGCCCTTCATGGATTTTACGGGGTATCGCGCCAATTGGTGAATCACCCCCACTGACTGCATCGCATGCCTCCTCGGCGTGCTTTGTCGTCCAGAAAAGCTACCCACTCCTGGCTCGTAATCTTCAAGTCAGAATACGGTCACGCCGTTTCCGTTCTTGGGGAAGATTTCCGTCCCGTTCGCTAATAAAACTTTTTCCAGGCGCAGAACGTTCAGGCCATTCTTCGCCCGATACCCTATGAGGACGATTTCGTCTCCAGGCTTGAGTGTTTTCCCGTTCCAGCCCACCATTCTCGACACAAGATTTGGGCTGTTGAGCTCACCATGCCACTTTTCGACCTGATCGTCTTTCTTTACGTCAATGAAAATCTCAATATGAGGATTTTGGAAATGGAACTCCGTAACCGTTCCTTTCACGGTAACCAGCTTCGTAACGTCATAGCCCGCATCACCGTGATGCGCGGACGCACCAGGCGAAATCGCACTGTAGCAAACCGCGAGCACCAACATTGCGAAAGCGATTCTCATCGAAATTCCTCAGGGATGCGTCATATCGGCGGGCCGCACGAGCTGATCGAACTCCTCGCCGCTCAGATATCCGAGTTTGAGACAGGCCTCGCGCAGGCTCAGCCCCTGGACGTGAGCTTCGTGGGCGACCTTGGCCGCTTTGTCGTAACCAATCTTGGGGCTCAGGGCGGTCACCAGCATCAGCGAATTGCGCACGTATTCATCAATTTTAGGCCGGTTGAGCGTGATTCCGCGGACCATGTAATCCACAAATCCTCTGGAGGCGTCGTTCACCAGCGTGACCGAGTGCAGAAAATTGTGAATCAGCACGGGCTTGAACACATTCAGCTCAAAATTTCCCTGCGAGCCCGCGAAGGCAATCGCCGCGTTATTCCCGTGCACCTGCACGGCCACCATGGTCATGGCTTCGCATTGCGTGGGATTCACTTTGCCCGGCATGATCGAGGAGCCCGGCTCGTTTTCCGGAATATGGATCTCGGCCAGGCCGCAGCGCGGTCCCGAAGCGAGCCAGCGAATGTCGTTGGAAATTTTCATGAGCGAGCCGGCCAGCGTGGTGATCGCGCCGTGGGCATAGACGAGTTCGTCATGCGCAGAGAGCGCGGCAAATTTGTTGGGATGCGATCGGAAAGGCAGGTGCGCGAGGTCGGCAATCTTTTTGGCCGCGCGCTCCGCAAATTCAGGATGCGCATTGAGGCCGGTACCCACAGCCGTGCCGCCGATCGCCAGATCGTAGATGCCGTCGAGCGACTGTTCGAGCCGGGCGATATCGCGCTCCACCAGGCTGGCCCATCCGCCAATCTCCTGGCCCACGGTGAGTGGCGTGGCGTCCATCAGGTGCGTGCGGCCGATCTTCACCACGTCCGCGAACTCCTTGGCCTTCGCTTCGAGCGCCTGCTGTACGCGTTTTACGGAGGGAATCAGCGCGTTGTGAATTCGTTCGGCGGCGGCAATGTGCATGGCGGCGGGGAACGTGTCGTTGGACGATTGCGACATGTTGACGTCATCGTTCGGATGGATGGGCGTCTTCGATCCCATCACGCCGCCGGCCAGCTCGATGGCGCGATTGGCGATCACCTCGTTCGCATTCATATTGGTTTGCGTGCCGCTGCCGGTTTGCCAGATGCGCAGCGGGAATTGATCGTTCAGTGCGCCGGAGATAACTTCATCGCAAGCCTGAAGGATCAGGCGGGCTTTATCGCCGGATAATTTGCCCAGTTCCTGATTCACCAGGGCGCACGCCTTTTTCAAAATTCCGAAGGCGCGAATCAGTTCCGGAGGCATGGTGTCCCGGCCGATATTGAAATGCACCAGCGAGCGCGCGGTCTGTGCTCCCCAATAGACGTCCGTGGGAACTTCGATCGGTCCCATGCTATCGGTTTCCAGTCGCGTCGCCTTCTTTGCCACCATCTCAGTCATAAGCTATGAGTCCCTTTCGCATGAGCGCATTTTTCCATCTTACGAATGCTTTGATGTAACCAGTGTAATCGGAAAAGCATATAACCATAGTGACGCAAGGCTATCAAATTACTGTTTTGAATCGATCTCGAATTGTCCAAGCGTTCGCCGGTGGAACCAAGCCCACTCCCGAAGAGTATTATCGGCGAAAGTGATCGCTTGAAAAATGAAGCATTAACGGAAGGAGAAGTTATGGCGTTGAAAAAGAGGCCACTCGGAAGCAGCGGAATTGAAATCACTACGGTCGGGCTGGGCACCTGGGCGATTGGCGGCGGAGGATGGCTCTTTGGTTGGGGCAAGCAAGACGACGATGCCTCGATTGCCGCGATCCGCCATGGCGTTGAGTTGGGCATCAATTGGGTCGATACGGCGGCGATCTATGGCCTTGGCCACTCAGAAGAAGTTGTGCGCCAGGCGCTCGCGGGAATTCCGGCGTCGCAGCGGCCCTTGGTTTTTACCAAATGCGGCCTCACCGCCGACCGCGGCAAACCTTTCGATCCTCCTCGCCGAGACTTGCGTCCCGAAACCATCCGTCGCGAATGCGAGGCTTCACTGCGACGCCTGGGCGTAGATCGAATCGACCTCTACCAGTTTCATTGGCCCGACGAACTCGGCACGCCCGTGGAGGATTCCTGGGGAGAGATGAAACGGCTTATCGAAGAAGGCAAAGTGCGCGCCGGAGGCGTTTCGAATTTTACGGTACCGCTGCTCGATCGCTGCGAACGCGTGCGGCACGTCGATTCTCTGCAGCCGCCTTTTTCCATGATTCGCCGCGAAGCCGCGGGGGACGTGATTCCCTGGTGCGCCAGTCACGGCACGGGGGTGATCGTCTATAGCCCCATGCAATCAGGTCTGCTGACGGATCGATTTACCGCGGAACGCGTTTCCCAATTCGCGAAAGATGACTGGCGGCGTAACTCTCCCGAATTTCAGGAACCGAATCTCAGCCGCAATCTGCGCTTGCGGGATGCGCTGCGGCCCATCGCGCAGCGCCACAGCACAACAGTTTCGGCGATCGCTGTGGCTTGGACGCTGAGCTGGCCCGGCGTGACAGGTGCAATCGTGGGCGCGCGATCCGCCGAACAGGTGGATGGCTGGATTCGCGCCGGCGAGATCGAATTGACCAGCCAGGATCTCGAGGAGATTGCTCGCGCGATCGATGAAACAAAGGCGGGCAGCGGACCTGCGCGACCGCGTTCAATGCGAGCCACTGCGGATTAGTGAGAAAAAACGAGCGGGCAAAAGCGATTTTGCCCGCTCGCCGATCTATCCGATTCGATCAACAGAGATCGTGAATCGGATAAACGTTCTTCTCAGATTTAGGTCGCTTTCGGATACCACTCCAGCAGCCGCACTTCGATTCCGCTGCCCTCGAGCTTCTGCTTGAATAGATTCACATCGCCCGATGGATTGCCATTGTAGTGATAGGGAATCACCACCTTGGGATGAAAGGCCTTTACCGCGTCGGCAGCTTCATCCGCCGGCATCGTGTAAGGCAGATTCATGCACACAAAAGCGACGTCAATGTTCTTGAGCGCCTTCATCTCCGGAATAGCCTCGGTGTCGCCGGAAATATAGAAGCGTTTGCCTTCATAGGTGAGCACGTATCCGTTGCCTCGGCCCTTATCGTGGAAATACTTGCCGGCCGCGGGACCGCGGGTCATGTTGTACATGGGGATCGCTTCGATGGTCCACTTATCCCACTTCTTGGTGTCTCCGTTGGAGATCACTGTGGCCGTGGTCACGAACTTCTGCACCGCTGACGGCGCCCAGATCACCGTATCCGCCTTGCTGATGGTCTTGATGGAGCTCTGATCCTGATCGACGTGATCGCCGTGGATATCCGTTATGAGAATCAAATCGGCCTTTGGCAATCCGGTAAAGCTGGCCGGTTTGGCCGGGTCGACGTAAATGTTTTTGCCGCCTGCCTGGATCAGCATAGTCGCGTGATAGATAGGCGTAATTTTGACCGGTCCAAAGTCCTGCACCGGGCGCGTCTGTGCGTGCATGGTGAGTCCTAAAGTCATCAGTGCGCCGGCCACGAAAATTCTGGAAAGCAACCCTTTCATCGTTATTTGCTCCTCGTTGTGTGTGCTTTAGCTGCGGAAGTTGGGCGAAGGGCCAGCCCTGGAGGCGAGTCGAAGCCGCGCTGCGCTCGAGGGCCGGAACTTCTCGCGGCCCCACGATGCTAACACGCGGCTAGTTCAGCCCGCAATGCGGCCAGAGCAGCGTGCGCTGTTTGGCCAGCGCACGCTGAGGCCGAAGAACGCCTTGCATTCGCGCAGCGTGATCAACTCACGCCTGTGAAAACAAGCGCCTGCTTCCGGCCCGCGAACCGTATTTCGAGCAGCGTGTGCGAGCCATCGGCATTGTTGCTGTATACGAGGGCATCGGTAGTGTACTTGGTGTCCCGATCCACCCATTTGCCCATGGCGGTCACCATTACCTGGCCGGCTCTGACAAACGTTACGGTGGCCTCCGGACTATGCGATACCCAGCTGATCTCATAAAAACCAGCTGGAAGTTTGTTCCCGTTTAGAGTCACTTCCGTTCGAAACGGAAGCGTCTTCTCGTTTTTTGCCCACATCGATAAGTTCACGGCGAAGATAATCAAAATGAGCAGGCCCAATATTTTTGTCTTCATGTCTCCTCCTTGCAGCTTTCGTGCGTTCATCCTCGTTTCGCGCGCGCCGATGAACAAGCCTCATATTGGTCGGCGGCCAAAATGGCTGGCGATCCAAATTGGAGCGCCTCCAAATTGGCGTGTTGAGACCGAAATAGCTCGCCGCGCCGCATTCTCTGGAGATTAGCCAGCTGTTGATGGGCCCGATATCCGCTTCTTGCTTTCAAACTGCGGGATGGAGACGAGCCGAATCGCGCAAGCTACTGCGGTAAATTAATCAGCGGAGTGGAGAGAGAAGAAGGCGGCAGCAGACCAAGCCGCCGCGCCTTTGTCACTGCGCGCGAAAATGTTAATGTCTGCATATCTGCCAGAGTGCCGGGCTGACGGAATGGCAGACGTTCGGGACTTAAAATCCCGTGGGGATTTTCCTCGTGTGGGTTCGACTCCCACGCCCGGCACCACTGCTCTTTAGGAAAACCCGCTAAATAATGCGATTGTTCGCGTGTTACAAGGCTTTTGCACGTTCGGTTCTGTAACGCTCTGCAACGAAATGAAGGGAAAATCAAGGTTTTTGGGCCTCCTTGGATACAGTGGCGACCCAGCGCTTGTGTTATGAGGCCCAAGACTCTGAATTTGAAGGCAAAAATCGGATAGATCACCAGGGCTCCAATTGTTAGATTGAAATGAAGAAACGAGAAAGGAGCCGGTCATGAGTTTAGGAGTTCCTATCACATCAACAGACAACACGGACCGGGTGAACGCGCTTGACTGGCCGCGAATTTCGCAAGACCTCGACACTCAAGGTAGTGCCATTCTCGAAAGGCTAATTCCTTCTGACGAGTGCCGCGCCGTCGTTGCGATGTATCCGCAAGATGATCTCTTCCGCAGCCGAGTCGTGATGGCGAGGCACGGCTTTGGGCGGGGCGAGTACAAATACTTCGCTTACCCGCTGCCGCAAATCGTTGCCGAACTTCGCACGGAACTCTATCCGCGACTTGCGCCCATCGCCAATAAATGGAACACCAGGATGGGGATCGAGATTCAATATCCCGAGAGCCACGCTGAATTTATCAAGCGGTGTCATAACGCCGGGCAAAACAAGTCGACTCCGCTGCTGCTGCAATATGCATCAGGCGACTACAACTGTCTTCACCAGGACCTCTATGGCGAGCACGTTTTTCCAATTCAAGTAGCCATTCTCCTGTCGGAGCCGGTGAAAGATTTTATCGGCGGAGAGTTCGTATTGACTGAACAACGACCACGTATGCAGTCGAGGCCGGAAGTTGTCCCGCTACGCCAAGGGGACGCCGTCGCCTTTGCGGTGCATCATCGCCCTGTGCAAGGAGCGCGTGGCTTCTACCGAGTGAATCTTCGACACGGCGTGAGCCGGATTCGTTCTGGGCATCGCCATACCGTTGGCATCATTTTTCACGACGCCAAATAGGCGACTTATGCCTGCTGAGCAGTAAGGCTCCTCGTCCTCAATGACATAGGGATCAAAAGAGTTTCCTGGCTCCGAATCCCTGCTTTTCTCGCCATTTCCAAATTGCCTTTGCGTGAATTGGATAATGGCTGTATGTATCGAGCCGGAGGCGATGGCGGAAGCGGGTCTCTTTCTGGAATTGACTTAGGGGCACGCTTTCTATGTAGGCGATAAGGCGGCGATGTACGTCGTGCATTTCCTGAAGTACTTGGGCTAGAGAGAGATTCGTTTTTTGTTCTGTCTTGAGTGCATTGAAGGCGTCTATGCCACCATAGGTCAACGAGTACCGTGGCGACCTTCCGCCTTTGAGTACGAGCGGTAGATGCTTGAGTGCCTCTTCCTCCCATGTAGTCACGTGCGCCAGAATGTCTCGCACGGACCATTTTCCGGTCACGCCGCGCATCATCAACTGGGCTTCGGACAGGCCCGCGTGTGTCTCCTGAAAGTCGCTCCAAGCTTTGTCAAGTCGTTTCAAGAGCCCTCGTCTATCCACAAGTCCATCCTCCAGTCGCGAGATTAGAACGAAAGGAAACGCGAATCTCGCTTTAAGTCTTTGTCGCAGATTGCGCGGAAGAAGTCGAGGTGTTCAGCGAACGGCATTCGCTCTTGGCATTAGTTCGCGCCGTCGCCGCGTGAAAATCCCGCATCGAAACCCAAACACCCCAAACCCTCAAGGCGCAGGTTTGAGACGTCCTGCCGGTGTAAATAGTCATGAAACCCTCCTCAGCTTCTCCGCAGGAGAGTAGCGAGGAGTTCAAAAGGCCGCTATCCGGTTCCTGCTTTCAAACTGAAAATGGCAAGAGGCTTCACGAGCCGTGCAAGGTTCACTGGGGAATATTGGGGATTTGAGTGGGTGGATTTGACTCCCACGCCCGGCACCACCTCTTGAAAAAAAAGGGACGCTGGCAGGAAGCCAGCGCCGTAGACAGCTCGATTTATTCTGCGGGTCTATTCGCCGCGGATAGATCCGGCCTCGAAGACAACACCCAGCGTCACACGAAAATTATTCTGCATGACGCCTCCGAAGCGGCTCATAACGTAATCCGCCGATGCGCGCAGCGCCAGATGTCGCGCAACATTCCACTGCACACCGCCGCCGGCAGCACCGGCAAGAACGTTATTGGACGACGTGGCCACTGAATAAAAACTGGTAACTCCGCTCAGGTGATCGATGCCGCCGAGGACGTGGAAAAATGCTTTGTGCATGTTCAAGCGCGGTCCGGCCATGGCCATATAATCATGAAAACCGAACGTGCCTACGTTGACGATTGTGAGGGTCTTGTAATAACCGCTGAGATTTGCTTCCCCCGCGATCCACGTGTTTACGTGCACCGCGACCGAGCCTTCGAATCCCACGACATTCTGGCGAGAGGTCAATGCGTTCGTGCCGGCATTCAAATATGACAAACCGCCAGAAACCTCCAGGCGCGGCACATTTCGCCCGTAACCGAAGGTCGAATAGGGGGTAAATGCTACTGCGGCAGGCTGTGGTTCTTGCCGCGCGTCTGGTCGTGGCTGTGGTTGTGATTTCAATTCTGCTTGAAGTTGCGGTTCAGGCTTTGCTTGTGCCGGTGGTTCTGGCGGGGCTTCTGGCTCGGGCTGAGTCTCTGTTTGCGGCTGTGCTTGTATTAGTGACTGCGGCGGCGCTTGTGGCTGAGACTGTATTTGTAGTTGAGCTTGAGCCTGCGGCTGCGTGGTTTTGCTTGTGCTGGTGGTTCTGGCTGAGACTCTAATTGTGGCTGTGCTTGTACGAGTGGCTGCGGCGGCGCTTGTGGCTGAGACTGTGCTTGTAGTTGAGCTTGAGCCTGCGGCTGCGGTTCCGGCTGAGCCTCTGGTTTAGGCTGTGCCTGTACCACAGGTGGCGCTTGTGGTTCAGGTGGTGCTTGTAGTTGAGCTTGAGCCTGTTGCTGCGGTTGTGCCTTTGATTTTGGCTGTGCGGGTTGCGGTTGCGCCTGTGCTGGCGCTTGGGGTTGTGGAGTACTGGCGTTAGGAGCCGCCGTCGGTTGTTGCCGGGTCCCAGGTAGCGCCGCAGTGATGGAAGACTTCAGCAAATATCCTTCTTTCCCATCCGCAGTACGCACCTGCACCCTGTCGCTACCTCCGGCACCCAGGACCGTCACCTTCTGGCTGCATTTCAGGTTGGCCAACACCTGGAAACCGGTCGGCGTGTCATAGAGAAATACGTATCCTTCTCCCATCGGGCAGTATGCGTAGGCGAAGTCATCTGCCTTTGCCCTCGTACTGGAAAGAAAGCACAGGATTCCCACAGCAATGAGCACCTTCCGGCACATAAGCGTCCTCCCCTGCCAAGGTTAGCCTCAGGCCGGAACCCGGAGTAATTGCCGGTTTCGCGACATAGAACCAATCCGATATTGCCTATCGGGCCACAGCGGGTACTACGGCCCCAATCTTGCTTGCGCTTCTGGCGCGTAACTTTTTTGGACAGGTCCGCCCCGCCGCAATCCCGCAATCCTCTTTATCGCATGTGCTTGCCAAAGGAGTAGAATACGGGGCGGAATCGCACCGGATAACCTACTTCGCGCCTGAGGTCCCCATGAGCCGCACATTGCTGAAAGTAAATGGTCAATCCCACACCATCGACGTCGAGCCGGATTGTCCGCTGCTCTACGTGCTCCGTGACAATCTGGTCATGAATAATCCCCGATTCGGCTGCGGACTGGGGCAATGCGGCGCTTGTACCGTGCTGATCGATAATCGCGCGGTGCGTTCCTGCACACTGCCTGTATCCGCAGCGGCGGGAAAAGAGATCGTCACTCTCGAGGGACTCGGCACGGAAGGCAATCCCCACCCCGTGCAGAAAGCGTTTATCCAGGAGCAGGCCTTCCAATGTGGCTACTGCCTGAACGGCTGGGTGCTGACGGCCAAAGCCCTGCTCGACAAAAATCCGCATCCCAGCGATGACGAGATGCGGACCGCCTTCGAGAGCCTGATCTGCCGTTGCGGCAGCCACGTGCGCATTTTTGCCGCGGTTCGCCAAGCCGCGGACCAGATGAAGAGGAGCGCATAGCCATGGCCTCGAAAACCGTGCTCTCCAGAAGAGAATTCGTCAAGGATACAGGCGGGCTCCTGATCGGCTTCAGCTTGGCCGAGGGCGCGGTACTGCCGCAGGTCTTAACGGCAGCAACCGAGTCTGCCCCGGCCCTGTCTCCGAACCGCCTGGAAGCCTGGCTGCACATCGACCGCGATGGAAGCGTGCACGTTTTCACGGGCAAAGCCGAAATCGGCATGGGCGTGGAAACGGGGCTCACCCAAATCGTCGCCGAAGAGCTGGACGTTCCCTTTAGTCGCGTCGTTTTCGTGATGGGCGATACTTCCACCACCGCCGATCAGGGCGGCGTTGGCGGCAGCACTTCCATTGCGATGGGCTCGAAGCCCCTGCGCAACGTGGCCGCCACGGCGCGCGCTCTTCTGGTGCGCCTCGCGGCAAAGAATCTGGGCGCCTCGCCCGACGAGCTCCAGGTTCGCGAAGGCGTCGTGAGCGTTAAAGCCGATCCTTCACGCAAGATCTCCTACGCTGAACTCGCGGCTTCCGGCGATCTGGATGAGGCGCTGAAGGTCTCCGGCGAAGGCTTCGCTCTGAATGTGGAGGGTCTCGGAAAACCCAAAGATCCATCGAGCTATACGGTTGTCGGCCAACCGATTCCTCGCGTGGATATCGCGCCCAAAATTCTGGGTAAATGGCAATACGTCACCGACGTGCGCGTTCCCGGAATGCTGCACGGCCGTGTGATTCGCCCCGCCGGAGTGGGCGCCAAGCTGATGGGCTTCGACGACTCGGCCGCCAAGAAGATTCCCGGCTACGTCCAGACCGTCACCAAGGGCGATTTCGTCGGCCTCGTGGCGGAAAACGAATGGGCCGCCGTTCGCGCCGCCAAAGCGTTGCGGGTCAACTGGAGCGCGCCACAGCAGGCTTTCCCCGAGCAGAAGGATCTGTATCAGCACATGCGCTCGGCTGCTCCCAAGGCAACCAAAGAAACAGTGAAGAAGGGCGATGCCGCCGGCGTGCTCGCGTCCGCCGCCAAAAAAGTGCAGGCCAGCTACGAAGTCCCGTTCCAATCGCACGCCACCATGGGCCCGGGCTGCGCCGTTGCGGACATTCACACCGATGGCGTCTCAACAATATGGTCGGGTGGTCAGAAGCCGCATGCGCTGCAGAAGGGCTTCGCCGAATTGCTGGATGTGCCGCGAGACAAAGTCCGCGTGATTTGGGTGGAAGACGCAGGTTCCTATGGCCGTCCCGGTTTCGAGGACACCGCAGCCGACGCCGTGCTGCTTTCGCAGGCCGTCGGCAAACCGGTGCGTGTGCAATGGTCGCGCGCGGATATGACGGCTTGGGGATCCAAAGGCCCCGCCGTCGTTTGTGAACTTGCCGCAGCCATCGATGAGCACGGCGAAATCACTGCCGTGGAATTTACCTCGCATGCTTTTTCAGGCGGCGAGATTATGTTCGTGCCCGCCAGCAAGGATAATTATCTCGGCGCGCTGCTCACTGGAATTCCCAATAAGAGCGGCGTGGATGAATTCGCCCAGTGGGGCGTGCAAGCGCCGGCATACGTTTTTCCAAATGTGCACGCCGTCTCCCACATCGTGCCTGCTTTTTACGATTCAATCTCCCCGCTGCGCACTACGCATCTGCGCGATCCCGAGGGCCCGCAGACCAGCTTTGCGGTGGAATCGTTCATGGACGAGCTCGCCGCCACTACCGCGACTGATCCCATCGAGTTCCGGTTGCGCCATCTCGATAACCCGCGAGCCAAAGCCGTGTTAGCCGCGGCAGCGGAAAAGGCTGGCTGGGAGCGCCGTCCATCGCCAAATCCAAACAAGAGCCTCGGGCGATGTCGTCACCGGGCGCGGCGTCGGCTTGAGCACGCGCGGCGGCACCTACGTCGGCACTATCGCGGAAGTCGAAGTCAACCGGCGTACCGGTGCAGCGCGAGTCACGCGCTTCGTTTGCGCCCACGATTGCGGGCTGATCATCAATCCCGAAGCTCTACGCGGCACCATCGCCGCAAACTTGATTCAATCCATGAGCCGCGGCATGAAGGAAGAAGTCACCTTCGACCGCAGCAACGTCACCAGCGTCGATTGGGCCACTTATCCGGTTGCCCGTGCCCACGACATTCCCACGCAAGTAGACATCGTGCTTCTCAATCATCCCGAACTGCCGCCGAACGGCGCCGGAGAACCTTCGAGCCGCGCCACGGCCGCTGCCATCGCCAACGCCATCTTTGACGCTACAGGCGCTCGCGTGCGGCAGACGCCGCTAACGCCGGCCCGCATCAAAGCCGCGCTTGCGGAGCCACAGAGGGCCTAGCCGTAACCTTAGGCTTTGCTGCTTAGGGGTGAGAACGGCTAGCCCTGTCGCCCGCCCGAAATGTAGGCGTCCACTTGACGCTCCAGCACGTCTAGGGGAACAGTTCCCGTGTTCAAGACGGCGTCATGAAATGCCTGGAGGGAGAACCGATCTCCTAAGACTTTTTTGGCGTGGTCGCGAAGCTCGAGAATCTTCAATTCTCCGATCATGTAAGAGCAGGCCTGACCCGGAAAGACGACGTATCGTTCTACTTCGCTGGCTTCAATCCCGTAGTCAATGCCCTGCTGCCTGGTCCAGCGCTTCGCATGTAGTCCGGTATCAACCACGAGCCGTCGTGCGCGGAACAGCTCAGAGTCCAATTGGCCAAGAAGCCCTTCCAGGTCGTCGCCATACCAGCCGGACTCTGCCGCAAGCCGCTCGGCGTAAAGCCCCCAGCCCTCAGCCAGTGCGGAAATGATCCCAAACGCGGCTACCCGCCGGAAGCGCGGAAGAGCATCGTCCTCCAGTTCGAGTGCGACCTGAAAATGATGGCCGGGCACCGTTTCGTGATACACGGTGCTGCGTAAGGCAAACTTGGTCATTTGTTCCGGCCGCAGAGGAAACTGGAAAACACCCGGTCGCGAACCGTCGAGCGCGGGCGCCGTGTAAGTGGCTGCGGCGTTCGCCTCACGAAAACGAGGATCGGCCTGTGCGATGACGGGAGACTTTGGCCGCTTGTCGAATAGCAAAGCCGCTCGCTTCTGGGCATCACTAAGGATTCCATTGATGTCTTCCATGATCTGTTTGCGGCTTTCTTCCGAGGCCGGATTGGGATAACGCAGATCGGAGCGGAGCTTGTCGATGCGATCCTTCACCGAACCCTCGGTGCGGCCCAGACGGCGCAAGAGAGCGTCCATTTGTGTTTCGAGCGAGCTCACATGCTGCAGTCCGATTTCGTGGATTTGGTCGGCCGTGACGATGGTGGTCGTGTAGCGGCGGAGATTGTAAGCATAGACCTCGTGTCCAGCCTTGAAGTGCCATAATCCTGCATCGTCGGTCGCACGAGCGGATTGAGATTCGAGCAGCGCGGCCGCTTGCATCCACGCCGGATAGACTTGAGCGCCGACGATCTTTTCCGCTTCGGCGCGAAGTTGCTCGCGTGTTGCTTCGGGAATCGCGGTCACCGCGGCCATTCTTTGGGTGAAGGCGGTAACGAAGGGATTCTGACCCGGAGGTGTACCGATGAAGCTCTGCATCTGCTTGATGGTAGATTGCAAAATGAATCGAGGAGGGATGATCCCCTTGGCGGCCAGGCGGCGCGACTCACCGGCGGCCTCCTGCATTCGCGCGCTCACCTGGGTCAGAGCCGCCACATAGTTTTCGGCGTCTTTTTCGTTCAGAAGCGGATGGACCACCGTGAGCTGGTTCGGCAGCCGGACGTTGGCGCCGTTAAATTGTTCGAGGGGGAATGTGTAATCTAGGTAGGGCTCCTCGCCAATTACGACGTCCAGCTGCCACTCCATCAGGTCTGCCGACACGCGCTGCGCCTCGGTCATACGGGCATGATCGAATTTGCGCAATCCCGCAACGCCTTGCCGCGCGAGCCGGATTCGATCCTTCCGCCAAGCCACGGTTTCCGGGGTGAGCTGCCGCTCCAGACGGTCCTGTTCGTCGCCTGTAAAATACCGTCTCGCTGTCGCCAGATTTGGATTCCGGCGAACCCACTCGGCGGTGAAATCGCCAAAGAAATTATCGATTATGGTCGACTGCCCAGGCTTGGGCTCGCTTGCGGCCAGAGAAACAAGGTCGCCGAAGGCACAAAACGCGCCAAACGATGACGCGCCCGCCAGAAATCTCCTCCGCGAAATCGACCGGAGTGGTGAGGTCATAGACTCTCCTCCAAATTACGGAAAAGCTTGCTTCTTGTTCCTCGCCGAACCTTCCTACCTGACTCGCGTTCTATCAGATACCGGCGTGACATCATCGCCGATGTGCTCGGCGCATTTCCCGAGCGGAGCCCTACAGCAAGATTTACCACAGAAAACCATCGAGAGGCGTGCCGGAAATCCTATTCGCCGGGCGGCTCGGCTTCGGGCACTGCGTCAGAAGGCTTTTCTGGTGCAAGGTCGCTCGAAGACTCAGCCAGATCGGACAGCTCTGATGCAGTGCTTACTGCTGCAGAGATCGCTTCCGCAGGGGTCTCAACATTCTCGCTGGTCTGCGCTGTAGTTTCCGCCTCCGTCGCGGCGCTTGCTTCAGTAATTTCGGTCGCTTCTGCTGGCGGAGCCTGTAAGCGCGGAGATAACGCGGTCACCAGCAAATCGATCACAATCTTTACAGCCCTTCCATCCGAATCGCGCGTGGGATTGTAGCCCGCCACAACCAGCGCCGCGAGGTTAGGCTGTCGCGCAAAAACCGCCAGCGCCTGCCTCGCATCGTCCAGACTCAATCCGCCCGAGCCTGGAAAATTCGTAGCTCCAAAATCCTCCGAAGCGATGACATCCAGATCGAGAAGCATCACAAACTCATGCCGCGATCCGTGCACGGTTTCGAGCGTTTCCTGAGCCCCCGCAGCCGCGCCGCGTTTCTTAAGGTCGACGGCGAGATAGCGACGCAGAGGCGAACGCACCATCCATCGCTGCTCGGGCTCGTCCACGCGATCGATTCCAAAAATGGCCACGTCCGGCTCACGAATCAGCGGCGGCTCTCCCCAGAACCGCACCAATTCGGGCGCCCCCCGGCCAACGACGTGCGAAATGACCATGCCGTCCAGGCATCCGGAAGGTGTGGTTGCAGGGACGTTCAGCCCTGCGTCGCGATCCATCGATATGAGGCTGACGTGCCGGTAATAGCGGCGGGCTCCGGCAATCGCGGCCAGGACAACGGAATCATCGCCGCTCAAGATCACAGGCAGCGCGCCCGATTTCACGGCGATTTCTACCTTCGGCCGCAATTCCTCGAGAATCGCCAGCGCGTCGCCCACGTTGCGGGTCCTTGGATGCTCGTCATCCGCCTTGTAAACGCGCGGCGCACTGTCACCGTAATCCACCACTTGGAATCCGGCGCTGGTCAGCCGGTCGACAATCCCGGCCGAACGCAGTGCGGCGGGAGCGCCTTCCTGACCGCCTGCCAGTCCTGCTGCGCTGGTGGGCGCCCCCAGAAGGGCAATGCTCTTCACCTGACGGACGATCTTGACCGCCAAGATTTCTCCTCGACTATCTTTTGGGGAGCGGCCGATCCCCGCAGCCGCTTCTGGCTCTAGTTGCTCTTGCCCATTGGCGCGATGACGGCAAGTTCGGGCGGCAATGTAAACCGCACGTCCTCGCGAATCAAGTCAAGATCGCTCTGGTTGGTATATCCGTATTCAGCCAGGCGTTCACTCACTTGTTCGACCAGGACTTCCGGCGCCGACGCGCCCGCGGTCAGTCCGACGCTTTCGATTCCTTCAAACCAATCGGCGCTGATGGCTGACGCGTCATCGATCAGCCGTGCCTGTACGCCGGAACGGCGCGCCACCTCGACCAGGCGATTGGAGTTCGAGCTGTTCGGTGATCCCACGACCAGCATGAGCTGCACTTCGCGCGCTACTTGCTCCACCGCCTCCTGCCGATTCTGAGTGGCGTAGCAAATGTCGTCGGAAGCAGGTCCGGCAATCTGCGGAAAACGTTCGCGCAGCCGGGTCACAATTTCCTTCGTGTCGTAAAGGCTGAGGGTAGTCTGCGTCAAATAAGCGAGCCGCGTGGGGTCCTCGACTTCAAGGCGATTCACAGCTTCCACACTGTCCACCACCACAGTTTGCTCCGGCGCCTCGCCCGAAGTTCCCACAATCTCCTGATGATCCTTGTGGCCGATCAAAATGATGGTGCGCCCTTCACGCGCAAAGCGCAGCGCCTCGAGGTGTACTTTCGTCACCAGAGGACAAGTCGCGTCGATCACACGCAGTTTGCGCAGGTGCGCCTCGTCGCGCACGGTTGGAGGAACGCCATGCGCGCTGAAGATCAGCACAGCCCCGATGGGCACGTCCTCGACAGATTCAACGAAGATTGCTCCTCGGCGCCGCAACTGCTCGACCACGTAGCGGTTGTGCACGATTTCGTGGTGCACATAGACCGGGGGACCATAGGCTTCCAGTGCCAGCTCAACGATATCCACGGCCCGAACCACGCCCGCGCAAAATCCACGGGGGCGAATTCGCAACAGCTTCTTCCCGTTCTTTCCGTTCGCGACGACACTGTTCGGCAACGGCACACCTCGTCTGAGTCCCTGAAAACACAAATCATACATTATTACGCCTTGGCCTTGCTACGCGACTTTTTGGCGCCTGTCCTCACCACCACGATGCGTGAAAACCCTTCTTCCCGCGTGGGCGGCTCCAGCCGGCGTGCCATTCGGCGCAAAACGTCCTCCGGCACGACCCTCGCGTCTCGGGCTGAACCGGCTAGTCCGCTCCTGCGCTTGCGGTTTCGTTCGAGACAAACTTCCAGCGGCACGTCGAAATAGAGCGCCTCTGCAGCGCAGCCAAATTCCCGCGCAATCTGCAGGAAGGAACGCCGAAAATAGCGGCTGAGGTTCGTGGCATCGATATAAGTCGTCTGGGCGCCTGCAGCTAAGCGGTGCCGCAAGAGATCGCGAAGCACTGCAAACACCCATTCCGGGTGCCGTTGGTCGCCCGCATTGTCATAAAGCAGCTCGCGAATCAGATCGCTCGCGAGCGGCACAATTCCCTTGCGCGCAAAGTAGGTCGATTTCCCCGCACCGGGAAGCCCGACGGCCATCACGACTTTCCTTCGCGCCGGCACGAAGTCAGTTTAGCGCACGATTTTGGCGTTTGGCTCGACGGCGGTTTCGAGACCGCCGACGCAATGCTATGCTCCTCGGTCGCTTATTGGCGAAACCGATGCTTCTCGAAGGCAAAGTTGCGGTAGTTACCGGCGGCGGGCGCGGCATCGGTCGCGCCATCGCCAAGCGTTTCGCGGCGGAAGGCGCCGCCGTGCTGATCGCTTCACGTACCGAGGCGGAACTTCGCGGAGTCGCTAAGGAAATCGAAAAGGTACATGGCAAAGCCGCCTGGGTGGCCGCGGATGTGTCACGCGAAGCGGATTGCGCCCGCATCATAGCGGCCGCCGAGGAGCGCCTCGGAGCCGTGAGTATCCTCGTCAACAATGCTGGCGATTACGGACCGGTGAAGCCGGTGGAGGAGATTTCTCCGGAGGAGTGGGACCGCGTGATCGCCGTGCATCTGCGCGGCGCCTTCCTGCTCATGCGGCTTGTTCTGCCCGGCATGTACCAGCGGCAGTCCGGCGCGATCGTGAATATCTCCAGCCTTTCCGCCAAAGCAGCATTCTCGTGGGGCTCTCCTTACGCTGCCGCGAAAGCGGGGATGCTCGGTCTCACACGCGTGGCTGCGGCGGAAGCCGCGCGGCGCGGCGTACGCGTAAATGCGATCTGTCCGGGCCCAGTCACGGAAACGAAGATGTCTAAGGATCTCGGAAATGTGCTGGCCGCTCGCCTGAACGTCAGTCCGGAGATACAACTGCGGCAGTTTCTGGAAGGAATTCTGCAAGGGCGGGGGCAAACTGCTGATGAGGTCGCCGCCGCGGCGGCGTTTCTTGCTTCGGATCAGGCCAGCGCGATTACCGGGCAGTCCCTAAACGTGGATGGCGGAGCCGCGTTCTATTGAGTAGGGACACTTGAGCGCCGCGCTCGGCAGCCCGCTTGGCGGCGAGCGCGCCCGCGAAATGCACTCCGCGCCGCGCGGTGCGCAGCAGGATCCCGCTCATTTCGGCCCACGTTAGAGTTCGACCGCTGGCTCGATCAACCAGGAATACCAGCATGCCTGCTCCAGCAATGAGAGCAAACACCACGCCAAGAACCACGAACGCCGCGATCATCTCCTGCACGTAGTAGAGCTGCAGCGCCGCGACAACAGCCAGACCAATCCACATCCACTTCCGAGCTTTCTTCTCCGGAACCGACCAAGGGGAAAACACTGTAATCCTTTCACGGCCTGAATTCGGGCCTGTTACTCTGAGGTTTGTCCCTTAACCCTACTCGCTAGTTTAGATGCGGGAATGGCGAACAGGGCATAGTCCAACATAAGTAATTGGGGGCGCGTGACGTAAGCAGAAATACAGCAATAACCTTACAGTAATGCCTTAAACGATGGTTTCTAGGCCGAACGCGCCTGTGCCATGGAATCCGGGCTTCTAAGCAACGGGCCCCCGGCGATTGGCATCGTACAGCGGAAAACGGATCTTCCGGATATACTTATGAGCCTTCTCGGCTATCACGGGACTGTTTGGTTCGCAGGGGAGCTTTAAATATTTTGAAACCTCTCAAACTTTGCACAAGGCTGTGGATACGGTGGCCTTCGTGTATCGCTCACTCCAGATGCAAGTTCAGACCATAGTTCGAAACGGGCTGCTCCGCCGTGCATCGGACACAATTTTAGGGCTGACGGCTGCCTGCGTATTGTCCCTGTTGGGGGGCTGCAACACTTACAATCCCTACCTCGGCGCCACACCCACAGTGAGTTCCTCGATCACCTCAATCACGCCCAGCGGCGCAGTCGCGGGCAGAACTCAAGACGTCCTTTTGACCGTTACGGGTTCGGGATTCGTTGCGAACTCCAACGTAACGTGGAACAGCTCCAATAGCACCAGCACCAATTTGGTGTCGAATGTCGTGAGCGGCACTCAAATGCAGGCCAATATCCCAGCTTCGTTTCTGAGCACTCCAGGCACTTTTTTTGTAGGTGTTATCGCGCCTGGGCCGACCAGCGGCAACAATGCGGGAAACAATATTTCGAACTTCGTGCCCTTCATGGTCTGCGGCACTTCAGGCTGCCCCGCTGTTGTGCCGAGCGCAACGGCCAAATTCTCCACTCTGCGCTCGGTCACGCAAGCTTCTGGCCTTTCGGCCGCGACCCAGGCGGCTTCAAGGTATCAGGCCTTCGTCGCGAGTTCCGCCGATGGCTCCATCGACACGGGAACGGGCATAACGAGAATTTTTCTGCGCGATAGCTGCCTTGGTGCCGATGGGGCGTGCGCGCCCCAGATAATTCCGATCTCCGTCGGATGGAACGGCACTGACCCGAATGGTTCGAGCAGTTCGCCCTCAGTCACGATGAACGGCCGGTTCGTCGTTTTTGCTTCCGAGGCCAACAATCTGGTGAAAGGTGACAGCAACGGCTGGAGTGATATCTTCCTGCGAGATACTTGCATCGGCGCCACATCAGCCTGCGTGCCCGCAACCATTCGCGTTTCCATCGGGCCCGGCGGCGCCGAAGCTAATGGCGCCAGTTTCGCTCCGGCCATCGGCCCGGACGGCCGCTTCGTGATTTTCAATTCCCTGGCGACGAACCTGGTACAGCCCGAATCCCTAAACTCCTTGCCCGCAACGGCTACTCCTCCATTGTTTCTGCGAGACACATGCTTCGGCGCGGACGCGGGCTGCCTTCCCGCAACTTCTCGCGTCATGCCTGCTTCGGCACTGCAGCGCTAATTGATATCGATAACAGCGGGGTCCAAAGCGCCTTTTGTGTACGGATTAGAGCTGGTGCGCCGCTTGCACTTGTTCGAAGGCGTGGTAGGAAGAGCGAACGAGCGGGCCTGATTCCACGTGACGAAAGCCCATCTCCTGGCCGACCTGCTTGTATTCGGCGAATTCCTGCGGATGGACGAAGCGGACGACTGGCAAATGGTCCCGCGTGGGCTGTAAGTATTGCCCGAGAGTAAGAATATCGGTGCCTTGCGCTGCAAGATCGCTCATCGCTTGCAGCACTTCCTCGCGGACCTCGCCGAGTCCGAGCATCATCCCCGTTTTCACGGGCATATGGGGCGACAGCTTCTTGGCTCGCCGCAGCAGCTCTAACGAGCGCTCGTAAATCGCACCCGGCCGCACGCGCCGATAAAGCCGGGGCACCGTCTCCACATTGTGATTGAGAACGTCGGGACTAGCTGCGACGACGACTTCCAAGGCTGCGCTATCTCCGCGAAAATCCGGAATCAAAACTTCCACTTTGCACTCTGGCACGCGCGCCCTTATCGCCCCGATGGTGCGCGCAAAAATTTTAGCGCCGCCGTCCGGCTGATCGTCGCGGTTCACCGAAGTCACTACTGCATATTTCAGCCTCATCTGCTCGACGGCCTGCGCCACGCGCTCCGGCTCATCTTCGTCGGGAGGACCTGCCGGGCGCCCCGAGGTGACCGCACAAAATCCGCACGCGCGGGTGCAAATGTCTCCGAGGATCATGAATGTGGCCGTGCGATGTTCCCAGCACTCACCTTGGTTTGGACATCGCGCGCTCTCGCACACCGTGTGCAGGCCGAGGCCGCGCATGATGCGCTTCAGATCCTGATAATTCTCGCCGCCAAAAAAACGTACCTTGAGCCATGCCGGGCGCGGATGGATTTCCGCAGGCGGAACACTTCCGCCGCAACTCGGCGCGTTCACCGCTCCATCGCCCAGAATGTTGAAATGCGACGCCATAAACCAATGCGCGCGAACGTCATGGACATCAGGAGCTTCGCGCGCTTCAAGATGATTCTACGCCGTCGCCTCGGGAGCGCGCAATGCGGCTCCCCGTTGGCCTAAGGCGCGTTCCAGTAGTACTGAGTCCTGTACGCCACAATGAAACAGGCGTTTTGTTGTATATTTACCACATGGACTTCTAGGCACGACCAATGTTGCTTTCTAAGCACATGAATATAAATAGCTTGCAATCCAACCAAAAGGATAGCTAAATGCACCTTAGAACATTATGGCGAGTCAATCGACTATAGAGCGCCCCGTCGAAGCCGAGGGAATTGGTCTTCATACTGCCGTTCGCAGCCGCATCCGCCTGAATCCCGCACCACCCGACACGGGCATTGTCTTCCGCCGCGTGGATCTCGACAATTTTGAAATTGAGGCTCACGGCCGCAACGTGGCGCGCGTCAGTTACGCCACGAGCCTGATGAAGAAGGGCGTCCTGCTCTCCACTACTGAACATCTTCTTGCGGCTCTTTACGCTTGTGGCATCGATAACGTCTATTGCGATATCGACGCTATCGAAGTCCCCATTCTCGACGGCTCTTCGCAGCCGTTTATTGATATGTTGCAGGAAGCCGGCATTCGGCATCAGAGACGGCGGCGGCGTTACCTGAAGGTCTTGCGTCCTCTCGAGATTTGCGATGGCGATCGCTACATCGGTATCTATCCCTCGAACGAATTCAGAGTGCATTGCCTGGTCGACTATTCACATCCGATGATTGGCCGCCAGGAGATCGAGATGGTGGTCAACCGCGAATCTTTCAGCCAACGGTTGGCCGGCGCGCGCACTTTTGGCTTTGTCGAGGAACTCGAAAAACTTCGCGCTGTCGACCTGATCCGCGGAGGATCGCTCGAGAACGCCATCGTGCTCACCCGCGACGGCATCATGAATGGCGAATTACGCTATTCCGACGAGTTTGGCCGGCATAAGACTTTGGATTTGATCGGCGATCTCGCGTTGATCGGCCGGCCGCTATTGGCGCTCGTCAAAGCACACAAGGCCGGCCACGCCCTGCATACCCAGTTGGTCTCGCGCCTGCTCGCGGATAAATCGCTCTGGACGCACACCACCGTCGCCATGCCACGGCGCGAACCGGTGCCCGCAACTCTGACGGCCATCCCTGCCTAGCTCGCCGCCCATTCTGCGTCTGGGTCTCACTTTAAAGAGTAGGCCGTTTATCGTTTTTCCCTCTTTTCTGTCACATTTCTTGCTAAAGGGAATCCAAAGAACGGAGAATATCGTTACGAACTATGGCTCTGCCTGATTTTGCTGTTGTGATTTTGGCTGCCGGTAAGGGGACGCGCCTGAAGTCCTCGCTCGCCAAGGTTTTGCATCGCGCAGGCGGGCGCACCCTCATCGAACACGTCGTCCGGGCCTGTCAGCCTCTGAAGCCGCGCGCGATTATTGCCGTCGTCGGACATCAGTCCGACGATGTTTCGGCGATTCTCGAACCATTTGGTGTACAGGCTATCGTCCAGCAGCCGCAGCGTGGGACGGGCCACGCCATGCTAGTCGCGCGGCGGGCGCTTGGCAGGCGCACCAAATACGCGATCGTGCTGCCCGGCGACGCGCCTTTGGTCCGGCCAGAAACGCTGTCAGAACTTGCCCGCATCCACCGGCAAAGCAGCGCTGCGGCCACAATTCTGTCCGCCCAGATACCGCAACCGGCCGGCTACGGGCGCATTGTTCGCCGGGACGACGGCAGCGTCGACGCCATCGTCGAGGATTCCGCGCTCACCGACGATCAGCGCAGCATCAACGAAATCAATTCGAGTATTTACGCCTTCACGCTGGATAAGCTTTGGCCTTGTCTCGCCCGCCTTCGCCCCGACAATGCGCATCGCGAGCTTTACCTCACCGACGCCATTGCCATGCTGCGCTCGCAGGGCGATGCCGTCCAAGCTGTTGTTGCGGCGGACGCCGATGAAGTGCTTGGCTGCAATACCCGCGCCGATTTGGCCGCCGTGGACTTGGCTTTCCGCCGCCGCAAGCGCGCCCAACTGATGGCCGCCGGCGTGAGCATGCTGATGCCGGAATCGATCTTGATCGATCCGGACGTGACTGGTCGGCGCGGACACGCTTCTCGAACCCGGAGTGCAATTGCTCGGCAAATCGCGCATCGGCGCGAGTTGCACGATCCGCACCGGAAGCCTCCTGAGTGACGTCACCATAGAAGACGGCGTTCTGGTGAAGCCTTATTCCGTGATCTCCTCGAGCTATCTTTCGGCGGAGACTCAGGTCGGCCCATTCGCCCACCTGCGCGACGATGCGCGCCTGCTCGAAGGTGCCCGCGTGGGGAATTTCGTCGAAGTGAAGAAGAGTGTGCTTGGAGAGCGCGCCAAGGCCATGCACCTTACCTACCTCGGCGACGCGCGCATCGGCAGCGAAACCAACGTCGGCGCTGGCACCATCACGTGCAATTACGATGGCGTGAACAAAAATCCCACCACCATCGGCCGTCGCGTTTTCATCGGCAGCGATACGGCGCTGGTAGCTCCCGTAAGAGTCGGAGACGGCGCCTACATCGGCGCGGGCTCAACGATTACCGAAAATATTCCTGCGGATGCCCTTGCCATCGCCCGCGGCCGCCAGGTCAACAAGCCCGGCTGGGCTGCGGCGCGCCGACGCAAAATGGCCGCGCCGCGAAGCGCACGCCAAACCGCAAGCCGAAGCGAAAAGCTTCCGCGAAGGCACGCCACCGCTCCCGCGCTCGCTCGGCGCGCGTTTCCCGCGGCAAAGTCGCCGCCGCGGCCAAGCGCCGAAATAAGGTTTAAACGTAGAGCCGCGGTCTTTAGCGCGGCAGCCTTGGTCTTCGTATTTTGATGTGCTTATCTTATCGGCGGAAGAACAGTTAACCGCCGTGCCCGCGCCGACCGCGGCTAACTTTAGTTCTCGCCTATCCGACCGAGTGCTAAATCGCCCGGCGATCATGGTCTCTCTGCGTCCGGTGCAGCAGGGAGCAACCTGACTTTTCAACAGGCGGGCCGTCAGTTGTGAAATCGGGTCACAACACCGCCATCGACTGCATTAAAATACACGGTGCCACTCATGCCAGACTCGGCGAGCCCTCCGGCAACCTGCTATAATTTAGTTTCCCCAGGAGAAGCAGCGTGACGAAAATTGGTGTCGTCGTATTTCCCGGATCGAACTGCGATCACGATGCCCTGCACGCTATAAACGAAATCCTTCACATACCGGCCGAGTCCATCTGGCACCAATCTCAGGACCTCTCCGGTTTCGACGCCGTGATTTTGCCTGGCGGCTTCTCCTATGGCGATTATCTGCGCACCGGCGCGATCGCCCGCTTTTCGCCGGTAATGAACGCCATCGCGCGATTCGCCCGTTCCGGAGGGCTCGTCCTCGGCATTTGCAATGGCTTTCAGATTCTCTGCGAAGCCGGGCTTCTGCCCGGCGCTTTAATGCGCAATCAAGGATTGCGCTTCATCTGCCGTCACGTGCACATTCGCGTGGAAACGACGGCCACTCCGTTTACCTCCGCGGCACCACAGGGGCAAGTGCTTCGCCTTCCGATCGCGCATGCCGAAGGCAGCTACGTCTGCGATCCCGCCACTCTCGCGGAGCTACGAAACAATGACCAGATCGTTTTCCGCTACTGCGCGCCCGATGGGCGCCTCGACCCAGCGGCGAATCCCAACGGCTCGCTCGACGCCATTGCCGGCATCTGCAATCGCGAGCGCAACGTGATGGGCATGATGCCGCATCCCGAGCGCGCCGCTCGAAGCCGCGCTCGGCTCAACCGACGGCTTGGTCGTCCTCCATTCGCTCGTACAATCTCTCGCGCGGCAACCTGCCGTCGCCGTGAGCTGACGCTTGTCGCACGCGGCCCGCACGCCATCCATGCTGGCAACCGAAATCAAGGTGACGCCCGAACTCGTCGCCGAGCACGGCGTCTCGCCCGAAGAGTACGCGCGCATCCAGAAAATTCTCGGGCGCGAGCCGAATTTCACCGAACTCGGCATCTTCAGCGTGATGTGGAGCGAGCATTGCTCCTATAAGTCCAGCCGCATTCACCTCAAGCGCCTTCCTACGCGCGCGCCGCAAGTGCTGCAGGGCCCCGGCGAAAATGCCGGCGTCGTTGACGTCGGCGACGGCCTCGCCGCCGTCTTCAAAATGGAATCGCACAATCATCCCAGCTACGTTGAGCCCTTTCAGGGCGCGGCCACAGGCGTCGGCGGAATTTTGCGCGACGTCTTCACCATGGGCGCGCGGCCCATTGCCGTGCTCGATTCGCTGCGCTTCGGCTCCATCACGCCGGCGAATGGCCAAGCACCCGAAGTTATCGCGCGCAATCGCCGCCTTGTAGACGGCGTGGTTCGCGGCATCGCTTTTTACGGGAATTGTTTCGGCGTGCCCACCGTCGGCGGCGAAGTCGAATTCGAGCCCAGCTATGCCGGCAATCCGCTGGTGAACGTTCTCGCCCTGGGCATCGCTCCGAAAAACCAGTTATTCTTCGCCCGCGCTCGCGGCGAAGGCAATCCCGTCATCTACGTCGGCGCAAAGACGGGCCGCGACGGCATTCACGGCGCTTCGTTGCTTGCTTCCGCCGAATTCAGCGAAGAATCGCAGCAGAAACGGCCCAACGTGCAAGTGGGCGATCCTTTCCTCGAAAAGCTTCTGCTCGAGGCCTGCCTCGAAGCCATGGCCACGCGGCGCGATCGTCGGCATTCAGGATATGGGCGCCGCCGGGCTCACCAGCACTTCCTGTGAAATGGCTTCGCGCGGCGGTGTTGGAATCGAAATTGAGCTCGACCGCGTGCCGCAGCGCGAAACCGGCATGACCGCCTACGAAATGATGCTCAGCGAATCGCAGGAGCGCATGCTGCTCGTCGCCGAGCGCGGCCGCGAAGCCGAAGTTCTTCGCGTCTTCCGTAAATGGGGACTCGACGCCGTCGAGATCGGCCATGTCACTTCGGACGGCAAACTGCGCGTTCTGCATCACGGTGAAATAGCCGCGGAGATTCCAGCCGATGCGTTGGCCGAGCAGGCGCCCGTTTACCAGCGCCCCATCGCGCCGCCGAAGCCTGCAGCGGCGCGCGACGCCCGCGTCCCGCTCGCGCCCGTCGGCGCCGACCTCACTGCAAATTTCCGACGCCTGCTCGCTGCTCCGGCGATTGCCTCGAAGCGCTGGATCTTCGAGCAGTACGATCACATGGTTCGCACCAACACGACCGTATTTCCGGGCGCGGCTGATGCCGCCGTCGTTCGGCTCAAGGGCACGACTCGCGCCCTCGCGCTTGCCACCGACGGCAAGGGCCGCTGGTGCACCCTCGATCCGCGCGTCGGCGCCATGCATGCCGTCGCCGAAGCCGCCCGCAACGTCGCCGCGGTCGGCGCGCGGCCCTGGGCCGCCACGAATTGCCTCAATTTCGGCAATCCCGAAAAGCCTGAAGTTATGTGGCAGTTCAGCGAAGCGGTCGACGGCATGTCTGAAGCCTGCCGCGCGCTTTCCATTCCGATCACCGGCGGCAATGTCAGCTTCTACAACGACACGCTCGGCAAATCCATCGATCCCACGCCCATCGTCGGCGTGCTCGGGCTGATCGAAAACGCGGCTGCCACATTGACCATGGCGTTTCGCAACGAAGGCGACGCCATCGTTGTGCTCGATGGCCGCGCCGAGGTTCGTTCCTCGGCGCCTTCCGCCGCGCCCCAACGAGAATCAGACCGCGAATCGCTGCGCGAATTCGCGTCTTCGGAATATGCGCGCACCGTCGCGGGAATTGTGGGCGGGGTCCCGCCGGCAATCGATCTTGCGGCCGAATTGCGCCTGATCAACGCGCTCGTCGCGCTCGCCGGCGAGGGTATTCTCGCTTCGGCGCACGACATAAGCGATGGCGGCATCGCCGTGGCGCTCGCCGAATGCGGCTTCGCTTCGAATGGATTGACTGCCGAGGCGGCATGGCAAAGCGGTGAACCCGCCGAGCTGGCGCTTTTTTCCGAAACCGGCGCCCGCGCCGTTGTTTCTTTGTCGCAGGCGTCACTTGCTCGCTTGCTGACGCTTGCGGCACAATATAAGATCACTGCATTCGTGATCGGTCGCGTCACGCGCGGGCAGTTCCAGCTCTCTCTCAACGGCGCCACGGTAGTTCGCGACCATTCCGCTTCGCTCCGTGAAATCTGGAGCGGCGCGATTGAGCACGCGGTTCTCGGCGATCAAGCATCAAAACAAACATGATCCATCTCGACGACGATCGGTTTCACGACCACTGCGGTGTCGCTGGCGTCTTCGGTCATCTCGAAGCGGCCAAGCTCGCCTATCTGGGTCTGTATGCTCTTCAGCACCGCGGCCAGGAATCGGCGGGCATCGTCTCTTCCGATGGCGTCGACTTGCATCTCGAGAAGGGCATGGGCCTCGTTCAGGAAGTCTTCCAACCGCAAATTCTGGCGCGCCTTCCGGGAACGGCCGCGGTTGGGTCACACGCGCTACTCGACCGCGGGTGACACGTCGCTTACTGAATGCGCAGCCGATCGTCATCGATTGCAATAAAGGCAAGCTGGCCTTGGCGCACAACGGCAATCTCACCAACGCCGCCAAATTGCGCCGCAACCTCGAGCATCGCGGCTCGATTTTCCAAACGACCAGCGATACCGAAGTCATCGTGCATCTCGTGGCTCGCAGCTCGGCCCACAATCTGGAAGGCGCTCTCGGCGACGCGCTCAATCAGGTCGAAGGCGCGTATTCGCTGCTCGTGCTCACGCGCGATGAGCTTTTCGCCATTCGCGATCCCCGCGGTTTTCGCCCGCTCTGCCTCGGCCGCCTCGGCGACTCCTGGCTGGTAGCCTCGGAGACCACCGCCTTCGACCTCATCGATGCGCAATACATCCGCGAAATCGAGCCCGGCGAACTGGTGCGCATCTCCCGAGCCGGCGTGGAATCGCTGCACTTCGCTCCGCAAAAGCAGCATCAGTTTTGCGTCTTTGAACACGTTTATTTCTCGCGGCCTGATAGTCTCGTCTTCGGACGCCCCGTCGATCGCAGCCGCGAGATGCTGGGCCGCTTGTTGGCTCGCGAACAGCCCGCGGACGCCGATCTCGTCGTGCCTGTGCCGGATTCCGGCGTTCCCGCGGCCATCGGCTACGCGCTCGAATCGGGCTTGCCCTTTCGCATGGGCTTGATTCGAAATCACTATATCGGCCGCACGTTCATCGAGCCCGAGCAGGCCATCCGCGATTTCGGCGTCAAGCTGAAGCTCAATCCCGTGCGCGCGTTGCTCGAAGGCAAGCGCGTCGTCCTGGTCGACGACTCCATCGTTCGCGGCACCACCAGCCGCAAGATCGTGCGCATGATGCGCGAAGCGGGCGCCACGCAGGTGCATATGCGCATCAGTTGTCCGCCCACGATTTCGCCGTGCTATTACGGCGTCGATACGCCCACGCGCGAGGAACTGCTCGCCGCGGATGCCTCCTGCATTCGCCCGCGGCTGCCCGAAGGAAGCCGCCTCGATCTTTCCGGCGCCGCTCGTACGCTCGAAGAGATTCGCCTCTTCCTGGACGCCGATTCGGTCGGCTATCTCTCTCTCGAAAGCCTGCGCCGCGCCGTGAGCGACACCACCGGCAGCTTCTGTACTTCCTGTTACACCGGCTCCTACGTGCGCGAAAACGTGCAGCTCGAAGTCGGCGTGCCCGCTGGTAGTCGCGAACAAGTTACAGTTCTCGAAGCCGAAGGCCCTAACGAAGGCCAAAGAGAAGGCCCTAAAGTAAGGCCCTGAATAAGCCCTGAATAAGGAAAGTTCCGTGAACGATGATTTCACCACTACCGGCCCGATAAGCCCGGACGCGGGAACCAATCTTTCCGCCGGCCCGCAATTGGCCACCCCCAGCGCTCCGAGTTCGTCGGCCGTTGAGTCCAACACCTTCCGCCAGCGCTTGGTTCGCGAACTGCTCTCCTGGGTTTGGGTGGCGCTCGCGTTTTTCCTGATTACCGGCACGATGGTGCAGGCCCGCGTGATTCCCTCCGCTTCCATGGAGGGCACGCTGCTTATCGGCGATCATTTGCTCATGAGCCGGTTCGGCTACGACATCGGGTTGCCTTTCACGCGCTATCACATCCGCCTCTGGCGCGAACCGCGCCGCCAGCAGGTGGTGATCTTCCATGCGCCTCTTCCGGACCGCGATGAAGATTTCATCAAGCGCCTGATCGGAATGCCCGGAGACAGCGTACAAATCAGCCAGGGCCGCGTCTTCGTTAACGGCGAAGCCATCAGCGAGCCGTACCGCCATGATCCGCCGAACCCGGTCGACAACTTCGGCCCGGTTACCGTTCCCACGCGCAGCTACTTCGTTCTTGGCGATAATCGCGAAGATTCCTGGGATAGCCGCGACTGGGGCTTTGTGCCCGAGTCCAATATCATCGGCACGCCGGTGGTGATTTACATGTCCGTACAGGCGAGTGAGGACGCTTGGCAGCCGGGTCAGGTGCGCGAACGATTTTACGCTTATGCCAACGCCTTGCTTCACCCGCGGTTGGTGCGCTGGCGTCGCCTGCTTACGACTTTTTAGCCACGGGTAGGCCCAGTTTTGTACCAGTCTCGTAGCCCAGGGTGCGCTCACGATGGCGCTCGAGCGCCTGTGAATGAAGACGTGAGCGCATCCTGGGGTTTTGTTTGTAGGTCGTGGCTTTAGCCACGACATAAGGACCGTGCCCCGGGGCGTTAGCCCCGGTGTAGACTGTCGCCCGTTTCGAGACTCAAGGCTCAATGCACATGCGCTATGCCGACGCTGGCGTGGATATCTCTCGCGCCGAACAAGCCAAAGAACGGATTCGCCGCATGGCTTCGCGTACCTTCACCCGCGGAGTCGTCGGCGGCATCGGAGCCTTCGGCGGGCTGTTTGCTCTCGACGTCAAGCGCTGGCGCGAGCCTGTGCTCGTCTCCAGCACTGACGGCGTCGGCACCAAGCTGAAAATCGCCGCGGCCACGGGCATTCACTCCAGTGTGGGCGGCGATCTCGTAAACCACTGCGTCAATGACATCCTCACGCTGGGCGCCGAGCCGCTCTTCTTCCTCGATTATCTGGCCCTCGGCAGCATGGATCCCGACGTCGTCGAGCAACTGGTCGACGGCATCACCCGCGCCTGCCATCAAGCCGATTGCGCCTTGGTCGGAGGCGAAACGGCCGAACTGCCCGACACCTATGCCCCCGGCGAGTACGATCTTGCCGGCTTCATCGTCGGCGTCGTGGAACGCAGCCGCATCCCCAAGCCCAGCGCAGTTCACGCCGGCGACGTTCTCCTGGCCTTGCCGTCGCTCGGCCTGCACACGAATGGCTATTCGCTCGCCCGCAAATTGATTTTCCAGACCGCCGGTTTGGCTACCGACGCCTACGTCGCCGAAGTCGGCAACAAAATCGGCGCCGAGTTGCTGATGCCGCACCGCTGCTATTGGCCCATGCTGAAAAATATCGTCGCGCAGGGCCTCGTCACCGGCATGGCCCACATCACCGGCGGCGGCATTGCGGGCAACCTGCCGCGCGTTCTGCCGCGCAGTACGCAAGCCGTCGTCGAGCTCGGCTCCTGGCCTGTGCTGCCCATCTTTTCGTATCTCGCCAAACTCGGGCAGATTGAGCGCGAGGAACTGCTGCGCACGTTCAATCTTGGTGTCGGCATGATCCTGATCGTTCCGCCCGCCAATCTGCGCGCGGTCGAAACCGAGCTGAAGCGCCGCCGCGAGAAGTACTACCGTATCGGCGAAATCCGCAACGCCGACTCCCGTAAAGCCCCCATCGTATTCACCGGCTCGCTGCCGATCTGAACTCCGCGCTTATGCTCTCCATCCGCCCCGCCACGATCAAAGACGCCTCGCTGCTCGCTTCCATGATTCTCGAGCTCGCGCAGTACGAGAAGCTCGATCATGAAGCCGCCGTCACCGCGGAGTCCATCGCCCGCGACGGCTTTGGCCCGCATCCCAAATTTCGCGCCATCATCGCCGAAGTGGATGGAAAAGCCGCCGGCTATGCCGTGTTCTTCGGGTTCTACTCCACTTTTCAGGGTCGCGCCGGATTGTTTCTCGAAGATATCTACGTCCGGCCGTCCCTTCGAAAGCAGGGCATCGGCCAGGCTTTGCTCAACTATGTAGCGCGTATCGCCTGGGAGGAAGACTACTTCTGCATGCGCTGGGAAGTGCTGGACTGGAATAAGCCCGCCATCGATTTTTATCGCCGCCTCGGCGCCGTCTTCCTCGACGAGTGGAAAGCCGTCATGCTCATCGGCGACCCCCTCCAAGCCGCCGCCGACTCCGCCAAGTAACTTCGCTTACTTCGCCATCATTGCGCCAGATGGATCTTTAGGGATAATGTGTATGTGGCGAATATAAGGCGAAATAACAGGATGCCCAGCCCCCTCCAATTCGACGAAATTGGCATCTGGTCCGAGATCAAGCTCGCGATCATACGAGAGTACGCAAAAGCCTATTCCACAATCCTTTCAGCACAAACCAACGCGCGCTTCTCTCATGTGTACATCGACGCATTCGCCGGAGCCGGCCAGCACATTTCGAGATCCACGCACGAACTCATCCCCGGGAGCCCCCTCAACGCTCTTGCACGTGGAGCCGCGTTTCGATGAGTTCTACCTTATCGACATAAAGCCGGAGAAAATCGACAACCTGCGCGAACTAATCGGCGATCGCAAGGACGTCCACCTTCTCCAGGGCGACTGTAACGAGATTCTTTTGCGCGATGTTTTTCCACACGTTCAGTATGCTGACTATCGTCGCGGCCTGTGTGTACTTGATCCATATGGACTGCATCTCGACTGGAAAGCAATCTCCACGGCAGGGCAAATGAAAACACTGGACGTTTTCCTCAACTTCCCGGTTCAAGACATGAATCGTAATGTGTTCTGGCGTAACCCTGATCGTGTAGACCAAGCCCAAATCCAGCGAATGAACGCGTTCTGGGGTGACAAATCCTGGCAGAATATCGCCTACGACACAAAACACAACCTCTTTGGATTTCCTGAAAAGGAACCGAATGAGATCATTGCTGAGGCGTTCCGGAAGAGATTATCGGAGGTCGCGGCTTTTCGCCACGTTCCTGAGCCGATACCGATGCGAAACTCTACTCGGGCAACTATCTATTACTTATATTTTGCCTCGCAAAACGAGACCGCCGCAAAAATAGCGCGTCAGATTTTCGCCAAGTATCGGAGTCAATAATGTCGGCAGAATCTTCCATTGAATGGACGGACGCCACGTGGAACCCAGTTCGAGGCTGTACCAAGATCGGCCCCGGCTGCACCCATTGCTATGCAGAAACGTTCGCGGAGCGATTCCGGGGCGTGAAAGGACACCCCTACGAGCAAGGATTTGACCTTCGCCTCGTCCCCAACAAGCTTTGTGAACCCCTTCGCTGGCGCACGCCCAAAATGATCTTCGCCAATTCAATGAGTGATCTGTTTCATGAGCAGGTGCCGGAGGACTACATCCTTGCAGTCGCGAGGGTAATGGTGGCGGCCAACTGGCACACTTATCAGGTTTTGACGAAGCGCTCCGAACGCCTCCGTGAACTTCTTAATACAAAATTGTCATTCGCTGCGAAACAGCCGCATATCTGGTGGGGAGTCAGCGTCGAGAATCGCATGTACGGCTTTCCCCGCCTGCGGGACTTGCAGCTCGCAGAAGCGTCTACCCGATTCCTCTCGGTCGAACCGCTGCTCGAAGCTCTCGGAAGCCTTGATTTAACCGGCATCGATTGGGTGATCGTAGGAGGCGAAAGCGGTCCGGGCGCCACGGCCAATGCAAACAGAATGGGTCACTTCCATTCGAGATCAATGCAAGAAGGCGGAGGTTCCGTTTTTTCTTCAAGCAATGGGGTGGGGTACGAAAGTCGCTCGCCGGCAGAAAGCTTCAAGGACGGACATACGACGAGTTTCCCCGCCGCGTAGAACATCCCGTCGCCCCAGCCAATAAATGCATGGCTTTAATCTCCCAAATCGAACCCCAGTTCCTAAAGGAGCGGGATCTTCAATCTGCATTTTGCTAGAACTAGGTTCGTTCGAACTCCAAGGTAAATGTTTTCCACTTCGTTCGAATGACTCAGATAGTAAATAGTAATTGACTGCTCAGTACTTACTTGTTATAATCACACATGTTTGCCCCGAGCCAGACCTCTGCCTCTCGACTGCCCCTTTTATCCAAGCTTGCTCACACGGCGCTGTCCGCCCCTGACCGGCCGCCTGAAGTTTTCTCCTCGCCAACGAACAGAGCTACAAATCCGCCGCTTGCGTACGACCGCCAGATCGTCAGACCTAAACCCATTGGAATGAACACTTGCACAAAAAAGGGGGGGGGGGGAGGTTTCGAGAGTGATTTGGATAGGAACTTCTGTGCCTCCCATAACTCTCTTGGAATCATACTCTTGCACAAAAACAATGAACAACTCCCATGAAATCATACTCTTTCAAAAAAACCGGGGGGTGAGGGTGCCCCTGAAGCTCTACTTGAAGTCCTGAGTTTCCGGCTGGCGACGGGGTTGCCAGCATGATTTGCTCGCGAGAAAAAATGACGTGCTCTCAACCGCCAGCTCCGATTTTGACAACCCGTGCTAGTGGCATCGCGGCACGCGCGGCGACGGTAAGGGCATATGCTCCGCGAGTCTATGCAACCCACACGAGCTGAGACGCCGCCGTGAGTTTATCGTGAGCGGAATTTATAAACTTGACACGCCAATCGCAGTGAGTGGATCATACGGCCATAAATTCACTCTCTAGGGAAATAACTTGGCAACATCGCAGATGCTGAGAAGGCATATGAATTTTCTCTCATCCAAGCCGCGGCTGATACGCATCGTGTCGATGCTGCTTTTCCTGGGAGCGAGTGGGATCAGTGCGGTTTGCCTGCGCGCAGGAAAACCGCGGCCGCCAAGGCGCTGCAAATAGTGCTCGACAAAGTGGAAGCCCCAACGCGGGCGAGGTCCACATCCTGCCTGTTCAAGGCAATATCAGCATGCTCGTAGGCGCCGGTGGCAACATCACCGTGCAGGCAGGAGATGAGGGAATCCTGTTAGTGGATAGTGGCGTGGCCGCGATGAGCGATAAGGTGCTGGAAGCGATCCGGCCTTTATCGAAAAGGCCCCTGGTTTACATCATTAATAGTGACGACCGGCTCGATCACATAGGCGGCAACGAAAATCTCGGCAAGGAAGGCCGGCCCGTTCCCACAGACTCGCAGCGATACGCCGTCACAGACCGAGTTGCAGCCTCGCATGCCTATATCATTTCATTTCAGACCGTTCTGGATAGGATGAGCGCGCCGACCGGCCAAGCTAGTGCCATGCCCCAAGAGGCCTGGCCAAACGATACGTACTCAGTGCCTCAGAAGAATCTCTATTTCAACGGCGAAGCTGTGGAGATATTTCACCAGCCGGCGACGACTGATGGCAACAGCATCGTGCTGTTTCGCCGTTCCGACGTGATCAGCGCGGGCGATATCTTCGATCCCGCGGAATATCCCATCATCGACGTGAAGAACGGCGGAAGCATTCAGGGCGTCCTCGACGGTTTGAATCGCCTGAAGGAGATGGTCATCCCGGCGGACCACCAGGAAGGCGGCACTCTGATAATCCCCGGTCATGGAAGGCTGAGTGATGCCGCCGATTTGGCTGTCTATCAGCAAATGGTCACCATCGTTCGAGACCGCCTGAAGGACATGATCAAGCGAGGCATGACGCTCGAGCAGGTGAAGGCGGCTCAACCGACGCGGGATTACGATCCGATCTATGGCAGCACTACAGGCAGTTGGACAACGGATATGTTTATTGAGGCGGCATACAAGAGCCTCAGCGGCAAACAGCAAACTTCACAGAGCCATGGAGCGAACTAGGAGCCATTCAGCCGGCGATTTTTCAAGGGCCCAGGGATTCTCTGACGCGCGTACCAGGAGAGGGTTATGAAACGCACATTGGCAATCTTGTTGGGAGTTGTGACATTACTGACGGCGGGCAGCAGTCAGCTCCTCGCTCATCATGCTTTTTACTCGGTCTACGACCGCGAAAAAACTGTAAAGATCGAAGGAACGCTGAAAGAGTTCATCTGGCGCAATCCGCATTCTTTCGTCAGGGTGGAAGCCCCGGACGAAAAGGGAGATGTGCAGAGCTGGGTGATCGAATGGGCGGCGCCTGCGCAATTGACCGAGAAGGGCGTATCCAGTGCCACGCTTCGCCCTGGCGATAAGATCGTCATTACGGGCCACCCCGGGCGCGTCGCTGAAAACCATAGGCTCCAACTGATGAAGGTGGAGCGGCCGTCGGACGGCTTTAAGTGGGAAGGTAACATTCAGTAAGCGGTCATTATTGCCCGAAAGTTAGAGATAAGAAAATGAAGACACTACTGCCCGAAAGCGCTCATGCGAATTGGCCAGACGTTCCTGTTTGCAGCAGCCTTTGCACTCGTGCTGGCGGCTCATCTCGGCGCCCAGGATACGGATGCTGCGCCGCAGGTGCTGGGGCTCAAGGCGCAGTGAATCTCCAAATTGGGGCGGCCCGAACCCCGCGGGCAGCTTCGCCGCAGGATTTGACCGGCTATTGGGAATCGATCGTCACCGAGTATTGGCGCTACCGTATGGTGATTCCGGACAAAAGCGACTACGTCATCGTTCCCCTCAATGCCGAGGCACGTAAGATCGCGGACGCCTGGGATCCGGCCAAGGATAAGGCCGAAGGCAATGAATGCAAGGGCTACGGTGCCGCCGCGATCATGCAGGTTCCGGGCCGGCTGCACATTTATTGGCAGGACGACAATACGCTGCGAATCGATGCCGATTCTGGGACCCAGACGCGTCTGTTGCATTTCGGCGGTTCCGCACCAGCGAATGCCGCGGCTGACTGGCAGGGATATTCGGTAGCCTTGTGGGAGGGATACGAACCCGATAATCAGCGAAACGGCGGTGGCGGGCCAATACGGGATCCCAGAGATCTCGCCAAGGTTGTGCCCAGAGAGGTGGGCGGGGTGGTCCCCGGATATCTCAAGGTTCTCACCACCCATATGCGTCCTGGGTATCTGCGAAAGAATGGCGTTCCTTATGGTGCGAACGCGACAGTCGAAGAATCTTTCGATCGCTTTTCCGATCCCTATTCTCATGAGAATTGGCTGGTAGTTACGACCGTCGTAACGGATCCCCAATACCTCATGGAGCCTTACGTCACCCATGCACACTTCAAGAAGATTGCAGATGGGTCTGGATGGGATCCGACGCCATGCCGGAGCGATGAGCCCCGCTGATTATTCTTTGAGGGTGCCGTTTTAAGGTTCGGTTTTTCGCAGTGAGGATGAGCCAATGAGATTTGCAAACATCAGCAGCAGGAAAGTGAAGCGCCTCTGGTTCCCTGTGCTGCTGCTCTTGGTCTTACCGAGCCGGTCGCTCTGGGCGCAGGTCGATCTTACTGGTGAGTGGTCCCCGAGGATCTATAACGACGGCAGAGACATCGGCGACTACACGGGAATTCCACTGAATGAAGCGGGCCGGCTGAGAGCCGAGAGTTTTCACCCGGAACAGTTTGATCTTCCGGAAAATATCTGCAGACCACACGCGTTCGATATTGGATTGCGCGTTGCTCCGGCGCAGCTCTATATCTCCACCGAACTGGATAATGCTACACAACTGGTCGTTGACTATCACTTCCACGCGTACTGGTCCGATTTCAGGATTTGGATGGATGGCCGTCCGCACCCGCCCGAGTACGCAGCTCACAAGTTCTCGGGATTCTCGACCGGGCATTGGGAAGGCAGCACGCTGGTATTCACAACCGACCATCTTAAGGAAGGGTTCATTACCCGCACGGGAGCGCCACTCACGGAAAAAGCTACCGTGACCACTCGCGTCAATCGCTACGGCAATGTTTTGACGATGGTTTTTATTATCAATGATCCAGCTTACTTGAGTGAGCCCTACATTCGGGAATCCAGTTGGTACTACGATCCGAAGCAGGTGATTCCGGCGTTCCCCTGCGAGCCGTCTCCAGAAGGAACACTAATACCGGCGGGCCAAGTGCCCAGTTTTATGCCGGGAAAAAACGACATTCTTACCGACTTCGCTAAGGAGTACGGAATACCTCCCGAAGCTGCGCTAGGCGGCGCGGAAACGACGCATCCCGACTACATCAAGAAAATGAAAGACATGAAGAAGCTGCCGCGCACCAGCACGAAGCATTTCATACGGCAGGGTTAACTCGGTTATTTGCCTCCGCGGCTCTTGATTCCCTGCGCGACCATTTGCACTTTGAAAACGGCTCCGCCGCCCACCACGTAAAGCGTCTTCATATCAGGACCGGCGAACGTGAGATTTTGTGGCCGTCGAGATGTCGGAATTTTGCCTAAGAGCTGGCCCTGCGGGCTGAAGACTTGAACTGATCCGCCGGCTGCGGCGTAGATGCGGCCCTTGGTATCGACCGTGAAGCCGTCTCCTCCTCCGCCGACTTTTCCGCCAGTGATCGTAAGGTCTTCGTATTTGCCAAAATTGCGGCGATTGCGCAGCGTTCCGTCTTTTTGCACGTCAAAGGCGATGATGTATTCACCGGCGGTATCGTTTACGTAGACAACTTTCTGATCGAGGCTCATCGTAACGCCGTTGGGAAATTCTATTCCGTCCGCGACCTTGATTACTTTGCCGCCGCCCGGAGCAATGTAATAGACCGCGGGTGGCATCGGCGGATTCGGGACATTCGCCGGATCGGTGAAGTAGACGCCGCCTTTCTTATCGGCAAACAGATCGTTGGGCCGCACGAAAGGCTTGCCTTCAAACTTATCGGCAAGCACCGCTTCGCTGCCCTTGGGGTAGATTGCTTGCACTCCCATGTGTCCCGGCGCGGTGGTTGCTCCAATCAGGCGGCCCTTGGAATCCCAGGCGAGGCCATTCGGACCGTTGGCGATATTCGCGTCCACGAAGACGGACTCTTTGCCGTCTTTATCGACTTTCGCAACTCGGCCCAAGATCGTTTCGCAAAAGACCATGGTGCCATCGGGCAAAGCGATCGGACCTTCTGTGCCCTGCACTGCGACGCCGGGAGTTCCGTGGCCGGGAACGGACGCTATGACGACTTGGATCTTCGTTCCGCCGCTGATCACGCCAGGAATATCCTTGGCGACCGTATCGGTAGGCGGAGCCTCGGCAGGTCGTGGCTGACCTTGTTCCTGCGCGGATGACCTCCCGCAAATTGAAAGAGCCAAGAGTGCGAGAATTATCGCCTTCAGTTTCATAAGCACTCCCTTTGGACTGCTGACCACGCAAGGCTATACGCCAGCCGCGTTTGGAGTGTCAAGGCCAGTTCTTCGCGGCGCAAATTGGTGGGCGCACGAAAAGTGTGGCGGCACTGGATTCGTCTGGTGTATAAGCAGCGCCAAGAGCTGAGAATCGAATACTGAGCCATCAGCGGGAGAAGTCGATGAAAAACACGAAATGCTTGCTTTCAGCGGGTTTTGTCACCGCGCTTGTGTTTGGCGGTTGGATCAACGCGCGGGCCCAGAGTGAGATCACACTCCTGGCACCCACGATTGCGCGCAAGCCAATCGATACGATCCTCGCGAATTTCCAGGCCAAAGGAAGCTACAAGGTAAAAGTGACTTACGTCAACGGAACGGCTACACGGCAAACGGTTGCGAAAGGCCAGCCTGGAGATGTGTCGCTCATCATCGGGCCCTTCCCCGGAGCGATTGCTTCGGGGACCATAATCCCGAGCAGCGCGACACCGATTGCGAACTTTGTGATAGGCGTCGCCGTGCCGAAGGGCAAACCGAAGCCGGATGTCTCATCGCCCGCCGCGGTCAAAAAAGCGCTACTCGCAGCGAAATCCATTGGATATGAGGACCCGGACTTCACGGTTGCAGGTCAATGCCCCTGGGAGGCGCTGAATAAGCTCGGCATCGCCGATCAGGTCGCCACCAAGAGTCAGGTCATGCTCGGCCCCGGCGGCCAAGGGATAGCCCCGAGCGCCACAGCTAACGCCACCACCACCTACCAACGGCTCGAAAGCGGCAATATTGATATTGGCTTGCTCATGCTGAGCGACGAGCTTCCCTACAAAGATAAGTTCGACGTTGCAGGCGTTTTGCCGCGGAAACTTTGCACGCCTACTCCACTGGTGGGCTTCATCTCCACTCATGCCAGCGATCCTGCAGCCGCAAAGGCGCTCCTGCAGTTTCTGACGGCGCCCGAAGCGCAGGCAATATTTAAGGAAGCGGGACTCGAGCCGCACAGTTAAACTTGGCTCGCGCACACCGGAAGGCCTGCTACTGCTTGACGTATTTCTTCAAATCCTTTGGGCCAACCTCCGCGCCATAGATTACGCCTTTGGTGTCCGCGGCAACTCCCTCTGCTGCGCTGGTCCCGGTGTAGTTAGGATCAGCGTTCGGGTCAGGAATGAATGCTTTGAGGGAGCCATCTTTGGCGCTTCCGACTCTTATGCCTCTCTTCCAGGCGCCATGATCTTTGGCAACCGAGCCTGACTCCGAATCGGCCACGTAAATCACATCGTTCTTATCAATGAAGAGCCCGCTGGGCCGGCTGAACTGCTGCCACTGATCGATGAATTTTCCGTTCTGATCGAAGATCTGAATGCGATTGTTGCCGCGGTCCGCCACAAACAATCGCCCTTTGGAGTCAAAGGCAAGCGCGTGCGGGATGTTGAGTTCGCCGGGCGCCGATCCCTTTTTTCCCCACGTCATGATGAACTTGCCATCTTTCGAGAATTTCACGATGCGCGCGTTGCTCTCTCCGCCATGTCCATCCGCGATGAAAATGTCGCCGTTCGTCGCAATGGCAACGGCTGACGGCTTGTTGAATGTATCCTCGCTGTTGCCCGCTACTCCCGCCTTGCCGAGCGTCATCAAAACTTTTCCTGCCGGGCTGAACTTGAAAACCTGATGGCCCTTGCCATCTTTTCCGTCACCATCGGTAACCCATATGTTGCCGTCCCGGTCCGCGGTAATTCCGTGAGGAAAGACAAACATCTCCGCGCCGAAGCTGGTCAGAAGTTTGCCGGAAGGATCAAACTCCAAAATCGGCGCTAGTTTAGAGCCTGCGCAGCTATTGGCGCCGCATCGTTCGGCTACCCAGATATTGCCTTTACGGTCGACCGCTACTCCGGCAGTCGATCCCCACGGCCTGCCCTCGGGAAGCTTTGCCCAATTCTCGATTGTGCGATAAGGGTCGGGCAGAGAATTCGTGGGCTGAATGTCCGCCGCCGCGACATGTATCCTGCCCGCGGATATCGTTCCCAGAATGGCGATGATCGCGCCGATTAGGATCAGGTTAAGTCCGCGCGCGCTTGTTTTCACAAACTCTCCTTTCAGCCGAGAAAATTGCCTAGTTCAGACAACAGCATTTCCGGTATCTCCTCGGCGATGAAATGGCTGCTCGGAAGCGGTTTACCGGAAGCGTTGGAAGCCCGCTCCTTCCACGTATCGAGGACGTTGTACTGCCGGTGCATCGCACCTCTTTCGGCCCACAGCGCCAAAACCGGGCAACTGATTTTGCGCTGCAGATCCGCATCATCATGCATCAGGTCGATGGAAGCGCCCGCGCGGTAGTCCTCGCAAGTCGCGTGAATCATCTCCGGAGTGCGGAAGGATCGGAGATATTCGGCAAAGGCTTCTTTGCTGATCGCGCCGGGAGGAAGACCATTGAAGCGCGATTTGAGCCAAAACTCGGCGCTATTGCCGATCATCGTTTCCGGGAGCGGCTCCGGTTGGATCAGGAAGAACCAGTGAAAATTAGATGTGGCGAGTTCCTTGGTGACGGTATGAAAGACCTTGTACGTGGGCACGATATCGAGGACTACGAGCTTTTGCACGCTGTCGGAGTGGTCGAGAGCCATGCCGATGCGCCACTCGCCCGCCGCGATCATGACCCACCACCAGAAATTTCTGGAATCCGAGGCTGTTCATCACCTCGACCTGGTCTTGAGCCATGGCCCGTTTTGAATAAGCAGCATGATCTCCGCCACCGGCAGGTTTGCTGCTGTCGCCATACCCGCGAAGATCGGCGGCCACTACGGTGAACTTTTTCGCAAGTTGTGGCGCAACCTTGCGCCACATGAGGTGCGTTTCCGGATAACCATGCATAAGCAAAAGCGGCGGGCCGCTGCCGGCAGTTACAAAGTTGATGGTAGCGCCTGAGGTTTGTTTCGTGAGCCGCTTGAAGCCCGGAAAAAAGTCCGCTGTGGCTGCGCTCTGATCCGTTTGTCCCGCCAGCCGATCTGTTTGTTCCGACAACCGCTCGGTGCGAGCGAGCGCATCCTGAGTCGAAACAATAGCGCCAAGTCCCAATGCAGCTGCTTTCTTGAGAATATCTCGACGGCTGTCATCGGCCATAACTTCGACCCTCCGGAGGTCTCAGTAACTACACGTTCGTTTGCCGGGATGCAAGCCCGGGATTATCGCGAAGACGCGCGGGTCACCGTGTTTTTCTGGGCCGTGGGCGGCACGATGGCCGGCATGGAATCTTCCCAACGGCTATAGGTGAGCGCGTGCTGGCCGGAACCATCCGCCTTCATGATGAAGATCTGCGCGAAGGGCTGGAAGGAATTGTCATACAGCGGCGCTTCGTCTTTGAATCCATAGCGCGCGCTGGACCAGAGAATATACTTACCGTCGGGCGACCAGGAAGAGTGGCTGTCATTCCCCGGCGTGGTGGTCAATCGTTTTACGTCCGTGCCGTCGGGGCGCATGGTGAAGATATCGTAGTCCAGCGTTTTTGCGTCGCGGCGCGTAAAGGTGAGCAGGTCGCCGCTCGGCGAGTACGCCGGGAAATTATCCAGTTCCGTGGTTAATGTCTTGATCGAGCCGTCGTCAAGATTCAATACACGCAGGCCGTATTCGCCCGCTCCCCAGACACGGTAGATGATTTTTTTCCCGTCGGGCGACCAGGTCGGGAATCCGCTATTGGGCAGACCCTTGGTGAGATCCTTGGATTCTTGCGAACCATCGGCCCGCACCATCATCAATTTGGCGGGGGTGGTTTCGCGCGCGCCAAAAAATCCTCCGAATCCGAAAGCGATCCACTGCCCGTCGGGAGACCATGTGGGCACGAAGGCCGCTCCGTTCTTGTCTGAGAAGACCACTTTCTTGCCGGACCCGTCCGCGTTCATTACAGAGATCGACGCGGTTGACGTTGTGGCCAGGTTCCTGATGTCGCTGATGGCCAGCTTGCCGTCGCGAGAAAATCTGGGGAAGACGTCGGTGTACTGAATGTCCATATCCGGATCCCAGCTGTAGAGCGGCTGATTTTGAGGCCGCGCCGTGAAATCCACCTTCTGATAGACCACCTGTTTGCCATCCGGCGACCAGGCCGGATTGCGCACCATCCCCTTCATTCCCGACTCACCTGAGGTGAAGGCCAGTCCGGCATTCGGCCCGGCCTTGACTAGATATGCGATCTTATCCGCGCTCAAGTATTGCGGTCCTACTTTCAGACCGGGGCCAGAGGTCTGCTCGACCCTGGCGCCAGTGGCGATATCCACTGAGACAATCTGCGAGGTGACCATCCCCTGCGCGTAAATCCGGGCCGCGAAGGTATGCGCGGTGGGCACTTCATAAAACACCACGCGCTTGCTATCGGGCGACCACTTTGGCGATCCGGTTGAAACGCCTTCCTTCGTTGTCAATCTGCGCAAACCCTGGCCGTCCGGATGGATGATGTAGATGCTCAACTCCTGCGGATGCTCCCATCCCGGCTGCGGAAATTCGTGCGGCTTGAAATCAAAATTTCGGTCCGATGAAAACGCGATCCATTGCCCGTCGGGCGACCAGGCCGGCCGGAAAAAACCGTCCAATTTGCCCGGCCGCGCTTGCAAAGCGGGACCGCCCGTCAAATTGCGGAGCTTGCGCGTCTTGAGATCCAAAATCCAGATATTGGCGGTATGTGCGCCGCGCGTCGAGACAAAGGCGACCTGATTCCCGTCGGGAGAAAATGCCGCCTGATCGTCGAGCGTTGGATCGTCAGTGAGGCGCTCGAGTCCCGAGCCATCCACGCGCACGCGATAAAGATCGGCTTGCCCGGAGCCGTTGCGCTCGGACGTAAACACGATCCATTTACCGTCGGGCGAGAACGATGCGTTGTAGTCGAATCCGGAGGAGGGAAACAGCGGATGTTCGCCGGAGCCATCGGCATTGGCGATGTAGAGCGTCATCTGGGAGGGCCCCAGACGGTTCATGAGCATGGTTTGCTTGGGCCCGGCATGCAACGATAAGGCGGCCGTGAATGCCAAGCCGATAGAAAAGGCCACGAACTTCATTTTCATCTTCGTTTTCACTGTTTTCACTTTGGGGCCTCCAGATATGGAGACAGCCTGCACCCGGATGGAATATGCGCATTGTACAGCACTCCTTGGCCGTCTGGTGGCAGTGAATCCTGTTCCATTCGCCGACGGCAATGCTGTACACTCTGCCTACTAGAACTCGCCTTGGATGGAGGCAATCGCAATGCGAAATCGGCATATTTTGCCAGTGGTTTTGACACTCGGCCTTTTGGTCGCGTCTGCTCCTCTATTCGCACATCACGCGAATGCCGTTTTTGATACGACGAAAACCGTTACCGTAAAAGGGGCAGTCACAGAATGGTTTTGGGCCAATCCGCATTGCCTTTTGAGGTTCGACGTAACAGACGACTCTGGCCAGGTGGCGCATTGGGTCGGGGAGACTCAGGCTCCGATCAATATGATCGGAAACGGCTGGAGACGAGACTCGTTCAAGCCTGGGGATGAAATTACCGTCAGTCTCCGGCCACTCCGGAACGGCAGGCCCGGCGGCAGCATTCAATCGGTCGTCCTTGCCGATGGTAAGACACTAAAGGCGGGAGCAGGAACCGAGTACGTCAAACCGGGCGGGCCGGCGCCCGACGGGGCTCAACCCGATGGAACTCGACCTGAGGGCACCAACCCCGAGGGGAACTCCAAGCCTTAAGAGCGCTCCGCGCGGCAGACTGTGCAAGTGTCGTAGCGTTACCTGAGCGCTTTTGGCGCGCAGCAAGCGAGAAGCGCAAAATGCAAACGGAAAGGCATGTCGCGATGTCAACCCGTTTAGGATCTCTCTCAATCACACGTGTGGCGGCATTCGTAATTGCGGCATTGGTCTTCGCGCCTCTCACCCATGCACAGACCGTGGTAATCCCTTTTACGCGGGAACCAGGAGCGGTCTATGACCCTGACGTTCCGAATGAGAAGCCGGGGCCTGCTCCACGCCGCGATTTGTCCGGCATTTGGGAGCCTGCCCGCTCGCTGGCGGACGACGTTGGGGCGGATGGGGCGAAAGCAATACCGGCGGATGGAAAGCCGGGCCACGAGCCGCCTTTTACCCCCGAAGGCCAGAAAGCATACATGGCCACCAAGCCGACCTTCGGCTACAGACAAGTCCCGCCTGTGCAAACAAACGATCCAATGCCTGGATGCGATCCCCAGGGGTTTCCGCGCGTCGCTCTGCATAACTTCCGAACGAGTTGGATCATCCAGAATCCGAGTAATGTGGTGATTCTGTATGAGTTCAACAAAAAGTGGCGGGTGATCTGGACCGACGGGCGCGCGCTCCCCAAGAATGCCGAGGACCCGAGCTGGAGTTATATGCCGGATCTTTCGGAGTCAAGATGGTGGGGATACTCGGTGGGCAAATGGATCGATGATTATACGTTTGAAGCCGAGTCGAACGGATTCAACGACAAGACCTGGCTCGATAACGCCGGCCGGCCCCACAGCACCGCTTTGCGCGTGATCGAACGCTATCACCGCGTGGACGCAAAACACCTGGAAATGACCATCACAATCGATGACCCGAAGTATTACACGAAGCCCTGGGTCGCTTTGGACCGTTTGTCTTTGAGATTGCAATCACCCAGCTTCGATTTCTTTGAGCAGGAATGCTCGCCCTCTCAGACCAAGGAATATAACGAATTCTATGGCGAGCCCGCCTCCGAGAATTTAGGCAAACCTCCCGACAAAGCCAAGTAGGTCTTGGACCCGCTCCCTGTGGATCAGACTGGTCTTAGCGGGTGAGCTTCTCTTGACCTCGACGACGGGCCGCAGTAGCATCCAGCGAAGCAGCATCCATAAGGTCGATTCAATGCCACGCAAGAATGCGCATGCGTTCGGTTCTTTTCGTGAGCGGACTATCGGATTGACCGCGCTCTTGATTGCGCTCGCGTCCGCGGTCTCCATGCGTGCGCAAGCGTCTGCCCCGGCCCAAACCGCAACAACAGAGCCTGCACTGCGCCCGCGCGACCTTACAGGTCTATGGTTCGGCGGAGTCGGAGGAGGCTTGCGCGTGAAGGGGACGGTGGCTCCGCTGACGCCGGAGGGCCAGACCAGATTCAATGCCAATACCGCGGAACTGAAGAGCGACCGTACCATCAGCGCCGATCCCACCTTTCGCTGCGAGCCGCCCGGCTTGCCGCATATCTACGGGATCGGCGGCTATTCGATCGAATTCATGCAGACTCCGGCGCGGATCGTGATCTTCTACGAGTCGATACACACATTTCGCACCATCTGGATGGACGGCCGGAAGCCGCCGCAAGATGCCGATCCAATGTGGATGGGATTTTCCGTGGGACACTGGGACGGAAACGATCTGGTCGTGGATACAACCGGGTTCAACGACAAAACCTGGCTGAATGGAGCGGGATATCCACACAGTGAAGCGCTTCACATAATCGAGCGCTTCCATCGCGCCGACGTGAAGCACATGCAACTCGATATCACCATCGACGATCCAAAGTCGTACACGCAGCCTTGGCATATGGGAATCAATTTCACGCTTCAGCCGACATGGGAGTTTGGGGAATCTTTCTGTATTCCCACGAACCAGGAGAATTTCAAATCGGAAATCATTGAGCAAAACGACAAGGACAAACCGGCCCCAAAGAAATAGTCGCTGGTAATTACTTGTTGCGCGCGAGGAGGTTCCGCGAAATGCACTTCACAACGAAGACCAGAGTTCTAGCCTGTTGCGCCGTAGCGGCGCTGGCCGCTATTGGCCCCAGGGCCGTCTTCGCCCATCACGGGTCGGCGGCATACGATATGTCCAAATCGCTCACGCTCGATGGCACCGTAACGAGCCTGGACTGGAACAATCCGCATTGCCTGCTTCATTTCGACGCCAAGGATGAGAAAGGCGAAGTGCAGCACTGGACGATCGAACTTTACAATCCCCTGTGGATGACGCGCGCCGGATGGACACGAACCAGCCTGAAAGCCGGCGACCCGATCAACATCACCTTCCACGGAACCAAGAGCGGCGCGCCGAATGGCTACATTCGTGACGGCGACGGGAAACTGACCTCGAACGGTAAGGAACTCGCGTTTCATCAGGCCGGAGACGAGCGAACCACGGAACGCTAGCGCCGTCCGCCTCCGTCGCGCTACGGATGGCGGCTAACGATTGAGAAACCTTCGAGGCGAGCGCGTCATGCGCAAATACACCGACAAACTGTCTGCCGACCTGCCGAAGCGCGACTCGGATTCTCTCTCGCATTTCCGGACTTCACGGCGGAAGTTTGTCGGGTCCGTTCTCGTCGCCGGCGCAGGTGCGGTGTTCTCCTCATCCCCGTTTTTGTCGCCATTGAGCGCGCAGAGCACGCCGGCGGTACGCGGTGCAAAGGCGGGACGCATTGATGTCCACTATCACCTCACTCCCCCGGCCTTGATTCAGGCGTTTGGGGCAAAGCCGTTCGCAAACGCCGCAAACTCGGCCAACTGGACAATCGAGAACACGCTCATGGACATGGAGCGAAACGGAGTGGCTGCGGTCATGTGCTCGATTGCGCCTCAGGCCGATCCCTTCGCGGACGTATCAAAAGCGGTGGGATTGACGCGTGAGTGCAATGAATACTTCGCTCGGGTTATGACGGATCATCCCGGCCGATTCGGACTATTCGCCTCTGTGCCGCTGCCCAATGTGGATGCCGCGCTCCGCGAGATCGATTATGCCCTCGGCACGCTCAAGGCCGACGGCATCGCTCTGTTCACCGTCTACGGAGACAAGTGGCTCGGCGATAAGGCGTTCGACCCGATTTTCGAAGAACTCAACCGCCGCAAGGCGGTTCTCTTCACCCATCCCAACACTGCAAATTGCTGCAGGAATCTTTTGCCCAATATCGCCGAGGGGACGATCGAGTGGGGCACGGATACTACTCGCGCCATTTCCAATGTGCTGTTCAATGGCACCGCCGCGCGCTGCCCCGACGTTCGTATGATTTTTTCACACGGGGGCGGCACGATGCCCTATCTGGTCGAGCGCTTCGAGTCGCTGGCTAAGACACCCAAATTTGCCCTGCAATTTCCTGGAGGGTTTGCGCCGGCGGCCGGCAAGTTCTACTACGACACGGCGTGGACGACGAATCCCGAAGCGATGTCGGCTCTCAGCAAACTCGTTCCCGTTTCGCAGATCTTGTTCGGAACGGATTTCCCGTATTTAACGGCCGCGGACCAGATCAGGGATCTGAAAGCGTGTGGCGCATTCAGTGCCGCCGATCTCGAAAAAATCGAGAGCCGGAACGCGCTCCCGCTTTTGCCGCGATTCAAAGTTTAGGTGGAAAGGAAGGTTGCCATGCGTCTAACGCTTCTCTCTTTCGTTGCGATAATCGGCTCGAGTCTGCTTTGCACGCCCGCTTTCAGCCAGGAGAAAGGTGGGGACGACCGCACCGGTCCCTACGACGCCGTCCAAGGCTGGCCCCACCCATTGCCAGACAAGGGGTACATTTGGGGATCGACCGGTGGCATCTTCGCCGAAACGCCCAACAGAATCTTCATTGCTAACCGCGGTGAATTGAAACTGCCGGATAAACTGCCTCGCAATTTCAATGGTTTCTCGGGCTCCCTTGGGCTGGCGGCCACAGGCCTGGTGCCCGTGTTCAAAAATTGCATCGCCATTGTCGATGCCGACGGCACGCTGATCGAGGCATGGACCCAATGGGATCATCTTTTCGAGGATGGCCGCGGGCCGCACTCCGTCCTCATCAGTCCTTACGATCCTGAACACAACGTTTGGGTCGTTGACGACATCCATCATCAGGTCTTCAAATTCACCAATGATGGCAAGAAGCTGCTCATGACTCTTGGCGTGAGGGACGAACCCGGCAATGACGACAAGCATTTCAAGCGTCCTACCGACATCGCCTGGCTGCCTGACGGCACATTCTTCATCAGCGATGGTTACGGCAATACGCGCGTCGTAAAATTCGACAAGAACGGAAAGTTTCTGCTGACTTGGGGAACACCGGGCACGGGGAATAGCCAGTTCAACACGCCGCATTCGATCACCGTCGACCGCAATCGCCGCGTGTACGTCTCCGATCGGGCCAACAACCGCGTTCAGGTCTTCGATGAGAATGGCAAGTACCTCGACCAGTTTCCCAATATCGCGCAGCCTTACCACATTCGCATTAGCAACGATGGTTACCTGTGGGCCTTTTCGGGTCCGCTCGATAAATTCTTGAAATACGATCTGCAGGGCCATCTGTTGTATGCCTGGGGCACACACGGCACCGAGCCGGGCCTGTTCTGGGCCGTTCACCAATTTTCGTCAGACAGCGAGGGCAATCTCTATACCGCCGAAGTTTTCGGAGGGCGGCCACAGAAGTTCCGCCCGCGAGCCCGGAGCCGACCCGTCGCATTTTTTTAAGCAAGTGCCGCTCATGCCGAAGAAATCGAGTTGAGCTGCCGGTCGATCGTTGAAGAAGGAGAGAACCATATGGCTAAGCGAAATCTGCCGTTGCTGCTCATCTTTACTCTAGCTCTGCCGGTAATCTCACGCGCCCAGGCAATGCCAAACTTCTCCGGAAACTGGAAACTCGCCCAGATCGAGCCACCCGTCGATCCCCGAAACGGCCGCCCGCCGTCCGCCGGTGGTGGCCTGGGCGGAGGTGGAGACGCGGACAATGCCTATGGGGCGAGCATCCGCGAAATTTTTGCTCAAGCGCCGCAGACGATCATGATCACGCAGACAGCGAACCAAATCGCCGTACAAATTGGATCGGAAAAAGAGTCTTATACGCTGGATGACAAGCAAACGGTGACTCCGGCCGGCGATCCCAACGCCTTGAAGACTTGGGCGCACTGGGACGGAACGAAGCTGCACCTGCACTTCAAAAAAGGAATGAACTGGGGCAGGGACATCCTCAGCTTGAGCGATGGAAAACTCGTCGTGCTGCGCGATGTTGAATCGGGTGGCGGATCGACGACTTTTAGCATTACGTACTCCAAGACCGAGTGAATAATTCCTCGCTCAATATTTCAGAAATCCGCAGAGCGTGTTTCGAGCTAGGTCTCGTAGATGGATAAATCGACCCTTTTATTGGCTGCGATCATACTGGCTGTGTTCGGGGCTTCTGTCGCAGCCGGTCATCCCCACTGGGGCACGTTCACCGGCATCGCCATCATTCTGCTGGCCGCGGGCCTTGGGGCTGGAACGCTACCGCTTCGCTCACAGGATTTTGTCGAAGAGCGAACAAGCCCCACCCAGAGAATCTCGAACGGCCTGATTACCTTGAGTTCCGCCGCCATCGTTGCTATCTACGCTGCGGGCTATCACCGAACGAGTCCTGCGGCGCATCGGTTTGATTCGCAGATACCGCAGCAGAGAACGTCCGCTACGATTGCGATCGCGACACCTCCACCCGCTGCAAACCCAGGCTCCTCCGCGGCTCCGCCGGTTTCGTCTTCTGCGGCTCCTGCGAGCAAGAAAAATACCAAGAGGCCTTCGACTCCGTCTCGCAAAGCGGCGCCTAGTAGCGCCAGCGATTCAGCAGGGTCATCCTCCGCACCATCGCCGGCGTCAGCGACTAATCCGCCTATCGAAGCGGCCGCGCCGCCTGCGGGCGCAGCAAAGAGCGCGTACAAAGACGGCGTCTACTTGGGATGGGGCAGTTGCCGTCACGGTGATATCGAAGCATCCGTTACGATTCAGGACGGCAAGATCGCTCTCGTCGCGATTTCGCAATGCCTGACGCGCTACTCCTGCGGTTGGATCGCGCCAAAAATTCCGGGCGCCGGATTGCCCGACTTACCCTCACAGGTGGTCGAAAGGCAGGGCCCGAAGGTCGATTACGTCTCAGGAGCCACTGAGAGCAGCTATGCATTCGCTGATGCAGTCGTCGCAGCACTATCCAAAGCCACAGAGTAACGAGGTCGTCCGCACCGTCGCCCTGATGGGTACCTTTGTGACGATCCACGTCGTGGGCCATGTAGTGGGAGACATGGCCGGTCACAAAGGGGAGACGGAGAGGACTGAGCGCGAGCGAGCGGTCGACCGCGCGCTTGATTGGTTTTACAAAATTGAGGAATGTTGCACGCGATTCGAGTCCAGCAGCGAAGTGATGCGGCTCGCGACCCAGGTGGGCGTGCCCGTTCCAGTCAGCACGATCCTTTTCGAAGCGGTGCAATTCGCGTTGGCCGTAGCGGAAGCAACTGAAGGCGCGTTCGATCCGACGGTCGGCTACGCCATGGAATCGCTCGGTTTCAATCGCGAATACCGCACCGGTCAAACGATCCGAACTCCTCTCGATTCCAATTTCCCTGTCAGCTACCGGGATGTTCGCCTCGACGCGGAAGGCCAGACGATCACCTTGCATCGTCCGCTGATTCTTGATCTTGGCGCCGTCGCGAAGGGGTTGGCGGTTGATCTCGCCGCACGCGAGCTTCAATCGTTCAAAAATTTTGCGATCAACGCGGGTGGCGATCTCTATCTCGGAGGATGCAATCCCAGTGGCGAGCCATGGTCCGATCGGAATCCGCCATCCGCGAAACGATGGGGAATTGATTGATTCGATCCGAGTCTCAAACCGCGCCGTCTGCACCTCAGGCGACTACGAAAAACGGGCGAACGACGAGCAAGGCCATCATATTCTCGATCCGCGCACAGGATCGTCAGCCAACGCCGTGGCCAGCGTGACGGTTATCGCACTTACAGCGATGCTGGCCGATGCGCTCGCAACGGCCGCTTTCGTTCTGGGTCCGTCTGATGGGATTCAACTATTCCATCGTTTGGGCGTGGATGGGCTGATCATTTCCCCGACCCTGGAACTATATGCAACTCGAGGGTTCCGTGAGTACCACTAGCTCTGCGATTTGGCGATTCTTTCAGACGCCCAAGGGTCTTCTCATCATCGTGCTGGTGATTCTGGTTGCGGTAGCCGCCCCGCACGAGGGGATCGCATTAGTAGCGCCCGGTCTCGCAACTGCGGTTTTGGTCGCTAGTGCGATCGACGTGCTGATTCTCCGAAAAATTCGAGGCGCCTGGGAATTTCCCAGTGGCGCAGTTCTCACGGGTCTGATTGTTGCAATGATATTGACTCCACAGGAGCCTTGGTACGTCACCGCTTGCACCTCGGCCATAGCGATTGCGAGTAAGTACGTCGCCCGGACTCGCTCGGCCAACATCTTTAATCCGGCCGCACTGGCTCTGGTTGCTACCTTTTACATTTTCAATACGGGACAGAGTTGGTGGGGCGCCTTGCCTGAAATTTCACCCTACGCTCTGATCGTGCTTGTGGCGACCGGCGCGTTCATCGCGGATCGCGTCAACAAGATTCCCTTGGTTCTCGTTTTCCTGTTTACCTACTTTGGGCTATTTACGCTCACGAGCTTCGCCGGCGATCCGGGAAAGGTCGCCGAAATGTTTCGCGCGCCCGATCTCCACGCCGTGCTCTTCTTTGCGTTCTTCATCTTGACCGATCCGCCAACTTCGCCCGTGAGGTATCCCGATCAGATTGTGTGCGGAGTGCTTGTCGCCTTGGCCAGTTACGCGACCTTTGAGTGGGTGGGTGCGGCCCATTATCTTCTTGCGGGCGTTCTCGTCGGCAACATCTGGGAAGCTTGGCACCGCTCGCAATTTTTGCGCCGGCGCGTGCCGTCGCCGGCCACATAGCGGCAAAGCACGAAGCAGGGAAGCAAAGCGTTCCCTACGAAAATCCGATCCAGCGCCCGCCGATTCCTACACCCGCCCACAGCAAGACCGAAACCACTGCCACTACTTTGCTCCAAACGGGGCTCACTCGAGTCTCGTCGGTCATGGTCACTTTGCGTTGGATTGTAAAAGTGAAGACGATCGCCAGAAACAGACACGACATCTTGAACCAAAAGGCGTCATGGTAATAACACTTGATCGCTTCGGAGAGGAAGAGCAGGCCACCCGTGATGATCATTAATACGAGGCTGCCGACGAGCCAGGGCTGCGCGTTGCGAGTGAGCTCTGCGGCGGACTGCCGCTTCAATCCAAGACCTAAGAGACGCATGTCCACAACCAACACCGCTCCCCCGATCACTCCCAGGCCAAGGAGGTGAATTGCCTCGATCACCGGAAATAACCAGGATGACTTTCGGATCGTTTCGCCGATTCCCGAAGCTTCGCACCACTGAAAGAAGGCCAGCAGCGACATTAGTGTTCCGCCTGGGTTGGCACGCAACTGGTGAGGAAATTAACGATCGCCGGTTGCGGCTGCCTATCGCAGTCGAACCAGTTATACGCGATCATTCTTCCCGAAAGAACGATGCAGACCCATAGCACCAGCGAAAGCGCGCCGGCAACTCTGGCTGCCTTGGGCGTTACATTATCCACATCCCACGTTGTCACCCGGCGATAAACGCCCGAATGAAAGATCCACACGTTCAGGCCCGCCAGCAACAGCATGATCATTTTGGCGCGGAAGAAAATATTCTGATAGGAGCGCAGCGGTATGGCCGAAAACAGGAGCGTTCCACTGATGACCATGACGACGAATCCAACTGCGGTCCAAGGCAGCAGGCGCCGGGCAACTTCGGATACGGGCACGCTCTTCATCGTCCAGCCGAGGAGGCGGAAATCGAACATCACGGCCAAGCCGAAGAATAGGCACAGCGCCCATACATGGACCGATTCGATCAGGTCGTAAGCATAGCGGGATTCGTGCAGGCCGGTGCTCCACGATGAATCGCCCATCCGTTGGAAGAAATCGAGAAGGGTCCCTCCGATCCCGCCGCCTCCTTCATTACTTTCGTTGGCAGCCGACTGCAATGATGCTGCGTCGAATGGGCCGCTCGCGAAAAATTGGCCAGGCGCGCCCATTTTTCGGAGCCAGGGTCCGGCGGAATCAAGTGGATGTGAACTGCCGCTTCACTCGACCTCTGTACTCTGTAGGCGGCTTGAGTAGGCGAGGTCACCAAATAGCAGAGAGCCAACGTCAAAATACAGAAGAGCCCGATCAGAACGCGCTTCATTTGGAAATTCGTTCTTATCCGATTTCAAGCATTGGGGATCCACTCATGCGCAATCCCGAGCGTAAACAAGGAAAAGGCTGCGCGGATCGGGTACGATCCGCGCGCCAATGCAAACGCGGGCGCCGCGTCCGTTATTTCTTGCTCTCCGGCGACAACTCGTATGGCGCGCCGGTTCCGGACGAGCCGAGGAACAGTTTTCGCCCATCAGGGAACGTAAGATCCCTGCCGTTGGCTCGGTGCGACCCGTCTTTCGCCTGGTATCCATCGACCACCACTTCGGTGCCGGGCAGCAGGGATTCCTTGGTGAACCCGCGCCGGAAAAGGACGTTCGGCGTGCCCGCTTCGACGGCCCAGTTCTCAACCGTGCCATCGGGCTTCTTCACGTCGACGTGCATCCAGGTGTGGGGATTTACCCATTCCATTTTCGTGATGGTCCCCTTGAAACTCACCGGTTTATTCGCGTCGAACTCCGCCGCAAACGCGTGGTGCGCCGAGACTGACGCCGCACCTCCCAGGATTGCGAAACCCACGACGGCGACTACCGTTGCAATTTTCGTTCGCATCGACTTCAGCCTCCTCCGCATGTAGAACCAAAATGAACCGGGCCCGCGGCGGCTCGACTATCCCGAATCAGGATAAGCGGCGTCCGCCCCTATTGCTTACCGCCGTACCACTCATAGAACTTATCACCGGACGGCACCTTGCGGGTGATATCGACCGCCATGGTTTCGCCTTCCCAGTGCTTCACCAACTGCTGCTTGCGAAGACCTCCGTACATGAACTCTTCGACGAATTCATTGCAGCGAAACTCGAGAAGCTGCATGTTCGGTTCCACGCGGCGATAGAGCGGCATGGCGATCCGCCAGGGCCGCGTAAAAACCTTCGGGTCTTCGATCGTCACTTCGTAACGAATGATATCAGGCGACATCAGCGTGAAGCGCTCGGTAAGGTGCAGCGCGTCGCTATGGAAATTGCCGGCGCGGTCAAACCAGCTGCGGTCGTTGAAATTTGTGACGTCGACGACGAGCGTGTCTCCATCCCAATGTCCGACGGAGTGGCCCATCCAGGTGTCATCGGGCGGCCCTGCGACCTTGTCCAAATGGATCGTGCGCGCCGTATTCGAGAATTCGTAGGCCATGTGAATCTTGTTCGTGCCTTGCGTGATCTGGAAGGGATAAGGCATGTACATCGCGCGCGGAATGCCCGGCAGGTAACACTTCAGTTCCGGGTCGCGGTCAATCCAATGTTCCGCGTTGTCTTTCTTCATCAGCAAAGCTTCCGGCTTGTAGGGGATTTGCCCGTCGCCCTGCACCACGCCGAGCGATCCGGGTACCGCGCCCGCGGCGCCCAGCGCGAGAACCGGAGCTGCGGGCACTCGCGCGTAGTCGTAAGGATAAACGCCCGGCTGCGTGACTGCGGCGGGAAGCGCCGCATGCGCCTGCAAATCCCAGTTGGCCTCGTTATTGGCTTCCCAGATGCCGCTGAAGTTAGGCTTGCCGCCGACGCGGGCTGGCCGCGCCGCGGGAGCGGCCGGAGCCTGAGCCGACGTGCGCGTGATGGACACGGAGACGATCGCGCCGACTGCAGCCGCGGCAATGGCGACCGTTATCATCGAACCTGAGAATCGGCCGCGCATCATGTCCTCCTCTTGCTCCTGTCGTCGCTACTGCAACGGATCGTCTTCGACGCCCACAAAATCCGTGGCGTTGTCGCTTATTCCCGGGTCGGGACCTTGTCCCTCCGCAAAGGCGGCCTCTGCCATGCGCTGTCCGCGCATCAAGCCCGGGGAAGCATAGTTTCCTTCGATGCAGCGAGGCTCGTAATAAATTCGGTTCTCCTGCTCGCTCTGCCTGGTGAACTCCTGCTTGACGGTCCATGGCCGCGTCCACACGGTCGGATCTTCGATCGTGACCACGTATTCGAGCGTGTTCGGCCCGGTGCGCGTCCAGCGCTCCACCAGGTGCAGGTTTTCCCGCGAACCCTGGTAATCGGTCTTTGGACTGAAGTTCGTCACGTCGATGACCAGCGTGTTGCCTTCCCAGTGACCGCGCGAATCGCCATACCACTGGCGGATATTGGCCGGCAAGTGCGGGCTTCCGTTCATAACGATATTTCGCTGCCAGCCTTGTCCCTGACCGACGTCGTAGAACATCGAGATGCCGCCGGGCGTCTGCACAATGCGGCGGAAGCTGCCGGTCGCGCCTCCGAATTCGGGCAGCCCGCCGGTCAGGCAGCGGTCCGGCAACGCGCCATCCTCCGGATTATCACGGCGATTCATGCGCGCCGTGTTGTAGCGGGGAGGAGGCTCGGCAAATCGCGGCGAGGGCGTCGGATCGTATTTCCCGCCGGCACATGCCACCGACTTGTTCTTGCAAGTCTGCGTCGCTTGCAGCAGTGCGAGACGAAATTCCCGCTCGGCGGCGGCCATCTTCTGTGCCTCCGGCGTGAGCGGCGGGATTCGGCCGTTGGGCGGATCCACAATCAGCGACGTCCGCGCACCGGTGTGCTTGACGGACATAAACTGCGCGTTATAGGCGCCGGCGACGTCGAGCTCGGTGCCGCGCTCCACACGCCTGTCCCGGCCGAGCAGCGCCGCTCGTTCTTTGTCCAATTCGGCCCGCTGCGCTTCGGTGAAAAATTCCTGGTTCGCATACTTGGGAGAGCGCTGCAACGGCGTGTCCGATTCGTCGGTCCAGATGCCTTGCAGATCCGGTTCACCCCACGGCGTTTTCAGCGCTGGAGCTGTCGCCGACGACTTCGCTGAAGCAGTGTGCGCCGTTGCGGAAGCCGTTTGAGTCTGCGCCGACGTACGCGTGATGGATACGGAAATGATCGCGCCGGCCGCAGCCGCGGCAATGGCGAGAGTTATCATGGAGCGTGAAAACCGGTCGCGCATCATCTCCTCCTGAATCTTCCGCGATGCCTCACTGCAACGGATCGTCTTCAACGCCGACAAAGTCCGTGGCATTGTCACTTAACGCCGGATCAGGACCTTTCCCCTGCGCAAAGGCGCGGTCTGCCATACGCGCTGACAGCATCAGCGAGGGGAGAGCATAGTTTCCTTCGACGCAGCGCGGCTCGTAATAAATTTTGTTTTCCTGCTCGCTCTGCTTGGTGAACTCTTGCTTGACGGTCCACGGCCGCGTCCACACGGTCGGATCTTCGACGGTGACCACGTATTCGAGCGTGGTTGGCCCCTTTCGCGTCCAGCGTTCGACCAGATGCAGGTTCTCGCGCGAGCCCCGAAAGTCCGTTTTCGGGCTGAAGTTCGAAACGTCGATCACGAGCGTATTGCCTTCCCAATGGCCGCGCGAATCGCCAAACCACTGGCGGATGCTCGGCGGCAAGTGCGGGCTTCCATTCATGACGATGTTTCGCTGCCAGCCTTGCCCCTGGCCGACATCGTAGAACATCGCGATGCCGCCCGGCGTCTGCACGATTCGGCGGAAGCTCCCACCGTAGGCTGTTCCAAATTCGGGCAACCCGCCGGTCAGGCAACGGTCCGGCAACGCTCCGTCCTCCGGCCCATCGTGGCGATTCATGCGTGCCGTGTTGTAGCGAGCGGGAAGCTCGGCGCGGCGCGTCGAAGGCGTGGGATCGTATTTGCCGCCTTCACAGGCCACCGACTTGTTCTTGCAGGTTTCGGTAGATTGCAGCAAGGCGAGACGTAACGCCCGGTCCGCAGCGGCAATCTTCTGCGCCTCCGGCGTCAGCGGCGGAATCCGGCCGTTCGGCGGATCGACAATCAGCGACGTGCGCACGCCCGTGCGCTTGATGGACATAAACGCCGCATTATACGCGCCGGCGACGTCGAGCTCTGTGCCGCGCTCCACGCGCTTATCGCGCCCGAGCAGCGCCGCTCGCTCTTTATCCAATTCGGCCCGTTGCGCCTCGGTGAAAAATTCCTGGTTCGCATACTTGGCGGGACGCTGTAAGGGAGTGTCGGATTCGTCCATCCAAATGCCCTGCAGATCCGGTTCGCCCCACGGCGTTTTCAGCGTTGGGGCTGCCGCCGTCGCGGAAGCCGTCGGACCCTCTTGCGCGACCGTCACCTGCGCCGGTTTCAAAAACACGAGTGCCGACATGATCGCGGCCAGCGCCACGATGGACTTTAAGAGCCGAGTGCGCATTTGAGACCTCCCGCTAAACCCAAACGGAGGGGTATTCGAAGACCAGTGCGGTTCGAAACCGCCAGATGTGCGCCATTATCTTCAAGGATCGCGTCACTGTCCAGAAGATTGAGCGCGCGTGGTTGACGCGACGCTCTTACCTCGCTAACTTATGCGCCGATTACCACAGCAGGAGACCCCGAATATGCGAATCGGATTTAACCGCCCGACTGCTTTGATTGCCAGCGCCGCGATTGCCGCCGTGTTTTCTTTGGCTGCCATCCGAATGACCGGCCAGGCGGCCCGCACGACTCAGGCGACTCGGCCAGCGCAGGCGACGCGCGCGGCGCGGACTCCTGACGGCCATCCCAACTTGAACGGCATCTGGCAGGCGACTACGACGGCGAATTGGGACCTGCTGGCTCATACGATGCGTCCGGCCGTCGCGCAGCCCGGTGTATATCCCGATGTGCCCGTGCTGGCCGCTCCAGTTCTGGCGCTCGGCGCGGACGGCGGCGTTCCGCCCGGCCCCGGCGTCGTGGAAGGCAACGAGATCCCGTACAAGCCCGAAGCCGCGGCGAAAAAGAAAGACAACGCCGAACACTGGCTGGATCGCGATCCTGAAGTCCGCTGCTATACGCCCGGAATTCCCCGGGCCATGTACATGCCCTATCCGTTCCGGATCACGCAGGGCACGAACAAAATCGAAATGTCATTCGAGTTTGCAGGCGCCAGCCGCACCATTCACCTCGATCCTGTTGATCCGCCGCCCGCCGATACCTGGATGGGCCATTCGGTTGGCCACTGGGAAGGCAACACGCTGGTCGTCGATGTGAGCCACTTCAACGATCGCACCTGGTTTTCGCGCTCCGGCGATTTCCATAGCGACGCGCTGCACGTCGTCGAGCGCTTTACGCCAATTACCCCCGACGCGCTGCGCTACGAGGTCACGATTGAGGATCCGAACGTCTTTACCCGCCCGTGGAAGATGAGCATGGTCCTCTACCGTCAGCTCGAAGCCAACGCGCAGTTGATGGAATACAAATGCGTTGAGCTGGCGGAGGAAACCTTCCTGGGTCATCTGCGCAAGAAGCAACTCGTGAAGCACTGGGAGGGCGACACCATCGTGATCGACGTCACCCGCAAAATCCCGCCGGGCGACAAACTTTACGAACGTTGAGAATCGGGAATTTAACACAGAGCGCACAGAGGAACTGAGTTCACCGAGAAAACGCGGATCAGGGACGCAGGGCAATGGCAAAAAAATGAGCTATTGGTCGCCACCGCCGCCGGTCGCATTATCTTCCAGCGCGGGATCAGGCCCCTCGCCCTCGGCAAACGCCTTCTCCGCCGCTCGCGTGTTGGCGAGCATCCCAAGCAGCCCGTAATTGCCCTCGTGGCACCCGCCTTCGTACACCATATTCGGTTTGTCGGCGTTCTTCCGCAGCTCCTGCACAAACGTGAAAGGCTTGACCCAAGTCGTCGGGTCCTCAGCGGTTGTAGTGATCTGCAGCGTTTTGGCATCGATGCGCTTGTAGCGCTCGGTCAAGTGGAGGTTTTCGCGCGAGCCGCGGAACTCGGTCTCCTGGCTGAAATTCGTGACGTCAACCACCAGCGTATCGCCTTCCCATCGCCCGATCGAATCGCCCCAGTATTGGTGAATGTTCTTGGGCAGATGCTGCCGGCCCGTGATGGGGATTGGGCGATTGAAGCCCGTGCCCTGCCCGATGTCGTAATAGATGTCGACGGAATCAGGGCTCTCGACGATGCGCAACACGCCGCCGAAATTGCCGTAGGGCCGGCCATCCGGCGTCAAAATTCCTGCCGGGAGAATCACAGGAAGTCCATTGAGCAGACAGCGCTCGACGCTGCTGCGGTCCTCAGGACCATCCGAGCGATTCATGCGCTCGAGGTTGTAGTCAGGCGGAGGCGCGTTTCGCAGCGGAGAAATCGGTCCAGGCTTGCCACCCGACGTGCCTTGCAGGAGCGCCTCGAGGTACTCACGCCTCTTGGTGATTCGCGCCTGCGCTTCCGGAGTGTAGGCAGGCATTTTGCCATCGGGCGGATCGATAATCATCGACGTGCGGCGGCCTACTTCCGTCGGCTTATCGCCGAACCAGTGCTCGTTGTAAGCGCGCGCGACGTCCTTTTCCGTGCCGCGAATGTCCTTGCCGTTGCTTTCGCGGCTGTCTCGGCCCGGGAGCGCGTCGCGCCTGAGCAGTTCATCTTCGGCTTTCTGATGCTCGGCCTCGGTCATGAACTCCCGATTGCCAAACTGTGCCGGGCGCTGGAATGGGACGACCGTCGTATTACTCCACGTGCCTTGCAGGTCCGGAGCGCCCCACGGGGTTTTTAAAGTGGCTGCAGCCGATGAAGTATTCGAAGCCGTTTGGCCGATAACTTTCGTGCTCGTCAAGCCAACGGCAATTAGTATCGCGGCGCTCAGTGCGATTGCCAACAAATGCGAACGAGCTCGAATTCTCACGGCGGCCTCCTACACGAAGTAGGCCGATGGTAGCACTGGTTTATCGCGTCGCGCCACCTGAGGCGATTTGAACTTGATCGTTGTTTGAGTCCCAACCTGGCCTTGAGCCCCAACCTGGCGAACTTACTTGCCGTAGCTTCCCGGCATCTAAAAACTGCGGTTGTCCTGGTGCTGAATTTGCCGGAGTCGCTTGATAAGGGTACGAATTTGGCTGAGACGCGACAAAGATCGCAAGTTGCTAAAAAGCGCTGGGGAAAATCTCCGTGGACGATCGATTTTCATCCGTCATCGGCTGCTCTTTCCGAGGAAGTCGATTTCGCCGTAATCGGCGGCGGATTTACAGGCCTCGCAGCCGCGGCCTGGCTGCGTCATTTGGCGCCGGATAAAACCGTAAGCGTATTCGAAGCGGAGCAAATCGGGGCCGGCGCCAGCGGGAATACAGGCGCTATGGTCTTGGCGGAAACCTCGGCAGGTGATCTTCCGGGGCTGGGCGACGTTTTGGGCGGCTTTGGTCAGACGATCGCAGAACTCGGAGTGAAGTGCGATTTCGACCTTCGTGGGGCGTGGGAAATTGGGCGACGCGGTGCGCGCCCAGACTCGCCGATTTCCTGGTCCGATTCCGGCGCGCTGCGCGTCGTTGCTGAGGTTGCGGGAGGAACGGTTGACGCAGGCAAGCTCATTAGCCAACTGGCGCGCACGGCCGATCGTCTGGGCGCGCAGATTCATGAAGACACGCGGGTCGACGAGATCGCTTTTCAAAATCGGCTATGCCTGACGGTGGGCACGAAGCAGATTTACGCCGAAAACGCCCTGATCGCCACGAATGCGCTGTCGCTCGAACTGAATGTGCTCGTTGGCCGTGCTGAGCCGAAGTTCACGCTGGCGGTCGCAACCGAGCCTCTAACGCGGGCGCAGCTCAAAGATATTGGACTGGGTTCGGGAAGGTCATTCTATACCGTGGATCTTCCCTATCTTTGGGGACGAACGTTGCCGACCGGCGGAATCATTTTTGGAGGCGGTCTGATCGGCGTGGAGAATTGGCGCGAACTCTACGAGATCGACATCGACTCGGGCGAGGCGGCCGAACTCATCGCCCGGCTTGAGCGGCGAGTGCGCGGATTGCATCCGGCTCTGAAATCAGTTGGATTCACAAACCGTTGGGGCGGCCCGATCTTGATCGCCGAAGACTGGAGCCCGGTGTTCACGCACCATCCGCAGAGTGATCGCGCGATTGTCCTGGGCGCATATGCAGGTCAAGGCGTGGCGCTATCGGTTTATCTGGGCCGATGGGCCGCGGAAGCCATGCTTGGTCTCCGCGAATTGCCGAATTGGGGATGACGTGCTCGGAAGAGTTAGAATCTAGTTCGGCCTGACAATGCCCATCGCAGAAAGCTCCAGCCATCACTTGCCCCTCGAAATCAGCGCATAAATAAATGACCCGCGAAGATCAAAGGCTCGAGGACGTGCGACTGGGCAAAGCGCAATGGAGGCATTGGGGGCCCTATCTAAGCGAGCGCCAATGGGGGACGGTTCGCGAGGATTACAGCTCCAATGGCACGGCTTGGGAATATTTTCCGCACGACCACGCCCGTTCCCGCGCCTATCGCTGGGGCGAAGACGGCATCGCGGGAATCTGCGATAGCCATCAGCATATCTGCTTCGCGCCGGCATTCTGGAACCGGCGCGATCCGATCCTCAAGGAACGGCTGTTTGGCCTGACCGGTCACGAAGGCAATCACGGCGAAGACGTAAAGGAATGCTATTTCTACCTCGACGCCACACCAACGCACTCCTACTTGAAGATGCTCTACAAGTATCCCCAGTCCGAATTCCCCTACGCGCGGCTGGTCTCCGAGAACGGCCGCCGGACGAAAGCCGATCCCGAATTCGAGCTGCTCGATACCGGTGTGTTCGATGGCAATCGCTATTTCGATATCTTCGTGGAGTACGCAAAGGCGACGGCGGGAGACATCTTAATTCGCGTCACAGCATGGAATCGCGGAAGCGATTCCGCTCCCCTTGACCTGCTCCCGACGATTTGGTTTCGCAATACGTGGTCCTGGCGCGACGAAACGCAGCGGCCCAAGCTCTGGCGAGTGCGTGACCAGCTCGGCTACGAATGTATTCGCCTTCAGGCTGCGGACGATGTACAGCATTGGCTTATTGCGGAAGGCGCACCTAAATTGCTATTCACCGACAATGAGACCAACTTTAAGCGCCTGTTTGGAGTTGAGAACCGTGCCACATACCTGAAAGACGCCTTTCACGATTACCTGATCGCCGAGAATGAATCCGCGGTGAATCCTGACGAAACAGGCACCAAGGCCGCGGCACTCTATCGCTTCGAAATACCGGCAGGCGGCTCCGCAACGGTTCAGTTACGCCTCACAGATCAGAACCCCGATGTTGCTTTTAGTCAGCCGCCCTTCGGCCAGGCGCCCTTCAGCGAAGTGTTCGATGAGGTGTTCCGCGCGCGCATCGCGGAAGCCGACGAGTTCTACGCCCAGTATGCCTCCCGCAAAATGACGGATGATGCCCGGCAGGTACAAAGGCAGGCTTTCGCCGGCCTGCTGTGGTCGCAGCAGTCTTACCACTACGACGTGGACGCTTGGCTGCACGGCGATCCGGCCTTTCCTGGGTGTCCGGCAGAACGCAAAAAGGGACGTAATTATCGATGGAAGCACTTTCACGCCGCCGATGTACTGTCCATGCCCGATAAATGGGAATATCCCTGGTTTGCGTCCTGGGATTCCGCCTTTCATTGCGTGGCGCTAGCCGTAATCGATCCGGAATTCGCCAAGGAACAGCTCATTCTTCTGCTGCGCGAATGGTATATGCATCCGAATGGACAATTGCCGGCCTATGAGTGGGCGTTTGACGACGTTAATCCGCCTGTGCACGCCTGGGCGGCATGGCGCGTATATAAAATCGAAAAACGCGTGCGTGGCCGCGCCGATCGCGCCTTCCTGGAACGCGTTTTTCAAAAGCTGCTGATCAATTTCACATGGTGGGTGAATCGCAAGGATCCTGACGGTCTGAACGTATTTGAGGGCGGATTTCTGGGGCTGGATAACGTCGGGGTCTTTGACCGTTCAGCGCCTTTGCCCACGGGCGGTCATTTGGAGCAAGCGGACGGCACAAGTTGGATGGGTACGTATTGCTTGAACATGCTGGCGATGGCCCTGGAGCTGTCGCGAGAAGATCGGGTTTACGGAAGCGTTGCCAGCAAGTTTTTCGAACACTTCATCTATATAACCCAGGCGATGAACGATCTTGGCGGCGAAGGCATCGCGCTCTGGGATGAGGAAGACGGTTTCTACTACGACGTCTTGCATCTGCCGGACGGCTCACAGAGCTTCCTGAAAGTTCGTTCCATGGTCGGGCTGGCTCCGCTTTTTGCCGTGGAGACGCTGGAGCCCGAAATGCTCGTGAACTTGCCTCATTTCCGCGAACGCGTGCAGTGGTTCCTGGAAAACGTGCCCGCTGCCTCTCGTCACCTTGATATGAGCCAGAAATCGCCTAACGGCCACCGACAGCTGCTTTCTCTCGTGAATCGCGAACGCCTGCTGCGCGTCCTGAGTTACATGCTGGACGAGAAGGAGTTTCTCTCGCCGTACGGCATCCGCTCGCTTTCCCGCTTTCATCTGGACCATCCTTACACTTTGAGCATGATGGGAAACGAATATCGGGTTGGCTACGAACCGGCCGAGTCTCGCACCGGCACATTCGGCGGAAACTCGAATTGGAGAGGGCCGATATGGTTCCCCATGAATTTTCTGATCATCGAATCCCTGCAAAGATTCCACTACTATTATGGCGATGAGTTGCAGGTTGATTTTCCAACGGGTTCGGGGCGCAAGCTGACGCTCTGGCAAATTGCGGCGGAGCTCTCCATGTCGCTGAGCAGCATCTTTTTGCGCGACAAGAATGGGCGCCGCGCGGTATGCGGCTCGATCGAGCAACTTCAGTCTGATCCTTACTGGCGCAATCTTGTGCTCTTCTTCGAATATTTTCACGGCGAGACAGGTGCTGGGTTGGGCGCTTCGCACCAAACGGGATGGACCGCATTGGTGGCCAAGCTACTCGAACAAAGCGGGGCACACGCAAGCTAGAGCGAAACAGAAAACGAAAAGAAGAAGAGGAGGCATCTAATTCTTCAATGACGCCAGAACTTCGCTTTAAAGATAAAGTCGCGCTGATCGCCGGTGGCACCGGCGCGTTGGGTCGCGCAGTAGCGACAGCTTTCGCGCGTGAAGGCGCGCGAGTCATCGTGACGTACCGGCACCAGCAGGAATTCGACGCATTCATTTCTCAATCGAAGACCGACGGCTACGAGGCAACAGGCGTAATGGTCGATGCGACCGATCCTGTCAGCGTCGCGCGGATGGTCGAGGACATTCTTGCGAAACGCGGCGCGCTCGACATTCTGGTGAACACCATCGGCGCCTACCACGGCGGCAAGCGAATCTGGGAAGAGGAACCCTCAGCCTACGAGCAGATGATGTCCCTCAATCTGAAAGCTGGATTTGCGCTCGCTCGCGCCGTGATCCCGGCGATGATCCGGCAGAACCGCGGCTGGATCGTCAACGTGGCATCGCGGGCAGCTTACGGCAACTCTCCCGGCGCCGCTCTATATGCCGCATCAAAGGCCGGGGCGCTCGCGCTGTTCGATTCGCTCGCCGAGGAAGTCAAACCTTATCCCATCTCCGTCAATTCTGTCGTACCCAGCATCTTTGACACTCCCGCAAATCGACAGGCCATGCCTAAAGCGGATTATGCGAACTGGCCCAAGCCGGAAGAGATTGCCGACGTAATTCTGTTCCTGTGCTCACCGCAGGCCCGCATCGTTCACGGCGCCGCCATTCCCGTCTATGGCAGGACGTAAGGCTTGAGCGCGCCGATCGTCGTCAAATTTGGCTCGGAAATTTGCGGCTCACTCGATGTCGGGAACGAACGCGAGTGGCTGGCGACGAATGGGCTGGGCGGGTTTGCTTCCGGCACGGTCACTGGCGTACTGACGCGGCGCTACCACGGCCTATTGATTGCTGCCGTTCCTGAGTTGGGCCGAGTTCTCCTGATCCCAAAAGCCGAAGAAATCCTCCGCTATGCAGGCCGCGATTACGCCCTGGGGGCTAATCGTTGGTCGAGCGGCAGCGTCGAGCCGCAGGGATTTCGACTCATCGAGCAATTTCGTCTTGCGGGATCGGTGCCTGTGTGGAGATTCGCCTGCGCCGACGCGATATTCGAAAAGCGCGTATGGATGCAGGACGGCGCGAACACAACTTTCATCCGCTACGAACTTGTCTATGCCTCCGAACCCGCGGAATTGGAAATCAAAATTCTCGTGAACTATCGCGATATTCACGCCACGACGCAGGCAGGCGACTGGAAGACATCTGTGACGCCGGTTCCAGGCGGTCTGTGCGTTGTCGCTCGCGAGGGAGCCATTCCCGTTTACTTGCTCAGCGATGTCGCAGCAGGGAGAGGCTCGCAGCGAATGGTATCGAAATTACGATCTGGCTGTGGAACGCGAGCGCGGGCTGGACCATCGCGAGGACCACTTGCTCGCGGCAGTTTTCAAGACGCGCCTCGCGCCTGGCGGCTCGGTGACGTTTGCGTTCAGCACCGATCCCAAACCGCAGCTCGAGAATCGCGCGGCGCTCACCGCGCGCGAGGACTTGGACCAGAAGCTGCTCGAATGCTGGATCGCTGCGCATCCGCGAGCGGCCCTCGAAGCTCCGCACTGGATTTGGCAACTGGTATTGGCGGCAGCTCAATTTCCAGCACGCCGTCGCACTTCAGATGGACGCGAGAGATGGTCGATTGTGGCCGGTTACCCCTGGTTCGGCGAATGGGGCCGGGACGCGATGATTGCGCTCCCCGGTTTGGCGTTGGAGACCGGCCGGCCCGAGATAGCACGATCCGTGCTGCACGAATTTCCGAGCTTCGCGCAACAGGGCCTGCTTCCCAACACGTTTTCGGAGAAAGGCGAACCCGCGGCCTATAACACCGTGGATTCGATGCTTTGGTACTTTCAGGCTCTGCGGGAATACGTGGCCCAGACCTCAGACCTGAGCATCGTTCGAGAGGTTTTCGAGGTACTCGCCGCCGCCGTCGATTGGTACGTGCGCGGGACGCGATATGGCATTCACGTGGATCCTGCCGACGGTTTGCTTTGCGCAGGAGAGCCCGGAAGCCAAATTACGTGGATGGATGCAAAAGTTGGCGATCGCCCGATTACCCCGCGCATAGGCAAGCCCGTGGAGATCAACGCGCTTTGGTTCAACGCCCTTCATACGATGGCGCGGTTCGCCCCGGAACTGGGAAAGCGGGCAGACGAATATAAAGGCCTCGCCGAGCGCGTGAAGAAAAGTTTCGCGCGCTATTGGAACGAGGAGCGCCAATGCTGCTTTGATGTAATCGACGGCCCGCAGGGAAATGATAGTTCGCTGCGCCCAAATCAAATTTTTGCGGTCTCGCTACCCGAGAGCCCACTGAACGCGGATCAGAGAAAACAGGTCTTAGATTGCCTGCGCGCTACATCTGCTAACGCCACACGGATTGCGCAGCCTGGACGCTGCCGATCCGAGTTATTGCGGCCGTTATGAAGGCCCGCAGTCGGAGCGCGACGCCGCTTACCACCAGGGGACCGTGTGGTCCTGGCTGCTCGGCCCTTTTGTCCTGGCCCACCTGCGCGTTTACCAGAATCCGCAGCAAGCCTTCGCGTTCCTCGAACCCATGGCCCACCATCTTTCGGCAGCCGGGCTGGGCACCATCAGCGAGATCTTCGATGGCGACGCGCCTTACCTCCCGCGCGGTGCGTTTGCGCAGGCCTGGAGCGTGGCGGAAATCTTGCGCGCGTGGCGCGCCTGTCACGACGCCGGCCTCAAAGAGAAGAACGTGCTGAAGCCCTGAAGCATCATGCTCACGCGCTTCTTTGCCTTCTTCGGAGATTCCACCAGCTCGATTAAAAGCTTGCGATTGTCTGCGATGGGCACGAGAAAGAAGTTCACTCGCGTTTGGTTCGCGCCCGCGCGAATCTGGGGATAAATCGGCTGAACTTGGAAGCGCTGTTGCAGGATTTCCGTAGCGCGCGAGGCGTCACGCACATCGCATTCGACCTGCTGGATGCCTTCGCCAAAGCGCGCGAGAAATTTCGCGATGGCACCCTCTCCTGTCGCCGTGCGCGGCGTAATCACATCCAGCCGCACGCCATGAGCAAAGCTCAATTCAAATTCGAGCACGTCCTGATCCGCGGGAACTTCCGCGAGTGGCGGCTGCCCGAAACGCGCACGAATCGCTTCGAAGGTCGGCGGCTGAACCGCCAGGCCCACCGTGAGCAGGACACCTCCGCGAGGAACCAGCGCGCGGAACTCCGGATCGGCGAACCATTTTTTCAGCACCGGTTCAGCGCTGGCGCAGCCTAGCCGAAATAGCGCATAAGCGGCCGCTTCTCGCTCTTTGGCATCAGCTCCTGCCAATTTCGCAATATTGGCGGCGATACTTTCAGGAGATGGAGATGCGGAACTCATGCTGGAAGGCTTCAGTGTACCGCCAATGTCTTAGAGGGATTGCGCGAACGAGGGAGAAGGAGTTTTAGATCACTGCGCGTTTTGCTCTGAAGTTTCGACTGCGTTCAAATTCGAGAGTTCAACACGAGCCGTTTTTGCCGGCGGGACGGATATAGCGACATCCCACTGGAGGCGGAGATCGCCGGCCAAAGCGGGAATATCGAGATTGGTAATCCAGTACTCTCCGGCAGGGACGTTGTCAAAAGCCGCGTGACCGCTGAGATTGCTGACCGCCGTCGCCACCAGATAACGTGTTTGCGCGAGTTGCATGACTCGCTTTTCGAGATGGCGCTGCTGTTCACCTTGAACCTTGGCCCAGCGTGGATACGGATTTACATCCCTGAGCTCGGCGTCGATTCCCTCTATGGAATCTACGTTCGCCTGAATATAACGGCGAAGCGCCTGCCGATATTGCTCGCGGTCCTCCTTATATTTTTCCGGATTCTTCTGCTCTTCGCCCTTCTTGTACTTGGGTTCCGGAATAACGGCGTGCAAGGCCGCGCCATTCTGGCTCGTATAGGCGGTCAGAAATTCGGGCACCTTGACAACGTCATCCGGACTAACTTCCTTCGTGAAATCTGTGCCGGCGAGATCGACGCGCCGATGTTTTGATATCCAATCCTTCAATTCCGCGGAGACGTCAAGCTGGGCGACGAAATGATCGAGATCCACCATGCTGTCGGCTGTTGCGACTTCCTTGCGTATATCGGAAAGGCTTCTCGATAAGAGATAGAAGGTCATTCCGCGCACCGGTTCCGGCTGCGCTTGGGATGCTCTTACATAAGCATTCAATTCGACACTGCCCGTCGCGCTGGCTTGTGCGGCCGCGGTTTGGGCAGCCGGAATTAACAAGGCGCTAAGGGCACAGGCAAAAGCAAGTGGGCGTAGATTTCGCACGCCGAAATGCTAACAGATCAAATCGGAATGAAACCGAGATCAAAGAACAAGGGTGCGCGTAAAGGTACTGGCGCCTGTTTTGGTGAGAACTGCTCTATTGGTTAGAGGAGACGGAAATTGACTTCGATCGGCGTAATCGTCGCTACCGGCGTGCCATTGGGACCGATTGCCGGCTTGAAGCGCCAGGTACGCACGGCTTCGATTGCCTTCTCGTCCAGTCCGAGACCCGCGCCCTTCACCACCTGGATGTTGGTCGCATGGCCGTCCGGCTGGATGATCACCTGCAGGACCACAATTCCCTGGAACTTGGCTTTGCGCGCGTCTTCCGAATACTGCGGCTCGGGGCAATACAGGCAGGCCGGGTAACCGACTCCACCCGTTCCCGGACGAAAAGCGCCGCCGCCGGTGCCGCCGCCGGAGCCCGGGCCTAACCCACCGCCGCTTCCGCTGCCGATTCCGCCACCATCACCCGTGCCCATTCCTCCGCCGCCACCGGCACCCGCGGAGACGCTCATCATGGCTGCCAGCGGATCGCCGAAGTTCGGATCGTTCGGACTTGGAATCTTCAGCTCCGGCGGACCCAGGAGAGTTGGCTCAGAAGCCAGCTGCGGATTGGGATGTGGAGTCACCAGAGGCGGAGTAATCCGCGTCATGCTCCACTTTGGCAGTTTGCCCTGCGTATCGGGTAGCTGCTTGTGTTCGCCTCCTCCGCCTCCGCCGCCCGCTCTTTCTTTTCCAGGAGGCAGCTTGGAAAGGTAAGGCGAAATATCAATCACCTCCGTGCTGGCCTGCACGGGCGGCTGCACCATATGGTGAAAGAGGGGCACGAGGATCAATATGGCAATCACGGCATGCACGCCGATCGAGATCATCTGCGCCGTGCTGTATTCGCGCCGCTTGACCCAGAGCGGCCTCACCGGCACGGGCTTGCTGGTGAGCTTCAGCGGCGGCAACTTGGGCGGCGAAATCAGATCGTGCAAGTTGCGCCAAAACACGCGGTACGTGGGCTCGAGGTCCACGATCATGCCCGACGCGGCCGCGCCCGTAACCTTTGGCGAGGGACGGAAAAACGACTTCAGGCTTTCGGAAAAGCTGCTGTCCACACCTTCGGTATAAAAAACTTGCTGCCGCGCGTTGCGCGGAATACGGATGGATCGTCTCCGTTAGAAAGTCCTTAAGGTTGGTCCAGAAGCTGGATGACTGGAGCTGCCGGCTCGGGGCAAACGAAGGCGTCGGGCCGCTACCGAGATTCAAGTGCGCGGTCTGCGGATCGCGTGTCGTGGGGTTCAGGTTCAGTCGTTGCATACGTGACTCTGCCTAGGCTCCACCAAAGGAGTTAGATTCATCGGCGGCCAAAAGGATGTCCTGGTCACGAGGCTGACTTGGCCAAAAATAAATTGTACCATATGACTTTTCACCTTGTGCACCGCCGTTTGGTATGTTGAGTACTTAGAATTACCCGACCTAAAAGAGCCAGCCGCTCGGGTCGTAATGGCCCCGAACTGCCGCGGAAGTACGGAGTTCTCTGACAGATGTCTAAACCCGTCAACCTGAAAACTACGCTGAATCTCCCGCGGACGGATTTCCCCATGAAGGCGAACCTTCCGCAAAACGAACCGCGGATTCTCGCGCAATGGGAGGAGGGCAAGCTTTACGAGCGGATTCAGGAGGCGCGAAAACAGGCGCCGGCCTACGTTCTGCATGACGGTCCGCCTTATCCTACGGGCACGATCCATCTCGGGACCGCCCTGAACAAAATTCTCAAGGACATGGTGGTGAAGTCGAAAACCATGGCCGGTTTTCGAGCGCCTTACGTTCCGGGCTGGGATTGCCACGGCTTGCCCATTGAAACGCAAGTCGAGAAAGAACTCGGCGGCAAAAAGGGCCGCGTCACTCCCGTGGAGTTTCGGCGTATCTGCCGCGAATTCGCCTTGCGCTACGTCGATCAGCATCGTCGCGATTTCAAACGCTTGGGTGTTTTGGGCCGTTGGGATGATCCATATCTTACGATGTCCAAAAGCTACGAAGCGTGCATCGCGGACGCATTTTTAACGTTTTTAGAGAAGGGATACGTCTTTCGCGGGCTGAAGCCGGTCTACTGGTGCATCTATGACCGTACCGCCTTGGCCGAAGCCGAAGTGGAGTACGAAAACCATTCCAGCCCTTCGATTTGGGTGCGTTATCGAGTAGTGGAATCCCCGGAGAAGCCCCGAACTTCAGATGGGGGCTTTTACGCTCTGGTCTGGACTACCACCCCATGGACGCTGCCCGCTAGCATGGCGCTGGCTTTCAATCCTCAACTTAAATATGTACTGGCTTCGGATGACCGGGGTGATACCTACATCATTGCTGAAGAGATGGTTAGCAGCGTCGAGAAGGAGACAGGGATGCGCTTTGGGGCCCGTGCCGGCCCATTTCCGGGCAGTATTTTTGCTCAAGCCAAGTTCCAGCATCCCTTCCTCGATCGCGTCGTTCCCGGAGTACTCGGCGAACACGTCACGCTGGAACAAGGCAGCGGCATCGTGCATACCGCTCCGGGTCATGGCGCCGAAGACTTTGCCGTGGGCCAGCAATATGGCCTCGAAACTTACGCGCCACTCGACGATCAGGGCCGTTTCACCGAAGGCCTGCCCGAATATAAGGGCAAGACCGTATTCGAGGCCAATCCGGCCATTATCGAACTGCTGAAGTCGCGCGGGGCACTGGTCGCCGAAAGCAAACTTCACCATAGCTACCCGCACTGCTGGCGCTGCCACAATCCGGTGATCTTTCGGGCCACCGAGCAGTGGTTTATACAACTCGATAACGGAAGTGCATCGGTTCCGGCTCCCAAAGCTCCGCCTTTACGCAAGCTGGCGCTCGACGAAATTCCCAAGGTGAAATGGACGCCCGAATGGGGCCGGGAACGCATTCACGAGATGATTGCGCATCGTCCCGACTGGTGTATTTCGCGGCAACGCGTATGGGGCGTGCCTCTGGTGATTTTCTATTGCGATAAATGCGGCCAGAGGCTCGAAGACTTTGCCGCGCTTCGCCGCGTCATTGACTGGTTTGAGCGCGAAGGCGCGGACGCCTGGTACACGCATTCCGCCGAGGAACTGCTTCCCAAAGGGACGGCTTGCGCGTGCGGTTCCGCAAAATGGCGCAAGGAAACAGATATTCTCGACGTCTGGTTCGACTCCGGATCGTCGCATCTCGCCGTGCTCGACCCTCCGGGCAAACCAAACGCCGAATTGCCTTGGCCTGCGGACATGTATCTGGAAGGCCCGGATCAATATCGCGGCTGGTTCCATAGCTCTTTGCTGATCAGCGTCGGGATTCGCGAGCGCGCTCCCTATCGCCAGGTGCTCACGCATGGCTGGACGCTCGATGAGCAGGGCCGGCCCATGTCCAAATCGCTGGGCAATGTGATCTTGCCTACGGAAATCTGCGACAAATGGGGAGCCGACCTGCTGAGGCTGTGGGTAGCTTCGCAGGATTATCACAGCGACGTTCGTATGTCCCAGAACGTGATGACGCAGCTCTCCGAGGCTTATTTCAAGATTCGCAATACCTTCCGATTCGCTCTCGGTAATCTTTCTGACTTCGATCCCTCGCGTGATTCGGTCGCGGAAGACTCGCTGGAAGAATTGGACCGCTGGATGTTGGGAAGGACCAATCAGCTGGTCGCCAAGTGTCTGGAATTCTATGAAAGCTTCGATTTTCATCGCGTCTATCACGCTCTGTACAACTTCTGCGTTGTAGACCTGAGCGCCTTTTATTTCGATATTCTCAAGGACCGGCTTTACACGTTTGCGGCGAAAGGCTCTGCCCGGCGCTCCGCGCAGACTGCCATCTACCGCATTGCCAGCGCTCTGGCGCGACTACTGGCTCCGATTCTGGTCTATACAACGGATGAGCTCTGGAAATATCTGCCGCGCGAAGCGGGCGCGCCGGCCGAAGTTCATCTGTCGCTGTTTCCGCGTCCGGATGAATGCCTCCGGCGCCCCGACGAAGCACTGGAGGCCCGCTGGTCGAATTTGCTCGAAGTCCGTAATGCCGTGCTGAAATCTCTGGAGCGGGCGCGCAGTGCCAAGGAAATCAATAGCGGTCTCGAAGCTCGCGTCGAGCTTTCCGCCGATAGCAAATTGGCGCCGCTGCTTAGGGATTACGCAGCCTGGTTGCCGGCGTTGTTTATTGTTTCTCAAGTGGAGCTGACAAACGGAAACTCTCCAGCCGGTGGCTCGGGAACGCCGCCTGGCCTCGGCGTGACCATTCATCGCGCGCAGGGCAAGAAATGCGAGCGCTGCTGGAACTATTCGGTCAGAGTCGGTGAGAGCGCGGATTACCCTACCATCTGCGAGCGCTGCGTTGCGGCTCTTAAGGAAATCGATGGCGCCGATGGAACCGCCGGCGCGAAGTCCTGATGGCCGCCCCGAGCGCGCGCTGGCTCTGGCTGGCAATGGCGGTCGTGGCAGCCGATCGCGCCACTAAATATGCCGTCGAAAGGCTCACGACCGAGGGCTTCCGGCGGCCGCTCGTCCCCAATTTCGCGGATCTCGTTCACAGCCAGAATTCAGGAATCGCTTTCGGCCTGTTTTCGGAATTGGCTTCCAAGTGGATCTCTTTCCTGCTGGTATTGAGTTCTGCAGCCGTAATTATTCTGCTCGTCTGGTTGCTGCTTGCGGGGCACGTGGGAAGGACAGAGAGCCAGGCCGGCATCGCCTTGATCGCGGGAGGAGCGGCGGGAAACCTGCTCGACCGGCTCCTGCACGGCGGCGTCACGGATTTTCTCGAATTGCGCGCCGGCAATTTTCGCTGGCCCGCCTTCAATCTTGCCGATTCAGCCATTACCATCGGAGCGGCTCTGATTATTTTTGAAGTTTTGGCCGGCGAGAAGCATGCAACCAGAGCCCGATCGTAGTCCGTCTGAAAGAGCTCCCGCACAGGACGTTGTGTTGCGCCGGTTTATCGCGTCAGCGGAGGATGCCGGCCGCCGTCTCGACCTCTACCTCGCTTCGCGCCTTCCGGACCTCAGCCGCACTCGCATTCAGGAATTGATCGACCAGGGCCGTGTTCGTGTCAGCGAACGCCTGGCACGCCGGGCGCAGCTGGTGATGGCAGGCGACACCATAGAAATTGAAGTTTTGCCCCGCCCGCCATTGCGGGCTGCGCCCGAAGAGATACCAATTGACGTGCTCTACGAGGACGAAGACGTCATCGCGGTGAATAAGCCTGCGGGAATGGTCGTTCACGCCGGAGCCGGGGCGACGCGAGGCACGCTCGTCAACGCTTTGCTCCATCACTTCGGAACGCTATCAACGGTTGGCGGAAATCTTCGTCCGGGAATCGTGCACCGGCTGGACCGCGGCACCTCCGGAGCCATGATCGTAGCGCGCAATGATGTCGCCCATCGCGTTCTCGGCGAGCAGTTCCGCTCGCGCGCAGTCAAAAAGACATATATTGCCTTGCTTCATGGCCGGCTGGCCCGGGATGCCGGAACAATCGAGCGCCCGATCACGCGCGATCCGCAACGCCGAACGCGCATGACCGCACACCTCGCGCATGGCCGCGCGGCCCAGACGGATTGGCGCGTGCTGCTGCGCCTGGGAAATTTCACGCTGGTCGAAGCCCAGCCGCGCACCGGGCGCACGCACCAGATTCGCGCGCATTTTGTTGCGATAGGACATCCGTTGGTGGGGGACACGCTATATGGCGCACCACGCCAGGTTCGCGCCGGCGGAGCTTCTCTCAAACCACTGGGGCGCGTGTTCCTACATGCGGCGCGCCTGAGCTTCGCTCATCCGCGTACAGGCGCATCCATCGAAATCCGGGCGCCGCTCGACGCCGGATTGCGTAATTATCTGAACGAGTTAGCCCTGGGCACGGATATCGACACACGAAAGGTTGACGCCGCTTTACGCCGGTACCTATAATTTCACCAATGCGTCTTCGTATTACCTCCGCAGTTCTGGCCGTAGCGATAGTGTGTTGCGCAAACCTGTATGCCCAGCAGCCGTCACAGCCGGTACGCCTCCGCCGGCGCCGCCTGAACCTCCGTTAAATGCAAAGCAGTCCATCCGCCAGAACGTAAATCTCGTTGATGTTTTGTTCACGGTCCTCAATAAGCAGAACAAGATCGTGGGGGACCTGAACCGGGACAATTTCACGGTCTTCGATGACGGTGCGCAGCAGGATATACGGTTTTTCAACCGGCAGACGGACATGCCTTTGCGCGTCGGGTTGCTCATGGACACTTCCAATAGTATTCGCGACCGGCTTAAGTTTGAGCAGCAGGCGGCCATTGATTTTCTTTACAACGTGATCCGGCGCGATAAGGACAAGGCGTTTCTGATGACCGTCGATGATGAGCCGGAGATGGTCCAAGGATTTACCGGTGACCTCGACGCCATTCGCGAGGTCATCCTGAAGCAGCGGGCCGGAGGCGGAACAGCGCTTTATGACGCGATCTATCAGGCCTGCCAGCAACTGCTCAAGCTGCCGCCAATAGTCGGCGATCCAGACAAGGACGTTCGCCCTGTTCTGGTTGTCATCAGCGATGGCGACGATAATCTAAGCCGCCATTCGCGCGGTGAGGCGCTGGAGATTGCCACGCGAGCCGGCATCGTCATTTACACCATCAGCACAAGCACGAACTGGATCCTCACCGATCAGGAAGTTGGCCACGGCGATCCTTCCAATCGGAAATATATGAAGGACGAGGGCGACAAAGTTCTGCAGCAGTTTTCTGACGATAGCGGCGGCCGCGCCTTCTTCCCCTATCGCGTTGACGACCTGGCCCAGTCGTTTGCCTATATCGGAGATGAACTCCGCAGCCAGTATTCCCTAGCATACGTCCCCATGCGCCCCGCCGACGGCAAGTTCCACAAGATTCGCGTTGAAGTGAATGCTAAAAACCTTCAGGTGCGCGCGCGCAAAGGCTACTACGCGGCCCCAATTGAAGCGTCTGCCGCTACGGCCCGCTGAATCAGATCTTAATTTTTGGGGGCGTAATATCCACGTCGCGCGAGAACATCCAGGTCTTTGCGCGTCGTGTCCACTTTGATCTTGCGGTAGCTTCCGTCCCGTGCTGTGTTGGTTGAATAGTAGCCTACCGTGTACTGGCTGCGCAGTTCTTGGCTGATCTGATCGAAGGCTTGCTCCAGATTCTTTTCGTTCCGAACGACAATCGTCCGGCCGCCGGTTTCGTCGGTCAGTTTCTTGGCGACACTTTCGTTGCCGCCGCCGTAGTGAGGATCGGCAACGAGCAGGATGTGCACGACGGTATCGGTCCGCTGTGCAGCCTCGATGGCGTCCTGCAGTTTCAGCGTGCTGCCTTCGTCCTGAGCGTCCGTGAGGACTACGATAGCCTTGCGCCCGGCTTCTTCCGCGAGCCGGTCATGACAGGCGGCGTAAACGGCGTCGTAAAAAACGGTCCCTGGTATTGACTGCGCCAGCGGCCCTTGAGCGCCTGGCGAGTTGATGCGCGTGCGATTGATGGCGCGATCGAGCCTGCTCTGATCGTCGGTAAGATCGGCCAGCAGGTCCGAATCGGTGTCAAAGCTGACCACCATTGCCAGGTCGCCCTTGCGCAAGACGCGAGAAAGGAAGCGCACCGCAGCTTCCTGTTCGGCGCCCAGAGTGTTCGTTTCGCTCCCGCTGGTGTCAATCAAAAGGCCGAGCGTGATCGGCAGGGTCGATTCTTTGGAAAAAAAGGAAATCTTCTGCTCGGCGCCGTCTTCGGTGACCTTGAAATCGCCCTGCTCGAGATTGGAAACGATCTGCTTGGTTTTCTTGTCACGCACGGTCGCGAACAGGTTGACCAGATTGACCTGCACGCGAATGCCGCCCTGCTGCAGTGGGTCCGAATTCTGCGCCGCCGGCACGCTGAGACCCGGGAGGAGGAGCGCCGCCAGTGCTCCGACTAAAACTTTGAGGCTGAGACGTTCCGACCTCATCGTATAATCTCCATTGGAATTGACTTGCCCTTACGATGCGCCATCGCCTCATGAAGGATGCGCGCCAGATTTCGTCCTCGTCTCGAAGACTGAGATCACCTTGGAATTGTCGGCCTGTGAGTCGCCTGCGTCAACCCGCGCTCTCGGCTTTAGTCATCGCTCTTGCGGTGTTCCTGGCGAAGGCCGCCCAAATTAGCCCTGCTGCGCCGCCAGCGCCCCAGGCGCAAGAGTCACCACAAAAACAGACGTCCGACCCGCGCGCCAGAATTCGCACTACCGTTGAGTTGGTCGTCGTGCCGGTGACAGTAAAAGACTCGAAAGGCAATCTTGTCGCTGATCTTGGGAAAAATGACTTCCGCGTCCTCGAAGATGGCGTCGAGCAACAGGTCTCGGTCTTTGCGACCGATGCCGTTCCGCTTTCCGCCGTGGTCCTGCTCGATGACGACCTCAAGCCCAAAGCCGCCGACCAGTTGCACAAGAGCCTGCTTGCCATCGCCGGCGCCTTCAGCGAATCCGACGAAGTAGGCCTGGCCAAATTCGCATCATTCTTCACGCCCGTTATGGACTTCACCAAAGACAATGATCAGCTGATGGCTGAGCTGAAGCGGATCATTTCAGGCGAAGACAGCTTACCCGACCCGGAATCGAACGCACCGCACCCCACAGCCGGCGACCATCCCATTCCCGGGTTCCCCACCGGCCCGCAGCAAGCAACAGTCGACAAGAGTACGAAGCACATTGACGACGCCGTTCACGCCGCCGCCGAAGCTTTGCGCGTCCGTGATCGCGAACGGCGCAAGGTCATCATCCTGGTCTCCGACGGAGTGAACGCCAAAACCAACACCTATAACTACGATCAGACACTGGCGCTGCTGCTCTCGTCCGATGTATCGGTCTATGCCATTGGCACCGATGCCGCACTGTTGCGCCGCGGCGCCAGCCCCCTTTCGCGTTATGCGCGCGCCACCGGCGGCGACACGTACTTCGTGAGCAATCAGGCCGCGCTTTCGCGTGCCTATTCCCAAGTTGCCGAACAAGCGCGCCACCAATACACGATTAGCTACGCGCCAATGGGGACCGATCGCACCCAGAATTATCACTCCATCGAAGTGCGCGTGGAGCGGCCCGGGCTCGAAGTGTTTTCACGCGACGGCTACTACCTCGCTCGCCTCCCTTGATGTTGGCACGGCGCCGCACTTAGCACAGCGTTTCCTCCAGAGCCCGCTTGTCCTGAGCTTCGAAGGGTGCGGTCTGCGCCACAACTTTCGCTTGACATAAAAAGCCGTGGACCTTAGAAAGTATGGCAGCGCGTTTCGAACGAAACTTTTCGCGAAACGCGCGAGGATCCCGAAGGGGAGAAGCCTCTCAACGAGAGGCAATGCGCGGCAAGGCGGAAGAGACGGACCCGGAGCAGCCAACTTTCTCTTCCTGATATTTCAAAGCGGGGCGCTACGGGGCGTCCCGCTTTTTCGATTCTCACCAATTCCTGCTTTAATTTTGTTTCAGGGACGAACGAACGGCTTCTTGTTCTGCAGGCTTGCCGCTTTCGATTTGCACTGACCGCGATTCCTGCGCGGGGCACAAAAATCGATATTCGCAATATTTGCAGATGAAGCCCGGGCGCGCGGGAAATTCGCGCGCGCGAATATCGAACGCGACTTCCTGAATCGTCCCGTGCAGCTCTTGAAGCTGCTTCTCTTCGCGCGAAGCGAAAACGCACGTATTGTCTTGCAGGTTGTAATAAATCAGCCGGACCGGCTTTACATCGAGCACTTCGCGAGCCGCCAGTGCATAGACGCTCAGTTGCAAATCCTTCTGAGCGTGCGTCTCTGATTTCGGCTTTCCCGTCTTGTAATCGATAATTTCCACTTCGCCGGGAGCGACGCGATTGATCTGATCCATGCGGCCGATCAATTCAATCCCGTTCTCGCATTTGATGGTGAAGCGCTTTTCCTGCGCGGTCACGTGAGCCGGGGTGTCGAGCGCGGTCGTATGAAAGGCCCGCAGTTGCTCGATTCCATCATTGAGGTAAAGCTCTTCCTGGTGGCGGTCTTCGAAACCCGCCGAAGTCCACTCGCGCCTGAAAATCGCCACCACCTCTTCGAAGCTGAGCCGCAGGCCCTTGCGCAACGCGGCGATGAATTGGCGGATCGTGTTGTGCATTACGCTGCCGAAAGTAGTTGCCGCGGCCGGACCGCCCCCGATGCCCCAGACTTTGCTGAAAAGATATTTCTGCGGACATTTCTGATACGTCTCGATTCCCGAGGCGCTCAATTGCAATGGTTCGAAAACCGGCGGGCGGTAGCGCTCCGCCCATCGCGCGATCAACGAATAGATCCGCGGCTCTGCGTCCGAAAAAAGCAGCGGCTCGGCAACTGCGGGCATGCGTGCCGCTTTCGCCGCAGGCGCAACCGGCGCGGCTTGCTCCACATTTTGCTTCGCAACATGAGGCGCGCTCAAAATGTCTTCAAGGAAAACGGAAGGCCGCGAGCGCTTATGCACCACCGTCGTCAAAGTCAGCCGCTCGCGCGCTCTGGTGATGGCCACGTAAAACAGACGGCGCTCCTCCTGAATGTGGAAGTCGCCGCGCGGCAATTCCTCTTTCATCAGCGCTTCCGGAAACTCGAGCACCGGGGCGCGCGGCGCCATGGGAAATCCGCGATGAGTCAGCCGCAAAACAAACACATGCTCGAATTCCAGCCCCTTCGCCGCATGCACGGTCATCAGTTGAACCGCGTCGCGCGAATCTTGCTCCAGATTGATTTGCCCGCCGGCCTGCATGAAGTAATCGAGATATTCGACAAATTCCGGCAGGCGCGAAGTTTCGCCCTTGGATTGCCATTCGCGAACAAATTGCGCGAGCCGCCGAATGTAGGGCCGATCGGCGGAACGAATGCTGAGCGGAAGTTCCAGCCATTTTTCCAGCGCTTCGAACAAATCCGTCGCATCGATCGCGCCGCTTCGCAGGCGCAGCTCGTTCAGTCCGGCGATTAAGTCATTCGTCGCAGGCGCGCGTCCGCTGAAAGACAGTTCGCCTTGCGGCGCTTGCAGCTCATCCCACAGCGAACGCCTGGCCTTGGCGGCGCGCTCGCACGTCCGTACCAGGTCCGCAGGATCGAGTCCCCACGCCGGCGCGGCCAGCACGCGCGCGCAGGCAATATTGTCGGCGGGATTTACGATCAGGCGCAGATAAGCCAGCAGATCGCGCACCAGCGGATGATCGAGAATCGAGAGATTGCGGATCACAAAGGGAATGCCGCGTTCTTCGAGCGCGCTGACCAGTTCCGCGCGATGTCCATGAATGCGATAGAGTGCGGCGAATTTCCGCCAGTTCAAGCCGGCCGCATGCAGGCGATCGATTTCCGCCGCGATCCACCGGGCTTCTTCCTGCGCGGACCCGAATTCCACGATGCGCACTTTTTCGCCGTCGGGTTTGTGCGGCACGAGCTCTTTCTTGGGCACGAGCGGCGAATGATCGATGAAAGAGACCACCTGGCCAGCCGTGCGCAGAATGCGCGCCGTGGACCGGTAGTTATCCACGAGCGGCTGAACAAATCGCGAGGCCCCGGCAGTATCGTTGCGAGGCACGCCGGCAAAACGCTCGAGGAAAATCGTGAAGCTCCCGAATGAGGCGCCGCGAAAACGGTAAATCGCCTGCGCGTTGTCCCCCACAGCGACGACGTTGCGATGATCCGCCGCGAGCTGCCAGAGCAATTCGATTTGGGCGATGTTGGTGTCCTGGAATTCGTCCACCAGGATGTAGCGATAGCGCGCGCGCAGCGCCGCGGCAAAGTCGGAATCGCTGCGAAGCAAATGGACGGCGTCGAGCAACTGCATGCCGAACGTGAGCAGGTTGCGTTCGCGCAGCAGGCGGTCGCTGGCTCGATAAGCCCGGGCGATCTCGCGCTGTTCCGCGATCCCCTCTTCGCGCAGCCGCTGTTCGTCTTCAAGAAGTGTGTGTTTCTCTCTCGCATACTTGTCAGCCAACGATTCGACATACCGCTCGTAATCGTCCGGCGTAACCAATTCATCCTGGCACCGTGAAAAGAACTTCACGAAGTCGCCCAGGAATTGGCCCGGTTCCGCCAGCCGCCGATAGCGTTCCAGCGCCAGCACCGAAAGATTTCGGCGCAGCAGAATCCAGTGATCGACGTCGTCGAGCGTCTGCAGCTTGGGATTGCGTTCCAGCAGCAGGGCATTGCAGAAGGCGTGAAAGGTTCCCACAAAAACGCCTTGGCCACGCTCGCCCGCGGTACGAATCACGCGATGCTTCATCTCGCCCGCGGCCCTGTCCGTGAACGTTAACGCGAGAATAGATTCGCCCGGCAGCTTCGGATCGGTTTCCAGCAGGTGGCGGATTCGTTCCGTAATGACGCGCGTCTTGCCGGTGCCCGCGCCGGCAACCACCAGCAGCGGCCCTCCGCCGTGGTGCACAGCGGCGCGCTGTTGGCTGTTGAGGTCCTCGCCGAGTTTGGCCGCTGGCGAAGCTAAATCGAAGAGATTACCCACGCCGCCATCGTAGCCCATTTGCGCCCACCGCGCACGAAAGTCTGTCCTGCCAACGGGTCAGTTTTCCTCAAGCCGGCTGATTTGAAGTGAAAAAGATTAGCTAAATCTGCCTTAAACCGCTTTCGTTGCATCAGTTATTGGGTGATTTTGGTTATCCTCAGCTCCGACGAGGCGTTCTGCCGTTTATGGGAGGCTTACGAATGGTAAAGCGGACGTGAAAATTGGGATAAACCTCCTCGGGCTGCTGCCGGACGTCATCGGCGGCGGCGAGACCTACATCCGCGGCCTGCTGTACGGCCTGAATCGGCTTGATACCGACGACGAATACGTCCTCTTTACCAACCGCGACAATCATCCGACATTCGCTGATGTCGGTCCGCGCTTCAGGCGCGTGCTGTACGATTTCTCCGCTCAATGGAACGTGCCTGCTCTCGCGATGACCCGCGTAATCGGTGAGCAGTTCTATCTGCCGTGGCGGGCCGCCCTCGACCGGCTGGACGTGATCCATTCGACTCTCGACACGGTGCCGCTGTTCGCGCGCTGTCCGTCAGTAATGACCCTGCACGACGTCAACTTCGCCGCGATGCCCGAGGCCACCAACCCGGCTGAGAACCTCATCGCCCGCACTCTGGTAAAGACCTCGGCGCGACGCGCCCGCGCGATTCTGACGGTAAGCGAATTCAGCCGCCGCGACATAGCGACAACTCTCAACGTCGACCCCGCACGCATTTTCGCCGTGCACAATGGCGGGTTGAGGGACGTTCAGCGTTCGGTCCAACGGCCGCAGGTTGCAACCGGAGTCGATATCCAAAAGCCCTACGTATTGGCCTTCAGTAGTGTCAATCCGCACAAAAATATCGGCAATTTGCTTCGAGCGTTCGCACGCGTACGACTGCCACCACAAGTGCAACTGGTGGTGATAGGGAGAATGCCCCTGGGCGGAGAATCGCTTGCCGCGCTCGCGCGCACGCTTGGAATCGAGAAAAAAGTTTCATTCACCGGCTACCTGAAGGAAGAAGAGAAGTTGCAGGTGTTGCAGCATGCCCGAATGCTTGCGTTCCCATCTCTGTACGAGGGCTTTGGCCTGCCCGTGATCGAGGCGATGAGCTACGACGTCCCTGTGGCGTGCTCGAATGTCGCGGCATTGCCCGAAGTGGCTGGCGATGCGGCTCGGCTGTTCGACCCGCGGAACGTAAACGAAATCACCGCGGCCATCGAGGAAGTTTTCTCGGATGAAGCTCTGCGCGCGCGGCTGATCGCTGCCGGTCGCATCAACGCGCGGCGGTTTTGCTGGGAACGGACCGCGCGGCTGACCTCGCAGGTCTATCGCTACGCAGCAGGCGCCGAGTTCACGGAACACTTGCCTGCGGAACAATTGCCTGCCGAACCGTTGCCTGCGGGGCCGCCTTCCGAATGGGAGGAAGCAACTACCCCGGCAGCGGAAGGGTAGTAAGAAGCTAACTCGTGGGTAAACTCGGGCTGACAATGCGACGTTTCAATGGCGCCTTCGGCTGGCTCTCCCGGCTTTCTGCCAACACAGGCGCGCGCACCAAAACGTTGTTGGCATACCTCGCTGCGGGCGCGATCATTTGGTTTGTCAGCCGGGGGATTTCGCTCGCCGCAATGACGAACGCCATCAGCCATGCTCATCTGGCGCTGTTTCTATGCACTAGCGCAGGAGCACTAGCCGTCTGGCTGCTTGGGGAGACGCTGCTTTTTTCCCGCCTCTTCACCTACTTCCATCGGCGCACCGGCTTTCGTGAGGTCTTGATTCCCAACGCTACGCAGTATTTTCTGCAGATCGTCAATCTGGCCGTGGCCCACAGCGCGATGATCCTCTTGCTCAGCCGGCGCAAAGGCGTGCCGTTGCTTACCGCCGGCTGCACCATGCTGTTTCAGGGCTTCGTCGATTTCCAGGTGTTGGTGTTGATGGCGCTGGCCGGGCTGGCTCTCACGCCTTCATTTCCCGTGCGAGGGACAGCCTGGTATTTGATCGCCGTCCTTGCCGCGCTGTGCCTGGCAAGCTGGTTCTGGATGCGGGGCCGTCCCGCCTCGAGCTTGGCGCGTTATGTCTACGATTTGCCCGCCATGAGCGCTTTTCGCCGCGCGCAGCCGTGGCATTACGTACGGCTGGTGGCGTTGCGCGCGCCGATCTTCGCGCTGCAAGGCCTGGTCCTGTATTTGCAGATGCTCGCTTTCCACATTCACGTTCCGATCGGTCTCGTAGTTGCGCTCACGCCGCTGATCATGCTCGTCACCAGCATTCCACTCACGCCCGTCGGGCTTGGTTCCGAGCAGGCCGCAATTCTCCTGTGCTTCCACTCCTTTGGAACCCGCGCCGACTTGCTGGCCTTGTCCCTTGCCGTGAGTCTGACGAATTTGATATTCCGCATGGCGCTCGGCGTTGGTCTGGTCAAACCGCTGATCAACTCCATGCACGAAGCAACCGCTGGCTGAGATCCTGCGTTGCGCCGCGTTATACTGATCGCTGAGCCCACGCAATTCGATGCGATTGCCCCTAGGAGTTGATTTATGCAGCAGCAAAATCTCCGCCAGCCTGTGATCTTGAGCGCCGTGCGCACTCCAGTAGGGAAATTTCAGGGCGCGCTCTCTCGTTTTCCGCCACTGAACTTGGCGCTCGCGTGGTCGCCGAAGGTCACGCACCGGGCGCCGCAATCGAGTCCGACACGGTAGACGAAGTCATTATGGGCAACGTCGTTCAGGCGGGACTCGGCCAGAATCCGGCACGCCAGGCGGCAATTCGTGGAGGCGTAACTCCGCGGGCCGCGGCCATGACGATTAATAAAGTCTGCGGATCGGGGCTCAAGTCCGTTGCGCTTGCCGCTCAGAGCGTGATGCTCGGCGAAAGCGACATCATCGTCGCGGGCGGAATGGAATCGATGTCCAACTGCCCTTATTTGCTGCCGGGCGCACGCACTGGCTACCGGATTGGCGACGGCAAAATCATAGATTCCATGGTTCACGACGGGCTTTGGGATGTTTACGAAGATTTTCACATGGGCATGACCGCGGAGCTCGTGGCCGAGAAATACAAAATCTCGCGCGAAGAGCAGGATAGATTTGCCCTCGAAAGCCATCGGCGAGCCCTGCAGGCGATGAACTCCTGCTTCATCGAATCGCAAATCTTGCCCATCGACATCCCGCAGAAAAAAGGGCGAGCCCATCGTATTGAAGCGCGATGAATCGCCGCGTGCCGACGCGTCGCTCGAGGCGCTCGCCAAATTGCGCCCCGCATTTAAAAAAGACGGCACGGTCACTGCCGGCAATGCTCCGGGCACAAATGACGGCGCGGCCGCCGTCGTCGTTACCAGCGAAGAAACCGCGGAGCGGCTGGGGAAAACGCCCATGGCGCGCATCGTGGCCCAGGCTGTCTCCGGCGTCGAGCCGAAGTGGGTGATGATGGCGCCGGTCGAAGCTGTGGAGAAGCTTCTCCGCAAGACCGGGTGGGATCGCGATCGCGACGTGGACCTTTACGAGCTCAACGAAGCTTTTGCTGTGCAGGCCATTGCGGTGATGCGCGAATTGCGCCTCGACCCGGCGAAGGTCAATGTAAATGGCGGTGCGGTCGCCATCGGCCATCCCATCGGAGCCTCGGGCGCCCGCATTCTGGTTACGCTGCTATACGAAATGCAACGCCGCGGCGTGCATCGCGGAATCGCGGCCCTCTGCCTCGGTGGAGGCAACGCCGTTGCGCTCGCCGTCGAACGCTAGAGAAGTCTTATGTAGCGCTGGCCTTCAGGCCAGCCTCTTCTCGGTTCAAGTCGCCGTCCTGAAGTAAGTGCTACACGATCCTTTCTCAAGCAGAGGTCTCGCGCAAACTCGAGAGCGGCGGTGCAATCACCCTTAAAGTCCGGTCGTGCGTTACTCCGCTTGATTTTCTTTCGCAATCCGTGATCTTGTTGCGTCGTTCTCGCACTCCGCGGAGCTATCTGTGAACTTAGACTCGATTCGCACCGTCGCTGTCCTCGGCGCTGGCACGATGGGCAATGGCATCGCCCACGTGTTCGCGCGCTGCGGCTTTCAGGTCATTTTGCGCGATGTCGAACAGCGTTTTCTCGACCGAGGTCTGGAAACGATCTCGAAAAATCTTGACCGCGAGATTCGGAAAGGCAAGTTCGCGGAGGCGGAAAAGCCCTCGATATTGGCCCGTATCCAGCCCGTTACCAAACTCGAAGCAATTTCTCGAGCGGACTTCGTAGTCGAGGCTGTCCCCGAACAACTCGAGCTCAAGCGCAAAGTTCTTGCCGAGGCAGATCGGGCGTTGCGCCCTGAAGTCATCCTCGCCACGAATACTTCTTCCATTTCCGTAACGGTGCTCGCCGCCGCTACGCAAAGGCCGGATCGCTGCATTGGCATGCATTTCATGAATCCGGTGCCGATGATGCCACTCGTCGAAGTTATTCGCGCGTTGCAAACGAGCCAGGAGACCTTCGAGACCACGATGAAATTGTGCGAAAAACTGGACAAAAAGCCTGTGGCCGTCAACGATTCGCCCGGCTTCGTCTCCAATCGCGTTCTCATCCCGCTCATTAACGAAGCCGCTTTTTGCGTGATGGAAGGCGTGGCCGCGCCGGAAGCGGTGGATGCAGTAATGAAGCTGGGCATGAATCATCCCATGGGGCCGCTGGAGCTGGCCGATTTCATCGGTCTGGACGTTTGCCTCGATGTCATGGAAGTGCTTTTTGAAGGTTTCGGCGATTCAAAATTCCGGCCTTGCCCGCTGCTGAAGAAAATGGTGGCGGCGGGCTGGCTGGGGAAAAAATCCGGCCGCGGCTTTCATAATTACAGTGGAAAGTGACGCGAATGTGGCCCCTTGCGCGCGCGACCGCGCCGAAGATCGGAAGATTTAAAGATCGGAAGATTTAAATGCCGCGGCCTTCAGCGCGGCAGCGTTTTCTGGAGTTTCGTTTTTTCAGTTGCAGGCGCATAGATAGCGGCGACGCTTTCTATTTGCTTTTTGTTCGCCTCGTAAGTTAAGATGACGCTGCTCGAAGCGCTGAGTGCGTTAGCTACAAGATACGGTTAGCCAGAAGATAAATGATCTGATAGACTCCGCCATCTCCGGTGGCGAAATTTCCTCTTCGAGGTGCATCGTGGCAGACGATCGCAGCAAGATTCTCGAATCGGCCATTGCGCAGATCGAAAAGCAGTACGGTAAGGGCGCCATTATGCGCCTGGGCAATCGGGATGTGCTCGTGCCGGTGAGCGTGATCCCCAGCGGCTCGATCAGCCTGGATGCGGCGCTCGGCGTGGGAGGATTTCCGCGCGGGCGCGTGGTGGAGATTTTCGGGCCGGAATCCGGCGGCAAAACCACCATGACACTGCACGTAATCGCGCAGGCGCAGAAGATGGGCGGCCAAGCTGCGTTTATCGACGCCGAACACGCGCTCGATCCCGCTTACGCGCGCAAGCTTGGTGTAGACGTAGACAATCTGCTCGTCTCACAGCCGGACAATGGCGAACAGGCTCTCGAAATCACCGAGACGCTGATCCGCTCGGGCGGGTTGGACGTAGTCGTGGTCGACTCCGTGGCCGCCCTGGTTCCACGCGCCGAATTGGAAGGCGAAATGGGCGAGCCGCAAATGGGCTTACAAGCGCGGCTGATGTCTCAGGCGCTCAGGAAACTTACGGGAATCGTATCGAAGTCACACACCTGCCTGATCTTTATTAACCAAATCCGCGAAAAAATCGGCGTCATGTTCGGCAATCCGGAAACGACGACCGGCGGGCGCGCTCTGAAATTCTATTCTTCGATTCGCCTGGATATCCGCCGCATTCAGTCGATCAAGGAAGGCGATCGCGTGATAGGCTCGCGCACACGAGGAAAAGTGGTGAAGAACAAGGTGGCCGCGCCCTTCCGCGAAGCGGAATTCGATATTCTGTATGGCGAAGGCATCTCGTTTGAAGGCGATCTGCTCGATTTTGGCGTGACACACAATATTGTAGAAAAAAGCGGCACTTGGCTCAGCTACGGTGGCGAGCGCATCGGCCAGGGCCGCGAGAATGCCCGGGTTTTCTTGAAGGAACACACCGATGTTCGCGCCAAAATCGAGGCCGCTTTGCGCAAGAAGCTTGGGCTGCCTGTTCCCGGGGCTCAGGCTGAGGCGCCAGCGCACACGCCGGAACGGCAACCGGAAAAGGCTGTGGCCGCCGCTTCCGGGGGTGCTGCAGCTGTCCGCGGCAAAAATGGCCGCTAGACTCAGCGATTAGAAACAGCCGATTTTCCCCCAAGCGGACCAATCGAACCATGGCTCGGCCCTCTTCGGCGCCGAGTATCTCGTTGGCGTCAAGTTGTTCAAAGGAGGGTACTAGGAGCGAAATAGTCCCGATTGCCTATTGCATGGGGCATACCACTTCTCTAGAATCTGGCTTGCCAGAATCCGGAGTGTCATGGCACTCTGGGGCTGGCCATTTTTTACAGTCAAACGCTTAATCGGCATACGGGACCCAGTCCTATGTATCGTTTAAATCGTCTGTTTTTTGCAGGTCTATTTTTATCGATTTTAGCTCTCGCGCCTCACTCCGCATCTGCCGTTGTGGCTAAGGCTGCAGCACGCGCAGACCGCGCGTGCGAGGTGTTCCTACTTTTGCCGATTCCACGCTAGGCGACGTTGCGACTTTTGACGATCCAGTTGTGCGCGCAGCAGCGATAGCCGGGCTCGGGCGGTATAACGGTTCGGTCGTTGCCGTGGATCCAAACTCAGGCCGTATTCTGACGATCGTGAATCAGAAGCTGGCGTTTTCCTCCGGATATATTCCGTGTTCCACGATCAAGCCGGTGATCGCGGTTGCCGCGCTCGAAGAGAACGTCGTCACGCGCGACACGATGATCAAAGTGGCGCCGAGGCTGTACTTAAACCTCGTTGAAGCTTTGGCGCATTCCAACAATGCGTTCTTTGAGGAGTTGGGCCGGCGCATGGGATTTGAGACTGTGTCGCACTACGCGCGTTTGCTCGGCTTGGGCGAGTTAGCGGGCTATCAACTCCCGGAAGAGCAGCCGGGCGCGTTTCCCTCTGAGCCGCCGAGAAATGGCGGCGTTGCGCGCATGTCCAGTTTCGGCGAAGGGATCCAGATCACGCCGCTTCAGCTGGCATCGCTCGTGTCGACTGTGGCGAATGGCGGGACGATTTATTACTTGCAATACCCACGCACAGATGCGGAGATCGCCAGTTTCCAGCCGCGAATCAAGCGCAGGCTCGATATCGAATCTCTCTTGCCCGATGTTCGGGACGGAATGCTTGCTGCGGTGCTTTATGGCACTGCGCGGCTCAGCTACCTTGACGACGAACAAGCGCTTGGGAAGACGGGAACATGCTCCGATTCAGCTTCCCGCGTTGGATGGTTCGTTTCCTATGCCGATCAGGTGCATCCGAAGATCGTGATCGCCGTGCTCATGCGAGGACAAGGCAGAATCGTAACCGGACCGATGGCGGCGCAGATTGCGGGCCGAATCTATCGACGTCTGGACGGCGAGAACTACTTCGTCGATAAATTATCGCCAAAAAATCTGAGCGCGACTACAGCTACCGCGCACTAATCTTCCTATACTCTTAAATATTGGCTTAAATTTTTGCGGTATTTTCCGCAGGCTCGAGCCTAGCGTACTTCCCAGGTATCGCCGGAGCGAAGCAGCTTGTCGATATCGCCCGCGCCGCGCTTGGCCGTCACGTCTTTGATCTGATTCGCTATTGTGTCTTCGTAGCGCGGAACGTCATTCCAGGAACGAAGTACGCCGATGGGAGTGGGGAAGCCAGGCAGCTCTTCCATCTTCGCCAGTAAGAACGCGTAAACCGGATTGCGGTACTGTTCGTCGTGGATGAGCAGATCGTGTTCGGAGACGCCGTTGCCGAGTTGCACCATTTCGAGATCGAGCCCATTCAGGCGAATGCCCTTGTCGCGATTTTTTCCGAAGATCAGCGGCTTGCCGTGCTCGAGCGAAACGATGTGTTCGGTGCGGGCGTCTTTTTCGGTCAAATGTTGCCATGCGCCGTCGTTGAAGATGTTGCAGTTCTGCAGAATTTCGATATAGGCCGCGCCTTTGTGCGCAGCGGCTTTCTTCAGGGTCTCTTTGAGATGTCCCTGCATGACGTCAACCGAGCGGGCCACGAAAGTAGTTTCCGCTCCGAGCGCTAGTGTAAGCGGGTTGAAGGGGCGAGCATCCGAACCGTACGGAGTCGACTTGGTCTTCTTTCCGAATTCCGACGTCGGCGAATATTGCCCCTTGGTCAAGCCGTAGATGCGGTTATTGAACATGAGCACCTTGATGCCCACGTTGCGGCGAAGCATATGAATCGTGTGATTGCCGCCGATGGAAAGCGAGTCGCCGTCGCCAGTGGCCACCCAGACTTCGAGCTCCGGATGCGCGACTTTGATTCCCGTCGCCACGGCCGGTGCGCGGCCATGGATCGTGTGGAATCCAAAGGTATTCATGTAATACGGAAAACGGCTGGAGCAGCCGATGCCCGATACAACTACGAATTTTTCGCGAGGAATTCCCAACTCGGGGAAGACGGCCTGGACCGCCGACAAGATTGCGTAGTCACCGCAGCCGGGACACCAACGAACTTCCTGATCGGTCTGAAAATCCTTCTTCGTTAGAACTGGCGTTGTTGCGCTCATGGTTTACCCTTATCTCCCGTTTCTCCCGGCCCCGACTACTCCGTCGCTAAAAACTTCCTCAATTTTAGCTTCGAGCTCCGCCTGCTTGAAAGGCTGGCCCTGAATCTTGTTGTAGCCCTCCGCGTCCACCAAATATTTTGCCCGAAGAATCATGGAAAGCTGGCCCATATTCATTTCCGGCACCAGCACTTTGCTGTAGCGCTCCATCACCTGCCCCAGATTGCGCGGGAGCGGATTCAGATAGCGCAGGTGGACGTGTCCGATGCGGCGGCCCGCGGCGCGCTGTGCCTTCAGAGCCGCAGTGATCGAGCCGTAAGTCGATCCCCAGCCGATGATCAGCAGATCGCCATCCGGATCCCCGGCCGGCACGACATCCGGAACGTCCTGGCCGATGGCCTCGACCTTCGCAGCACGTATGCGAACCATCTTTTCGTGATTCAGCGGCTCGTAGTTTACGTTGCCGGTGACGTCCTGTTTTTCAAGTCCGCCGACGCGATGTTCCAGCCCTGGCGTGCCCGGAATAGCCCAGGGACGGGAAAGCGTTTGCGGATCGCGCTTGTAGGGTAGAAAGCCCTCCGGATCCGTTACGAAATGCACTGGAATCTCGGGAATCTCGCTCCGGCTTGGAATGCGCCAGGGCTCCGCGCCATTGGCCAAGTAGCCATCCGAGAGGATGATTACTGGAACCATGTACTTCAGCGCAATGCGGCTGGCTTCCAGCGCGATCCAGAAGCAATCGCCGGGAGTGGAAGCGGCGAGAATGGGAATTGGAGCTTCAGAGTTTCGTCCGTACATGGCCTGGAGCAAATCGGCCTGTTCGGTTTTGGTCGGAAGGCCCGTCGAAGGACCGCCCCGCTGGATGTCGCAAATCACGATGGGTAGCTCGACGGCCACAGCCAAGCCCATGGCCTCAGTCTTCAAGGCCATTCCTGGACCGGAAGTCGTAGTGATTGCCAGCGCTCCGGAGTATGAAGCGCCAATTGCCGACGTGATGGCGGCAATTTCGTCTTCCGCCTGGAAGGTGAGGACGCCGAAATTCTTGTAGCCGGAGAGTTCGTGCAGAATGTCCGAAGCCGGCGTAATCGGGTAGGAGCCCAAAAAGAGCTGCAGCCCAGCCTGCCGCGCCGCGACCACGAAGCCCATGGCGAGCGCCTGATTGCCGCTCAGATTCCGATAGAGTCCCGGAGCCAGCTTGGCCGGAGGAATCTCGTAGCTCACCTGGAAGGCTTCGGTTGCTTCGCAGTAGCTGTAACCGGCCTTCATGGCGCGCTTATTGGCTTCGGCCAACAGGGGCTTATTCTTGAACTTATCGTCCAGCCAGCGATAAGTGTTGTCCATGGACCGGTTGTAGAGCCAATAACTCATGCCGAGGGCAAAGAAGTTCTTGCAGCGGTTCATGGACTTCGCATCGAGGCCGAGTTCGGCAAGCGCCGCCTGCGTCAAGCGTTCCAGCTGGACGGCAAAGACGCGATAAGCGTCAAGAGAGTGGTCTTCCAGAGGATTCGTCGCCTGATGCGCTTTACGGAGATCGTTGTCGGTAAAACTATCGCTGTTGACGATAAGGATCCCGTTCTGTTTGAGATCCTTAATATTCATTTTGAGGGCTGCGGGGTTCATGGCCACCAGTACATCGACGGCGTCGCCCGGGGTGTAAACATCGCTCGAGGAGAACTGCACCTGGAATCCGCTGACGCCCGGAAGAGTTCCCGCAGGGGCGCGGATTTCGGCCGGATAGTCCGGGAAGGTAGCCAGATCGTTTCCGTAAAGGGCTGCGGTATTGGTGAACTGGCTGCCGGAAATCTGCATGCCGTCGCCCGAGTCGCCGCAGAAGCGTATAACCGCCCGATCGATCACTTGCCGCTTGGGCTTAGTCTCGACGGCATCAGTAATAGTGGCCATTATTGCGTATGATCCTCAGTAAGTTGGAAGCTGGCGTCCGCCCGAGCGAGTTCTCCCCCAAACTGTAAAACTGCTGAAAAGGGAGTCCCGCGGTGGGGCGCCGCAACTCCAAATATAGCACAACTTCCGCGGCTCCCATCAGGCTTTGCAGGCAACGAGTAAATAGAAATTGAGACACTCACTTTATGTGCGACTGCTTGCGTCGTTGCTCGCTTTTTTCGCGAGAGCGGCTTCAAGGGGATCGGGCGGTTCGTATGGCGGCCCGGGAATATCCCAAATGATCCGTGGAGGCCGCTTCTGCGCCTGCAATTCCTGAAATCGCGCCTCTTCCAGACGCATACACTCCTCTCGATTGATCGCGCCGAGGCTATTGAGAACCAACTGACAGATATAAGCGAGCGTGACTGCGTCGCGGCGCGGGATGCGTTTCAAGGTGACTTGCTTCACCAGAGTTCCGAGGAAGCGATTGACCGAAGCGGCGTCGCTGAAGTCGCTAACGCACGCAAGAAGCTCGGACGCGGCGGTTTCGCTTCCGCGCTGAGCCTGCAGGCGGCGCTGAGCGTGATAGGCGCATAGATCTGCGGCGGTGCTCATGACCAGCATGCGGCAGCGATGGCCGCGCCCGTCAATATGGCGGCAAAGAGCGGCTTCGGCATCTTGCCTCTCGACTCGGTCGGATGAGATGTCAGGCAGTTGAAGTGATATCTGAAGGGACCCCTGCCCCCCTACTTTTTTCGCAAGGATGTGATTCCATTTAGGTTACCTTTCAAATTGCTGCAAGATGTGATTCCACGCCACTTACATTTTACATGTACGCAACCCATTGGTTTGGAAGCGCTTAGGCCTGTCCCAGGTTGGAAGGGTTAGCGGATGCGAATAGCGCGGCATCAGAAGCCGAATCAGTGGCAAGGGCGGTCGAGACGAGACCGCACCGAGTAAAGCTGGAATACGCGCATATAGTATTTTACCGCACGAGTAAAGAGGTCCTGCGCACCCGCACCTCCTAACGCTGCTCGGCATGGCAATGAAAGATGCCAGATTCATGCTACGATTCGACTCTTCCTCACAGTAATTCTGGCGGTTTCCAAAGCGACAGGAGAATCCGTTCTTGAAGATCGGCGAAATCTTTGAGACAGCTACGAATTCATACCGGATCCTCGGAGTGGTGGGTCAGGGCGGTTCGGGCGTAGTCTACAAGACTACGGAGGGTTCCGTGGAGTATGCAGTCAAATGCTTACATGCGAATCTTGCAAGGGGCGAAAAGCTAAAGAGATTTGGAAATGAACTCAGGTTCTGCGAGAGAAACTCCAACCCGAACATAATTCATATTCTGGACCACGGCAGCGTCATTTCGAGTGGAATGAAGATGCCCTTTTACATCATGCCTCTATATCCCAGAACGTTGCGTGAGCTGATGGATACCGGAATTAAACACGAAGAATTCCTTCCGTTATTTTCTCGTGTGCTGGACGGCGTTGAGGCTGCGCACTTGATGCGCGTCTGGCATCGCGATCTCAAACCCGAAAACATACTTTGCGATGAGGCGTGCACCTCCGTCGTGGTAGCGGATTTTGGCATAGCTCATTTCGAAGAAGATGAGCTTTATACAGCCGTTGAAACAAGGAACGGCGACCGCTTGGCGAATTTCCAGTACGCGGCGCCCGAGCAACGTGACCGGGGCCGCCAAGTTGATTTAAGAGCGGATATCTTTGCACTAGGATTGATTCTCAATGAGGTGTTTACGGGCGAGGTTCTTCAGGGGTCGGGCTATAAGACAATAGCTAGTGTCGCACCCGATTTTGCGTACCTTGACGATCTTGTAGGTACGATGGTGAGGCAATCTCCTTTGGATCGCCCTGGTACGGTGGGTGCGATCAAGGGTGAACTTCGGAAAAGAGGTAATGAGTTCGTTTCAGCCCAGAGAATCAGCAAACTTACGCAAACTGTTGTGCCGGAATCGGAACTTGACGATCCGCTCGTACTCAATCCTGTGCAATTGGTCGACGTCGACTACAGGGGAGATATGTTGTTTTTTGAATTGAAACCTACTGTAAATCCGAACTGGGTTCATTGTTTTGGAAATATGGGTAGCTATCAATCGGTGCTTGGCAAAGGACCGCCTCACTTTGGTTGGGATCACGGCCGGGCTGTTATTCAGGCAAATGAGCAAGAGGCACCGCAGATTGTGGAGTTCTTCAAAAAATATGTGGACCAAGCAAACGCCGCTTATGTGGAGTTGCTAAAGTCAAACAAGCGCCACGAAGAGGAACGGCAGCGGAAAGAGGTTCAAAGACAGCTTGAGCTTGAGCAGAGGCGGCAAAGAGTCTTGCAGAAGGTTAAGATCTGAATCACCACCTTTCTAAGCAACCCCGGCCTTTGGCTTTCTGCCCGACTCCAGTGCCAACAAAGTTCTTATATCCTTCCGGAACCCACCTTTCAGACTACGAAAGGTGGGGCGCCCGCAAAACCGCAGTCCCTTGGCGCGGAAGTCCGCGCCTCAGATAAAAGCAGATTCCTCGCGCTTCGCTTCGTTCGGAATGACAGCATAGCCTGGAGCGCGACTACGGGCGTCAGGTCTCGGCGGCACACCCAGGGCAAACCGGCGCTATGGAACGAGGGGAACTGCAGATCCCTCGCGCTGCGGCGCTCGTGATGACACCATACTGAGGGCACGGCTCTGGGGATGACAGCATAGGTGGGGCGCGTTTGGGCAAGGGACATCGGGGAAACGGAGGGATTCTTCGGCCGCTGGCGGAGAAGGCACGACGCGCGAACTGCGCGCGCCGCAGCGGCCTCAGAATGACAGGCCTCAGAGTGAATCGGCCGGCGACGAAATTCAGAGAAAAGCCTCAGGTGTCGGCTGCAAACAACGCAACCGACACCTAAGCTACAAAACCGACGGATTGGACTCGCTGCTGCAGGCCATTACGCGGAGCTTTTGACTATGCGAAGTGTATGAGATACTTCTGCAAACAGCTGTCGTGCTGCAGCCAGTCTGGAGGACTTCCTTGAAAAATCGGATCGTTGCTGTTTGGCTCGGCGTCGCCGTGCTTATCTCCGTTACATCGCTGATGGCGCATCACTCCCCTTCGGCGATCTTCGACATGAAAAACAAGATCACGCTCAAAGGTTCCGTTACCAAGGTGGACTGGGTGAATCCTCATATCGTCGTCTACATGGACGCGAAGGCAGACGACGGTAGCGTCGAAAATTGGAAATTCGAAAGTAACCCGCCGAGGTGGTTCACCAAGGTCGGGGTCACCCGCGCCGATTTCGCGCAGGCCATCGGCCAGACCGTCACGGTCGAGATCGTGAAGGCCATCGATGGCTCAAAGTATGGATATCTTCAGAAGATTACATTTCCAAACGGTAATTCTCTTTCTCTGCTAGAACCAAGTCAGACGACGGAGGTGCATCCATGAAACTTCAACTTGGAACGCGCGCCATGATCCTGGCGGCCTCCGCCTTGCTATCGGCGTCGCTCGCATATTCACAACAGACGGCTTCTTCCGCGACGGCTGTGAATGCAAAAGCCAGCGTGGCGAGTGAAGCTCACCGCACCGCCGATGGGCATCCCGACCTCAGCGGAACATGGACCTTTGGCATTGACCTGCCCCCGGGCGACCTCCAGAAGGTCGTGGACGGCAAAGTCATCAGGGTCCACTACGATCAAAGCGCGCGCCACCTGGCCAACCATAACGTGCCGGGAGCGTTGCCGTGGGAGGCAGCTCCGTCGTACAAGCCTGAATTTCAGGAGAAGGTGAAGTATCTCGAGGCGAACGAGAGCAAGGTGGATCCCGTATTCTACTGCGACAAGCCGGGTACTCCGCGCATTGGCTCGCCGCGCAAGATCATCCAGTTGCCCACGGAAACGATCTTTCTCTATGAGGACATTTCGGGCGACACGTTCCGCATTATTCCCACCGACGGGCGCCCCCACCGTGCCAACGCCAATCCATCAGCTTACGGCGATTCAATTGGACATTGGGAAAAGGACACCTTCGTAGTGGAGACGACGAACTTTGTCGACGACACGTGGTTTGGCGAGAACGGCTACATGCACTCGGACAAGATGCGCGTCATTGAGCGTCTGTGGCTCACGCCGGACCATAACCTGGCGTATCAGGCCACCGTGGAAGATCCCGGCGTTCTTACCAAGCCGTGGACAAACTTTGCCCGGGTCATTCCGCCCAACAACGACCCGATCGAAGAATCTCCCACATGCAAGGAAGATGACGCGCACCGCCTCCAAAATCTCGATCATCATTTACAGCGTTAGCCACAGTCCTCGGCGCTGCCGCATCACCGGAAGCTCCTGGTGACGTTTACGCTTGCTTGCGCGCTGCCTGAAGGTGATAGAGATGAAGGTTGGATTGGTGCGAATCTTAAAAGCGGGCGCCGTGTGCCTGCTGCTTGGCCTGCTGCCGGCGAGTGGCCAGACGCCAGGGCAACAGAAGCCCCTCATGGCGGAGGACGTCTTCAAGAACGTCCAGGTGCTTAAAGGTATTCCCGTCAACCAGTTCATGGAAACGATGGGATTCTTTTCCGCGTCCCTAGGTTACAACTGCACGAATTGCCACGGCGGCGAAGTTCTGGGCAATTGGGAAAAGTATGCTAACGATACCCCGGTAAAGCAGACTGCCCGCCGCATGGTTCTGATCGTAAAGACGATCAACCAGAGCTTGTTTGCCGGCCGCGAAGCCGTCACGTGCTATACGTGCCATCGGGGGAGCCCGACACCCAAAGTGGTTCCGAGCCTGCTGGAACAATACAGCGAGCCACCCGCGGACGATCCAGATGAGGTCGAGCTTAGCCCACGCGCTCCTGCTACCCCAACGGCCGATGACATTCTCAACCGGTACATCGAGGCATTGGGCGGCGCACAGCAACTGGCTGGTCTGACCAGCTTCGTAGGCAAGGGACGCTACGATGGGTTCGACAGCTATCACGGTAAAGTTGCTGTGGAGGTGTATGCGAAGAACACCGGGCAGCGCACCGTTATCGTGCATACACAAAACGGCGATAGCGTCACCGCATACGATGGACGCAACGCCTGGATCATGGGGCCAGACAAGCCCGTATCGGTACTCCAACTCGCCGCCGGCGGAGATATGGATGGCGTTAAATTAGACTCCGATCTCGCTTTCCCCGGCGGGCTGAAGCAAGCCCTCACCGAGCTCCGTGCGGGCTTTCCGACCACGATGATCGATGATCGTGAGGTTCAAGTAGTTCAAGCGATGGCCGGCGCATCTCGCGTGAAGCTGTTTTTCGACAAACAGACGGGGCTACTCACACGTGTTGTGCGCTACAGCAAAACGATAGTTGGTCCCGTTCCTACGCAGATCGACTATTCCGACTATCGCGAAGTCGCGGGAGTGAAATTGCCATTTCAATGGCGCTTGACGTGGACCGACGGACAATCCATGTTCAGTCTGGACGACTTGCAGCCCAACGTCGCCATTGATCCGGCGAAGTTCGCCAAACCAGCTGCGGCTGTCTCACCGCGGGTCGCCCCCGTTGCGCCTTAGCCGTTGAGGTTCAGAGACTCAGTTAGAAGACTTCGTACTCCCCCAAAGCGGTAATTATTCTTGTTGTCGCGATTTTTGCAGTGCCGCCGGGATCAAAACATCCGCATAGCGCTGGGCTTCTTTAGCTCGCACACCGCCGGATTGGGCGATTTGGCTAAACAGGGGTAAGACCCGGTCTTGCAGCATGGCCGAATTTTTCGTGGCTACTGCGCGGTCATACGCCTTGACGGCACTCGTATAAGCCGCGTTCGCAGATGAGTTCGATTTGGTGGCGGCAAGCCTGTCTTCGATGTGCTGCTGCGCCTTGGGGATCACGCTATTCAAGTAGTCGCGGGCGTCTATGGCGAGGGGGCCTTGCGCGTCGGCCAGAGATTTGAACTTGGGCAGCAAATCTTGAAATTCGTCCAGAGCAGCAGCGTCGCCCTCTTCCACTAGCTCGTCGAAGTGATTCTTAAACCGCGTCATTTGCCACTGATCGGCATCGGACACGACCGGCGTATCCATCTGATTTCTTCGTGCATCGTCGCGAATCAATTCGGTGATAGCGGTATCCCGCATTTTGCGCGCTTCCTTTCTGTGCGGGCCTGGGAGAGCTAGGAGTTGATCGAGTGCCTTTACCTCTTGCAAAAGATGGCCGGATCCATGCGAAGCGGATTCGAGCTGAGCTGCGGCCCAAAGCTTCTCGTCCTGGCGGCGTTCGGGAATGACCTGATCGACATAGTGGGCGGCATCCGACCAGTGATGACCGACTTCTGGCAACGTAAGAATGTTGCGAAACCACGTTTCGGCGTCTTCGAGATCGCCAGCCTGCAGGTACGCCATGGCTTTCTCCCAGAGCGTTTGCTCCTGCCGCGAGGGGTCTTCGATGGAATCGGGCAAAGGCGACACGGGTTTGAGTTCGGGGCCGCCGGCAGCAGCGGGTATTGCGACGTCTGCAGTTGGTGTGGCCGGCGCGCCTGGCTCGGTTGGCGTCAATGTTTGCGCCGGCGCAACGGGCGTGGGCGTGGCGTCTCTGGGCCGGCGTCGGGCAAGGGGGGTGGCGGTGGGGCTGGCGCAGTCAAATTGACGTTCTGCGTCGAATCCGGATGAATATCCAAGGCTAAGATCTTGTAACGCTGAACAACTCCGAGCGCATTGTAGCGGCGAGCGAGTCCGAGCGCAGTGTCGCGGCGAGCGACTCCGATCGCACCAAGCACAATGACTGTCAAAAGCGCGCACGTGGCTGCAGCGTTGCGCCAAAGATGGGAAGCCGGCCGTGTTGGGTCTTTCGGAATGATTTTCGCAGGCGGAATGATTTGAGGCTGACGCGTGCCAAGTGGAGCGTTCGGGGCTGCGCCTGCAGGATGCACGCCGGGAATTATCGGATTTGAAGCCAAAAGGAGTGTCGGGGCGGGCTGCACGCTAGTTTTGGCGGCGGGCGGGTGCGCCACGCCCTTCGATCCTTCTCCCGTCAAGGGGGCTCCCGTCAAGATTGGATTCAAGTTTTCGACGTCTTTGAGGAGCGCGTCCATCGACGGGTAGCGCTCTTTCTCGTCCTTGCGCAGACATTTCGAAATGATTCTTTCGAGCGCAACCGGGCATTCAGGGACCACCTGCCGTAGGGGAGGAGGCTCATTCTGCAGAATGCTGAGCAGCAAGGCGGCATGGTTTTCACCGGTGAACGGACGCTGATAGGTAATGAGTTCGTAGAGAAGGACTCCCATTGCCCAAATGTCAGAACGCGCATCGGCATGCTGGCCGCGAACTAGTTCCGGAGACATGTACGCCAGCGTGCCGAGCAACATTCCCGTCTGGGTATTGGAAGTGGGGCCCAAGCGGGCGATGCCGAAATCGACGACCTTAACGATTCCATCGCGCGTCACGACGATATTGGCCGGCTTGACATCACGGTGGATCACGCCACGAAGATGAGCGTAGTCGAGCGCACGGCAGGTCTGGACGATATACCCGAGCTTTGTCGCGAGGGGCAGCACGGGCTTGCGGGCGATTATTTTCTCCAGGCTCTCTCCTTCCAGATACTCCATGGCGATAAAAGGAGCGCCGCCCGATTCAGCCAACTCGTAAATGGTAACGATATTGGGATGCTGTAAGCCGCCGGCAGCCCTCGCCTCGCGGTAAAAGCGCTCCAGGAGATCGGCGCTTTGGGCGACGCCAGAGGTGATCGTCTTGACCGCGACGGCGCGGCCAATGAGGGGATCGCGTCCCTTGAAGACGGCTCCCATGGCTCCGCGGCCGATCTCCTCGAGGATTTCGTATCGGCCAATCTGCTCTTTTTCGCGCTGCGGCATAACCGAAGCCTCGCCTGAGTGTTAGTTTAACGGCGTGGACGTTACGGTTCTTAGAGGCTCAAGGGGAAGCGTAGCGGAGCCGTTAACCGTATCAGTTTGGGGTCGTTCCAGTGGCAGAAGGCGCAGCGAAGTGAGTTGAGAGGAACTGCAGATCCCTCGCGCTGCGGCGCTCGTGATGACACCATAGGCGGGGCGCAGTTTGGGCAGCGACACAGCGAGGACGGAGGGATTCTTCGGCCGCTGTCGGAGAAGGCGCGACGCGCAAACAGCGCGCGCCGCAGCGGCCTCAGAATGGAAGGTTGACGGATCCTCGACGCCGATCACTCTTTAGGATTGACGCTTCGCCTTTAATTCGCCTATACTGCTGCGACCGGTGCTCCGAGGTGAAAGGCGATGACGCTTACCAAGCGACAGAAGGAAGTCCTGGATTTTTTGGTCAACTTCGTCAACAAGCACGGCTATTCGCCGAGTTTTGAAGAGATCGCGCGGGCTTTGCGCCTGACCTCGCTGGCCACGGTGCACAAGCACATCACCACGCTCGAACGAAAAGGGTTCATTCGGCGCGGCTACAACCAAAGCCGTTCGATTGAAGTCACGCAGTTGCCCAAGACGGTTCGCGAGCAAGTGATGGAACGTCACAGCGTGGAATTGCCGCTTGCCGGGCGCATTGCGGCGGGCCGGCCGCTCGAGGCGGTTGAGAGTCGCGAAACATTTTCCCTGAGTGAATTCACGCGCGCCGACGGCAGCTTCGTTCTTCAGGTCAAGGGCGATTCCATGATCGAGGACCACATTCTCGACGGCGACTACGTCGTAGTCGAACCTTCGCAGGTGGCCAATCCGGGCGAGGTGGTCGTAGCGCTGGTGGGGGCAGACGAAGCAACGCTAAAGCGCTTTTATCGCGAAGCCGGCGGAAAGGTTCGCCTCCAGCCTGCGAATTCGGAAATGCAGCCAATCATCGTGCCGGCATCGGAAGTTAAGATTCAGGGACGGGTGCGGCGTACTGCGCGTTGACGGAACGTTCGCGCTGTCCGCGGAAGTACATTTGAAAAGTTCGAGTTTTTCGTACTGCCGCCGCGCTTCCGAGCGGGAACGCGTATGAGACAGATGCCGGCCTGAAGGCCGGCGCTACACAAAGCAAAAACGCGGCTTCACCTACCACGAATTTTAAAGGACACCGCGGTTTTCCGCAGTTTGTTCACAGCTTTTCAGGGCGCACCTGCACATTCGTGTTACTGTCACGCACAGGGCTTGAGATTATCTTCTTGCTCCACTCTGAAACAGGGGACTAGAGTGTCTCACTCCAGCCAAATGCCAGAGCCTTGTGGCCAACGATGGAATGATCGAGGGAGGCCTAATGTGGGGAAACAAAAAAGCTGAACCTGCTTCGCCGCCAGCGGTTGTTCCGGCTCCGTCAAAGGCTCCGGAGGCAAATACAACAACCAAGCCGACATCGGCAACAGTGGAGGGTAAAGTCATGAGCACCGACGCCGTTCGCCCTGTGGCTGCAGCTCCGGCGGGATCTACCGCACGTCTCGGAGCCAGCCTGCACATCAAGGGTGAGATTTCTGGAAATGAAGACCTGCAAGTGGATGGCACAGTAGAAGGACTAATTCAACTCGACGATCGTAAGTTGACCGTCGGACCGAGCGCGAAAGTGACCGCCGATCTGGTGGCGCGCGAGGTGATCGTTTATGGAAGCGTGAAAGGAAATCTTCGCGCTCGCGATCGTATCGAAATCAAAAAGGATGGCTCCGTAATCGGCGACCTGACGACGGCGCGCATCATGATCGAGGATGGAGCGTACTTCAAAGGCGCCATCGAGATCGATCGTAAAGGCGAGGCCACCAGCAGTGCCACTCACGAGAAGCCAGCGTTTGTGAAGGCCGCTACTGCTGCGGTGCAGACGAGCAAGGCTACGAGCTAGGTTCCGCGTTCGATTAGCCCTGCCGGAGCTGCGGTCAAATTTTGTCTGAATACTTGCCTGCCGGCCTGGTCCCCAACCGGGCCGCTGGCGAGGCTGCGTGGCTTTGTGGACCCTCGTTGACAAATCCCCGCCCATCTAATATTGTTTCCGTTTGTCCCTATAGGGTGAGGTGTTAGCAGAGCATGCGGACGTATGTTCCAGAGGGCCGCGAGGCGGAAACGCTTTCGCAAGGCCCGAAATGGTTTGTGGTTGATGCTGCCGGCCAGGTTCTGGGCCGTGTTGCCACAGCAGTAGCGCGCGTCTTGATTGGGAAAGATAAGCCGAATTTCACTCCCTACCTCGATTGTGGCGACCACGTGGTTGTGATCAACGCGGACAAGATTCGTCTTACGGGAAACAAGCTCGAAGACAAGGTGTACCGCACCCACAGCGGTTATCCCGGTGGTCTCAAGGAAGTTCCCGCAAAACGCATTCGTGGCGACCGTGCCGACTGGATGCTACGCGAAGCGGTTCTGGGGATGTTGCCCAAGAATAAGCTCCGCGCCAGCCGGGCGCGAAAACTGCGCGTCTACCTGGATGAAAAGGGCCTGGCACGTCACGCTGGCCAGAAACCGCAACCGTTGGCTCTGTAAATTCGTCCAACACGTTAAAGCATCCCAAGGGTATTTTTTTCTGAGCCGTGTTTGAGGAGGAAATTTGGGTTCGAACGCACAGCCTACTGCGGGTGTTTTGAATACAAAAGCATATGGCACGGGCCGCCGCAAGAATGCCGTGGCGCGCGTATTCATTCGTCAGGGGAGCGGAAAATTTGAAGTGAATGGCCGGGCCGTTGACGCTTATTTCAAAAACGTCACCTGGCTGACGCGCGCGGTCGAACCGCTGAAGTTCACCAATACCGGCAATGAGCTTGACGTAATGGCAACGTGCAATGGCGGAGGCGTGGGAGGCCAAGCCGGCGCGATGCGCATGGGGCTTTCGCGCGCACTTTCGATTTTGAATCCGGATTTGCGAATCGGGCTGCGGAAAAACGGTTTTCTAACGCGCGATTCACGCATGCGCGAGCGCAAGAAATACGGCCAGAAGGGCGCGCGGAAGCGCTTCCAGTTCAGCAAGCGCTAGTCAGTGCTCGTGAGGGGCTCGCGAAGGACTCCAGTTCGCCATTGCGAACTGAATACATGGCCGGCGGGATGCCGGCAAGAAGATGCTGCTTTTCCGGAGCGAAAGCTCGGGCAAAGTTTGAAAGCATCTAAACCTAAAAGGAGGTCCATTGGCAGTTGAAATTACAATGAAAGAGTTACTGGAGGCGGGTGTTCACTTCGGCCACCAGACCCGCCGCTGGAATCCGAAGATGAAGGAATATATTTTCGGGGAACGGAACGGGATTCACATTATTGATCTACAAAAAACTCTCAAGATGTTCCGCGACGCAAGCCGATTTGTGAGCGAATTAGCCAGCCAGGGACGCGTCGTTCTGTTTGTGGGCACCAAGCGCCAGGCACAAGAAGCCATCGCCGAAGAAGGAAAGCGCTGCGGGATGTTCTTCGTCAATCACCGGTGGCTTGGCGGAACGCTTACCAATTGGGCCACTCTGCAGAAATCCATCAAGCGACTGAAGACGCTCAAGGCCATGATCGAAGACGGGCGCATGGCGCAGCTTTCGAAAAAGGAAGCCGCCAGGCTCGAACGGGAATTAAAGCACCTCCATCAGAATTTGGAAGGCGTCGAGAATATGGCCACGCCGCCTGATGCTATGTTCGTGGTGGACTCGCATACGGAGCAGATCGCGGTGCGTGAAGCGCGCCGCATGGGCGTGCCCGTGGTGGCCGTGGTGGATACGAATTCCGATCCCGATCAAGTCGATTGGGTGATTCCCGGAAACGACGACGCCTTGCGCGCCATCCGGCTTTTCACCACCAAGATTGCCGATGCCGTAGTCGAGGGCCGCGCTGCCTTTGAGCAAACACAACTGGCGGGCGAAAAGGTGGAAGCCGGCGAAGGCGCCGAAGTCGTCGAGAATGTGGAATACGTGGACACCAGCGCCTATGAGTCTTACGAAAAACAGGAAGGCGATTTCGTGGAGACGCCGGAAGCGACCGAGACCGAACAGCCCGTTCAGGCGGAAGGCGAGTCCGAATCCTGATTGCGCGGCGAGCACGTGCCGGGCTTCGTTGATCCAGCCAAATCTGACCATCATTTGAGGATTTGCCGAAATGGCGACAAACCCTGAGCAGTTCAATGTACCCGCGCAACTGGTTAAAGAGTTGCGCGAACGCACGGGCGCCGGTTTTAACGACTGTCGCAATGCCCTGGTGGAGGCCACTGGCGACGTGGAACGTGCGATTGACATCCTGCGCCGCAAGGGACAGGCAGCGGCGCAAAAGAAGGCGCAGCGCGAAGCAAGCGAAGGCATGATCGGGCACTACATTCACGCCGGCGGGAAAATTGGCGTGGTCGTGGAAGTGAATTGCGAATCCGATTTCGTGGCCCGCACCGACGATTTCCAGAGGCTCTGCCACGATCTGGCCATGCACATTGCCGCACTCGATCCGCGCTATGTGCGCAGAGAGGAAGTCACGCCGGAGATTCTGGATCACGAACGCGACATTTATCGCGAGCAGGCGCGTGCAACAGGCAAGCCGGAGCCGGTGATTGAGAAAATCGTGAACGGAAAGATGGAGAAATTCTACGAGGAAAATTGCCTGTACGAGCAGCACTTCATCAAAGACGAATCGGTAACCGTCACCGAGCTCATCAATCAGATGATTTCGAAATTGGGCGAGAACATCTCCGTGCGCCGCTTTGTCCGCCTCAAGGTGGGCGAAACTTCAGCTGCGTCTTCGGGACCGAGCGGCGCCGCCGTGTTGCAGCCAGTCCCCTGAAGATTACTTGCCAGTATTCTGCTGATTCCGTACGGAAACGCCGCGCCCGTAGTAAGCCGCTGCGAATCTCTGTTAAAATGCCCGCCGAAAAACTGCCCGAATCCGCGGACTAGAATGCCATTACAAAAAGCAGGAACGGAGTGATGCCGGCGCCCCAGGGTGCGAGTCCCGCTTATTCGAAGATCGTGCTGAAGCTTTCGGGGGAATCGTTGCAGGGGCCTCTCGGCTCCGGTATCGATGCGGAAACGGTAGCGCGCGTGGCCGCAGAGCTGAAAGAGATCAACGAAATCGGCGTTCAGATCGCCATTATGGTGGGCGGGGGAAATATCTTTCGCGGCACGCGCCAGAAATCACTTGCCATCGATCGCGCTACAGCCGATTACATGGGCATGCTGGCGACGGTGATTAATGGACTCGCTCTGCAAGATGCGCTCGAAAAACAGGGCGCCCATACGCGTCTGCTGAGCGCTATCGATATGCGCCAGATTGCGGAACCTTTCATCCGGCGGCGCGCCACGCGGCATCTGGAGAAAGGCCGGATCGTGATTTTTGCCGCGGGAACCGGGAATCCTTATTTTTCAACCGATACGGCCGCCGCGCTGCGCGCCATGGAAATCAAAGCAGACGTCATTCTCAAGGCGACCCGCGTAGATGGAATCTACGATGCCGATCCGGAAAAAGTTAAAGGGGCGCACCGTTTTGAGCACATCAGTTACCTGGACGTCCTGCAGCGCGGGCTCGCGGTGATGGATTCAACGGCGATTTCACTGTGCATGGATAATAAGATGCCGATCATTGTGTTCGATCTGAACCGGCCCGGAAATCTGAGGCGAGTTGTTCTTGGTGAAAAAGTGGGTTCGCTGGTTACCGCCAGCTAGTCTGCTTCGCCGAATACTGCGGCTAAAAACATCGAGGTAGAACTGATGAGCACTGCAGCCACGAGCAAAGACGCGCTAGCTCAAGCTAGAACGCGGATGGAAAAGGCGGTCGACGATTTCCGGCGCGAATTGGCGGGCATCCGCACGGGCCGCGCAAACGTATCTCTGCTGGACCATGTACGCGTGGATTATCACGGCACGCAAATGCCCATTAACCAGCTCGGTACGGTTACAGTTCCAGATCCCATGATGTTGGTGATATCTCCGTGGGATCCCGGCGCCGTGGCGCTGATCGATAAGGCCATACGTACTTCCGATCTTGGGCTCAATCCCGCAAATGATGGAAAAGTGATTCGGCTGCCGGTGCCTCCGTTGACCGAAGAGCGACGCAAGGATTTGGTCAAGCACCTTCATAAAGTGCTCGAAAATCATCGCACAGCCATGCGCAACGTGCGGCGGGACATCAAAGAAGCGATTGAGCATTTAGAAAAAGAAAAGAAGGTCAGCGAGGACGAGCGCAAGCGTTCTGTGGAAGAATTGGACAAGATCACTCATAGCGAGACGAAGAAAATCGAAGATCTTTCTGCCGCGAAAGAAAAGGAAATCCTCGAATTGAGGTAGCTGTCCCGTAAGTAGCTGATTCGGGTGTCTGTTATATTGCTTTACGTGCTCCCGATACGTCCTTAGGGCCGAGCCTGCATACGCGTCGCCAGACCTGCTTTTGGCTCGAGAAATGTGTTTTTTATTTTGACACATTGTGTTTTTTTGCCTATACTCAGCGTTTTGTCAGGGGAATTTTTGCCCTGTCGTAGAAGGGGAAGGTCTCCTGCCCCGGGAGATCGAGGGAATTGGGGCTAGGAGAGCGGCCGGAATGGGGCGCCAGCCCCGCAAAGCCGAGTAAGCCTCTCCGCTTGACCCGCTGCCTTGCAAGCCGCAGTGGATTCTGTGCGTGGAGAATTCGGTCCGGGGTCGCTACTGACCCTTTCTGTTGATCAACCCGCAAACTCCGAGTGTCAGCGAAAGCTGACCCGGAATGGAATCGATTTTTTGCTCGATTGAGGGAGAGCCGTGCCGACGTTTGCGCAACTGGTCCGTAACGGACGCGAGAAAGTACGCACGAAGACAAAATCGCCTGCGCTGCAGGGATGCCCGGAGAAGCGAGGCGTGTGTATTCGTGTGTACACGCAGACTCCCAAAAAGCCTAATTCCGCGTTGCGCAAAGTAGCTCGAGCGCGGCTGACGAATAGCGTCGAAGTGACGACCTACATCCCTGGAATCGGGCACAACTTGCAGGAGCACTCGATCGTGCTCGTGCGCGGGGGCCGGGTGAAGGATCTGCCTGGAGTTCGCTATCACATCATCCGCGGCACGCTCGACGCGGCGGGAGTTGATAATCGCAAGCAGGGGCGTTCGAAATACGGAGCCAAGCGGCCCAAGGCTGCGCAGAAGTAAGGAGACGACGGAGAAGCATCATGCCACGCAAGGGATTCATATCGCGGCGCACGGTCCTGCCGGATTCGGTCTACAGCAGCGATCTGGTTCAGAAGTTCATTAACTCGATGATGTGGGATGGAAAGCGGTCCACGGCGCAGCGCATCTTTTACGGCGCCATGGAGCAGGTGGGACAGAAAGCGAACGACGAGCCGCTCAAGGTTTTCAAGAAAGCGGTGGAAAACGTCAAGCCGGTGCTCGAGGTGAAGTCTCGCCGGGTTGGCGGCGCGAACTATCAGGTTCCGGTTGAGGTGAGCCAGTTCCGCAGACAGTCTTTGGCGATTCGCTGGTTATTGCTCCACGCGCGCACCCGCGCCGGCAAACGAATGGTCGATAAGCTGGCCGACGAGCTTTTGGACGCGGCCAACGGGCGTGGCGGCGCGATCAAGCGCAAAGAAGACGTTCACCGCATGGCCGAGGCGAACAAGGCTTTCGCCCACTACCGCTGGTAACACAAAAAAACGGAAGAATTTAGCGGAGCTATGGAAATCAGGTCACAACTCGAACATACGCGAAATATCGGCATCATGGCGCATATCGACGCCGGCAAAACGACGTCCACCGAACGCATTCTTTTTTATACCGGTGTGACTTACAAGATCGGCGAAGTCGATGAAGGCACCGCCACGATGGACTGGATGGAACAGGAGCGCGAGCGCGGCATCACGATTACGTCGGCCGCGACAACGGCGAGCTGGACGCGCTTCGGGCAGTCCAATCGGGTCAATATTATTGATACGCCCGGCCACGTCGATTTCACCGTGGAAGTGGAGCGGTCGCTGCGTGTGCTTGATGGCGCCGTGGCAATTTTTGATGCTGTCGCCGGTGTGCAGCCGCAGACAGAGACTGTGTGGCGGCAGGCCGATAAGTATCGCGTTCCCCGTCTTGCCTTCGTCAACAAGATGGACCGCGTAGGAGCCGATTTCGATCACTGTATCCGCACCATGCGCCAGCGACTCGGCGCCCACCCCGTCCCTCTGCAGTTTCCCCTCGGCAAGGAAGATAGCTTCATCGGAGTGATCGATTTCATCGAGCAGAAGGTAATCATCTGGCTCGAAGACACCCTCGGCGCGAAGTTCGAAGTGTTGCCCGTCGAAAAGCTGTGGGATGAGGCGTTTTTGAAGGAGCGGCCGGAGGTCGTGGCGGCAATCAAAGCGTCGGCAATCAGCCCAGAATTCTATAAAGAGCATCGCGAAAAAGTAGTCGAGTACATCGCTGAATACGACGACGCCATCCTGGCCAAGTACCTAGCCGAACATGAATTGAAACCGGAAGAGCTGCGCGCTTCAATTCGCCGCTCGACGATTGCGCTGAAGCTTGTGCCTGTGCTGGCGGGCTCCGCGTTCAAAAACAAAGGCATTCAGCCTCTGCTCGATGCGGTAGTGGATTATCTGCCTTCGCCCCTCGACGTTCCGCCGGTCGAAGGCACTTCGCTCGATGGCACGGAGCCACTTTTGCGGCGGGCGAGCGACGACCAGCCGTTTTCGGCGCTGGCGTTCAAGATTATGTCCGACCCGTTTGTCGGGCATGTGACTTACATCCGTGTGTATTCGGGCGTCTTGAAGGCCGGCAGTTATGTCTACAACTCGTCGAAACACACCCGCGAACGCATCGGCCGGCTCCTGCGCATGCATGCAAACAAGCGTGAGGAAATCGACGCCATCTATGCGGGCGATATTGCCGCCTGCGTAGGTTTGAAGAGCGTGACTACGGGAGACACGCTTTGCGACGAGCAGAAGCCAATCATTTTGGAATCGATCGAATTCCCTGCTCCGGTCATTTCGGTAGCCATTGAGCCGAAGACCAAGGCGGATCAGGATAAGCTCGGCAACGCCCTCCAGAAGCTTTCGCAGGAAGATCCCACCTTCCGCGTACACACTGATCCTGACACCGGACAGACTTTGATTTCCGGCATGGGCGAATTGCACCTTGAAATCATTGTGGATCGCATGATGCGCGAATTCGGCGTGCAAGCCAGCGTCGGGCGGCCTCAGGTCGCTTATCGCGAAACGATTCGCCGGCACTCGGGAGCCGAAGGAAAATACATTCGCCAGACCGGCGGACGCGGCCAATACGGCCATTGCAAACTCGAGATTCATCCGCTGCCGAATGCGAGCCACGAAGACATGCACGAGATGTCTACCGACGAGCTCGATGCCCTGGCCAAGCAAGTTGCCGGGTCAGGCGGTAAGTTCCGCTTCGATAAAGAGCATCGGCTGCTTTTCATCGACAAGATCATAGGAGGGGCGATCCCCAAGGAATATGTTGCCCCGATCGAAGCAGGTATTCGCGAGGCCATGGAAAATGGCGTCCTCGCCGGCTACGAGATGGTGGACATCGCCGTGGTTCTGACCGACGGCAGCTACCACGAGGTAGATAGCTCGGAAATGGCGTTTAAGATCGCCGGCTCAATGGCCTTCAAGGAAGCCTGCGGCAAGGCGCAGCCCGTGCTGCTCGAGCCTGTCATGCGGATCGAGGTCGTCGTGCCTGAGGAATATATGGGCGAAGTCTTCGGCGATCTCAATTCGCGCCGCGGCCATCCGCTGGGGATGGAATCGCGCGCTGGAGCGCAAATTATTCGCTGCGAAGTGCCTCTGGCGGAGATGTTCGGCTACGCCACGGATTTGCGCAGCCGCACGCAGGGCCGTGGAAGCTTCACCATGCACTTCTCGCATTACGCCGAGGCGCCCGCATCGATCGCCGATGAGGTGATCGCCAAGGCGACGGGCCGCGTGACGAGATAATTTCGGTCTAAGGTTTTATTGCAGCAGCGGAGGAAGAAGACAAAGCAATGGCGAAGGAAAAATTCGAGCGCAGCAAGCCGCACGTGAATATCGGGACGATCGGGCACATCGATCACGGCAAGACCACTTTGACGGCGGCGATCACCAAGGTGCTCAGCAAGAATAATCCGAAGGTGCAGTTCCGGGCCTTCGATTCGATCGATAACGCGCCGGAAGAGCGCGAGCGGGGCATCACCATCGCGGTGGCGCACGTGGAGTATGAGACCGCCAACCGGCACTACGCGCACATCGATTGTCCGGGTCACGCCGACTACATCAAGAACATGATCACCGGGGCGGCGCAGATGGATGGAGCCATTCTGGTGGTGGCGGCGACCGACGGGCCGATGCCGCAGACGCGGGAACACATTCTGCTGGCGCGGCAGGTGGGCGTGCCGTACATCGTGGTGTTTCTGAACAAGTGCGATGCGGTGGAAGATCCGGAACTGCTCGAGCTGGTCGAACTGGAAGTGCGCGAGTTGCTCAAGAGCTATCAGTTTCCGGGCGACGAGGTGCCGGTGATTCGGGGATCAGCGCTGGGAGCGCTGAATGGCGAAGCGCAGTGGGAGAAGACGATCCTCGAGCTGATGGCGGCAGTGGATAAGAGCGTGCCGTTGCCGCAGCGGGATGTGGATAAGCCGTTTGCCATGCCCATCGAGGATATTTTTTCGATCTCGGGCCGCGGCACGGTGGTGACGGGGCGAATCGAGCGCGGCAAAGTGAAGGTCGGAGAAGAGATAGAGATTGTGGGTTTCCGGCCGACGATCAAGCGGATCGTCACGGGCGTGGAGATGTTCCGCAAGCTGCTCGATGAAGGGATGGCCGGAGACAACGTGGGCTTGCTGTTGCGCGGCACGGAAAAAGAAGAGGTGGAGCGCGGGCAGGTGGTAGCGAAGCCCGGGTCGATCACGCCGCACACCAAGTTCAAGGCCGAGGCTTACGTGCTGACCAAGGAAGAGGGCGGGCGGCACACACCGTTTTTCACCGGATACCGGCCGCAATTTTATTTTCGGACCACGGACGTAACCGGAGACGTGAAGTTGCCGACGGGAGTGGAGATGGTCATGCCGGGAGACAACGTATCGGCGGAGATTTCGCTGATCACGCCGGTGGCGCTCGAGCGCGGGCTGCGCTTCGCCATTCGCGAAGGCGGCCACACCGTCGGCGCCGGCGCCGTCACCGAGGTCATCGAGTAACCTATGCCAGCCGGAGAACGAATTCGCATTCGCTTGAAAGCGTACGACCACCGCATCCTGGACCAGTCCACGCGCGAGATCGTGGATACCGCCAAGCGCACCGGCGCAGACGTGGCCGGACCGATTCCCTTGCCCACCACGATCAACCGGTGGACGGTTTTGCGATCGCCGCACGTGGACAAAAAGTCGCGCGAGCAATTCGAAATGCGCACGCATAAGCGGCTCATCGATATTCTCGAACCCACGCCGGATACGGTGGATGCACTTATGAAACTGGATTTGCCGCCGGGCGTGGACGTGGAGATCAAGGCGTTTGGCCGCGAGCACGCGGCGAAATGAGCAGTTCTAGAGGACGATTCGCATGGCTGTGAATGGAATTATCGGAATCAAGCTGGGCATGACTCGGATATTTGCCGACGATGGCGCGGCTGTGCCCTGCACGGTGCTGCAGGCTGGGCCTTGCGTTGTCGTTCAGCGCCGCGGCAAGCAGACCGACGGCTACGATGCAGTGCAGCTGGGGTTGGTCGAATTCGTGAAGCCCCAGCGCATCTCGAAGCCCATGACCGGCCATTTCAAGAAGGCCAACGTCGCGCCCATGCGCATGCTGCGCGAGGTTCGCCTGGAAGAATCGAACGACGAAACGAAGGTCGGCGACCGCGTTCTGGTGGACCGCTTTGCGCCCGGCGAACTGGTGGACGTGACTGGCGTGAGCAAGGGCAAGGGATTTCAAGGCGGCGTCAAGCGCTGGCATTACCGCGGCGGCGACGCCACGCATGGTTCCATGTTCCATCGCGCGCCGGGAGGCATCGGCGCCAGCTCTTTCCCGTCGCGAGTATGGCCGGGACAGCATTTTCCCGGACACATGGGGCATGAGCGCAAGACGGTCAAGAATCTGCGCGTCGTGAAGATCGATACCGAAGAGAATCTTTTGCTGGTGCGCGGAGCCGTTCCCGGTCCAACCGGCTGCTATCTCTTGATCCGCAAGTCCAAGCGCGCGAAGTAGAGATAAGGAGCTCAGGCATTTCATGGCCGTCGTCGACGTAAGAAATTTGCAGGGGAAGACCGTGGGCCAGGTGGAACTGGCCGACGCAGTGTTCGCAGCCCAGGTGAATCCGCATCTGTTGCACGAGGCCGTGCGCTGGTATTTGGCGGGCGAGCGCGCGGGCACGCACAAGACCAAGGGCCGCGGCGAAGTGTCCGGGTCCGGCCGCAAGCTGTGGCGGCAGAAAGGCACGGGGCGGGCGCGCGTCGGGTCGATTCGTTCTTCGATTTGGCGCAAGGGCGGTACCGTTCACGGGCCTCAGCCGCGGAGTTACGAATACCGTCTTCCGAAGAAGATGGTGCTCGGCGCTTTGCGTTCGGCGCTTTCAGCAAAGTTATCGGACGAGAAACTTACCGTGGTGGATGGCTGGAAATTGGATTCGCACAAGACCAAAGAGTTCCGGGCGGCATTAACCAAGCTCGATGGAGAGACGCGCACCATGCTGGTGGTCGAAGGGCCCGGCAACCGCAATCTCGAGCTGGCCAGCCGCAATCTCGAGGGAGTTAAAGTGGTCGCTCCCGCTGCACTGCAGGCCTATGACATCTTGCGGCACGGCCGCGTCCTGCTATCGCAAGATACGGCGCTGCATCTGGGCCGGTCTTTGGGACCGGAAGGCGCGCAACCCGCACAGGCTCCGAGTGAGAATGGCGGCGCGGAGACGGCCGTGTCTACGCGCGCGGCCGCGCAACCAAGCAAGACTCGGCAAAGCAAAGCGACGGCGCGGACAAAATCGAAGTCCTCGAGCAAGGCCAAATCACCGGCCCGTGCGAAATCGAAATCGAAAGCCAAGCCGAAAGGCAAGGGCAAGGAAATAAAGACTAGACCGCGCAGACAAACCCGCGCAGGACAAAAATATGGACGTCAACGTTTACAAAGTGATTCGCCGGCCCATCATCACCGAAAAGGGCTTGGGCGTAAAAGAGACGCAGCACACCGTCGTATTCGAAGTTGCGGTAGATGCCACTAAGACGCAGATCAAAGAGGCGGTACAGCAGATTTTTAAGGTGAAGGTCGACGCCGTGCGCACGGCGATTTTTCACGGCAAATTCCGGCGGCGCGGGCGCTCGGAAGGGCATCGGCGGGACTGGAAGAAGGCTTATGTCCGGCTTGGGAAAGACGAAAAGATGATCGAATACGCGGAGAATCTCTGATCGGGAAGGTAACTGGCGATGGCACTAAAAAGCTTTAATCCCTATACCGCGTCCAGGCGCTTTATTACGATGCTGGACAAAAGCGACATCACTAAACAGACGCCGGAAAAGTCGCTGCTCGAACCCAAGAAGCGGTCCGGCGGACGGAATTCGCACGGCGAACTGACCATCTGGCATCGCGGCGGAGGGCACAAAAAGCAATATCGCATGGTGGATTTCCGGCGCGAGAAGAAAGGTATTCCCGCGCGAGTGGCGGCCATCGAATACGATCCCAATCGCTCCGCGCGCCTGGCCCTGCTGCATTATGCCGACGGCGAAAAGCGCTACATTTTGCATCCGGTGGGTCTTGAGGTGGGGATGACGGTACAGACGGGCGAAGGCGCCGACATTCTGCCTGGAAATGCCATGCCGTTGAGGTTCATTCCGCCCGGAACCCAGGTGCATAACCTGGAGCTTGCGCCGGGCAAGGGCGCTCAGGTGGTGCGCGCCGCAGGCGGATCGGCGCAACTGCTTAGCAAGGAAGGGGATCTGGCGCTGGTGAAGCTGCCCTCGGGCGAAGTGCGGCGATTCGTGATCGACTGCATGGCCACCATTGGCCAGATTGGCAATCTGGACCATGAGAACGTTACCTATGGCAAGGCCGGCCGAACCCGCTGGCATGGCAAAAAGCCTACGGTTCGCGGCGTAGCCATGAACCCCGTGGACCATCCGCATGGTGGCGGTGAGGGCCGCGTTAAGGGCAATCACCCCCAGACGCCTTGGGGCTTTCCGACTCTGGGCGCGAAGACGCGGCACAATCGCCGCACGGACAGGATGATCGCCCAGAGCGCGGAAGTAAAAGGAAGCTGAGGGTGTAATTTTGGCAGTAATCGGTACGAGTTAGTAAAATCAAGGATGTAACGAATCAAAGATCCCGGCGCGGCGGGTGATGGAGAGGACGACCATGAGAGCATCGCGAAGCGTTGCGGGGGCTCGGAGGAGTTCGAGCGCGCGCAAGTCAGCCGTGCGGTCGCGAGTGTCCAAGCCCGTACGGAAGACGACAACGAAGTTGCATGCAGTTCCGCTCGAACCCGTGCTTTTCCGGTTCTGCAAGTCGGGGTGGGCGGTGCTGGTGGAAAAGCAGCCCAGCCAGCAGGGCACGCGGTTCGTATGCCCGTTTTGCCCGCATTCGCACCGGGTTTCCGGGCCGGTACGCGGGTTTCGGAAAGTGCGGCGCGCGCAATGGATCAAGCTGCGCCGCGTGGACGAGTAGCGGAGTTAGCTCGGCCAGGATTAATAGGGAAGGAACTCGATGGGTCGTTCGCTGAAAAAAGGCCCGTTCGTCGATACGCCTTTGCGGAATAGCGTAGAGGCGCTCAACGCGCGGAACGAGAAGAAAGTCGTGAAGACGTGGTCCCGTCGCTCCACCATTGTTCCGGAGATGATCGGCCACACGATTGCCGTGCATAACGGGAAGAAGTTTATTCCCGTGTACATCACCGAGCAGATGATCGGGCACAAGCTGGGCGAATTCGCGCCTACGCGAACGTTTAAAGGGCACGCCGTCAGGGCGGCATTGGAAAGGGCTGCGGGTGTTGCAGGCGGCCCCGGAGCTCCGGGCGGACCGGGCGCTCCGGCACCAGCGGGCGGAGGCGCCGCACCGGGCGCGCCCGCACCAAAGGCGTAAAGCGAAGGCTAAACGAAGATGTCTACGAATGTCACAATTCCGGCAGCACCAGCGATCGAGGCGCAAGCGCTCTCAAGGCACGTGCGCATGTCCCCGCAGAAGGCGCGGCTGGTAGTGGATCTGATTCGCGGCCAGCGCGCTGAACACGCGCTGCAGATCCTGCGCTACACGAAGAAGCGCGCGGCTCGCGATATCGAGAAAGTTTTGCGCAGCGCCATCGCCAATGCGGAACGCAAAGCCGAGGACGCCGGAGCCTCGCTCGACGTGGACGAGCTGTACGTCTCGCGTTGCTTCGTAAACGAAGGATCGCGCTGGAAGCGGCTGCGTCCCGCGCCTATGGGGCGGGCCTTCCGCTATGTGCGGCGTACCGCGCATATTGTCGTCGCGGTTGAGGAGCATCATCGTGCAGCCGCGGAACGCACGGCCGCCGCTCAAGCTGCGGCAGCCTCCGAAAAAGGCGTGCGCGGAGCGGTCAAGAAGGCGCGCAAAGCGCTTGGCGGGCAGAAGCAGACTGTGCGCAAACCGAAAAAGTAGCAGTAAGAGATCGGGAGGAATTTCTTTGGGACAGAAGACACATCCTTATGGGTTTCGGCTGGGCTACAACAAGCCCTGGCGGTCGCGATGGTTTGCCGGCAAGGATTATGCCGACCTGCTGCACGAAGATGTGGTGCTGCGACGCCAGCTGAAGGAACGGCTGCGCTCGGCCGGCATCAGCGCTATCGATATCGAACGCGCCGCCAATAAGCTGGTCATCCGCTTGTTCACGGCCCGGCCGGGAATCATCATCGGCCGCAAGGGCTCGGAAATCGATAAGCTGAAGAACGAAGTTCAAAAGCGCACCAAGCGTGAAGTGCATATCGATATTCAGGAAGTCCACCGGCCGGAGCTCGATGCGCAGCTCGTGGCCGAATCGATCGCACTGCAACTCGAGAAGCGCGTCGCTTTCCGGCGCGCCATGCGTAAGGCCGTGGATTCTGCGCTGCGGTTCGGCTGCAAGGGAATCAAAGTCCGCGTGGCAGGCCGGCTGAACGGGGCGGAGATTGCGCGCAAGGAATGGTACCTGCAGGGGCGATTGCCATTGCAAACGCTGCGCGCGGACATCGATTTTGGATTTGCGCAAGCCTATACGACCTACGGTGTGATCGGCGTGAAGTGCTGGATCTACCAGGGGGAAAACATCCCTGAACGAGGCAAGCGGCGCGTACTATCCCCAGCAGCAGCCGCGGCAGCCGACTAGAGAGAATTCGTCATGATGATGCCTAAGAAAGTGAAGTACCGCAAACAGCAGCGCGGCCGCCGGCGCGGCAAGGCTTGGCGCGGAGGCGAGTTGTCGTTCGGGGAGTACGGCTTGAAGGCTCTCGAGCCCGCGTGGATCACCGATCGGCAGATCGAAGCCGCACGCGTGGCTATCACGCGATTCATCAAGCGCGGCGGCAAGCTATGGATTCGGATTTTTCCGGACAAGCCCTTTACCAAAAAGCCGGCTGAAACGCGTATGGGCAAAGGCAAAGGGGCGCCGGAAAAATGGGTGGCGGTGGTGAAGCCCGGCCGAGTCATGTTCGAGATGGCGGGAGTCGATCTGGCCACGGCGACCCAGGCCATGAAACTGGCGTCGCATAAGCTGCCCATCCCGACAAAGTTTGTAAGCCGCGCGGGAGAGTTGTGATGCCCAGGAAAGTCGAGAAATTGCGGGATTTGGGCCAGCCGGAACTGGCGGCGCGTGAGCGCGAGCTTGCCGAGCAGGTCTTCCGGCTGCGCTTTCAGCTCACCACGGGTCAGGCCGAAGCCGTGGCCCGGTTGCGGTCTGCTCGGAAAGATTTGGCGCGCGTCAAAACACTTTTGCGCGAGCACGAATTGAGGAAAAGCTGATGGCAACAGCCGTAAATACCGCCACAGAAAAGCGCCGGCGGCGCAACGAGCTGATTGGCGTGGTTACCAGCTCCAAGATGCAAAAGACGATTGTGGTGCGTGTGACCCGGCAGATTCAGCATCGCCTCTACCAGCGCTACGTGCACGTGACGAAGAAATTTTATGCTCACGACGAGCAGGGCGAGGCGCGCACGGGTGATGTTGTGCGCCTCGTGGAGACCCGCCCAATGTCCAAATTAAAGCGGTGGCGGCTGGCGGAAGTATTGTCCCGGCGCACGAGCGTCGATTAGGTCTTCGATTAAGGCAAGGGGAGAGCGCGGCAATGATTCAGATGCGAAGCTGGCTGACCGTGGCCGACAATTCGGGAGCGCGCCGGTTAATGTGCATTCTGCCGGTGGGCGGCGACATCGGCAGCCGGGCGGGACTCGGCGATATCATCACCGCTTCGGTGAAAGAAGCGACGCCGGAAAGCCCCATCAAGAAGGGCAAAGTTGTGCGCGCGGTCGTGGTGCGCACGCGCAAGGAGCATCGGCGTCGCGATGGCAGTTATATCCGTTTTGACGACAACGCCGCAGTGCTGATCAACGATGCCAATGAGCCGGTAGGCACGCGCGTGTTTGGTCCCGTAGCGCGCGAGTTGCGCGAAAAGAAATTTGCCAAGATCGTATCACTGGCCCCGGAAGTCTGGTAAAGCCAGCGCAGAGGGATAAAAGCGATTCATGGATACAACGGCCACAAATGCGAGCATTCGTAAGGGCGATCAAGTACGCGTGATGAGCGGGCGCGATAAGGGCAAGACCGGCCGCGTGCTGGGAGTTAACCCTCGGAGCCGCACAGTCACCGTCGAGCACGCCGCTATCATCAAGCGGCACACGCGCGCCAATCCTTCCAAGAACGTGAAGGGCGGCATCGTGGAGAAGGAAGGCCCGATTCAAATCTCGAACGTGCTGCTGTTGTGCGCTTCCTGCAACAAGCACGCGCGTGTGGGCCATAAGCTGATGCCCGACGGCACCAAAGTGCGTATTTGCCGCCGCTGCGGCACGACATTGGAGAAATAGCACTGCCATGAGCCGATTGCACGATCGATATCGAAGTGAAGTGGTTCCGGCGCTGATGAAGCGCTTTGGATTTAAGAACCCCATGGCCGTGCCCAAGGTAGCCAAGGTGGTCGTCAATATCGGCTTGGGCGAGGCCAGCCAGAATGTCAAGTTGCTGGATGTGGCCGCCGCGGAGTTGGGTCAGATCTCCGGCCAGCGTGCCGTCATCACGCGAGCCAAGAAGTCGATCGCCAATTTCAAGATTCGCAAGGGCATGCCCATCGGTTGCTGCGTGACGCTGCGCGGCGACCGCATGTACGAATTCCTGGACCGGCTTTGCAATGTGGTGCTGCCCCGCGTGCGCGACTTCAAAGGATTGAGCCCGAACGCTTTTGACGGCCGCGGCAATTACACGCTCGGTTTGCGCGACCAGTTGGTTTTTCCGGAGATTGATTACACGCGCGTGGACAAGATCAAGGGCATGAATATCACCTTGACCACCACCGCCCGCAATGATGAAGAAGGCCGCGAGCTGCTGAAAATGATTGGAGTGCCGCTGCGCGGCTAAGGAGAGTTATGGCGCGAATTTCGCAATTTGCCAAGATGCGCAGGAAGCCGAAGTTCAAGATTCGCGTGCGGAACCGTTGCCGCGTCTGCGGCCGGCCGCGCGGCTATATCCGCAAATTCCAGATGTGCCGCATCTGTTTTCGCGGTTTTGCGCTGCGCGGCGAAGTTCCCGGCGTGACCAAGGCGAGTTGGTAAAGATGCAGACCGATCCTATTTCCGACATGCTGACGCGCATCCGCAATGCCGCCAAGGCGCGCCATGCGCGCGTGGAGTTACCGGCGTCCAAACTAAAAATTGAAATCGCCCGCGTGCTCAAAGAAGAGGGCTTTATCTCCACGTACAAAGTCGTCGACGAATCGAAAACGCGCAAGGCCCTGCGGCTATTTCTCAAATACACCCCGGACAAAAGTTCCGTAATCAGTGACCTTCGCCGCATTTCGCGGCCGGGAAGCAGGCGCTACGTAGGCGTGCTAGAGATTCGACCGGTCTTTGGCGGTCTGGGCGTGAGCATCCTGAGCACCCCGCGCGGCGTTATGACCGGCCGGACGGCACGCAAGCAGCGCCTGGGCGGCGAATTGCTCTGCGAAGTTTGGTAAGAGGCAAAAAGTCATGTCACGAATTGGACGAAAACCGATCCCCGTGCCCGCCGCCGTAAAGGTGCAGATCGGGCCCGCAGCGGTCGAAGTGCAAGGGCCCAAGGGCAAGCTCACGATCCGCGTGCCGCGAGGCATTCACTTTGAGCAAAAGGACGGCACGCTCGTGGCTCTTCGCGAATCGGACGAACTGCGCGCCCTTCACGGCTTGGCGCGCGCCCTGGTGGCCAACGCCGTGCGCGGCGTGACCGAAGGATTCAAGAAGGATCTGGACATCGTCGGCGTGGGCTATCGCGCCGAGGTCAAAGGGAAGAATGTGGTCTTCGCGCTGGGGTACTCTCATCCCGTCGAGTTCCCTATTCCCGAGGGCATTCAGATCACAGTCGAGAAGCAAACCCACGTCAGCGTGGCGGGAGCCGATCGCGGGCGCGTGGGACAGGCAGCGGCGGATATTCGGGCCCTGCGGCCGCCCGACCCATATAAGCAGAAGGGCATTCGCCTGGTTGGCGAGCGCTTGAAGAAGAAGGCCGGCAAGGCGGGCGCCGCCAAGACCGCTGCGTAAACGGTCCTACGAAAGGCCTTAACGAAAGGAAAGAATGGCCACAAAATCAGTTCGCAAGCTTTCACGTAACGCGCACCGGCAGCACGTCCATGACCGCGTGCGGCAGCGCGTGGTGGGCACGTCCGAGCGCCCCCGCCTTTGCGTTTACCGCTCGCTCGGTCACATCTATGCGCAAGTAATCGATGATCAGGGCGGGCGCACGCTGGTCTCGGCCAGTTCGCTCGATAAAGACACCCGCACCGCGATCAAGGGTGGAGGCAATATCGCGGCCGCCAAAATCGTGGGCAAGACGGTTGCGGAGCGTTCGCTGGCTGCCGGCGTCCAACAGGTAGTATTCGATCGCGGCGGCTACATGTATCACGGCCGTGTCCAGGCGCTCGCCAGTGCCGCCCGCGAAGCGGGATTGAAGTTTTAATCATGTCCAAACATATTCTGCGCGAAACGTTAGCGGTGCGCCGGCCGATTGAGGTCAGCGCCAATAATCTGAAGGATCAGGTTGTTTCCATTCAGCGCGTCACCAAAGTGGTCAAGGGCGGTAAGAATTTGAGTTTCTCCGCCTTGGTTGTCGTCGGCGATCAGCGCGGCCATGCTGGATTCGGCATGGGCAAAGCGCGCGAAGTGCCCATGGCCATTCGTAAAGCCATCGAACAGGCCAAAAAGAACCTGATTCACCTCAATTTGAAGGGCACCTCGATTCCTCATCAGGTGACCGGTTTTTATGGTTCAGGACAGGTTCTGCTCAAGCCGGCGTCAGAAGGCACGGGCATCATTGCCGGCGGGCCGGTGCGCGCAGTGATGGAAGTCGCGGGAATTTCGAATGTGTTGACCAAGTCGATTGGCACTTCGAATCCGCATAACGTCATCAAAGCCACGTTCGACGCGCTTTTGCGCCTAAAGGACGAAGGCCGGGTAGCGGAGCTGCGTTCCAAGACTGTCGAAGAGTTGCGTTAGGAGCAGAAATTTGGCCGCGACGAAAAAGAAGCCGGGAACAGTTAAACTGAAGTGGGTGCGCAGTTTTATTGGCTGCACCCGGGATATGCGCGCGACGGTGCGCGGCCTGGGATTCCGGCGCATGCAGCAGGTTGTGGAGCGGGAAGACACGCCCTCCGTCCGTGGCATGGTGGATAAAGTGCGCCATCTCGTCGTGGTGGTGGAATAAGCGCAAGACTTTCTCGAGGGAGGGCTCGAGAGGGATTGAGGCAATCATGTCGGTAACTTTGTCAAATTTGCGGCCGCCGCGTGGCTCCCGCCACCGCAAGGTGCGGGTGGGCCGGGGCATCGGTTCGAAGCTCCCGAAAACTGCCGGTGCGGGAAACAAAGGGCAGAAGTCCCGCAAGGGATATTCGCAGCGGCCCGGCTTTGAGGGCGGCCAGATGCCCTTGCATCGCCGCATACCGAAGCGCGGCTTTCACAATCCTTTCAGCAAAGAATATGCGGTTGTGAATCTCGAAGCGCTGAAAGCGTTCGCGGCGGGCGATGTGGTGACTCCTGAGTCCTTGCGCGAACGCGGCGTGGTGCATGGCGGCTCGCGCCCCATTAAAATTCTCGGTGACGGTGAATTGAACTCAGCGCTCACGGTTCGCGCGCATGCCTTCAGCCGCTCGGCGGAGGAAAAGATCGCGAAGGCCGGAGGCAAGGTCGAGCGAGTATCATGAACCAATTTTTCGAAGCTTTCGCCAATATGTTTCGGATTGCCGATCTGCGCAAGCGGATCCTGTTCACTTTGGGAATACTGGCCGTCTATCGGCTGGGCGCATTTCTGCCTACGCCGGGAATCAACACCGATGTTCTGACGCAGCTTTTCCAGCAGAATCAGGGGTCGGTGCTCGGCATTATCGATCTATTCAGCGGGGGCAATTTCCGGCGGCTCACGATTTTCGCCCTGGGCATCATGCCCTACATCACCTCGTCCATCATTTTGCAGTTGATGACGGTGGCGTGGCCTTATCTCGAGCGCCTGCAAAAAGAGGGCGAACTCGGGCGCCGGAAGATCACCCAATACACCCGCTACCTCACGATTTTGTTGAGCATTCTTCAGTCGCTTTCGATCGCCTTCACGCTGCAGCGCCAGTCGGGACCCAACGGGTCAGCGCTGGTTTATAACCCCGGCGTCGGGTTTACCCTGATGACCATCCTGACGCTGACCACGGGTTCGGCTTTTATCATGTGGCTGGGCGAGCAGATCAGTGAGCGCGGCGTCGGCAACGGAATGTCGTTGATTATTTTCTCCGGGATCGTGGTGGGATTGCCGCGCGGCATCTTCGACCTGTGGACCAAAGCTTCCACGCAGCAGTGGGGGCCTTTCACCGGGCTGGCTTTGATCCTGCTCGTCGCCCTGATGCTCGTGGTGATCGGCTTCATCGTCTTTGTTGAAGGCGGCCAGCGGCGTATTCCTGTGCAATATGCCAAACGCGTGGTCGGCAGGCGCGTTATGGGCGGGCAGATGACCTATCTCCCGCTGCGCGTGAATGCCGGGGGCGTCATTCCGCCCATCTTTGCCAGTTCGCTGCTGACGTTTCCCGGAACAATCGACCTGGTCATGCAGAAGCGCTTTCCTTCTTTTGACCGGCTTGCCAGGGCCTTAGCCTGGGGCGAGCCTCTCTATACGCTGATCTACGTCTTGCTGATCATTCTGTTTGCGTTTTTTTATGTCGGCATCGTCTTCAACCCGGCTGAACTCGCAGACAACATGCGCAAGTACGGCGGATTCATCCCGGGAATACGGCCCGGCCGCAACACTTCCGAGCACATCAATCGCATCCTGCGCCGGCTGACGTTTGTGGGCGGCGTCTATCTCGCGGCCGTCTGCCTGCTCCCAGAGTGGATGATCGCCGGTATCCACCTCCATCACTTGCCCGGAGCCTTGGGGTCTTGGTTTGATAACCACATGTGGCGATTCGTTCTGGAAGGACTGAATGTCTCCTTCTACTTCGGCGGAACCTCGCTCCTGATCGTGGTGGGCGTGGCGATGGATACGGTTCAGCAGATCGAAGCGCAGCTCGTGATGCGGAATTACGAGGGCTTCGTCAAGAAAGGAAAGCTGCGGAGCCGGCGGTATGCCTGAAGCGGGAGTGGCCGCAAAGGGACTGGGCCGCGCCGTCATCTTTCTCGGTCCTCCCGGCGCGGGGAAAGGCACGCAGGCCAGGCAAATTGCTGAAAGTTATGGCGTGCCGCATCTTTCGACGGGCGACATGTTTCGCGAGCACGTTAGCCGAGGCACGCCGCTGGGGCTGCGGGCCAAGCCGATCATGGAACGCGGCGAATTAGTGCCGGATGATCTGGTGTTGAGCATGGTGGAGGACAGGATTTCGCGCCCGGATTGCGCGGACGGATTCATATTGGATGGCTTTCCGCGGACGCTGCCGCAGGCGGAAAAGCTGGACGAAATTCTGCGCCGGCGGTTCAAGGCCGAGCCGTTGGTGGTGCACTTTGTGGTCGACAAGAATCAGCTCATGCGGAGGCTGACGGGGCGGCGAGTGTGCGGAATCGGCGGGGAGATTTATAATATATATGACCACCCCCCGAAGGTTCCGGGCCGTTGTGACCGCGATGGCGGAGAGCTTATCCAGCGTCCGGACGACCGTGAGGAAGTGATCGCGGAGCGGCTTGCCGCGTACGAACGCCAGACGCGCCCATTGGTCGATTATTATCGCCAGCGAGGCGTGCTGAAAGATGTGGATGGCATGGCCGCCCCGCAGGCGGTAACAAAGAACGTTCTGGAGTTGCTCGCGCAGAAAAAATGATCGTTTGTAAATCCGCTGCGGAACTCGAGACCATGCATCGCGCGGGCTTAGTGGTCTGGGATGTGTTGAATCGGCTGCGCCAGGCGGTGCAGCCGGGAATAAGCACTCTCGAACTGGAAAAGATCGCGGTGCAGGGCGCTAAGGACCATGGCGCCCGCCCAGCGTTTAAAGGATATCGCGGTTATCCGTGCGTGCTGTGCGCCTCCATCAATCAGGAGGTGGTCCACGGCATACCTTCAGGCGCGCGGCGGCTGAAGGAAGGAGACGTTATTTCACTCGATTTCGGGGTCGAGCTGGACGGCTATTATGGAGATGCGGCGGTGACGCTGCCTGTCGGCAAGATTCGGCCCGAGGTTTGCGACCTCCTGCGAGTCACTCGTGAATCGCTGGACAAGGCGATCGAGAAGGTTCGGCCCGGAAATCGCTTGAGCGACATCTCCGCATCCGTGCAGCAATGGGTGGAAAAGCACGGCTTCTCGGTGGTGCGTGAGTTTGTCGGCCACGGAATTGGCACAAAGATGCACGAAGAGCCGAATCTGCCGAATTATGGCGAACCCGGGCACGGCCCTCGGCTCGAAGAAGGCATGGTTTTTGCCATCGAGCCGATGGTCAATGCGGGCGGGCCGGGAGTGAAGGTTCTCGACGATAAGTGGACCGCGGTAACGCTCGACGGCAGCTGCTCGGCGCATTTCGAGCACACGGTGGCGGTCACCTCGAATGGTCCCTGGATTTTGACGCGGCCACGAGAGGCCGTGGGAGCATCCTGGTAGCGTTTGGAGCGTATGGCAAAGTCCCCTGAGCCCGACAAGAAGAAAGCTGATTCCGGCAATTCGAAGGAAGACGCCATCGAAGTGATGGCCACGGTGATCGAGCCGCTGCCGAACGCGATGTTCCGGGTGCAATTGGACAATAAGCACCAGGTTCTGGCGCATATTTCGGGCAAGATGCGAAAGAATTTTATCCGCATTCTTGCGGGCGATAAGGTGGCGGTGGAGCTCTCGCCCTACGACCTGACTCGTGGGCGAATCGTCTATCGGTATAAGTGACCATCCGATCGGAGGTCATCCCGAGCGACGAACCGGAGCGGGATTTCTGGGCCAGGGGTAATGAGTCCTGCGCGGGCGAGCGATCATCTGATGCTCTGCCACATAAAGAGAAGTAAACAACGGAGCGACAATGAAGGTTCGGGCCTCAGTAAAAAAGATTTGCGATAAGTGCAAAGTCATTCATCGGCGCGGCGTGGTTCGGGTGATTTGCAGCAATCCGAAGCACAAGCAGCGCCAGGGTTAGGAGTTTTATGGCACGTATTGCTGGAGTGGATTTGCCGGTGAATAAGCGCCTGTGGGTTGGTTTGACCTCGATCTATGGGATCGGCCAGCCGCGCGCCCGCGCGCTCTGCGCCAAGGCCAAAGTGGACGAAACCAAGAAGATTAAGGATCTGACCGAAGAAGAGGTGAATCAGCTTCGCCAGCAGATTGAGTCCGAAGGGCGCGTAGAGGGCGATCTCCGCAAAGAGATCCAGATGAATATTCGCCGGCTGATTGAAATCCAGTGCTATCGCGGGCTGCGCCATCGCCGTAATTTGCCCGTGCGCGGCCAGCGAACGCACACCAACGCCCGCACGCGGAAAGGTCCGCGAAAGGGCGCTGTGGCGGCCAAGAAGAAGGTCATGGCTCGCAAGTAAGCGACTTTAAAGGGAGAACGCATTTGGCTAAGGAACCACAAGAGGGAGCAGCGCCGGCAACAGGAAAACCTGCTGCGAAGCGAAAGAAAGAATTCAAGAAGAAGCGCGAGCGCCGGGTCGTGCCGCATGGTCTGGCGTGTATCCAGGCGACATTTAACAACACGATTGTGACCATCACGGCTCCAGACGGGCGCGCCGTGTGTTGGTCATCCGCGGGTTCCATCGGCTTCAAAGGATCGCGCAAAGGCACTCCCTACGCCGCGCAGCAGGCCTCCATGACGGCTGCCGGCGTCGCGCGGGACCAGTACGGGATGAAGTCGATCGAAGTTCGTGTAAAAGGGCCAGGTTCGGGACGTGAATCGGCGGTTCGGGCGCTCGCGTCTGCCGGGTTGCATATCGCGCATATCAAGGACGTGACGCCGGTTCCCCACAACGGGTGCCGCCCGCCAAAGCGCCGGCGTGTTTAAGAGGCGCGAGGAATAAAGGAGAAGCGAATTGGCAAGACATCGGGAAGCGGTTTGCCGGCTGTGCCGCCGGGAAGGTCAGAAGCTCTTTTTGAAGGGCTTGCGTTGTTTCACGGAGAAGTGCGCCATCGAGAAGAGGAATTTCGTGCCTGGACAGCACGGGCAGGCGCGGCGGCCCAAGATCGCCGGTTACGGTTTGCAGTTGCGCGAAAAGCAGAAGGTGAAGCGCACCTATGGACTGCTGGAACGTCAGTTCCGCGGGTATTTTCACAAGGCGGAGAAGGCCAAGGGCCCGACGGGCGAAAATCTGATCGTCATGCTGGAAAGGCGCCTCGATAATGTTGTGAATCGCAGCGGGTTCGCCTCTTCTCGCGCCCAGGCGCGCCAGTTGGTGTTACACGGTCACGTCATGGTGAACGGAAAAAAGGTAAACATTCCTTCTTACCTGGTGACTGCGGGTGAGGAGATCACGCTCAAGCCGGACATGCACCAGAACACCATGGTGCTCGAGTCCCGCAACGTCGCGCAAAGTCAAAACACGGTTCCGTGGCTGGAAATCGACCGCGATAATTTCAAGGCGCGTGTCGTGGCGCTGCCCAAGCGCGAAAATATTCAGACGCCCGCGTTCAATGAGCAATTAATTGTGGAGCTTTACTCGAAGTAGTCCGGGCGCTGCCGATCTTTAAACTTTTGTATCCCGCTTCGGCGGGAGGAAGGATAGAAACAGATATGTGGAAGGGATTTCAGAAACCGAAGCGGTTGGCGGCGGAACTTGATTCGTTGACCGACAAGTACGGGAAGTTTTCCGCTCAGCCCTTTGAGCGCGGCTGGGGCACAACGGTAGGTAATGCGTTGCGCCGCGCGCTGCTCAGCTCGATTGAGGGCGCCGCGATTACCGCCGTCAAGATCGAAGGCGTGCTGCATGAGTTCAGTTCGATTCCTGGCGTGGTGGAAGATGCCACGGATATCATTCTGAATCTCAAACAGGTGCCTCTCAAGCTGAATAACGATCAGGCGAAGACGATTACTCTCAACGCGGAAGCCGCGGGAGTGGTGACCTCCGCCATGATCGAAGAAGACGCCGATTTCGCCGTGCTGGACAAGAGCGTCTACATCGCCACAGTGAGCGAGGGCGGCAAGTTGCAGCTCGAGATGCGCGTCAAGAATGGCCGCGGATACGTGGGCGCCGACCGCAATTTCGACGAGGATTTGCCCATCGGCTACATTCCGGTGGACTCCGTGCACTCGCCGGTACGCAAAGTGAATTATTCCGTGGAGGCCGCGCGGCTTGGGCAAATGACCGACTACGATCGCTTGATGCTGGAAGTATGGACCAACGGCGCCATTACGCCTCAAGACGCCATTGGTTTGGCTGCCAAGCTGATCAAGGATCACATGAGCATCTTCATTAATTTCGAGGAACCGACGGAGCTGCCGGAAGAGTCCGTCGAATCTTACAACGATCCTCGCCTGGAACACCTGGATCGTTCGGTGGAAGAGCTCGAGCTTTCCGTTCGTTCGTACAATTGCCTCAAGAATGCGAATATCCAGACCATTCGCGAGCTCGTGCAAAAGACGGAAAATGAGATGCTCAAGACCAAGAACTTCGGCCGCAAATCGCTGAACGAGATCAAGGAAATTCTCACCAGGATGGGTTTGGGGCTGGGAATGAAATTCGACGAACACGGACGCATCATCTGGCCGCCACTGCCGAGCCAGACTGCTCCGCCAACGCCGGAGGAGACCGCGGGGCTGTAAGCCGCTGCAACCGGCATGAGACACCTTAATTCAGGAGCTAAGCTGGGCCGCCAACCTGCGCATCGCCGCGCAACGTTGCGCAATCTGGTGACGAATGTCATCGAGAAAGAGCGCATCACAACGACCGTCCGGCGTGCCAAGGCCACGCGGCCCTTGGTGGAAAAAATCATCACCCTCGGCAAACGCGATTCTCTGCATACACGCCGTCAGGCCGCTGCCTATCTGCTTACGCCGCTCGCAACGAAGAAATTGTTTGACGATATTGCTCCGCGATTTGCCGACCGCGCGGGCGGGTACACGCGCATCATTCATGCAGGCTTCCGCATCGGAGACGGCGCGCAGCTTGCCATTCTCGAATTGCTGGGATCCAAGTTGAAGAAGAAGGAAAAGAAAGAGAAGCAGAAGGCCAAAGCGGAGGTCGAGGAGCCAGCCGAAAAGGCTGAGGCCAAAGCATAGGCAAAATCTTTCGTTGATGTGAAAAGGCCCGTTTCCCCGCGAAACGGGCCTTTTGGCTTTAATGCGGCTTTATTCCGCCGCGGTAGTCAGTGTCATCGGATTTAGACCGCCGATCACGGCGCCGGTTTCCGCGACGAGCGGTCTTCTTTAAGAAGTGCGTTTAAGAAGTGCGCGAAGGGAATTCCTGGTCGGCGATAGGCTGCTCTCGCCGGTTAACCATCCACACGACAAATTGAGCGACAGTGGCGGCGCCCGTATCGAGCAGCGCGTCCCAAATGGAAGCGCCGCGGCTGGGGACAAAAATCTGATGAATTTCGTCTGAGGAAGCATAAAGGGCGGCGATGAGTATGGCCAGGAAGGCCCACCGCACGTCCCACCCCGTCCGGGTGCTCTTATTGCGCGAAAGAGCAGCACGCCAAAAATGAAATATTCGACTACGTGACCGCACTTGCGGATGAAGGCGTGCAATATTAACAGCGTGCTCTCGGGGGCATGAGGAAGGAGGGTGTGCAGGACGTCCACCACCACACCCTGCGTATGTTCGCTTGAAAAAGTGTCCGTCGAAAAAGTAAAAATGACAATCGACCAGACGGCTACGAGGAACCACGCGAAAAAACGGGAGGATCCGGGATTATTCGACCTGATAGTTGGGCGCCTCGCGGGTGATGATGACGTCGTGAACGTGGCTTTCGCGCAGGCCGGCGGACGTGATGCGGACGAACCGGCTGTGCTCCTGCAGTTCGCGAAGATTGGCCGCTCCGCAATAGCCCATGCCGCTGCGCAGGCCGCCCGTGAGCTGCTCGACCAGGCCGCTCAGAGGCCCTTTGTAAGGGACGCGTCCCTCCACGCCTTCGGGCACGGATTTTCCACGATCCGCGGTCTCTTGAGCGTAGCGGTCCGCCGATCCTGCTTCCATGGCGCCCAGCGAACCCATGCCGCGGTAAGACTTGAAAGTGCGCCCTTGATAGAGAATGGTTTCCCCGGGCGATTCCTCTGTGCCGGCAAAAAGTCCGCCGATCATCACTACGGAGGCTCCCGCGGCGATGGCCTTGGTGATATCTCCGGAATATTTCACGCCGCCATCGGCGATCACTGGAACGCCCGTACCCTTCGCGGCCCGCGCGGCTTCAACGATAGCGGTCACCTGGGGAACTCCGGCGCCGGTGACAACGCGCGTCGTACAGATTGATCCGGGACCGATGCCCACCTTAAGACCATCGATGCCGAGGGCGATGAGGTCTCGCGCCCCTTCGTAAGTGGCCACATTCCCTGCTGCCAATTGCATATTCGGCAGCCGCTGCTTCACTGCGCGAATCGCTTCCATCACTCGCGTTGAGTGGCCGTGCGCGGTATCGAGCGCCAGTACATCCACATTGGCGCGCGCCAGTTCGACGGCGCGATCCAGGAAATCTCCCGTCGCACCAATCGCGGCGCCTACGCGCAAGCGCCCGTGTTCGTCTTTCGTAGCGCGCGGGTATTCCAATTTTTTCTGAATATCCTTGACCGTGATCAGCCCCTTAAGGTTGAAGTTCTGATCGACAACCAGGAGCTTTTCGATGCGATGATGCTGCAGCAGGCGCTCGGCCTCTTCGAGCGTGGTTCCCACGGGGACGGTGACCAGATTCTCTTTGGTCATCACGCTGCTGACGGACTGCTCGAGATTTTTCTCAAAACGAAGATCGCGATTCGTGAGAATGCCAACCAGCTTGGAACCGCGCGTTACCGGCAATCCCGAGACGTGATACTTATTCATGAGATCGAGAGCATGATGCACGGAATGTTCCGGCGAGATCGTCACCGGATCGACGATCATCCCGCTTTCGGAGCGCTTGACCCGATCCACTTCTTCGGTCTGGCGCTCGATGCTCATGTTGCGGTGGACGAACCCGAGTCCTCCCTGGCGGGCCATGGCGATCGCGAGGTGCGCTTCCGTAACCGTGTCCATGGCTGCCGAGACCATGGGAATGTTCAGGGCGATGCCGCGAGTGAGGCAGGTACGCGTATCGGCTTCGGCCGGAAGCACGGAAGATTTTCCGGGAAGCAGCAGAACGTCGTCGAAAGTCAGCCCTTCTATGATGGCGCCTTCCATGTCCCTCCAGGTCCTTATTAACAAACGGCCGAAAGAAAAGAGGCCAGAAATGTCACAGCCCAGCGGCGAGCCACTGGGCTGAGGAATGCTCGTTCCGATTGTCGGTCCTCATGAATAAAGATCGATTGTATGGGTCGCGGTAGCATTGGTCAAGGATGGCGCAGCAGGGTGGCATTCGTTGCCGGCCATATGGGGTTATGGAATTTTGCGAGGAGGCCGTGTTTTCAAAAGAGACGCGCTTCGCTACGCTCGGAGTGACACGTGACTGGATTTGAGCCGCATCGGTGGCTGCGCAATAGGCACCTGATGACGCTGGCGGGGGCATTGCTGCCGAGGCACACGCCCGGACTGCCGCCCGCGGACGACCGCCTATTTGAAGTCGAACCAGGAACGCAGTTGCTGGCGCGCTGCCATTGGCAGCGCGAGCCGCGCCGGTCTCCAACCCTCGCGCTCGTGCATGGCCTCGAGGGCTCGAGCGAATCCGGTTACATACGAACCTTGGCGGCACAGGCCTTTACCGCGGGCTTCAACGTTCTGCGGATCAATCAGCGAAATTGCGGCGGCACGGAACGGCTTACGGCGACGCTCTACAATTCCGGGCTAAGCGCCGATTTCCGCGCCGTTCTCCTCGAGCTCATCGAACGCGACCGGCTGAAGCGGATTTTTTTCGCGGGTTATTCGATGGGAGGCAATCTGATTTTGAAGATGGCCGGGGAATTGGGAGCGGCAGCGCCGCGAGAACTGCGCGGCATTTGCGCCGTGTGTCCCACGCTGGATCTGGCGGCCTGTGTGGATGCGATCGAGCGGCCGGAGAACTGGCTCTACCAGTTTCGCTTTGTTCGCGATCTCAAATCGCGGATGCGGCGGAAGGCAAAGCTCTTTCCGGGGCAATTCGAACTCAATGGCCTGAGCCGCGTGAGGACTCTGCGCGAGTTCGACGACGCTATAACGGCTCCCTGCTCCGGTTATCGCAGCGCTGCCGGATTACTACGAGCGGGCAAGCGCGATGCGCGTGGTGCACCGGATTGCCGTGCCAACGCTCATTCTCACATCGAAGGACGATCCGGTGGTTCCCTTCGAGTCTTTTGGCGCTTCAGAAATTGCCGGCAATCCCCAGATTCGAGTTGCGGCCACGGAATTTGGCGGACACTGCGCTTTTATATCGCGGACGAACGGACCAGAACGCTATTGGGCGGAGGCGCGAGTGCTGGAATTTTGCACTGCGCATGCGCAGGAATAAATTTCGCCGGTACGAATAAGCTTCAGAATCGCCCGGATCGGCACCGAGCCGGCGAACTCAGCGGCTCGACGAATTCTTATCGGGAGAATAAGTAATGTCGACCGGCTGTTGCAAATTGAAGTCGAGTTTGGTTTCGGACGCGATCCGGACCTGCTGGCCTTTAGTGGCAGCCTCGGCCGCGGCGCCACCGCCTCCCCCGACGCCGGCACCGATGGCCGCACCTTTGCCGCCGCCAAAAATGCCGCCGAGTACTGCGCCTGCCGCGGCACCGATGCCCACGGTTTCAGCAGTGCGTTTGCCGCGCGACTTGCCAACATCTTTGTAATCGTCACTCGACAGAGCGTAAGACTTGCCTTGGAAATCCAGGCGGGCGAGTTGGAGAGTCAGCTCGCTGCGGCCCGTCATGCGACCCGCCGAACTCGAATTGGTAAGTTTAACGAACACGTCTGTGCCTGTCGGTACGATGGGTTCCCCGTTAACCACGATGGGAAAGGCGAGAGAGGCGCGGAAGATATCGCCCGCGTGACTTGTGGCCGAATCGACAGTATCAATCATTTGGACATGGACTGGCGTGCCTGCGGGAATACTGACTTCCCGAACCGGAGGCGGTGCGGGCGCCGCGGGAACGGGCGCCGGCGTTGCGGCTGGAGCCGCAGGGGGAGCTTCAGTCACCGAAGCGGGTTTCGATTCCTCGGACTGCTGCTGAGCAGAATTCTGGGCTTGTGCGCTCGAGTCGTTGTAAGAGTCGCTGGCGGCGCCGGCGAGCGGACGCACGGGCAGGGATTCGCGCTCACGCCGGAGTTCGCGCGCAGATTTCGGAGCAGGCGTCGAATTCGCTGCTGACAGGCCATTCGCGGTTGCATTGCCGGTCTTGGTTACGTGTGCCTGCGGCAGGGACATTTGATCTTGAACGTTGACGACGCCCTGCGTCTCTTTTGCGATCTTGAAAGCTTCGTAGCGGGTGTTCTCGTCGGGGGCCTCTCCGACCAGTGTGGCCGTACCGTCTTTGACGGTGACGTCGATATTGGCTGACTTCGTCCGGGCATCAGAAAATAGGCCGGCTTTGATGTCGGTCATAATGGCTTCGTCATTACGAGCTTTCGAGCAGCCCAAGATCAATCCGAGTCCGACTGCTAACACTGCAACCATAGGTTTGCGCATCGTTCCTCCAACCTTCCACGCGCTCAGAACAGATTTTCGAGGTCCCGGCGGCTTTATTGTAGCGAAAGTTCCCGTAAAGGACCCATTGCCGCTGTGGCGCCTACATTGAATTCCGACGCTGGTTCGATGCAGAGAAGAGGCAAAAGGCTGTGGGCGAGTTAACGGGACACGAATGCCGACGGATGGAATTAGAAAAACTGCGGGAGCGCCGAGTGGAGGGCCAATCATTGAAGATTTCCAGCCGCCAAAATCTACGGGCGCACTTTTGACTCACTCACTGAAGCTGGTAGACGTAAACGGCGCTTGCCGCCGCCTTCCCCGGAACGGGAACAAACAGACGAGACAACTCTGGCGACAAGAGGCCTGTCTTTCCGCCCGGGCCCGAGGGAACCTGCCCCAGCGACTGATAGTGATCCGGGTCGGTTTCCTTATATACGTTGATGACACCGGCGCCGCCGGAAGTGGCGTAGATGCGCTTGCTCGCCGGATCAAACATCAAATCGTCCGTTCCCTTTCCAATCGCAAACATCTGAAGTTCTTTGCCTGTCTGCGTATCGAAAACCACCACTTGGCCGGGCCGGCAGCCCACGAAAAGACGATGCGCCGGTTCATCGAGCGCCATCGTTGCGTTATCCTTGCTCATTTTGAGGGGCCAGGTCGCCGTCACCTTATTGGTTTTGCGATCGATCACTTCGACTTCGTTTTTTGCGGGATTGTTCAGAAAGAGCCTGTTTCCCATCTTTTCCAACGCCATCGCTTCGAGCGTATCTCCATCGATTTTGATGTCCGCGAGCTTCGTTCCCGCGGTTGTGTCCACAACGCTGAGCATGGTGAACTCTTCATGGGCATTGTCGCCGCCGTTGTCGACATAGAGATAATGCGTGGCCGGATCGTAGCCGATGGAGTCCGTATCTACTTTGAGAGGAACTGATTTCACTTGCTCATAGGTCTTGGCGTCGTAAATGTTCACCGCGCCTTTATCCTCATCGGTAATGTAAATGCGGTTGAGATCATTGCGGACAAGTACCGCGTGCGGGTGGGGAACGCTGATCGTCTTCACGATTTTCCCGGAGCCTAGATCGAAGACCAGAACCTGCCCGCCTTCTTCAGCGACAACGAACAGGCGATTGCCGGCCATATCTAATCCGAGATGGTCAAAGCGGCCTTTCACGGACGCCGGTATCTCGTACTTCGTAACCAATTTCAGAGGGGCCGCAGTTTGAGCGAAGGCCACCTGTACACTCGATACTAAAATCGCCGCCAGAAATAAGTTAAGCCTGCTCATTTTGTGTCCCTCTTCGCAGTGGATTCCGTTGCCTGCGCGGAAAAAGGCACCCTTTCGGGGTGCGGTAGGCCATTCTGTGCTTGCCAGGGCGCCGAGGTCAAGCGAGGTCAAGCTGCGGGAGCCGTCGCTTCGAAACCGGCGAAGGCTCCC
>CAWDQT010000012.1:0-67088 GCA_963804535.1 uncultured Acidobacteriota bacterium
AGCCCACCGAGGCCGCGATTCGTTACGCAGCTAAGCTGGAAGGGGCCGGTTTGGGCCTGGCGACGATACAAACAGTAGTCAGCGATCACGGCGGCCGCATGTCTGTGGAAGCCATACCAGGCGCCGGAACGGCGTTTCGCATGGAGTTTCCGATTGCCCCAACATCGGTTAAAGTGCCAGAGGTGGCAGCCGCCGCCAAAGCAATTAAACCTCAGAGCGATGCCACCACGAGAAAATCGCAAGATGCCGCGCCGGTAAAATCACAGGAAACCGCGAAGAACCATAAGCCAGTTCTGGCGCGCATGATGGATATTTAGGGCTAACGCGCCCTGGTTGCTCTAGATCAGCGCTAGCCAAGCCCGCACGGGATAGCCAAATTTGTGCGCAGGCGACAGAATCGGCCTGAGAAGGTATATACTCGCCTGAATCGAAGTGCCGCAAAACCGAAATTGATCTTCCCATTCGAGGAGCGAGGATTATGAAAAATATGTCGAATTCACTGGGGCGGGCGATGCTGGTCGTTTGTGCCTTTTTGGCAATGGCGGCTTATTCCCGAGCGCAAGGGCAACCCGATTTCAGCAAAGTAGAGATCAAGACCACTAAACTCGCCAACAACTTCTACACTCTCGACGGACAGGGCGGCACGATCGGCGTGCTCACCGGCCCTGATGGCATCTTCATGGTGGACACTCAGTTCGCGCCGCTGAGCGGAAAAATCGCCGCGGCGATCAAGCAAATTTCAAATCAGCCCATCCGATTTATCGTGAATACGCACGTCCATCCGGACCATACAGGCGGAAACGAAAATTTTCAGAAGATGGGCGCGGTCCTGATTTCCCGCAATGAATTGCGCGACCGGCTGGCGCATCCGGTGCCCGCCGCGAATGGCACGCCTGGTACACCTGCTCCTGAAGCCGCGCTCCCACTGATCACTTACGAGGGACAGCTCACGTTCCACATGGATGGCGAAGACGTAAGGCTGATTCCCATTCCGCGCGCTCATACCGACGGCGATACCCTGGTCTATTTCCCAAAGGCCGACGTGATCATGACCGGCGATTTCTATCGTTCGATTCAGTATCCCAATATGGACCGCGCCAACGGCGGCAGTCTGAATGGCTTACTCGACGGGCTCGGCAGGCTTATCGGGCTGGCGGGACCGAATACGAAGATCGTTCCGGGTCATGGCCCGGTAGTCAGCCGAGCGGACGTTATCGCGCATCGCGATATGGTGCTGGCAATTCGCGATAAAGTGTCGCAACTGGTGTCACAAGGTAAGACACAGGACGAAGTCCTGGCCGCGCACCCGACCGCCGATTACGACGCGAAGGTGCCCAATTCCAAGGAAACCACGGAACGTTTCGTCACGCAGCTTTACGCGGAACTGAAACCGGCGAAATAGATCGGCGCTTCGCGGTTCGTACGAATTTGCCGGAGGAGGAGTTTGCCTGTGAGACTCGCAACGTTTGCTCTGGAAGCATGTATTCTGCTGCTCGTGGTCGGCGCGGCCGCGGCGCAGGATCGCATGCCTCCTATTCCTAAAGAGAAGATGACCGAAGCACAAAAGAAGTCCTTCGAGGAAGTGACGTCGGGCCCGCGCGCAGGGGGAGGAGCGGAGGGGCCCTTTGTTCCGCTTCTCCGCAGCCCCGAATTGATGAGCCGCCTGCAAAAGACCGGCGAGTACCTTCGCTTCCACAACACCATTGGCCCGAAGCTCACCGAGTTCGTCATTTTATTGACTGCGCGCCAATGGACGCAGCAATACGAATATGACGTGCATCAGGTGAATGGAGCCAAAGCCGGCATTAAGCAAGAGACGATCAGCGCCATTACAGAAGGACGCCGCCCGGCGGGAATGGAACCGGACGAAGAGATTGTCTACGATTTCTGCTCGGAGCTGCGGCAGAACCAGAGCGTTAGCGACGCGACCTATGCGCGCGCCGTCAGCAAGTTTGGCGAGCAAGGCGTGATCGACACGACGGCGCTCGTGGGGTATTACACGACGCTGGCCATGATCATGAACGTCGCGCGGTCGCCCTTGCCGGAGGGGAAAAAAGCTCCGCTGGCTTCGTTCCCACACTGAGGCTTTTTTAGCAAAGGACTTCCTACAGTGAGCGATTTCCTGCGAGGCAAACGGCAAAATGCGCCTCGATTAGCCGAATTGCTTCGCTGCGCAGGAGCCGATTTTGGCGCCGGGCGCGTACGACGCCTTGACGGCGCGGCTGATCGAACAGGCGGGCTTCCCGGCGGTTTATATGACGGGATTCGGCACGTCGGCGTCATTGCTCGGCCGGCCCGATGTTGGCTTGCTGACCATGTCGCAAATGGTGGATAACGCGCGCCGCATCGCTCAAGCCGTCGATGTGCCGGTGATCGCCGATGCCGATACGGGCTACGGGAATCCGCTCAATGTGATTCGCACGGTACAGGAATACGAACTCGCAGGTGTTTCGGCGATCCACATCGAAGATCAAGTGATGCCCAAAAAATGCGGGCACATGGAGAATAAGCAGGTCATTGCCGCCTCGGAAATGACCGAGAAGATTCACGCCGCTGTCGAAGCGCGCACCTCCAGCGATTTTCTCATCATCGCGCGAACCGATGCGCGTGCCGTAGAAGGGCTCGAAAGCGCTTTGCGCCGGGCGCGCGCCTATCGTGAAGCCGGCGCAGACATTCTTTTTGTCGAAGCTCCGCAGAACGAAGATGAAGTCGCGCAGGTTGCTCGCGCTTTCCCGAATGTGCCACTGCTCTTCAACTGGGCCGAGGGCGGCAAAACTCCGCCACTGCCGCTGGAGCGGCTCAAGGAACTCGGTTATCGCATCATTATTTTTCCGATCAGTGCGCTGCTGACCGCCGCTAAAGCGGTCCGCGGGATTCTCGCGGAAATCAAGAAGGAGGGCACGCCCAGGCGCATTTTTGCTGACGGAAGTTCCTTCCGCGAGTTCAACGAGATGATTGGTCTTGGTGAGATTCAGCGGTTAGAGAAGCGATTCGCAACGCAAGCTGGACAACGCGCGGCTAAAACAGACGACTGAGGTTACGTCACCGCCCGATTGGCCCCTTCGGAATTTGAATCAAGGAATCACAGGCGGAACGTAGGCTAGCGTGCGAGCGAAGAACCAGACCAAGAAAAGCACCAGCACCGAATTCACCATCAGCTGAAGCGCCGTAAAGCCCACTAGATCCCGCGCGCGTACCTTCAGAATCCCCAAAATCGGCAGCATCCAAAACGGATTGATCAGATTGGGCAGCGCTTCCGAAGCGTTGTAGACCTGCACGACCCAGCCGAGATGCACGTGCAGATCCTTTGCCGCCTGCAGAACATACGGCGCCTCGATGATCCATTTGCTTCCGCCCGAGGGCACAAACATTCCCAGGATCGCCGAATAGAGAGAGACGAGAAGCGGGAAAGTGCCGTGGGAAGAAATTCGCACAAAAAAATGGGCCATGTTTCGCGCGATGGGCGACATGGTCACAATGCCAAAGATTCCGCCATAGAATGGGAATTGGATCAACACACCGGAAGTGGCGGGGACGGCGCGATTCACTGCGCGAGTGAACGAGCGCGGCCGCCAATGCAGCAGCAATCCAGCCATAAGAAAGAGAAAGTTATAGCTATTCAAATCGAGCGCCGCGAGCGGCCCCCGTGCGGCCAGGACACGCGCCAGGTAGCCGAATCCAATCAGGCCAATAACGATCGAGAGCAGCGGAAAATATTCCAACCACTCGCCTTTTGTTGCAGGGCCGGGTTTATCTGGCGCCGTTTCCTCTTCCTGAGTCACCCCAAACCATTCCGCCGTCTTTGTCGAATGCGCGGGAGCGGAGAGATAGGCGATCGAGGAGGCTGGAACAAATCAGCACCAAGAGCCATGATCATACTTTGCGGAAGATAGAGCGTTTGGCTCAGGGGAATTACGCCACTGATCTTGAGCAGGTTCGCTGGGAATCGCGCCGGGCGTGGCCATCAGCAAAGCCGCGGACGAAGAAAACCCCAAAGCCCAAACGGTTCCCTGGCCAAGATAAGACGCCGCACCCATGGCGCGGTAATCGATGCCGCGCACGTTTTTGACGACTTCGCGCGCCAGCAGCGCCGCGAAAATTGTCCCGAGCCCCCAACTGATCAGCGAAGTCAGCATGGAGAAAAGGGCCACAAAAGCGATTGCACCGCGAGGTGTGCGGGGAATTCGCGAAAGCCGGCGAATGATCCGCGAGACGGGCGGCGAAACGGCTACGACGTAGCCGCCCACGATGATCATGGCCATCTGTACGGTGAAAGGGATCAGGCTCCAGAAGCCCTGCCCGAAGTAATCGACCACATCCCAGAATCGAGAGCCTGCGAGCATTCCGCCGATAAAAACTATGATCAATGCGAGTAATGCAAAGACGAATGCATCGGGAAACCAGCGTTGGGACCAATCGGCGAGCGCCACGCCGAGAGATTCGAGTCTGCCGGCCCGCTGCTCGGTGCTGCTGTCGGTCTCAACCTTCATGGCGTCGCTATCCTCTCATGAGAGGCTGCATTTTTACGCGCGCCCGGGTATAAGATCGGTCGGAGTAAATGTCATAGGGAGAATCACCACTATGTTCGCAAGAAAGACGCCGATGCTCGCAATCGCCGTGCTCGTGTGCTGCGCGGCGGAATTGGCAATGGCACAACAGGCCGCGCCGCTCACTGCCGTGCCGCCGAAGGAAGGCGACTTCATCGCGAAGAAGTTCACGTTTGCCGATGGCGAGTCGCTTCCCGAGATTCGCATGCATTACACCACAATTGGAACTCCGCAACACGATGCCAATGGTCACGTAACCAACGCCGTGCGTCATCTTGCATGGAACCAATCGCAAGGGCGGCGTATTCCTCGTGCCGTCGTTTGCCGGCGTTCTTTTTGGGCACGATCAGTTGCTCGATGCGTCCAGATATTACCTCATCCTGCCCGATCAGTTCGGCGCGGGACTGGGCAAATCGACGCAAGCCCAGCGACGGTTTGCGCGCAAATTTCCCACACTATGATTATGCGGACATGATCGCCGCCGTCCGGCTGATGCTGCGGGATGGACTGCACGTCGATCATCTGCGTCTGCTCGTCGGCACCTCGATGGGTTGCATGCAGGGATTCATGTGGGCGGAATCCAATCCGGATGATTTCGACGCCTTCATGGCGCTTTCCTGTCTCCCGACCCAGGTCGCCGGCCGCAATCGCATGGTGCGCAAGCTCATGATCGACGATGTGCGGCTCGATCCCGGATACAACCATGGAAATTACACGCAGCAGCCGTACGGCTTGCGCGCGGCGCTAGGGCACCTGCTCGTGGTTGCCAGCGCGCCTACATTGTGGCAAGCGGAATATCCCACCGCGCCGGCCGCCGACAAATTCGTGGATGAGTACATCGCCGAAAACATGAAAACAACCGATGCGAACGATTTCGTCTACCAATACGACGCATCGCGCAATTACGATCCGGAGGCCGGGATCGGCAAGATTCGCGCCCACGTCATGCTCGTGAATACCATGGACGACTTCTGGAACCCGGGCGAGATGGGCGTCGCCGAGCGCGAGATGCCCAAATTAAAAAATGGTCATTTCGTGTTGATGCCGATTACCAAGGAAACCCGCGGCCACTATACGTTTTTTCAGGCTGCACTGTGGCAAAAATATCTCGCGTCAACTTCTCGACGAATCGAAACACTAATACGATCGGGTAGCCGCAGAAGCCGCCCACGTTACCCTTCCGGCCGGTTCAGCTCATCTCCCAATGTCGGCGGTGCGTTGTTGCGTCTGCTTGATCGCGCCCAGATACCACTCGAGAATTTGCTCGCCGGTCCAGAACACCACGCCCGGACGCGGCTTAATGTGCTCGAGTGCTTCCCGGAGGTAGCGAAGCCGGTGCGGCGCGCCCATGATGTACGGGTGTATCACCAGCGCCATGACCCGCGCTGAGTCCGCCGCATCCGCGTACAACTGCTCGAATTGATCGATTGCCCGCTGTTTGTATTCACCGGCAGGGTGGTGCTGAATCAGCATCATGGCGACGTCGTTGCATTCCTGCGTGTAGGGAACATTGACCAGCGTTTTCGTGCGCGTCTTGAGTAAAACAGGCTGATCGTCGAGCACCCAATCGCACACGTAGTCGTAGCCTTCTTCAGCGAGGATATCCGGAGTGTCCCACGTCTCAGTGAGCCCAGGGCCCAGCCAGCCTCGCGGTTTTTTGCCCGTAAAGTCCCGAATCACGGCTGTTGTCTTGGCGATGTCGGCGCGTTCATCGGGGACCTTCTGCATATTTTTCTGGCCGAAACCGTGGCCGATGAACTCCCATCCGCGTTCCACGGCGGCGCGGGAGATGGGCTGGTACGTCTGAATCGCTGAGCCGTTGATCGCCAGCGTCGCGGGGATGTGAAAGTGATCCAGGACATCGACGAAGCGCCAGAAACCGACGCGATTTCCGTATTCATGCCAAGCCCAGTTCGGAATATCGGGAATGGGAGAACCACCCGCAGGCGGAGGCAGAACTGTCCTTGGCAGCGTTTCCTGCGGATTCCATTCTTCGACATTGATAATTACCCAAACTACAAGGCGCGCGCCGCCGGGCAACGCGAGGCGCGGACGGTCTTTGATCGGCGAATAGGAGAGGCGTTCACTCGGCAGCATGCTGTTTCCTCCGCGGTGCGATATAAGACATTGAAAGCCTGAAGATTAGTGCCCAAAAAGCTGGTGCATTTTGTGTTTGTGGCGAATTCGATGTCAAGACGAAAAGATTCGTTCAGACTATGCGGACCGTCAGATCTCCCACGCCTTCGACGGAGCCGTGCAGGACATCGCCTCGCTGTACAGGTCCGACGCCCGCCGGAGTTCCCGTGAAGACGAGGTCCCCCGGAGTCAACGCGAAGAGATTCGAGAGCTGGGAAATGATCTCGGGCACATTCCAGATTAGGGCCGCAAGATCCGAACTCTGGACGCGCTTGCCATTGCATTCTAGCCAGAGCGCCCCCTTTTTCGGATGGCCGATCTTGCCGGCGGGCGCTACGGCTGAACACGGAGCCGAGAAGTCAAAGGCTTTTCCGGGCTCCCAGGGGCGCGCCAACTTCTGGGCCTGCAATTGAAGATCGCGCCTTGTCATATCGAGCCCCACTGCGTAGCCATAAATGTGGTTCAGCGCGTCCTCAACGCGAATGTCGGCGCCGCCTTTCCCAATCGCCGCAACGAGCTCAAACTCGTAATGCACGTTCTGCGAGGACGATGGATAGGGGAAATCGCGCCCTTGCGGGAGCAAGGCATGGCCCGGCTTGAGGAAAAAGAAAGGAGGCTCGCGGTCCGGATCATGACCCATCTCACGCGCATGGTCGGCATAATTGCGACCCACGCAGAAGATCCGATTTACGGGAAACAAATCCGCCGTTCCTACGACTGGGAGGGCAGGTATAGGTTCGGGCGTAACGACATAAGCCATCGGTTTCCTCGCCTTCTGAAGCCGTCCTTGACGGCGCGCCGCCAGATTGCGTCATAATCCGCGTCGCCACTTGCGATTACAACCGCGCCATCGCGTATCTTCCAAATCGGGCGAAGCGGGGTGCGGCGTGACGCTCAATAAAAGAAAAGGAGAATAGCATGAACCGCTTGCTCGTTGGATTGCTCACCATTTCCGCCGCGGCCGCGTGGCTGCTGACGGGTTCTAATCTCCACTCCGCTCCGCAGCAAAAATCATCGACGCCGCAATTCCTGGAAGGCGACGCCTATCAAAAGGCTCGCGCCTTTTCGCCCGCAGTAATCACGAAGGGCGGCAGAATCATCTGGTTGGCCGGCCAAACCGCTACGCAAGACGTGAACGGTAAATCACTCCTCGGCGACTTTCAGGGCCAGGCGCGAACCGTCTTCCAGCTCATCGACCGCACTTTGAAGCGCGATGGAGCGAGCCTAAAGAACGTGGTGAACATGACCGTCTTCATCAATGATCCTCGTAATGGAGATCAGCTCGTCAAACTGCGCCAAGAGTTTTTCCCCGACGGCAAGTACCCGGCAAGCACGATGATTACCGTCTCAGATTTTGCGCAGCCGGGAATGCTGATTGAAATTGAAGGCATAGCCGTCGTTCCCGAGTGAACTCTAAACGATTGGGCTACGTACGGCCTTGGAAGGCGTTTATCCAGCCGCTCCGTCACCCAAGAGCAACTGTAAAAGCTGGAATGCGGTGAGCCCTACTTTTGGCCGGCGATCTCATCCTGACCGGCAGGAATGGCAATCGTATTCAGGTAATCGATCGCTTGCGAAGGAACACAAAGCTGTTCGTCCTCTTGCTGCTGAGGCGTAAATCTGAATTTATTGGTTACGTCCACGAACGGCTTCGTGTACATCTTGGGATCGTCAATGGTTACGGTGAGCTCCAGATCGTTGCGGTCCACGCGCGTGTAGCGCTCCTCCACATGCATATTCACGCTATGCGGATACCCCCGGCGGTCGATCCAAGTCGTATCGTCCACGCCGGTGGTCTCGACAACAAGAGTGTTATCGCCATCCCAATGTCCTATCGAGTAGCCATACCATCTCGAACTCGGTCCGCCCTTCGTTCCAAAGTTCTTAGGAAGCGGGCGTCCGTCCATCCACACCATGCGCCAGATTTTTGAGTACTGAGTCATGATCACGATGCCTTGCGGCATCGTCGCGAACGCCAGGCCCCTGGTTTCATTGGTCGCGCTGCGCGGGAAGCCGAATGGATCGCACGTTCTCCACGGATCGTTGGAATGTGCGCTGAAGGGATCCGGAATATTCATCTTGAATTTGGATTGCCCCAGAGGGGTAAGAGAAGGCGAATCGGCGAATTTCGGTTCCAGCGGGCCATTCCAAAAGCCGGTCAGGTCGTGAACCGGAGCGGGTCCGCCCGGTCCGGCATCGGCCAACTTCTGATAAACGCTCGGAGGACGCTGATCGACCTGTCCGGCCCGGCCGGTAGGTGTGTCTTGCGACCGGGCAGGCAACGACAATGCGAGCGCCGCCGTCAGGACGCCAATTAAAGCGATTAGATAATTTTTCATCTGCACACTCCTCGGCTAGCGTCGAGTCCTTCTCTGCAAAGATGACGAGGTAAGGTGAGGTGTCGCGGTCTACTGTTCCCGGTATCCCAGCGCGCTGTCTTTTAGCGCAGTGCCGTCGGCCAGGACGATTCGATTGAGCCGTCCAACCGGACGCCCGGTCTTTGATTGGTATATGTAGACCGTGACGATGTCCCCCGGCTGCACGGACTCCTTGGTCCATCCCAACAAGCCGAGCGAAGAAGGGCTTCCGGCCTCGCCCGCCCAATGCACGACGTTGCCCTTGTCATCTTTGACGTCGAACATCAGAAACGTATGTGGGTTGCCCCACACGAATTTGGTAACCGTCGCTCCTTTCAACTCCACTGCCTTGCTTGTCTCATATGCGGCGTTGCCATGATGTGCGAACACCGTGCTGCTTACCGGCAAAATAGCCACAACCACAAAAAAATAGAAGGCGATCCTGAGCCGCATTCGACTCCTCCCTGGGAGATTCGATAGCACAAATTCCATCGTTGACGCAATGATTTCCATTGCGCCCTGGGGAGCCGCTTTCTTGCTCCTGCATCCCATAGACGCTGCGAAGCTATGCAGCGTTTCCTTCGTGGCGCACTGACAACACCACGTGTGCGCAGTTCGGATTCAAGGGGGCGGGTTGCGTGGCTGTCTTCGTTCACTCAGCCGAGGGGAAAAACCAAAAGAAGTAAGGGGACCTGTTACGGGTTCGAATCGCTGATTTCTCTTGTGATCGTTGCGAATCCCACCGTCTTGCCGCTCGCATCTTTGACTTGAGACAGGGACATCGACACGTGTATACGTTTTCCATCTTTGCGGATATGAGTAGCCTCGCAAGGCGGAATTCTCTCTTGTGTTACGAGCTTTTCGGATAATCTGCCGAACTCATCCTGTTGGTCTGGAGCCATCAGCATAGATCTCGAGCGCCCAAGGACTTCAGTCGCCGAATACCCATAAATGCTCTGCGCACCTTTGTTCCAGCTGACAATGGTGCCGCCAAGGGTGTAAAGAACAATCGCGTCATTTGCATATTCCACGATTGACGCCAATTGAGTGAGCCTTTCATGAAGGCGCTTACGTTCGGCGACTACGCTTTTCAGTTCCTGGTTCTGGCGCAAGAGTTCTAGCGTGCGGCCAATGATCTTTTCCTTGGATTCCCCTGTGAATTCGACATACTTCAGCGCCCTTACATACTCGACGAAGGCTTTCCATGAGGCATGATCCAGTGAAAGAGGCAACAGCACATTAGTCGTTTCTGCGCTGGCCTCAGCGGAAGCCTGTCCATCCACTATTTGCCGAAGAAGTTCGCCGTAATTCTCGCTGAAGCTCCACCGCGGGCAGGCTGTATCCAGCAACCGTATTTCCTCTTCCGATTCGGCTAGTTCTCTAAGTTGCTGAGTAAGGCTCGCAATTTCCGCGCTATTTTCGGCTCGTTTTGCGAGTAACGATTCGATATTCTCGGGGACGCGAATCCAGATCTGCATTGTAAGTTGAAGGTTGTACGTGCAATAGGAAAGAACCTTCTCGGCCATTTCCAGCTTGGCCTCAACCGCGCTATAAGTCTGATTTAGCTGCTGCACAGGTTTACGGCTCCGTTGCTAGCGGCTGTCAAAGCCGCAACTTTCAGGTTCGTTTAAAGGTCGCAAATAGCGGAAAAACACACTTCCGCATTCTTTGATAGCCTTACCAGTTTTATGACGTTTAGTGGCAGGTCGGAATGGGACATTAGTACCGTTTATGGCCTAACCAACCGGCCTATTATTAACGTCTTAGCCACTGGATTGCTGACAAGCCTTCGCTACTCGACGTAATACCCGCTTTTTGTGGCGGATGTGAGTCACTGGAAAAGGCGGAAGCTGTATACTGGCGGGGGTTGAGTCACCGAATGGCTCTCTTTTAGTTAAGCAGGCGCAAACGGAGCGGAAATCCTTCGCTCTTAAAAACAACGCGCCGCATCGGAGGTCGCAATGAAAAAGGCTAATCAACCAAATACTGAGGAATTGTCACGCGAAACCGCGACACGAAAGGGCCGGCTTGATCGGCGAACATTGTTGCGTGCCGGCGCTCTTGCCGCGGGCATGGCTGGTATGGGCGCCGGCATAGCTCGCGCTGCTGAAACGATTGGCGCCGATGCGCCGGACTGGATGAAGACGCCGGGGCGCTCTTTGTCAGCCTACGGGATGCCTTCCAAGTATCAGGAGAAGGTGCAGCGCGCCTTTACGATACTTCCCGGACGAGCGGGAACCGGTGCGTCGCGAACTCCACTGCATCTGCTCGAAGGCACAATCACGCCTAATGGATTGCATTTCGAACGCCACCACAACGGCGTTCCTGATATCGATCCGAGCCGTCACGAATTGGTGATTCATGGACTCGTCAAGCGGCCGCTCGCGTTTTCCGTGGAAACACTTATGCGCTATCCGATGGAGTCGCAAATCCGGTTTCTCGAATGCTCCGGCAATAGTGGCTCCTTCAATCAGCCGGAGCCGCAGCAAACCACGGCCGGCGGGCTCAACGGCCTTCTTTCCTGTTCTGAGTGGACGGGCGTGCGGTTAGCGGCACTTCTCGACGAAGCGGAAGTAGCCCGCGAGGCGAAATGGGTTGTTGCCGAGGGCGCGGATGCGGCTGCCATGAGCCGCAGCGTGCCGCTGGAGAAATGCATGGACGACGCCATGATCGCGCTTTATCAAAACGGAGAAGCGATTCGTCCCGAACAGGGTTATCCGATGCGCCTTCTGCTGCCGGGCTTCGAGGGGAATATGAACGTGAAGTGGCTGCGCCGGCTGAACGTGATGACCCAGCCCGTCAACGCCCGGGACGAGACCTCGCACTACACGGAATTGATGCCCAACGGGAAGGCGCGCCAGTACATGTTCCTCCAAGGCGTGAAGTCAGCGATCATCAAGCCATCTGCTGGAATGAATATGAAAGGGCCCGGGCTTCTACGAAATCTCCGGGCTGGCGTGGTCGGGCTCGGGAAGAGTTTCCAAAGTAGAGGTCTCGACCGATGGCGGGAAGAGCTGGGCCGTTGCCGCACTTACTCCGCCGGTCTTATCGAAGGCGCTGACCCGTTTCCGGCTCGCGTGGCAATGGGATGGCCGGCCTGCAACCCTGATGAGCCGAGCCACCGACGAGAAAGGAGAGGTGCAGCCAACCAGAGCTGCCTGGGTCTCCCAATATTCGCCCGTCCAGTTCTATCACTTCAACGGAATACAAGGCTGGCGTGTGGACGCGGATGGGACGGTGAAACATGTCTACGTTTAGGTGTGGAATTCTGCTGCCCGCCGTGGCGCTTTGCCTGGTCTCATCTGTTTGCAAGGCGCAACATCCCAATCTGGGCCGTCCGTTAACTCCGGAAGAGGTAAGTAAGCTCGATATCACCGTGACTCCGGAGGGCAGCGGTTTGCCGCTGGGCAGCGGTTCTGTTTCCGCGGGAGCTAAGGTCTATGCGGACAAGTGCCAGTCCTGTCATGGCGCGAAGGGCCAAGGCGGGCCGCAGGATCAACTCACCGGCGGAATCGGTACGCTCACATCACAGAAGCCCGTGAAAACTCCGGTAAGCTATTGGCCAAGCGCCACCACGATTTTCGATTACGTGCGGCGCGCCATGCCTCTGCAATCGCCGCAATCGCTGACCGACGATGAAGTGTATGCCGTCACTGCATATATTCTGTCCATCGACGGTGTGGTTCCTCAAGATGCCGTGCTCGATGCCAAGTCTTTGCCGCAAGTCAAAATGCCAAATCGCGACGGATTCGTGCGCTGGTGGCCGGTGCCAAAGCGTTAACGCAAGGCCTTACGAGAAACACAAAAGGGGAGGACGAGTCCTCCCCTTTATATTTTGTGATGGACTGAAAGCCAGGAGCTGACAATGGCACGCAACCTGCAAGATTTTGAGAATGGCAAAGCGGATCGCCGTCGAATACTGCATGCCTTGGGCGTTATGGCGGCAGGTGCTTTCGTCGCGAGCGCTTTTCCGAAAAGGGCTGCTGCGTTTGCTGCACGCGCCGCACAAGGCGCTGCCGGCGGCGGCAAGTCTTTCCCGGTAACCACAGTCAATCACCTGGCTTTGAGCTCGAACAATTACCGCAAAAGCCGCGACTTTTATGTGGAGCTCTTCGGAATGCGCGTCGCGTGGGACGATGGGTACCAGTGCGCGCTTGAATTTGGCAGTCTCACTTCGCCGAATGGGATGTACATCCGGCCGGTCGCCAAGGCGGGCGAAAAGCCAACCGTCGGCCACATGGCCTTCGGAATCCCGAATTTCATGTCCCAAAGAGCTGCCATGAAGGCTGAATTGGAGCGCCGTGGCGTCAGGAATGTTCGGCCCGATGGTGAAGTCGGATGGAGTTGCAATGATCCCGCGGGGTATCCGCTGAATATCTGGGTCCCCGAAAAAGACAAAGCCATGTTTCCGGGAGCCGCTGGACCTTGCGCGGTTGCGGCGTCCGAAAAATGCATTGCGGCGTGGGAAGCCGGGCAGAAAAAGCTTAACGCCGTAACGAAAGCAAGCAGCAAAGGATTTCACGCTAGCGCTTACAGCTTTATCGTCTTGAATGTGCCCGATGTTTCAAAAGAGCGCGACTTTTACCAAGATTTACTGGGAATGAAGGTCATCTACGACAAAGAAGCACTCGGTGCCGAAAGTTTCTTGAGGTTTGGTCAGAATATGCTCCACTTGCGCAAGATGAGCAATCCTGCGGGAAAGCCTTATTGCAATCAGTTCGGACTAATCGTCGAAAATTACGATCAGAATCTTGTGGAAGCCGAATTAAAGCGCCGCGGCCTTAAACCGAAGCCGGATTCCAAATTGTCGTGGTCGATTGTGGATCCGGATGGATATCAGATCGGTGTTTCCGGCGCTGGATTATCAGAGCACATCGCGAACGACTGCCACGGCAGCAGCGCGACTTGTCCTGGCGGGCCCACGGGCTAACCATTGCCCCGGAAGGCATAACTTTATTTCTGATACACAACGATCGAAAGCACGACCAGAACCCAGACCGGGAACGCAGCAACTCCCGGAATCGCTTCCGCGACGAGACCCGGCAGGATTGCCCACCGGCGGCCAAGCACCAAAAACAGAAGAGACGCTGTTATCAGATCGATGGTCCACTGAACTGGAGGCGCGAATTCTGTCCAAAACGAGAGAGCATCCGAAACTGCCGCCACTGCAAACGCTATAGCAAAGCGTTTTCGGGAGGTGCGCTCGACCGCGTCATGGCCCGGCGCGTGTAGCTCGATGGACCTGCTCGCCGCATTTTCCATATAGACCCCGGTTCAGTTCTCTTGCTATCGATTAGGCTTGCCGACCGCGGGCTCCCTGATTCTCTTGGTGAACGAGTTCTCTTCCGACCACACGCAGGGAAGCTCCCCGATCTCCACGCCCGGTCGAAGCTTCATCATTCTTTCAGGTCCGATGATCGGTTTCGTGTACGCCTTGGGGTCGTCTACGCGGATGTTATACAAAATAGTGTTGCGGTCGACGCGCTGGTAACGCTCCGTAACCCGCATATCTTCACTATGTGGGTAGCCCGTTGCGCCAAGCCAGGTCTTGTCATTAAAGCCGGCGGATTCGACGACGAGCGTGTAATCGCCCTCCCAATGACCAATGGCGTAACCGGACCACGTCGGATCGGGGTCCTTAGGAAGCGATCGTCCATCGGTCCAGATCGGGCGCCACGCATGTTCACGCTCGAAAAACTGAATGATCTTCTCCGGACTCTGAACAAATTCGAATGGTGTGGGGAAAAACATAATGCGCGGGAAGCCGGCAGGGTCGCATTGCAGGATGGGGTCATTGCCGTTAGGCACAGCTCTCGATCCATATCCGGGACGCTCAGTATCGAACCTCGCCTGCGCCCAAGGCGTCATCGGAGGCATATCCTTCTCTGGAGCTGTACCTTCCTGACCGCCGCTGCCTTGGTACAGCCAGACCCCCGATATGTCGCGCTTCGGCGCAGGCGCAGCTGCATCCTTTGCAGCCTTTTCCTGCGCAATGGCTATCGTGGAAACAGCGGACGTCAAGGCCAGCAGCACTGCCACTCGTAAGGTCAACGAAATGCGACGGCCTGGCATCTTCACCTCAGATCCATTCTCAGGACGTGCCCGTCATCGAATACGACTTTCCCTGTTTTCTCGCCGGCGAATCCGACCGGCGCTCCGCTCTTGGCGGGAACCAGCGTCACAGTAATGTGATCTCCCGGTTTGATGGAATCCCTCGTCCAGCCGTTCCTGTGAAGAATGCCGGGACTCTGAGATTCGACGGACCAAGCTACGACATCCCCTTTGTCGTTTTTCACGTCGAGATAGATCTGGCAATGAGGATTGGACCATACGAATTCGGTCACGTTACCGGCGATCGTGATCGGATGCTGCTCGTCATAAGCGACATTCCCATGATGCGCGAGCATCGAGCTGCAGGTTGCGAGAAGCGTCACAATCAATACGGCGGATGTTGTCAGCTTGGGCTTCATCTCATGTCCTCGTCATATCGTCGCAAATTGGAGCAAATTGGATTACTGCGGCGAAAAGGCAAGCAGCACGTTGCCCGGAATGCCTGTGCCAAATTGGTAGCCCGACCCCACGTAGAGCATCCCGCCCACGATCGTCGGTCCCGCGGAGGCCATTGTTCCGCCATTTGCCTTCACTTCGTTTACGGTTTTGAACTCATGGGCCGTATTGACTTCCCAAATCTGGTGGCCATCCTCGGTTGAAAGTGCCCGCAGAATGCCGTCCCATCCGCCCGAGAAGACCACGCCTGGAATCACGGTCAGCGCCGCGGTCTCTCCCTGGAACGGGCCTCCGGGATGTTGGCCCGGCAGCGGAGTAAACCACTTCTTTTCCCCGGTCTTGAGCGAAACCGCAGCGATTCCGCCGCTGCGCAATCCGAAGTAGGCGTTCTGCTCGTCTGCCGCCCCGCCGAATGTAATCATGCCCAGCGCCAGCTTATCGACGAGTTGCACTTTCCACAGCAGCTTTCCTTGCTCATCTGGATCGTGCGCCCAAACCATGCCGCTCTTTTGCGCCGCCACCAGAACCCGGTGGCCATCCGGCAATGTCCGCAAGATCATGGACGAGCCGAAATCGAAATCCGGACCCAGCGGCTTCGGGCAGTTATGGGAAATTCCGTCCGGATTGTCGCGTGCCACCGCCTCCGCATCCGGAAAGCCAGGCATCATCCTGAGTGTCCTGCACAGACCACAATACTTTGCCGCTATCCATATCAAGCGCCATCACAGCGTCGGTGTTCTTGCCTGCCGGTTCCGTATAGGCGTCGCCCGTGCCGATGTAAAGCGCATGGTGCCGCGTATCCACTGTCGGCGCCGCCCACACAGCGCCTCCTGCAGGGCCGTAATGCTGCACTCCTTTTGCGCTTTTTGTCGTCGGCTTTGGCGGATCCGGAATGATGTAGGTTTTCCAGATCTGCTTTCCCGTCTTTGCATCGAGCGCGGTTATGGTGCCCCGAAACGTGCAGCACGGATAAGTTACGCTCAATCCGCCAGTGCGTTCCTCAGCCGATGCCATCGGCACGTATAGCCGCCCTTCATATAATGTCGGGGCTCCGGTGATTTGCGCGACCGGGTGCTCATCAACTTTCACTTTCCAGAGCAGCTTCCCGTTGTCGGCGTCGAGAGCGTACATATTCGCTTTCTGGTCGCCGAAGTAGACGGCGAACTTGGTCGCACCGGGTCCCTTTACCGAAGCAACGCTCGGCGCGACGCGCATGGCGCCGTCGGTTTGAAACGACCAGTAGACGCAGCCGCTTGCCGCGTCAAGCGAATAAACCGTGCCGGCATCGGAGCCAACGAAAACGCGCCCGCCTATGACAGTCGGTTGGCTGTGTGCCTCTTCGGCCAAAGGAAAGCCGAATGCCCATTTCAGTTTCAAGCTGGGCACTTGCGCCGCGCTTAGGCCTGCGGCGTTGGCGGGCTGAAAACGCGCATTAGTCGCGGGATCAACTCCCCACCCATTCCAGCTCGGCCCAGCGTTAATGTCGCTCATCGGCGGATCGGCCGTGCACTGGTTCGGCATTTTTTTGGCATCTGCGATTTCAGTCACGCCGATTTTGCGACCGCCGAGAAAGGCCGCCACCGTTTTCTTATCGTCATCCGAAGTGCCTTGCACTTGCTCATGAGGCGCCTTTGAAAGCGCCGCGTAGATCGCCTCCGGCGTCATCTTGCGTAGCCGCGAAACGTCCGGCGCCTTCTTGTCCGGGGCGCTCTGGTGACAACTCGCACATTTTGTTTCGAAGAGGCGAACCCCAGCTGGTGATTGTGCAAACGCCTTATCAGGCGTCGCCGTAACATTACGAGCGCCGCCAGTGCGGCCCCAACGAGCATTAAATTTTTCATAAAGGCATACTCCCTATTTGGCTTTGGAGTGATGTGAGAAACCATATTCCTACACTTGGCGGTCGTCAAGACTCGCCAGTTGAGCGTGTGCTACCGGAAATTGCGAGCGCAAAAGCCCGTTTCCAGGGCAAAGCTCGTCGAAATTTCGGTTAGTTTTGGCCGATGGCCTTCCGCAGATCGCTAATCGTCATCAGGCGTCCATGAAGCGGAGTGATCTGTTGCACGTCCAGATTGAGTCGCTTGATGTTGTCGTAGAGGTTGACGTTCTCCTTCACCACGGGACCAGGCGCGGCGTTGGGAGGCGCGGGATTATACGCATCGGCTTCGATGAGCACTTTCGCTTTCGGCAGGTAGCCGATCAACATCGGATCGGCATGATTCGTTCCTTGCAGGCGATAAAGTTCCAACGTCTGAGTGCCATCGGTGAGCACGCGCTTATCAGCCACAGCTTCGATAACCGCCTTCTTCGGAGCCTTTGCCAGTCGATCCGGGCTGATCGTATGCGGCATCGCCCATAGTTTTTCGTAGTAGGGCTTCTCTTCGGCCGCCGTCACGACGGTAGCTCCTTCAGCCACGCACGCCCGCAGCCCTCCCAAGTGATCGAAATGATGATGCGTATTCACCGCGTATCGGATGGGCTTATTGGGAATTGTTTTCTTCACGGCCTCAATGACGGCCAAGGCGCGCGCGTCATTCAGCGGGCATTCGACGAGCGCGACGTAATCCTTGAACTCAACCGCCACGCTATGATGCGTGCCGCCCGTCAGGTACCACACGCCCTCCGAAACCTTTTGCGTTTCTACCTTCACGGCAGGCGGCGGGGCCTTCTCCACATTGTCAGGAACGGGAAACACGACATAGGGATTGTTGGTGTCGGCTTTGGCGATGGTCAGGTCGAGCACCGGGAATCCGCCTTGCTTCTGAACAATGTGCGATGGGAACGGCACGTCGGTGGTGATCTCGCTCAGATCTTTGTAATCCGAATACGTTGTTTCCGTGACCATGTCCCCGAGCACGGGGTCGTTCGTGCGGGTCTCGACGCGCTCCGGCTGGTTTTTGGCATTGAGCGTCGCTTTGACGGTGATCCCTTCGAGCGCCCCGGAAAGCGGAAACGTGATGACGGTTGCTCCGCCTTCCGTGCTGACCTTCGCAGCCGCACCAGCCTTGACCGCCATCTTCAGCACTCCGAACGGGGTCATCCACAGCTGTAGCAGCCGATCATTCACTGCATCCGGAGTGGGAGTCGCCGTGGTTCCGGCGGTGAAACCGGCGCCCGGCACGGACTCGTTCCAGGCGAATTTGCCGCTGACTACTTGAATCTGCCGCTGAGGCGCGGCGAGGGGCAGCCCTCCGCCGCCCTGGATGAGCCCATCTGGATTCGAGCGCGTCACGTCCACGCGCATCGCAGGAACGGCGTAACTCAAGCTGGCGTGATAAGTCGCCTTGAATTCGGGCCAAGCGGAACCCGGATCGTAAGCCTGGCCGAACGCGTAGGTGGATCCCGTGCCCCAATACTCGAGCGTGTTGATGGCGTCGATTCGCTGCGGGCCGCGAATCATCCCCAGAGCGTACTCGGCATTTTTGATAACGGTGGCCGCATCCTGTGCGCGCACGCACGGAGCAGCCAGCGCTCCCGCAATCAAGGCGTAGCAGAAGAGGCGGCGGATGATCATTGAGTTTAGCGAAATTCTAGTGATGCTCTTTGGTGACAAGGTGCGACAAATCATGCTCCACGCACGGCAGCGTTTCCGTCAGCGTCGCCTTGGGATCGGCGTTCAGTTTTAGCGTGCGGGTGTTCATGGTCCAAGGCTTGACCAGCACGTCTGGATCATCGACCGTGGCTTGCCATGTGAGCGTATCGCCATCGCGATGCATGCGCTCGATGACGTGCATATTCTCGCTATGGAAATAGCCCGTGATATCGAGCCAGCTGGTGTCGTTGAACCCGATCGTATCGATGACCAGCGTGTCTCCCTCCCAATGGCCGATCGACTCGCCCTTCCAGGTGCCGTCCAAATCATCGAGAGGAGTATGCGCCCGGCCATCGGTCATAATCACCCGGTAAGCATCACCCCAGCCCTCGGCAGCGGGACTCATGTAAAGAAAAACCATCAGCTTGGGCGTTTGAACGAGCTGCGCAGGTGGTCCCATGCGCGGGACGCCCGCCGGCTTGCAGCCAAACGACGGGTCTTCCGTATTGCCATTCTGATCCAGCTTTTGGACCTTTTCCCAGAACTCAGGCTTATACATCGGTTTATTGGGATCGGATCTGCGAATCATCGCGTTGTCGCGCTCGAAATTCAGCAGCGTGCCATCTCGCGACGCGAGATTTTGAGCCAACGGATCCGTGCTCTCGACAAACGGAGCGCGTTGGCCGATCCAGACCCCGCTCAGATCGGGATGGCCGTCAGCAGTTCGCGGAGTGCTCTGGTTTCCCTGGGCCGCGGCGCTCACAGAAATCAAGCACAGCACGACGCCCACGAGGGCGCAGCCTAGGCATGTTCGTTTCATCGCTTCCCTCCGGCCTTCCTACTTGGCGTTCGGGTCCGAGGTCCAGATCGTGAACTTGCGGCCATCCGGGAGCGTGACGTCCTTGATCAGTCCGGAATCGGTTCCGTCTTTGGCCGCCACGGCGTTGATGGTGATGGTGTCGCCAGCCTTGAGACCTCCCCGGTCCGCCCGGCTCAGCCCCGCTCGGCGCAGCGCGCCCGGCCCAGCCATCTCTAAGGCCCAATGCTTTACGCTGCCGCTATCGTCTTTGACGTCGAGATAGAGATAGGAGTGCGGATTAATCCACTCCACTTTCGTGACAACGCCCGTGATCGTAAGTGGCTTATTAAGATCAAACTCCGCCTGCACGGAATGATGGGCCCAGGCGGTCATTCCTGCCATCAGGAAACCGACAACCGCAAATAGTCCACAAGTTGCGCGCTTCATCGCTTCCCCCTATTGATTAAATGACGGTTAACAGAATGAATGGGCCTCTGTCAAGGTGTTGGTCCCGGGCAGAAGTCCAAAATCGCGCCCGAGGCGATAATCTCCTCTGTCACTTATAGTTGGCAAGATTAACACGGCATTGCTGGCCGTACCTTATTCGCCGGCAATAACCGCGAGGGTCGCCTTGGGCTAGCTGGCGACTGCAATGTTGAAACAGGCGCTTTCGATGAAAACAGGGTCGGAAGTTCGCACCCGCTTGCCAATTTACGGAATCAGAATCGGAATGAGGTTGATCAGACTTTCGCCTGCCCTTTTCCTCATTGCGGTGTTTTCCGCCTCATGGCTGATGACCGCGCCTGCGTCCCTATCTGCCACCGTCCGCGACCTGCCGCGCGACATCGCACGCCTCTACGACGGCGGTCTCTACCGCCAGTCAGAGGAAGCACTCGACTCGGCCATTGAGCGCGAGCCGCAGGAATCTTCGCTGCTATTTCTGGCAGGGCCGCTGTTTCTTTGAGCTGCGCGATTATAACCGGGCAATTTCCAGCCTGGAACGCGCCATCGCCCTCGAACCCGGCCGCTCCGATTATCATTACTGGCTCGGAAAGTCATATGGCCGCAAGGCGGAGGAGACAAGCCGATTCACTCCCTTTTCCGCGTTTTCACTCGCGCACAAAACTCATCGCGAATTCGAGACCGCCGTTCGGCTCGACGAGAATAATCTGGAGGCGCAACGGGACTTGATCCGGTATCTGATGACGGCACCGGGCATTGCCGGCGGAAGCGAAGAAGAGGCACAGCAGCGCATACATGCGCTCGCTGCCGTGGATTCCGCGGAAGCAGCGCTGGCGCAGGCTGGGCTATTCGCTTCCCGAAGGAAATTCGACGAGGCCGATCAGGAGTATCGGAAAATTTTGGATAGCAAGCCCGACCGCATCGGAGTTTATTTTGAAATTGCCGAGTATTATCGCGATCGCGGCGATGCCGCGCGAATGTCCGAGGCTACTGAGGCAGGCGCATTGCTGGCTCCCTCGGATCGACGTCTCGATTATTATCGCGGAATCGTCCTGGTGTTAAGGAACGAAGCGATGGAGGCGGAAAAGGACCTTCGTCATTATCTCGATACGGTTCCGGACAATGATAACGTTCCATCCCATTCCACCGCGCATGAGTGGCTGGCGAGAGTGTATGAAGATGAAGGAGACTTGGACCGGGCAGAGCAGGAGTATCACGCCGCTCTGAATCTGGATCCCCACAACAAGCAGGCCCGCGACGCTTTGAAAGCGTTGCAGCATCGAAGGCACTAATGCTGCGTGGGCAAGGCGTCAGGTCTTAAAAGGCGTCGAAATTATTATTCTCCTCATCGCTGAGTTGCGCCATTTTTCTCTGCGAAAGGTTTAGCACCCAGGATGCGATGTTCGCCTGCGTCACTGGCAAGCGGCAGCCGTTTAACTATGGACTTCCAGCTGTAGAACTCACGGTAGATGTGCTGCACCTTGTTGACCATTTCTTCCGGAGTGCAATATCGAGGCTTGATGTAGCAGGTATGCCCGGGCCAGCGGCCAATCTCATCCAGCTTCAGGATGCGATCTTCGCTTTTCATCCTTTCGTAAAACATGGTGCCCTTTTCCGGAGTGAGAATATTGAAGTACGCCACAGGAACTTTCTCCTGCTCGAGGAAGTCGAGCGTGGAGCGGAATACGTCCGGAGTTTCGTTGTCCCAGCCGAATATGAAGTTCAGTGAATAACTGATCCCGCGCTTGCGCAGATTGTCCAGCAGTTCGCTATAGCGATTGACCTTGTTGAATTTCTTGTTCATCCCCTTCAAGGTCTCTTCGTTGATGCTCTCGATTCCGATATTCAAGTGCAACAAGCCGCTGCGCTTGGCGAGATCCATGTATTCGGCGTCGCTGCACAAGTTCGAAGTCCACAGCGCCGACCAGCGCACCTTCAAAGGAATCATGGCTTCCATCAATTCCATCGCCCGCGCGCGCTTGCCGCCAAAATCGCTGTCGCCGAAGAAGATGCTTTTTGCGCCGGTATGCTGGATATCCTCGATCACCTCTGCGGTTGGCCGAACGCGATAGCCGCCTCCGAGATAAAGCCGCTCGGAGCAGAAATCGCATTGCATCGGACACCCACGCGAAGACATCAGGGAATAAGTCTTGAAAGGCCCATATTTGCGAAGGTCCAGCATGTCCCAGCGCGGCAGTGGCAAGCCGGCCAGATTCGGCATTTGCGGAGCGTGGTACACCTTCTGCAGGCGGCCATTTACGGCATCTTCCAGCATGCGCGCCCAGATCGGTTCGCCTTCGCCGATTCCGATGGCGTCGCAATGCCGGGCCGCCTCTTGTGGGTCGAACCACACGTGCGGCCCGCCCATGATCACGGGAACGCCCTGCCGGCGAAATTCGTCGGCAATGTCGTAGGCTCGAATGGAATGTATCGTCCACGTCGTGATGGCCACCACGTCCGGCTTCGGCTTGCTATAAACATCGACGTCTTGAATCTGTTCGTCCACCAGCGTGACGTCCCAGCCTTCCGGCGTTAGTGCCGCCAAATAAGGCAGAGTGAGCGGGACGAGAGGCTTCATCCCCGTTTTCAGCAACGTGTGATTCTCTTTGGAAAGGTAGTGCGAAGGCTGAATGATCAACAGCCGCTTGCTCATGAAACTCCCCCCACCCGGACAGCCAGACGAGTTTTTAGAGTATTTCTCTTTTTACTTGGTTATATGCGGATATACCCGACCCGGCTGCGAAAGGTGCCTGAGGAGATTGGGCTCTAAACGCGAGCGCACCACCGCTTTGGATTCGGTTGCGTGCGGATTGAGCCTGATGCAATAAGCTGTTGTTTCCCTTATAGTTTGCAGATGCGGGGCCCGTAGCTCAGCTGGTTAGAGCAGCGGACTCATAATCCGTTGGTCCTAGGTTCAAATCCTAGCGGGCCCACCAACCATTTCAATGAGTTGCGACTCCTCTGGGATTTCCTCGTCGGTGGCGGATTGCACCTGGGTAGCAGAAAGTTGCTGACTTGTTTGCGTCTGGTTGACCGCCGACCTCGGCCAGGATGCGCGCATTCTCCCTGCCGCGCTTCTCCCCGCCGCGCTTATCCTGTATCAGCGTCTCACCGCCGGCCCCAAAACGAGCATCTGATCAAGATGCTCGTCCCGAGCGACGAACCGGAGCGAGGGATCTCTCTGAGTTAGCTTGCCCAGCAGCGCCTCACCCCGCCGAAACATCCCCCGCCTGACCGCTTTCATAAATTCGGCAAGGAACGTTGCTTTATGGAGCGGGCACGTTAATCACGGTGTTTACCATCGTCACCGACGCATTGAGTGCCAACGCCCGGCCATTGAGCGTGGTGATGGCTGTTACACCGGAAGTGGAGAACGTGACTCCCGACTTAGCGATGATGGTGCCCACCATGGTGCCGCCGCCTGCCGCATTGATCGTGGCCGCGCTGCCCACGTACCAGAACACGTTCTTGGCCTGCGCGCCGTTGACGAGGATGACGCTGCGGGGTGCTCCAGCGTCGCCGACGGTAAGACTGCCTGCTGCCTGGAATACCCACACGGCGTTCGCATTGCCTTGGGCATCCAAAGTCAGATCCGTTCCGGTGATCAGGAACGAACCGCCTGCGGCTTTGTAGATGCCGGGAGCGAGGACGTGTGAGCCGAGCTGGCCCGCCCCTGGATCGGTTCCACCGGGCCGCGAAGCGGGTGAAAGATTATTCCATGCGGCGATCGCATCGACTGAGGCCTGGGTCGCGGTCGCGGCAGTGGTACCGGTGCCTTCCGACGGACATCCGACAGTCGGTGGCGGGGCAGCGGTGTATATCTTCCCTTTGACCACTCCCACATTGCTTCCCGTTTCCGTGTACGTGCAGCCTGTTCCCGCATCGTGAAATCCAGTCACCGAGGTCGAAGCTGCGGTGGTTCCGAGATCTCCGTTAATTACCGTGCTGATTCCCTGGTTGGTGGCGCCGGAGCCGCCTCCAAAAGACCCGAAAGTCACGGTGACCCCAAGAGGCGGAGCCCCCGGGGTTCCGGTGGTCGGCGTTTGTGTCGAGCCGCATCCGGCGACAAAACCTGCCATGAGAAACGCCAGCATCCACATCTTTCCTACCGTTACCTGACGCATCAGTATCTCCTCTTCAATCGTTGAATTGACGTTACCCTGCGGTTCTCTCGACGCCCCACCGACGCGGCCAAATGACGCCGGTGGATCGTTGGCGACAAAGACTCTCGCTTTCACGACGCAGGACGTGAATGCTAGAAGGCCGGGAATTTCCTCTATTCAATTACGCGCAAACTGAGTTTCGATTTCTTTATCGTTCAGGGGGGTATATGTGCACAGCCTGTGCCAAAGGCAACTTTAAGAAATTGCGGAGTCTCAGGATGGCAAACTGCTAAGCCTTAAGTCTGTGGCTTCAAAGACAAACGAAATTCGACTCATATTCGGCACCGAAGACACTTTCACTAGTAACTCAATTTTCTTTCCATATCGGGAAGGGACCAGATTCATTTGAGGATCAGCTTTTCACAAGCTCTCTCGCTCATCCAGGCTGGCTTTGGCACTAATCCTCAAATCTTGGTAGTGAGAATGAACGTGCCTTGGACGGCTCTGGGAACCCCGGCAGTATCGATGCCCATGCCCATCGCGAGCGGTCTTCCGCTCAGTTTGCAATTGACCGCCGACCTCAACCAGGATGCGCGCATCCTTCCTGCCGCGCTCCTGCTCTATCAGCGCCTCATCACCGGCCCGAAAATCTCCCCCGCCTGACCGCCGTTATTGTGGCGTCGTGATTTACTATTCCGTCGGCAGCACTTTACTCCCGCGGTAAAATAGAACATGCTCGCAGTCGTGCGGAGTGGCGACCGCGTATACGTACTCTGCGGAGCCACTAAGGAGAGCACCTTTTTCATTATGCCGAAAAGACGACCACTCCGAAGCAAGGGTGACGTAAGAGAGTTTCCGCGCTATAGCATATCGGAAGCTGCGTTCTACGTTCGCATCCCGTCCACTACGCTGCGCGCGTGGACGTTAGGGCAGGACTATACGACGGGTGATGGAATCCATCGGACATTCAAGCCTTTGATCCAATTGGCCGACAAACGCAATAAATTGCTCTCTTTCTATAACCTAGTCGAGGCACACATACTTCGCTCCACAACGGAACGGGACGTACCGCTTCGGAATATCCGCCAGGCGCTTGATTACGTCTATCAAACAATACCCGGCGCTCACCCTCTTTTGACACACACATTTGAGACGTCCGGAAAGGACATGTTCATTCAATATCTTGGACAAACAATTAACGCGACAAAACAGGGGCAGCAGGCGATGAGACAGATATTAGATAAATATCTGACTCTCATCCCACGTGACGCTTCCGGTCTTCCCCTGAAGGTTTTCCCTATTAATTCCAAGCGATTGGCTATAGATCCACTCTTTTCCTCCGGCAAGCCAATCGTGCGGGATAAGGGCATAACTGCATCAGTGCTTTGGGGGCGGAAGGCTTCCGGCGAATCCATTCCGGATATTGCGCGTGACTACGGATTAACCGATATTGAAGTCCAAGAAGCGATCGAAGATTACGTATGGAAAGTCGCAGCCTGACGAATCGCCAGTCTTTTGCCTTGATCGGACGTTTGGCAGAACAGAATTGGCGACGATGCTACGCGCTGAGGATTTCATAGTTTGGACTCTTTACGACGAATACGGAGATGCCGAGGGCAGAATCGCGGACCACGTAATAATTGCCGATTGTGGATTTAAAGGCCGCATCCTTTTGACTGGCGACAAGGATTTAGTCTTTACCTGGGCAAAAGAAATCATTGACGCCAAAATCGCTGTGTTCGTCACCACCAGCAATAACGAAGGGCCGAAGTTCTGGGGACCAACAATAATCAAAGCAAAGGGTGACATTCTGCGCGAATTACGTCGCAGGAAAAAACCCTTTACCGCGAGAATTTCGGCCGAAGGTCGCATAACTCAAGTGCGCGTTTATGACGGAAGGAACTGGAAAACAATCACAATCGGCCCAGAAACCCGCCGCACGTCAACAAACAGAAATAGGTTCTCATAATCGCTAGGAACCTTACTGCACTGCTCAGACCCCAGTAGCGCGAGGATTCAGGGTCCCATCGCCTCGTGCTTAACTCCATAACGCAGCGGATTCTAAAGCCCCCAAATACGTCCGCGTGGTTTCGCGGCTCCGGAGATATTCGGCGCACGTGCGACACGTCGCTGCCCACTCTCCGGTCTGCATTCTGCCGCTAAAGTCCTTACCCGCCGCCACGTGTTCGCCGTTGTTCAGCTTGTCCGCGGTATGTCTGCATGCGTGGGTCGCGCCGTTAACTTGCGCCCTCTGCTCCGTTGGCAATAGGACAATCTGCACTTTTACTAGAGTCAGCATCGATTCCCCCCGGCAGCCATTTTCCGAATCAGCGCGCCGGAGGGCCAGCGCCGCGGTATCCGCCAGTGTCCGGCCAGCTATTGGCTCTTCAGCGCCACGAGCACCCGACCGTGCCTCCGTGTAGCGCCGCCTTCTAGGCGGCATCTGTTCGCTTTAATCATGCCTCCGGCCCGGTTTGTGTAGCGCCGCCTTCTTGTCCCGAGTGCCGGTGCGAGGGGCGAGGCGGCATCTGTTCGCTTTGATCATGCCTCCGGCCCGGTTTGTGTAGCGCCGCCTTCTAGGCGGCATCTGTTCGACTTTACTCGCGGGTTAAAACCAGCATCCGACCAGGTCCCCGGCGAAACGTCTGCCATCCTCCGCGAAGAGGCTACCAACAGGATGCGCTTTTCGCGGATACAAGAGTCGAGCTTTCGCCGGTTAACTAGTCGCCCCGGCCCGCCAGAGCGCGCTGATTTACTCGTTCACAGGGTCAAGTGCTACGTCGGGCACAGCACCGGAATCCATGGTAAGCATTAGGAATTGGCAGTGCCCGCAATGGAATGCCGTGACGTTGACAGAGTTGATGAGCACATCCTCTTCCTGAAATTGTAGGGACAACCCTCTCACCCTATTTATACGGTCTGACTTGCCACAACGCATACATTTCATCGCCGGGCCTCCTCAGAACCGCCTTCTGGGCATTTCGCGCTGGCGTACAAAACGCGGGCCGTCATCGGGGTTCGGCGGGCCGCCTGCTTTTTCTAGCTGGGCGACTCTTCTTTCTAGCCGGCCGACTTTATCTTCCAGCGCCACGTAGTCCTCAATGAGCGCCCGCAATACCTCGGCAGTGTTCTCCTTCAAATATCGCGGCGCATCTTTGTCGGTGGCGGCGGCTATCATTTCGGGTTTCATGCCAGCCATTTTCCGAATCAGCGCGCCTGAGGGCCAGCGCCGAGGTATCTGCCAGTGTCCGGCCAGCTAATGACGAATCGGCGGCAAGAAAAAGGCCGGAACCTCTTCGGCTCCGGCCCGGCAAAGCGTGGCCGCTGTATCTTTTAGCAGCCGAACCAATTCCATTCTGGATTATTTGCCGCTCAAGGCAGGAATGTTCGCGGACTTACGGCTGGCTCCCAAGGCGGCTATAGCCAGAAGGCCCAGCCCAAGCAACATCGCAGTGCTCGGTTCCGGAGTGATTACGGGAGTGAGTACGGGGTCGATTACATAACCCGAATAGTCGAGACCAAAAGAAACTCCGTTCCGCTGTGCTACTTCGAAATCCAATGTATTACTCCCTTGATGCAAATCCGAAGCCGGTAAATCGATAACAGTAGGTGCTCGGCATCCGAGGCCAAAATCGGAGCAAATCTTATATGTGTTGCCGCTTACAGGAGCTTCCGCCATCAGAGTTACACCGTTCAAAATGACGGTCGCGGCGTCGTCGGCCATCACAGTGATTTTTCCGCCACTTGGAATTCCGGAAAGGTTGAAGACGTCGAAGAATGAGACAACGGTCCCATTCGGCACGACGAAGAATCCGGGGTTCGAGGTATCGCCGGTTTTGCCAAAAGACACCCAGGATGAACTAGGCAGCGCCGCAGCCCACAGTGAATTTGGCGCGATAGCGATCGTATTCCCATTGGAATTGGACTGTCCCGCGTCTGCCGCTGTGCCGAGGCTGTCTAGCTGAATAGTCCCGGCATTCATCCTGGCAGCAAACAACAGAAGAAATAGCAACAGTGAACCACCTAGGGCTTTGGCTTTCATGGCATCCTCTCCCAAAAAGATCGTACGGAAAACCCGCGAAGCATTCTTTGTCCTAGAACAACTAATGAAGTCGTCCCGAGCGAGCATCGCGAGCGAGGGATCTTTCCGAAGCGGCGCTTTACTCGTGAGTTAAAACGAGCATCCGACCGTGCCCTCCGAGCCGGTCTATGTAGCGCCGCCTTCTTGTCCCGAGTGCCGCTGCGAGGGACCAGGCGGCATCTGTTCGGCCTTACTCGCGGGTTAAAACGAGCATCTATGTAGCGCCGCCTTCCAGGCGGCATCTTCGCCTTTACTCGGGGGTTAGAATAGAACATGCTCGAAATTTGTCCGCCCGCCCTTTCCGCACATGGACTTCGTGCGCCTCGTAGGTGGCACGGCCACTCTTCGCTGTGCTCAGTTCGGCGTGAGGCTGCCGCAATGCGCGAACGTGGTAACCGCGCCCGCATCGGCTTCGCTCCGAACTGCGCGTCGCACCACTTCCCGCGTACAATTGGCAACCCGTTTAGAATCATATTCTTGCACAAATACAAGCCGTAACAACCGTAGAATCATATCGTTGCGGAAAAACATAGGGGGCCACCCATCCGAGTGAGATTATGTTGCGTTGACTTCCCTTTTCCAGCTAAGGCTCGCAGAATGAGCACATACGCAAAAGTAGGCCCGCAGCTCTCGCAGAATCTGCACTTACGGTTTTACTTAAAGTACCTGTAGAATCAACACTTGCAAAAAAATCGGGCTGGGTGGCATTCAGGAAGCAAATTCCGACGGAGTTTCGGAGGACCGATGAGCAGGGTTAAGAGCGCATTTCTGATACTCGCTGTGTTGCTGGCGGCGGCCACAGGCGCCCGCGCCCAGCAGTTTCGCTTTCATCTCCAGGAAGCGACCATCGACGACGTCCACCGCGCCATCCGCGAAGGCCAGATCACCTGCCGCGGATTGGTCCAGCTCTATATCAATCGCGCCAAAGCCTATAACGGCGTTCCCGACGAACTGGTCACCAAAGACGGCGCGCCCATCCCGCCTGCGCCCGGCGTGGTTCGCGTCGGTTCGCCGCTGAAGTTTCCCACCGCGACAATCGCCATATCGGCTTTGCTCCCCAATTTCGATCAGTACGCCGGCCCGCCGATTGAGTTCGGCCGGATGGAGCCGACCGCATCCGATCCCACCGTGCAGCAGCAGTACGGCATGACCGTTGGCATGCCCAATGCCGGCCAGTTGAACGCGCTGGGCACACTCAACCTTCGCGGCGAACGCTCCGTCACCTGTAAAGGCGATCGTGACCGCCGTCCCGCCGATGGCCCGCTGCCGCCGGGCTCGCCTGCTGTCTGCGAGGAATTCCGCAAGCAGCCCGATGCCCTCGAACGCGCTGCCGAACTCGATGCGCAATATGGCCGCAATCCCGATCTCCAGAAGCTGCCCATGTACTGCGTCGTTTTCACCTTCAAGGACTCCTACGACGCCAAAGACATGCGCAGCACCGGCGGCGCCGATGCCAGCTACGACATCGATTTCCCGGCTCGCGACCAGACGCTGATCGCTCAGCTTCGCGAAAAAGGCGCCATCATTTACGCCAAAGCCGCCAACACGGAGTACAACGGCCGCCCCGTTCCTGCCATTCGCGGCGAAGACAATTCGGAATCGCGCGGTTCCAATCGGCCCACGAAAGTTTTTGTCTCCACGCAGGGCTATCAGCGCAGCACGTGGGCGGGCAATCCGAGCGACGTTTACGATACGACCCGGGCCGCCTCCCTGGGTTCCAGTTCCGGCTCGGGCGTTTCCGTAAGCGCGAATCTTACGATGTGCAGTCTTTGCGAAGAGACCAGCATGTCCTGCCGCGGCCCCTCCAATCACAATGCGGTGTCGCTGATTCTGCCGCACAAATCGCTCATTTCGTTTCTTGGCGGCGCCATCGGTGCGGATATTTATAACGATCGCGCCGGCATCATGTGCCGCACGGTCAGAGATGCGGCCAAGGTCCTGGATTCGCTCAAAGATCCGGTCAAGGGCTACTACGACCCGCGCGACGTTTTCACCACCGTTCCCCGGCCGAGCGTTCTCGATAAGCCCTACGCCCCGAACGCCGCTTCGCCGGGCACGCGCGGCTCGCTGAAAGGGATGCGCATCGGGATCATCCGCGAATCGATGCTCACTTTTCCCGGCGTCAAGGCCGACGAACCGATTTCGCAAGCGGCTGCCAAGGAGATCAAGGCCATCCTCGGCGACTATCTGGGCGCGACTTTGGTCGAATCGGTCGATCCTCTCTGGCCGGATGATCCCAGCATCGAAAACATGAAGCCGTCCTACACGGACGCTTTGGCGCAGCTCGTTCCGGTATTTTTCCCCGATATTCTTTACCGCCTCGCGCGCGACGGTCAGCCTCAGTTCCCCGAATTCGCCGCAAAGATTCAGCCAACGGAATTCGAGCCCGGCAAAACGTTCGGAACCGGAAGCATGAAGCCCATCGATTACTTCCTCAACCTCGCCGAAGGAAAAGTTCCCATTCCTAAGAACCTGAACATCCGCGCCATTGAGGAAGAAGTCGAATCCAACGCCTTCACATTTCATTTCAATCAGTACGCTATGCGCCGTGCGGCCGATTGGAAAGAGCGCGGATTCATGGAAACTTTGATCGATTTTCACGCCCTCAACGCGCGCTCGAAATTCTGGGGCGACGATCAGCGGGCATCATTCAAGGATTGGGAAGAGATGACCGACATGCGCAACACCGGCGTCCGCCAGGGCATTGACGAGCACATCATGATGCGGGAACTTCTGCGGCGCGTCGAAATGAAGGTCATCTACGAAAATCACCTCGACGCCGTTGTGCGGGTCCACTACTCGCTTCCTCCGGGGAAGATCGGATTGGCTCCTCAGCCCGAACCTCGCGGCGACATTCGCGGTGAGCTGCGCATGGGCCCCTTCGCCGGCCTCACGGAAGTCCTCATCCCCGCCGGTTACGTGACCACGGTTTACGATCCGGTCTTCGTGTTGAGTCCCGATAAAAAGCGCTATATTCCGACGAGCCAACAATACGCCGGCCACTTTGCCCGCGCCGGGCCTTCCATTTTCGCTGGTGTTTCGGGCCGAGCCCGGCAAAGAGGACGTAATCCTGAAAGTCGCTTCCGCCTATCAGGCGGCCTCCAAGCGCCGTGTTCCGCCGCCTCAATTTGGTCCGCTCCCCGGCGAACCGTAAAAAAAGGAGCGTTGCCACAAATGCAGCGTAAACTCGATTGGTCCAATAGATTTAATGCGTTGGATTCTCTGGACAAGACGCTGTACTGTGCAATCGAGGAGATATCTCTAAAAAGCAAAGGAGGAATGGCCATGCTCTCACGTTGCGCAAACCCCGATTGCGGAGCTAATTTCGATTACGGGCATGGACGGTTCTTCCGTTTCCGCCGAAGTTCCTCGCCTCCGCCCGTAAATTCACATTCTGTTCAACATCATTGGTTGTGCGATTCATGTTCGGCAACCTACACTCTCGATTATCGCGAGGCGATTGGCATTTTGCTTTCGCTTCGTTTCCGGACCCCAAACGATGGCTATATACCTCTGCTGATTGCGGAAGCGTGAGGGTGTGACTTCTCTTATCCAGAGCACGGGACGCGAGCCCATGCCTTTCGACCCTGCAAATGCCGATGCGTTCGCGGGTTCTTTTGTGCGCGACACGGCATTTGACCAGTTGCTCCGGCTGGCAGCTTCGTATTCTTCACCGCGGCCGGCCGCAGGTCAGGGCGGATCGCAAGCCGCCGCGCGAAAAAGTCCGCTCACTGAAGACATCGAGCGCCGCGCATACGATATCTATCTCAGTCGAGGCGGCGCCGACGGAAATGACCTGGATGATTGGCTGCAAGCAGAACGCCAGGTGTTGGAAGAGCTCAAAAAAGAAAAAGCCAGCTTGCGTCTGGCCCTCGCCTTTGGCCTTTTGAAAGCGCCCCTCGAATAGCTCTTTTCCAGGCGTAGCACTCTCTTCGCGCTTCTCAAATTCAGGAATCGACAGTCGAAAGTAGCAGCGGCGAGCCGAGCCTGCCGGCGTAATGCGGTCTGTAGCGCGTTGCATTGTACATCTTCGGAATATCCAGCGTGCGGGCGCCAAGCTTTGGATCGGGAAGCGGCACATGCGTGTATTTGCCGTCGCGCACAGCGGTAAGCCGCCCATAGACTTCTCCGCGAATCAAATCCACAGCCACATTCGCGAAGGTAATCGCCACGATCTGATCCAACGCGTCCGGATCGCCGCTGCGCAGGTCGTAAGTGAGATCGCTGACCATGACTTCTTCGCCGGTGCGCCGCCGAATCTCCTCGCCTAGCGCGTGCCCGATATCCACCTTCTTCTTGTGCCCATACGCGTCCGCTTCGCCGTATTCCTCAACGGAATGGCCCTGCCACACAGCGCCTTCGGAGGCAATCACAAATGCGTAGCGGCTGGGATTATTGCGTTTATCCTCGAGCAGGATCTCGATCAGGCGATCGAGGTCAAACTCCACTTCGGGTATCACGCAGCGGCCCGCGGTCACGTAAGCCGTGTATAACGCGGTGAAGCCCGCATCGCGCCCGAAGATGCGGAAGATGCCGATGCGCTCGTGCGAACCGAGCGTGGTGCGCTGGCGCGTGATGGCTTCCTTGGCCCGGCTGATGGCGGTAGAAAAGCCGATGCAGTATTCGGTTCCCTGAACGTCATTGTCCATCGTCTTGGGAATGCCAATGACGCGCACACCTTTGGAATCGAGCCTCTTTGCGAAGCTGAGCGTGTCGTCGCCGCCTATCGCGATGAGGCAATCGAGGCGGAGGTGCTCGATATTCTCGAGCACAAGCGGCGTGAGGTCGTAGACCTCGTCGGAAACGCGCAGCGATTCGAGCTTTTTCGGAGAGAGATGCTTGGGTAAGCCCGCGCGGCGCATCTTGGGGGGATTGGTGCGCGAGGTATGCAGGACGGTGCCGCCGGTGCGGTCGATCCCTCGCGTATTGTTGCGGTCGAGGACGCCGAACATATTCGGAATCAAGCTCAGGTCCCTGTTTGAGATGGGTAAGCCCTTCCCAGCCGCGGCGAATTCCGATGACTTCATAATCCATGTCCGTCGTCTGATAGACGACGCTCTTGATGACGGCGTTCAGGCCGGGAACATCTCCACCGCCGGTTAAAATACCGATTCGACCCATCGACACGTGGCTGCGCGCGACCTAATTGCAGCCGCAGCCGCCCATCCCGCAGCAGGAACCGCCGGACACGCTGCTCCCGTTTGCGGAACTCTCGGATGAGCCGTTCTTTGCTGGCGCGCTGAAGACGGAAAGCTGGAGGGTGTGGCGCTGGCTCGCGCATTTCGGGCAGGCGATCTTCGCGCTTTTGGAAAGCACAATTTGCTCGTAGTGCGCACCGCAATCGTCACAGAGGTATTCGTAAATGGGCATGGGAACCAGCTCCTTATGTCAGCCTATATTGTAGAAATAGATTGGCGGTCGGAGCAAGCGAGTCTGCGGGCGATATTGATAAGCCCTGAAAAAGCAACAGCCCCCAAGAATCGGGGGCTGTAGCACCACAACTGGATTGCCAATGATCTAGTCGCCAGCGGACGCAGCGACCTCTTCCACTTCTTTGACCGCATCCTTCGCGCCGGCATTCGCGATGGAAGTGAGGGCTGGGCCGGTGGCCGTTTTGATTTGTTGCACGGAACCGATCTGCACCACAGATGGCTGTGCTTTCTTGAGGACCATCTCTTCGTAGATGGCCCGAACTTTGGCAGCCTCTTCGTTGGCCTTACGGCGGCGAATCTTATCTTCCTCCGCCGCGGTCATCGGGATGTCGTGCTCCTTGGGACGAACGCGCGCTGCATCCTCCTCATCGATCACGAGTGAATGCTCGTAATTTTGCAGATCGACCGGGCGGCCTTTGGCATAAATTTCATGCTTGCCGTGAGTGCGATACCACTGCGCGACGGTCGCGTTTTTGTACATGTTCTCGATGATCTTCCGCCAGCCGATGCCGGTGTTATATGCGCAGAAGGAGATTTCGCCCTGCTGCGTGGCATAGGGAATGATGCACATCTCCGTGCGGCGGAAGTCGTAGTTGAATAGATCCTGGAACCACATGCCGGCGATGAAGAGGAAATTCCAGGGATCTTCTTCGCGGCGCTTCTTGGTATCTTCGAAGGTGCGATCGGGGCCGGAATTCCCGTATTTCTTTACGTGATTCGGCGTCAAACCCCAGGACTTATCGAACTTGCGCCACACATCGATGAGAGCCAGGCTGGGCGGCGCCTCGAACGGCCGATAATTCTTCAGCAGCGCGAGCCCCATCATGAGGTTCGAGAAATTCTTGCCGCGCGCCGCATCGGTGATTTTTTTCACGTCATCGACCAACTGCGGCACATTCAGGAACCGCGGCACCGGCGCCCACTCCTTCGTGTGTTTATTGATCATCAGAGCAGTGCCTACACCGCAATTGGGGTGGCAACCGCAGCTCACCGTTCCCCAATGCGATTCGGGGCCGTGGGCCAAGTCGGCAAACGCGGAGAAGGCGCTGATCAGAGAGATCGGGAACCAATCGCGGGTCGGTTCCACTCTGCCCACCTGATTACTAACGTCGTTGGCCAAATGGGAGAGCGTATAGCGCTGCCGCAGACGGCGCTCCGGGGTGATGTCTTCATCGCGGCCGGTGAACGACACCGGCTGGAAGGCCACAAACGAAATCTTCCTGGGATTTTCCATCGCAAACTTCACGATCGAGCCCACCTGGTCGTTGTTGACGTTGTTTACGATGGTGACGACCAGAATGATTTCGACGCCCGCCTCGTGCATGTTCTCGATGGCGCGCAGTTTGACGTCAAACAAGTTGCCAACCTGACGGTGGCTATTCGCGTCGTTACCAATTCCGTCGAATTGGAGGTAGGCATAGCGCAAGCCAGCCTCGAATGCCTTCTTGCAAAAATCCTTGCTCTTGGCGAACTCGATTCCGTTGGTGGCCGCCTGCACGCTGTTGTAACCGAGCTTTCGCGCGTAGCGGATGGCATCCAGGAAATACGGATGCATGGTGGGCTCGCCGCCGGAGAACTGCACGGAAAGCTGGCGGCGCGGCTTGATCTTTACCGCGTTGTCCAGGACTTCCTGTATCTCTTCCCAGCCCAGTTCGTGCACGTAGCCGACCTGGTTTGCGTCCATAAAGCAGGGATCGCACATCATGTTGCAGCGATTGGTGAGGTCGACAGTCAGGACAGCGCCGCGCCCATAGCGAACCGTGCTCGAGCCATGCTTGTGCAAGCCCTCATCGTTATGAGCCGGAATATCGCGGCCGGGGAAATTCTTCTCGATCCAGGACAGGAATTTCGAATCGATGGCCATCAGGTCTTCGTATGTGCCGTGAACGGGGCACTCTTTCACCATCCACACCTGGCCATCGCGCTCGATGATTTGCGCTTTGATCTCCCCGACCTTCTCGAACATCAAATCTTGCCAGTCCTTTTTTCCACTGAAAATGGCGTCGCGCGCTTCTTTCACACACCCCGGGCAGAGCGAATCGGTTTGCCTCGGCCACCCCAGCGTCGGCTTGGTCTTTTCCCAGGACTTGAGCAACGGCTTATCGGACCACTTCGGCGTAAAGGAAGCGTTGGGATTAAATTTGTTAAAGAATTGCAGAGTATCGAAAGCTACGCCGGCGGTTTTGCTCAGAGCCAAATCGACCAGTTTCAACGCTTGCGAACCCGCGCCTACTTTTCTCGGCATGTTAATTGCCTCGCTTTCCAGCTACGAGATTTAAGTTTCGAATATGTGAAAAATGCAGCGAAGTTCCCAATCTCTCCCCCAAAGAGGGCCCCCAAAAGAGCGGTCACTCTATCACGAAAACTTGCGCGCCACGCCTGCGCCGCGACGGCAAAGTGCTTCAACATCACTAGTTTCGCCGGGGGTGTGCTAAAGGGTCCAGCCGGATACGGCCAAGGGTGAAAAAGAGGGGTCGAATGGCACTGTCGGAATGGTTAATGGGATGTGAACGAAGGGCTTGCGGAGCCGCCGGGGGTTACCAATAAGTCGCACGATTCAAGTAACTTGAGGGCTTTTCGAATGCTTCACTCGTTTACGACCGGCCGCAATACGGCTATAGCGAAATGGGCGAGCTCAGGGGCTCCTTCGTCGAGCTGCAGCCAACGCACAGCGCAATGCTCTTTCAGGTAGTTTGTCACGCGGGATTCGGCGATGCCCAAGTTCTCGGCCAAGGTTTCCTTCAATCGCGGCGGATCTTTTGCTCCGCGACCGCCACGAACGATATTGCCGATGGCAATTCGCAAGGTTTGGCACGATTCGACGTAGTAGTGACTTACCTGGTCGGAATCCGAAAGCAAGAGAACACCAGGTCCCGCCGGCGCAGATTCCGCCTGCTCCAGTTTTGACTGCGGGCAGGCAAGCAAGCGCCGAAGCTGTGACTCCAAGTGCGCCATTCGAGAAGCGAGGGCAGGTTCGCCCGCACGGCTTCGAGCCTGCCAAGCTGCGTTCGACGGCACAACGGGACTGGCTGACGAACTGGCCGACGGACTTGCCGGTGGCTTCAATTCCGGAACAGGCTCTTCCGATACAGGAGGAGGAACTCGCGACGGCCTCGCGCTCGGCGCTTCGGTGACTTCTGCGCGCATCTGAGATGGAACGGGTGCGGCTCGGGAAACGGGCGCGGCTCCGGAAGCGATACCTTTGCCCGTGCGACGCCTGTTTCGACCGCCTCGGCGTCCGCGGCGGCGCGGCCTTCTTTCACCTGGCGCTGCGCCCGACTCCTCGGCAGCCGTGTTGCCGATCGTCGCTGTATCCCCGCTCTGAGTGCGCTGGATTGGCTCGTGGACTACGTCGGGCCGTGGGCTTGCGATATCCGGTGCGATGTCCGGTCCGCTATCTGGGCCGATTTCGGATGCAGGCTGAATTTCGGACAAATCACCGGCGGAACTCGAAGTTTCCGCGCTCGAAGTGTCCCCGCTCGAGCTGTCTTCGCTCGAGCTATCTGGGGGCGCTTCGGCGCCCTGGGTTGTTTCGCCGCCCGCCGGGGAAGGAGCACGAAGGCGGGCCAATGCAGCCTGGGCTTTGGTCTTCCATTGGGACCGGCGAAATCGTTCCGCCGCCGCCGTATACCAGCGCGCCGCTTCGGCGTGCTCGCCGGCTTTCTCCTGCCACCGCGCCAGTTCGAATGCCACCATGGCATCGCGAGTTTGTTCGTAAAGTTCGGCCAGCTTTGCTGCTGCGTCCGTACTTGCTTTCGCCTTGCGGATGCGCGCCTGGATTTGCCGCCAGTCTGCCATTGCCGAGCATTGTAGCAGCGACTAGGCCGCGCGGCCAAAACCTCAGCCGGCTTTTACCTACAATTCAGCGGCGCAAGTTGGTTCGGTCCTTCGAATGTCGCACGCTCAAATTTCGGTGAAGTCCTTTCTGGCAAACAAGGATTGCGGCACAATCGATTCATGCACGGCGTCGCGGAAACTGAGTGGATCATCGCGAAAGCGAACGAGCTTGGCTTTGATCTGTGCGGAATTGCGCCTGTAGAAGGCCTGGCCGACACCGCGAATTTAAAGGAGTGGCTCGCGCGCGGGTACGCGGGACAGATGCAATACATGCATGATCCGCGGCGAGCGGATATCAGGCAGGTGCTTCCGGAGATTAGAAGCGTCATCGTATGTGCGCTCAATTACAACACAGGAACTCCTGTGTCGATCGAAGCTGCTGCCCGTGCGACAGATCAGGAACCACGCGGCTGGATTTCGCGCTACGCATGGGGCGACGACTACCACGGGGTGGTCGGCGATAAACTCGAGCAGCTGCTTGCGGCTATGCGGGCCCATTTCGTTGGAGCGTGGCAAGCGCGTACTTACGTAGACACGGGGCCGATCGATGAGCGGCGCGCGGCGGAACGAGCAGGCCTGGGTTGGCAGGCGAAAAACACGTGCCTGATCAACGAAAAACTTGGATCGTGGCTCTTCCTTGGCGTCATCTTGACTTCGCTGGAGCTCGCGCCCTCGAATGCAGCACCCGATGTGCCGCCAGCCGACCTCTGCGGAAATTGCCGGCTTTGTCTCGACGCTTGTCCCACGGGCGCGCTCGTCGAGCCATACGTAATGGACGCGCGGCGCTGCATTTCTTATCTCACTATTGAGCTTCGCGAGGCGATTCCCGAAGAACTGCGCGCGCCGATGGGTTGGCAGGTGTTCGGTTGCGACATCTGCCAGGACGTCTGCCCGTGGAATCGGAAAGCGCCCGTCACTTCGATTCCATCTCTTCAACCACGAGAGAATCTGCTGGCACCGGAACTGGCGTGGCTTTTGTCGGTAAAGGAAGAAGAATTTGGCCAAATTTTCCGCGGCAGCCCTGTTCGCCGGGCGAAATGGCGAGGCTTGATCCGCAACGCGTGCGTGGCCGCCGGGAACCTTGCGGATAAATACAGAGCCGACGCGCCTGAGCGATTGCAACTCCGGAAGCGCTTAGGCGAATTGGCGGCATCGGCTGATCTGATGGTTGCCGAACATGCCGCCTGGGCACTGTCACGCTTTGCGGCGAGCGAATGAGAATTGTGAGACACATTGTGCGATACAGGGGGCTAGTTGTGCGGCGCTCGCGAGCGGCGCTAAGATTAGCCGGTGCCCGGAAGCGCCCAGCCTACATCCAACTCAATAGATTGACGGATTAAATCCCGTAGGAGGCGAATTTTATGGCACAGCAAGCTACCTCACCGAAGGAGGGTCATGTGGCCCACGTTCTTCCTCCGCTGCCCTACCCGGCGGATTCGCTCGAGCCGTATATCGACAAGTTGACGATGGAAATCCACCACGACAAGCACCACGGCGCTTACGTTACAAACCTCAATAAGGCTCTCGAAGGGCAAGCCAACCTGCAGGCACTCTCGATCGAGGAATTGCTGAGCAACCTGGATCGCGTTCCGGAAAACATCCGCACCACCGTACGCAATAACGGCGGCGGTCACATGAATCATTCCATGTTCTGGAAGATCATGAAAAAGGGCGGAGGCGGAGAGCCGAAGGGAAAATTGGCGGACGCCATTAAGTCCGCATTCGGATCTTTCGCTGATTTCAAGACTAAATTCGGTCAGGCCGGGATAACAAGGTTTGGATCCGGATGGTCCTGGCTTTTTATCAAAGATGGAAAACTAACCATCGAGTCCACGCCCAATCAGGATAATCCGGTGATGAGCGGGGGCAAACCGGTGATGGGCCTGGACGTGTGGGAGCACGCCTATTACTTGAAATATCAGAACCGCCGGCCGGAATACATCGAAGCCTGGTGGAACGTCGTAAACTGGGAAGAGATCGAGAAAAACTTCGGATCAGCGAAGTAAACCAGCCTTAGATTCGATCTCAGGCGCTTTCTTAACTCTAAAATGGGCTCGGCCCGCCGGATTGTGCGGAGAAAACAAACCGGCGGGCCGAGTTTTTGGCGGAATGCAATGTGCGAAGTTCCCGTGCGCTGCGGCACGGTACTGCGTCACCTGTGCACTGCGGCACGGTGGTCTTCGTCACCCAACACGAGCACTCGCCGGCATCCGTAACACCCGCTCACCTGTCGAAACTGCCTCGGGCTTGCTCTCCTCGGTCGTAGCTTGCGGCACATTAAAACCAAAGAGCGTGTCTACGGAAGAGTTGACAGGCGCGGTTCGCAGACCGCTGGTTGCCTCGCGCATCAGACTCACGCGATCGCGGACGTTGAACTTCGCCAAGAGTGCAGAAACGTGGTATTTGACGGTGCGTTCGGAGACATTCAGCCGGGCACCGATTTCTTTATTGGAAAGATTTCTGAGCACACACTCGAGCACTTCGCGCTCGCGTGGGCTCAAGCGGACTTCCGAGCCGATCGCCCGTCCCGCATCCAACAACTCCTGCGCACGCCTTCCGACTGAATCGAGAAGGCTTGCACGAGGCACAACCAGCACTGTGTAGTCGGCTGGGGTTTGGCCCCGAACGAGACAATGCATGGCCAGGAGACTGGCGGCTCTTTCGATCGGTATTGTTCCTTCAGGGGCTGCTTCCACTTCAAATCGCGCGGCACCGGATACGCGTTCGCAGAAAACGAAAGCGCCGGGTTGGAGCGAGTGTACTTTTGCGGGAATAGAATTGAGTACCGTGTTGCTCCGTGTCTTATTCAGAACGACCTCGCGTTGTCCGAATCCGCAAGCTGCAGGTTGCGCGGACACAAAGTAGATTTACATTGACTGGGCCTGCTGACGAGGGCGGTGCCCGGGCGGAAGGTGTATAGGTCTCTGAGGAGGCCCTTAGCGCGTCCGCAACCTCGTACCGCTATTCTAAGCAATGTCCGTACCATTTCTAAGGTTTTTACCTTATAGAGGAATCAGTAGTTTGCAGCAGCCTGAGAGACTCTTCCTCCGTATACATGTGCATTGTTTTCACAGTGGAGGGCAGAATTTGCCGGTCGATCAGCGAAAAAACGGTACTAAAACGAGTGAAAAACGGGTTTAACGGGCAATAATGCGGGTGCGAAGGGGAGAAATAAGCTCATAGCGGATACCGCGCCAAGTGATTTTGCGGGTAAACATAGCCACCAGCGAATTATAGAGATACACAAAGGGAACGAGCGGCGCCAGCAATACCCACACCCAGCCTTCACTGAGCAACTGCTCTCGTAAGTCAGGCAGGAGTTCTAAAACCGCGACAAGTCTCAAAACGCCCCGTACCGAGGCAAAAATGGGAAGAATGAGAGCGAGCACCAGAAATTGCACGCTCGGCGAGCCCGTCATTGAACTTACGAACCAGGCTGCGATGCCCATGAAAATCGTGGCGCAGTAAAACAGATGGCCAATGAAAGCTGTCCACCACAGCTTTGGGGCGTAGATGCGCGTAATGATGAGCTGCCGGTTTGTAAATTCGAGAAAACTTTTGAAATTGAAGGCAGGAGATGAAGGGACCAAACATTCGGGCGCGAAAGCAATGCGCAGGCCGTTGTTTTGAAGGGCACGTGTGAGCACGTAGTCGTCACTAGCGGCACCTTTCCAGGAATTGAGAATGCGAAGTTCGTCGAACCGCTGGCGTTTTATCGCTGTTCCCCCGCCCCAGCAAAAATTGCGCTTGCCTTCCCCGAGATAGGTAGCGGCAGAGGCGCTCCAGGCGGCGGCTAAAGCGCTCCAGAACCCATTCCCCTTTGGCAAGAGCCATCGGAAGGTAGTCACGGCGCCGATGTTATTGTCTGCAAGTGACGCCACGAAGCGGCCTAGCCAGCGGCGCGGCGGACGGCCATCAGAATCCGCAAACACGAGCACATCGAACTGGTCCCCCAACTGTCCCACCGCGGCTGTGAGATTGTGGACCTTGTCACTGCAGTCCAATGCGCGCCCCGCACGAACAAGGTGCGCGGGCCGCTTGCTTGCGGCGACAACGCGCTCAAGCACGCGATAGGCTGGGTCTTCCGCAGTGGCAATCGCGAAGAAAATTTCGTACTGCGGATAATCGAATTGAGTTAGCGCAAGAAGGTTTGCTTCCAGGTCGTTTTCTAATCCTTTTACGGGACAAATCACGGCCACGCGGGGTGCATAAAGGGCAGGCGCGGCGCTCGCACGGCGCCGAGCCATTTTGAGCCATTGAAGCCCCTGCCAGAGGCTATAGAAGCCCTGCAGGATTTGCTCAAGGATGAGGAAGTAGAAGAGCGTGATCACAGAAGCGAGGATAACAAAAGCAATTACACGCCGAAGGCGCTACTTTCGCGCGTGTGGCGCGAAGTGAAACCCGACGATGCGGGCATCGTCGCCGCGCTTATCGCGCAGGGCCTTGGCCTGCCCATTTCACCGCTGCCCATTTCATAAGAAAGTGGCTTCGCAGGACCGCGCAGCTTCTCAGGGCCGGCGGCGCGGACGATTCGCTCTCTTCGCGGGCTTGCTCGGGCGCACGTCGCGGTTTCCGTCGCGTCGTCGATCGGCGCCATGCCGGGCAGGGCGAACTTTAGTGCCGGCCGATATCCTCCGCTGAGGAGCAAGGCGTCCGAGTTGGCCAAAAAAACGGGTGCCCAGCCGCAAGAGATCCGACTGAAACGCCGCTGCGGCGCGCCGGGCCTGATCCATCATTCCGGAATCGAGCAAGATCGCGCAGCGATCCGGGAAGGGGCTCTCATTCCGGGACGCTTTGCGCGCTGCCGGCACTGCGGGATTGCGCTCGCGCCATCCGGCATAGATTTCGAGATCTTTGCGAAAGGCTTGACCTTCTATTTCCGCTTCGGCCAAAGGCCACTCCAGGGCGCGGCCCAGAGCTTCGAGAAACTCGGCATAAAAAGTATCGCAGAGCGCCAGGTCCTCGGGACGCGGGTTGCGGGAAAATCCAAAAGCTCGCGGCAGGAGCCTGCGTACTTCGGCGGCAATCAGCAGCAATGCTTCGCGGCTGATCGTGCGTTCCATCTCGCGAAGCCGCTCCGGATTGGCCACAACTTTGCGACGGTCATGCCGCTCTGCGTAGCCGCGCACGAATTTCATGGCCATCGCGTCGCGAGCGATTGCACTCACCAGATGATGCGCCAGTTCGCCTGCATGCGTGAGGAAGAGCTTGCGGCCGGCCATTGTGCTCAACCTGAGGCATGGGAGCCGCAGAGCGCAAGTAAAATCTGCAAAAAGAAAAGGGCTTGACCAATGTTGGCCAAGCCCATTTCAGTTTACTTTAGTTTCGATGCGCCGCTTAGTGTACGGACGGTGAAGACGGCGAAGGCGCCTGCGGCGGCCTGGGTGCCACATCCAGCGAGAAGCCCGCAATAGCCGGCCCAAGCGCGAGATCAAGCGCCTGTTCGGCTGTGCGGACGTAGTGGATCTGGATGCCCTCCAGCCCTTCCGGAAAGTCCTCGGCAACGTTCAGCTCGTTTTCCGCCGGCAAGATCACTTCGCGGATGCCGGCCCGCTTAGCGCCGAGCACCTTCTCCTTGATCCCGCCCACGGGCAGAACGAATCCGGAGAGCGAAATCTCTCCCGTCATCGCGACCCGAGGCCGGACCGGGCGGCCGCTCAGCAAGCTCACCAGGGCCGTGACCATGGTGATACCCGCCGAAGGACCATCCTTAGGCACGGCGCCTGACGGCACGTGGATGTGGATGTCCTGCTTGCGGAAGAAGTCCGAATCGATGCCGTAACGCTCCGAATTGGCACGGACCCAAGAGAGCGCCGCAGTCATCGACTCCTGCATGACCTCGCCCAGATGCCCGGTCATGGTGAACTGCTTGCCGCCGCGCATGCGAGTCGCCTCAATGAAGACGATGTCGCCGCCGGCAGGCGTCCAGACCAGGCCGACGGAAACGCCGGGCTGTTTGACGCGATCCTCGACCTCGCGTTCGGCGCGGAAGCGCGGAACGCCGAGAGTTTCGCGAACCACCTCAGGCGTCACCACCATCTTGTCGGTCTTACCCTCTGCAAGACGGCGGGCCTGCTTTCTCGTGATCGTGGCGATCTCGCGCTCCAGATTGCGGACGCCGGCTTCACGCGTGTAGCTATGGATCACTTCGCGCAAGCCATCGTCAGTGAACTCGATCAGCTCTCCCACCTTCAGGCCGTGCTCGTTCGCCTGCTTGGGGATGAGGTACCTGTTCGCAATGTGGACCTTCTCGACCTCCGTGTAGCCGGCGAGCTCGATGATCTCCATGCGGTCACGCAAAGGCTCTGGGATCGGATCGATCCAGTTGGCCGTAGCGATAAAGAGGACCTTCGAGAGATCAAAGGGCACGTCGAGATAGTGATCCCGGAAAGCCGAATTCTGCTCGGGATCCAGAACCTCCATGAGAGCCGACGACGGGTCGCCTCGGAAGTCCCGGCCCAGCTTATCGACCTCGTCGAGCATGAAAACGGGGTCGTTGACTTCGGCCCGGCGCAAGCCTTGGATGATCTGTCCGGGCAGAGCGCCGATATAAGTCCGGCGATGGCCGCGGATTTCGGCTTCGTCGTGCATGCCGCCAAGCGAGATGCGCACGAACTTGCGTCCGAGCGCTCGCGCGATGGACTTGCCAAGCGAAGTTTTGCCGACCCCTGGAGGCCCAAGGAAGCACAGGATGGGACCTTTCATCCCGGGCTGCAGCTTCTTGACCGCCAGGTAATCGAGGATGCGCTGCTTTACCTTTTCGAGGTCGTAGTGGTCCTCGTCGAGGATTTTTTGCCCATTGGCGATGTCGATTTCGGGCGCTCCCGAGGACTTCGTCCACGGAAGAGCCGTCATCCATTCCAGATAAGTGCGTGCGACCATGTACTCCGCCGAAGCGGGAGTCATCTTCTGCAAGCGCTTCAGCTCACGGTCACACTCCTTGCGCGCTTCCGCGGGCATGCCGGACTCATCGAGTTTGGTGCGCAGTTCGTCGATTTCCGCCTGCGAATCGTCCGACTCGCCCAGCTCCTTCTGAATCGCCTTCATTTGCTCGCGGAGCAGATATTCGCGCTGGCTCTGGCTGACTTGCTCCTGGACCTGCTCTTGAATCTTGTTGCGCAGATCAAGGACTTCGATCTCCTTGGATAATTCGCGCACAAGTGTCTCAAGCCTTTTGCGGACATCCGCCGTTTCCAGGAGTTCCTGGCGGAGCAGAGTGGTCAGCGAAGGAAGATTGGCGGCAATGAAATCGGCCAGCCGCACGGGATCTTCGATGTTCAAAGCTACGGTCTGCAGGTCATCCGAAAGCTGCGGCGACCGCGCCACTACGTCGCGGAAAAGCTCTCGCGCATTCCGCTCGAGGGCGGAAAGCTCCGTATCGCGCGGCCCGATGAGATTGGTGACAGGCTCAACGTTTGCGCGCAAGAACGGCTTAATCGATACGACGGATGTGATCCGAATGCGCTCCAGACCTTCCACAAAAACTACCAGGTTGCCATTAGGCATCTTGACGGTCTTGTGGAGCTTGGCCATCGTGCCGACGCGATGGAGGTCGACCTCGGTCGGGTCCTCCACACGAGGATCAAGTTGTGCTACTACAGCCAAAAGACGGTCTTCGCCTTGCAAAGAATTCAGCAAGGCCAGGGAGCTCTCGCGCCCCACCGTCAGTGGCAGGACTCCGCCCGGGAAAAGCACCGTATCGCGGACAGGCAATACGGGTAACTCGGGTGGAACCATAATCTTTTCAGTTTTTTCGGCCATAATACCCCCTGGCGATTACATAGAGAGCATGTAGCTCGCCATGAACAGTTTGATGAGGCGAGTAGGGCAATGGGTGCACATTTTCGACAATCTTATACTAAATTAACTTGAGCATTACACGCTAAATCTTCTGCTCCAGCCAGCACGGGTACCTAAGCGCCATCTATTGTATCTCAATGGTATATAAAAGCTTACACCCATCACAGACTACCCCGCCTTTTGGTACTGGCGGCGTACGAAATCCAGGGCATCCTCACGCTTGATTAGACTACCTTCCAGCTGGGCTTCCTCCACAGCCTGCAAAATCTCCCTGAAGACCGGTCCCGGTCTGAAACCCATGGCCTTCAGATCCTCTCCCGTAACGAGTCGAGACGGGCGGACCTCCTCGGGCGGGGTATCCCGCAGAAAACGCTGGACAAAGTCATAGGCGTCAAGATTCCCGTGGCTCGCCAGGCAATCGAGGCGATGCAGCGGCAAGTGCTCCTCCTCGAACTTTGGCAATCGCACGAACCGCTTGAGCGTCGCGGGCCTCATTTGAAAGACGTCCTTAAAGCGAAGATGGTTAGCAATTAATGCTTCTATCTGTTCGATGTCGTCCGCGGAAAAACGAAGCCTGCGACAGATGGCTACCGCCATCCGAGCTCCGATTTCGGCGTGGCGATCGAATCGAATGCGATCGCCCGTTTGCTCCGCGGACATGAATGTGGGTGGCTTGCCCACGTCATGCAACAAAACACCCCAGGCAAGGGTAGCCGGGGTGCCCGCAGGCAGGTGTTTGAGCATTAGCAGCGTGTGTACCCAGACGTCGCCTTCGGGATGGAATTCGGGCGGCTGGGCGACTCCCTTCATCGCCGCAACCTCCGGCAAGCACGCCTTCAGCAAACCGGTCTCATCGAGAAGCTCAAAAGCGCGGTGGGCGGCTCCCTCGGTCAGGAGTTTGGTGATTTCATCCCGCAGCCTTTCGGCCGAGACGGCTGTGATGTGCGGCGCGGCTGCCACTATAGCTTGGAAGGTCGCGGGCTCGATGACGTAGCCAAAGCGGGCGGCAAAACGAACTGCGCGCACCATACGTAATCGGTCTTCACGGAAACGCAGGTCCGGCGTGCCAATCGCGCGTACGATCCGCTCCCGGAGGTCTTCGCGCCCGCCGACGAAATCGAGTATTTGCTGCGTTTGCACGTCCATCATCAAGCCATTGATGGTGAAATCGCGACGGCGAACATCTTCTTCAGGCGAATTCGAATATTCCACCCGATCGGGGTGCCGCCCATCGGAATAGCCGACATCCGAGCGGAAGGTAGCGACCTCAACTTGTGAGCTATTTGCCACCACAAGGATCACACCAAAGCGCGCGCCTACATCCACACTGGAGGGAAAGAGCTGCTGCACTCGGGCCGGATGTGCATCCGTCGCGACGTCGTAGTCCTCCGGCTCGCGGCCGAGCAGCAGATCGCGAACGCAGCCGCCCACAAGATAGGCTTTGAAGCCAGAAGCCTGCAGTTTTCGGCAGATATCCGCCGCGAGTTCGCGCGGAGTCATGCGGCGATTATGCGCCCGAACAGGGAGGCCAAGGGAATCCAAATGAATGTTTAGATTCCCACAATGACCGGGACACAATATCGGAATAGCTAATGATCCTTCGCTGCGCCCAGCGAGCCGCCAAACTGTATGGCTGCAAAGCCAAACCGATCGCGGAGCCGGTCCGTGGCGCGAGCCAGGCGCTCGAGCTTCTGACGTGCCTCGGGATCGAAAAGCCCAATCTGATTGGCGCCGTGGGTCAGGCTGCCAAATTCGATTCCGATGAGGCGCACGGGCCGGCGGTCCCAGTGCTTCTCGAAGAGCCGCCGCAAGGTGGCCAGGAGCACGGGATCCAGATGAGTCGGTTCGGGTAACGTGTGGGCGCGGGTGACCGTTTGAAATCCCGAGTAGCGAATCCTGAGCGTGACCGTGCGGGTATCGAGGCCAGCATCGCGCAGGCGCTTGGCGCCCTTCTGGCACAAGCCGCTCAACATCGATTCGAGCGCGGGACGATGTTTCGTATCGGAGCCGAAGGTGTGACTGTGAGAAATCGATTTGGGCTCGGCATCAATCACGAACTCGTAGGAATCTTCCCCGTGCGCCTTGCGGTAGAGCGCCGTGCCCCAGCGGCCAAAGACCTCTTGCAGCCGCTCTTCAGGAATGCCGGCGAGCTGGCCGACTGTTTCGATGCCCATCGCAACCAAGGCTGCTTCGGTCACACGACCGATTCCCGGAATGCGCCGCACGGAAAGAGGGCTTAGGAATTTAGTCTCGGCGCCCGCGGGAACCCATACCAGCCCGCGAGGCTTCGCTTGGTCGGACGCGACCTTGGCGACCAGGCGCGTGCGCGCGAGCCCTGCGGAGCAGGGCAATCCCGTTTTGGCGCCGATTTCAGTCAAGAGCGCATGAGCGGCTGCGAGAGGCGGTCCATGAAGCCGCGTGGTTCCCGAGAGATCAAGGTAGGCTTCGTCGATAGAAGCCATCTCCACCACCGGAGAAAATCTGGAGAGAATCGTGGCGACGCGATCGCTCCATTCGGCGTAAAGATCGTGGCGGCCTTCGAGGAAAATCGCGTGCGGGCAGAGCTTTCCGGCGGTACGCAGCGGCATGGCCGAATGGATGCCGTAGCGGCGCGCTTCATAACTCGCCGCAGATACGACTCCACGGCGATTCGGCTGTCCGCCCACAACGACGGGTTTTCCGCGCAGCTCGGGACGATCGAGCAACTCTACGGAAACAAAGAACGCGTCCATATCCACATGCAGAATCGGAGTAGTGTCCAGCCCTAGTGGCGAGGCCTCGCGCTTGGCGCGGAAGTGTGCGAGCCTGGGCATAACGTTGTCGATTATTGTCTCACCAGGATAGGCGGAGAGAAACCCGGGAAGTTGCCGGAAGCAGATTAGGCGGAGAGCCTTGCGGAAATTACGCGCTCGATTCCGGCCAAGTCGCGCGTAACGCGAAGATCAACCCAATGCGGCGCGGATAACTAGAGAACCTACGTACTGCGCTCCGTTGTAGCCGATCTCGAGGACAAGAATCCCGTTGGGAGCAAGCTTTCGTGCAGCTTCGTCGATCAGGTCCGGATAAATCTCCAAGCCGTCATCTCCCGCGAACAGAGCCTCGGCCGGCTCATGCTCGCGCACCTCGCGCGGTAAACTCCCGGCATCGTTGCGGCCAACGTAAGGCGGATTGCTGACGATCAGGTCGAAGCCGCTTTCCCCGCGCCTGGGAGCTTCGATTGCCATTTCCAACAGGTTGGCTTTGAGGAACTGTATGCGGTTGGAAACGCTGTGGCGGGCGGCATTTCTCTGCGCGTAATCGAGTGCCGCGGCCGAAATATCGGTGGCGACGATCTCCGCACGAGGCAATTCGCTAGCCAGCGCGATGGCGATGCAACCGGAACCCGTTCCCACATCGGCAATTCGCAAAGGCTCGGCTCGCCGCGCACCGAGACGCTCGAGCGCAACTTCAATTACGTGCTCGGTCTCCGGCCGAGGGATCAGCACACCCGGACCGACCTCGAATTCGAGCCCCCAAAATTCCTGGCGGCCGGTGAGGTACTGCGTGGGAACGCCCTGGCTGCGACGCTCGATGAGTTGCAGCGTAAGCTGCAGCGTCTTTGGGGCTCAATTCGAATTCCGGATGGGCGTAGAGCCAGGCGCGGTCGCGTTGCAGAACGTGCATTAGGAGCAGTTCTGCCGCAAGCGGCGCAGAAGGCACATCACATTCCTCGAGACGTGCGATGGCCGCCCTCAAAGCCGCGCGAAGTTCTGCGGCAGAGGCACCGATGCTCGGATTTGCCGCCAGCTTCACGCTTCCACCAGCTCCTGCTTGAGCCGCTCAGCTTCATAGTGAGTGACCAGCGCGTCCACCATGGGGGCGAGCTTTCCGTCCATCACGTCGCTCAGTTGGTGCAGCGTGAGCCCGATGCGATGGTCGGTGACGCGATTTTGCGGGAAATTGTAAGTGCGGATTTTTTCGGAGCGATCGCCGGTCTTGATCTGCCCGCGGCGTTCCGCGGCGATCTGATCATGCTGCTTCTGCTGCTCCAATTCGTAAAGCCGCGCGCGAAGCACGCGCATGGCCTTGGCGCGGTTCTTGATCTGCGATTTTTCGTCCTGCTGCGAGACCACCAGGCCGGTGGGCAGGTGCGTGATGCGCACGGCCGAATAGGTCGTATTCACGGATTGACCGCCGGGACCGGAAGAGCAAAACGTATCGACGCGCAGATCCTTGGCTTCGATTTTGATGTCGATCTCGTCGGCTTCCGGCAGCACGGCCACCGTCGCGGCGGAGGTATGGATGCGTCCCTGCTGCTCGGTGGCGGGCACGCGCTGCACGCGGTGGACGCCGCTTTCGTACTTCATCTTGGAATAGACTTTGTCGCCTTGGATCGCGGCGACGATATCCTTCACGCCGCCCAGCGAGGAAGGCGAGCTTTCCAGCACTTCAACGCGCCAGCGCTGCGATTCGGCATAGCGGGAGTACATGCGATACAGCTCCGCGGCAAAAAGAGCAGCTTCGTCGCCGCCGGTACCGGCGCGAATTTCGACGATGACGTTTTTATCGTCGTTCGGGTCTTTCGGCAGGAGCAACCGCTTCAAGTCGTGCTCCACGGTTTCTTTGCGCTCGAGAAGTTGGCGTTCTTCTTCGTGCGCGAGCTGCTTCATCTCCGCGTCTTCGCTTTCCACCAGCATTTGCTTGGTTTCGCGCAGGCCCTTTTCCAATTCTTTCCACTGGCGATATTTTTCGACGACCTGGGAAAGATCGGCATGCGTGCGAGCGAGTTTCTGGTAGCGCGAAGAATCGCCCAGGACTTCCGGCGAGGACAATTGATCCGTGAGCTCCTGATAGCGCGATTCGATATGATCGAGTTTTTCAAATAACGTAAGAGCTGACATAGCGCACCTGCACAAGAACGAGATTATCGGGCCTTAGGGACTGTGTGCAAACTGCAGTGGGCAACAGCGCCACATTGGCGCTATCTGAAACGCGGAGCTAATAAAAAGAGGCGAACATCTCCATTGAACCTGCTCTCAGGATAGACGCTCTTCGGTGCGAAATCAATTCCGCCGTTCAGGGCCCGCTATTCAGGCCTGCTATAAAGACCTTGGATATTACGCGGGTGAATGCTTTGGCTCAGGAGTTGTCTCATTCGGGCGACTGAAAGCGCGGTCGACCAGGCAAAGAACATACGCCGTGATAGCGCCATCGACGGGCGCCTGCCAGAGGTTTCGACCGGACAGCGAATCGGCCGCGTTCAGAATGGCCGCAAACAAGATCTCGCCGAACTGACCAGAACGAATCGAGAGCAAAGCACTCTGCGCGCGAATCAGGATATAAGTCTGCAGCAGGGCCAAGGCCGCGCCTGATACCAGCCAAGCCCACTGAGTGTGGCTCCCAATCAGTCGCATCCACCTGCGCAGCAGAAAAGCAAAGAGCAGAACCGCGACAGCGCCGAAAATCAGAGAGAAAAAGTACGTGGTCAGCAAAATCGAGGCGGTGTGAATTTCGCCGGCGAACGCTTCGCCGACCCATTGCAAAACCGCGACCACGAAACAGCCAATCACCCAGGCCGCGAGATAGTAGGCCAGGGTTCCCTGGCGGGTCATATGCGGCGCTCAATGTGTGGGAATTCCTGCCAGACTTTGATGCCGCAGAAATGCGAGCCTTCAGTGCAAATCGGCGTGGCAATGCCGGCCCGTACATAGCAAGGCGGACCAATGTAGCGGGCCAGTTCGGGCAGCGCCGCGCGGACCTGCGCGACTTCTTCCATGGACGCCTGGTAGATCTCCTCCTGAGCGTTGAAACAGGTGCGCATCGTCCATTTATGAAGCAGGTGCAAAAGCGAACCGCTCTCGACGAGACGGATGGCTTTCGCGTTGGGCAAAAGATACAAAGCGAATTCGCGGGGAACGCCGCGTTCGAGCAATTCGTTTTTCGCCGCCCAGGCGTCCTGCATGGCGCGTTCGTAGACTTCCTGAGCGCGGCGATTTTCGCGGATGAGCATGGGCGCGATGAAATCAGGCTCGGCAGTATCGGTGAGGACCAGAAGCGGCCGCGATCCGGGGACCATGCGGTGGCGTTGATCCTGGCTGTCGGCGCTATGACTCAACTTTTTGGCGAAGGTGAAATTGGCGTGCTGTAACGGCCGCATCAAAGGAGCGTGCACGCCGACGTTCAGCGTCTCGAGACGATAAGGATTCCGCGCGGGGTTCAGCATGCGATCGAGGGCTTCGCTGTCAGGGCATTCCGCCTCGGTAAGACCGACGACCGCGCGATAGGATTCGGCCAGAACGCGAGGAGCGGCCGGCGAATAATCGACCAGCAAAGAAGTGCGGCCGGCAAGTTTGGCGTCGAATTCCTGCGCGTGCTTCTCGCCGCCGCCCGCGGGCGAGTGTTGCCATTCGGGAAGCTCTTCCAGCGGACCGTCGTTGAATCGGTCGAAAAACTGCGCATCCACTTCTCGAACGCGCGCAACCATTTCGCCGATGATCGCGCGCGCCTCGGTGGGCGTGTCCGAGGCGGCCTGCATGCGCCAGAGGCGGTGCAAGACCACTCCGGAAAGCGTGTGCACCATCGTTGTTGCCGCGGCTACCGGCAGAACGTACCGGGCCACTTCAATGGCTCGCTTTTCGGCTTGCCGCTCGACTTTTTCGATCTGCCGCGGATGCGACATCGGGCCGATATTCCAAATGTCCGCGAGGATGCGCCGCGCGTCGTCCTTGAGCAGAGCTGTCAATTCGCGATAAGCGCTCCAGGCGCGGGCGACAGCACGTTCGAAAATCTCTCGTTCAGCGACGCCGAAATGCTCGGTGGCAGGCGGGATATAAGCCAGCGCGCGATCGAGCCGGACGTAACGCTGGCTCTGCTGCTCAGAGTTGTAGAAAGGATGCGCGTGCAGAAAAGACCATACGAATTGGCGGCTGACGTTCTCCAGGCCGAATTCAAAATGCGCGTGCTGATAAACCGTATGGTGGCCGGCGTAAAAGGTCGCGGCGCCTATGGTTGTGCGCTGTTTTTCGGTGATCTCGTCTGGTGAAATCAGCCGTGGAGCGTAGCAGGTGCGGGCGGCGGCAATCGCGGAATCATAGGGATGCGCAAACGAATTGCGCAGCGTGACGCGCGCAACCGCCTGCTCGACCAGGGTCGTCGCCTGAACTTCGCTTGAATTGGATGAAGAACGGGACGCCATGCTCGGCAAATTTTACACCGCGCCTGCGTGGCCGAACAGCAAAGCTATTTTTTGCCTTTGGCGGCCTGAGCTGCCTGGGCGGCTTTTTCGTACTTACGCTGGAAGCGCTCCACGCGTCCGGCCGTATCGATAAGCTTCTGTTTGCCAGTAAAAAATGGATGGCAGCTCGAGCAGATCTCGACCCGCATGAGATTCGCTTTATATGTCGAACGTGTCTTGAAGCTATGGCCGCAGGCGCAATGGATCGTAACTTCATGGTAATCAGGATGGATACCGGGTTTCATGTTTGCTCCGTTCCGCAAGCCGTTCTGCACGGCTCCCGACGATCGGGAACTACAGCCGCGTCGCTAGGCTCGCGATAACCTCATCCTACGCGATCACGAGATAGATGTCCAAGCAGCCCCATTGGATTCATCGTCACGATCGATCCGTATTTCGCTTGTGCCGTCCGCTCAGCAACGATAACGTCCCAACCCATGCGAGTGATCGTTACAGACGATAGCGGCCAAGGCTGTTCGGTCGCCGGGCCGGAACGGCTCGACCTTCGCGAAGAGCCAGCGGGAATCGACCGCATCGATGCTGCCCGCCGCTATCCGGCGTTCCGAGGCCTTTTGTTAAATCTCAACTCCGACGAATCTCCCTTTGCGACTTTTGGCTGCAAAGTATGGACGGAGGACGGCGAGGGTGCTGAGCCGATCGGTTTTGCGTCGCGAATTGATCTGGTCATTTCACAGGGCGCGGACCGGTTGGGCCGCGCTCAGTATCACGAGATGGCAACCCGGTTGGCGGGCTTGCTCGAGCGCGAGGCCGGCGACGCGGTTCGCGCCGAGTTGCATATCTCGCCCGCGCAATTTACCGGCGGGTTCGAAGGATTTTGCTTGAGACTTCTGCTATTTGCTCGCGGAGCAGCACAGGACCAGGCACAGCTACGCTGGAGTCTGGGCCTCGTGCGCGTGCAGCAGGCGTTGCTATTTCTGGCCCGAGCGATCCGTCAAAACCGTGTCTCGATTGAGTGAGCTAAGCTGGAATAATCAACTTGAGGCGCGGGTTCCCGAGCGATCAGGAGACAAAGGCGCAACCTATCCTTACTTGACCGCTGCTTCCCGGCACCTGATACAGCTTCTTTAGAAGAACGCGCACCGGGGGAAGAATCGGAACGTGCAGAACGGCTGAAAACCTGGATCCTATTTCGGCGGAGGATTCCATTTCCAACGCGAGGCCTCCATAGCCCAGATCTATCACACGTGCCGTTTTTTGAGGGTCATCCGCCAACTGCGCATAGGCACGAGTTCCAGCAAGCGAAACTCGTTCCCACTTGCGCGTTTCGCCTCGTCCGGGCGCGGCTGGCGCCGAAACGGATGGTGCTGAAGTTGGAACTGGAGTGGCCACGGGCTGAGGCGGCGCTTTGATTGGAGCCGGCGGCGCTTGCTGCGGGGGCTGCTTTTGCGCCTTGGCGCTTCGCTCCACGTGCTTCATCTCGTACAAACGCTGGTCGGCAACGCCAACCAACACTTCTTTCTGATCGCCATCCTCGGGAAATATGGCAATCCCATAATCCAGGCCGAGTCCGACACTGGCCTGCATGTTCTGCACCGCCGTGGCGAAATTGGCTCGAATGCGGCGCGCCAGTGTGCTGGCCTGTTCGCTATCGGAATGCACAAGCAGCAGGGCGAATTCATCGCCCCCGATGCGAAAGGCATAGTCCGAGGTTCGCAGCGATTTGCGCAGCGTGGCGGCGGCAGTCCTCAAAAACAAGTCACCCTGAGGATGACCGAATCGGTCGTTCACCTCTTTGAATTGGTGGAGATCGAGAATGACCAGGGCAAGATGTTGGTTGTATCGCAGCGCGCGGTTCAATTCCTTATCGAAATGCTCTTCGAAGAGCCGGCGGTTGTAGAGTTCAGTAAGAGGGTCAGTAGCGGCATTGAATTGCAGTTTCCTGAGATCGTCGTACTCCATGAGGATTGGCACGCGGAGATACGACGACGAGGCCAGCACGTCCACCATAGCCGCCTTCAGTGAAATGGGCTTGCCGAGGGTATCCGCAAGTTGCCGGCGTCGCTCGAGAATCTGATCCCAATACTCCGAACTGACGGTTTCGCTGAGGTCGAGTTGAGCGATGGTTTTGAAAAAACGCTGCAGGAACTGGCCGCGAGGAACACGGTCAAGGTTCTCGAGAGTCTCCGCCAACAGCTCGAGAAAAGAATCCTCGGGCGCGGCGGCCGGTGAGGGATCACTGGGGCTAACCATCGGTTTCAGAGTCCCGACGAAAAAACCCAGCTTACCCCAACGGGGATTTGGGATAGCAGGCTGGTAGCACGGAAAGTAGCACGCGAAAGGCCATCTATCTACGTTAGTTTTCCGCGCAGGGCCCGCGAAAATAAGGGGCGGTTTGGGCCCAAGAGCCGGGAATATGCAGCCTCCAAGAAAAGAAAGGTGTATTTAGAGAAATCCCGTTCATATGCAGGTTAGATTTCAGCATTGGTCTCTGTCTCCGCCAATAGAGCTTCGGTGTGGAATTAATTTTCCCTCGTAGTACTTTTCTCCTAGTACCTGCAATTGACTCCCAAGGATCACATTTAGCCATATATCCACAACATCAATATATACAATATGTTACGGGTATGCTTGTGGGTGGAAAATCTTTTCCCTTGGCCGAGTTCTAATATATTTCCGTATGTGTGCAAAATGGAACTTTATTACCATTGCGCTCTTCTGCCTGTTTTGCGACTATTCGCCTGCTTCGGCGCCTACGATTTTCGAGACGTAACGTCACCTTAACGCAAGAGAAGCGAGGAGAGGAACTTTGCAGCACGGCATCGCTGTCGAAACTCAATTGAGTGAATCCCTTCCTGCGAGTCTTACTCTAACTCTGCTGAACCTTTTCGAAGCCCCATTGCTCGTTGCCAATCTCAGCGGCACTTTGCTGCTGGTTAACGAGCGAGCTCGTCAAGCTCTGGACTTACCGGAAGACGCCGGCTGGAAGCACTCGAACCTCTTCGGCGACATTCTGCGCATGGACCCACATGTACTGTTGGGCCAAATTGAAAGCGGCGAGAGCGAAGTCGACCTGCACTTAGAGACCGCGTCCGGAAGAGTCCGTGTGCGGCTCGAGCGATTGCCGAATTCGGAATGGCTTGTTCTGAGGCTCGAGCCAGCGGGAAATGTGCAGTCGATAACCGCGGATCGAACCACCCAGCCAACCGTGCAGTCGTTATTGCAAGAACGAGAAATCACCTACCGGAACCTGCTCGCCGCGTATCTTCGGCTTCAGGATGTGAATCGACAGAAAACAGTATTTCTCGCATCTGCCGCACACGAATTGAAAACTCCGCTGGCCGTAATCAAAGGCTATTACGACCTGCTACTTTCTGGCTCGCTGGGCAAACTCAACGAGAAACAGTGCGACATTCTGCAGGAATCAAAGGATAGCTGTGAGCGGTTGGTTCGCCTTGTTTCCATGTTCTTGAACTATTCGACGCTGGAAAGCGGCAAGCTCGTGCTGTATTTGCGTGATAACGATCTGCGCGATTGCCTGACCGAATTGACTACACGTTGGCACGAGGCATTTCAACGCAACCACGTTCGGCTCGAGTCCGCACTCGACAAAAAGCTGCCGATTTTCAAGTTCGATTACCAGAAGGTGCAACAGACCGTTGCGAATTTGCTCGACAACGCGCTGAAGCACACCCCGGCGGGTGGTTGCGTCACCATGCGCGCTGATCTGCATTTTTGGGAGCGCCGCGCAGCCAAGGAACAACCGGCCACGGACCGGCGGCGCGAGCGTAAGCACGAACCGAACTGCATACGAGTGGCCGTAAGCGATACAGGTTCGGGCATCGCCCCGGAGCACCATCAGGAAATTTTCGAAGATTTCGTGCGGGTCGACCGTTCTTCTTCAGGAATGGGACTCGGCCTGGCCATTGCGAAACGTCTTGTTCAAGCTCATCGAGGAAAAATCTGGGTGGATAGTGAGGTGCGCCGCGGCTGCACATTCACTTTCCTGCTGCCAATCGATAACCAATGAGCCGCAACTGCGGCCTGAAAGAGAGATGTGTGCATGAGTGAAAAAGATCGCGTTCTCGTGGTAGACGACGAACCGAGTATCCGCAAATACCTTCAGACGCTGCTGGAAGTCGACGGCTATCACGTGACTGCCGTGGCTTCCGGTCCGGAGGCTCTCGAATCCGTTCAGCAGGAAGGCCGTCCCGATTTCATCATCCTGGACGTGCTGATGCAGGAGATGGATGGGCTCGAGACTTTGCGCCGGCTGATGCAGGTGGATCGAACCCTGAACGTGATCATGCTGTCTTGTTCGAACGACGTTACGACCGTTGTCGAGGCTATCCGCCTGGGAGCTCAGGATTACCTGACCAAGCCGTTTGAGAAAGCCGAACTCGATGCAGCGATCCTGAAATCCCGCCAGAAAATGGATTTGCGCAAGGAAAACCAGGCCCTACGCGAATATTGCGACCATTTGACCGAAGATCTTTCGTTTTTAGCCTCCAGCCCGCAGATGGTTCGCATACGCCAGCAGATCCTGCAGATCGCTCCGGTGGATGTGCCCGTCTTCATTTGCGGCGAAAGCGGAGTGGGTAAAGAAGTCGTCGCGCGCATGATCCACATGCGTTCGACCCGCCGCAATCAGCCTTTCGTCAAGGTCAACTGCGCCGCCCTGCCCGGCGAACTGCTGGAGTCCGAGCTATTCGGCTACGAGCAAGGCGCGTTCACGGGAGCGGTGCGTTCGAAACCGGGCAAATTCGAACTGGCGAATAAGGGCACGATTTTTCTGGACGAAATCGCTGAGATGAGTCCCCATCTGCAAGCCAAGCTCCTGCATGTTCTTCAAGACCATCAGTACTCGCGGCTCGGCGGGCGCCACATGGTTGGCGTTGACGTGCGAGTGCTCGCCGCGACCAACGTGGAGGTTCAGGAGGCCATGAAATCCGGCCGCCTGCGCGAGGATCTTTACTATAGATTGAATGTGCTTTCGATTAACGTTCCGCCCCTTCGTGAGAGGACCACGGAAATTCCTCTCTTGTTCAGGCATTTCCTCAATAAGTACAGTGAGAAATTCCAGAAGGCCCCTCCCAATCCCTCCGAACATCTGATGGAAGCAGCCATTCGTTATGCCTGGCCCGGCAACTTGCGAGAGTTGGAGAATTTCGTCAAGCGCTACGTCATCCTCGAGGACGACGAAGGCAGTTTCCGCGAGCTGGTTGAAATGGCCGCCGCCCGGCAACGCACTTCTCCGCGTGAGGAGCCCTTGCCGGTAAGAGAGCAGGGCCTCAAGGCGCTGGTGCGAGGCCTGAAGGATGAGGCGGAGATGGAAGCCATTGCCGACGCGTTAGAGAAAACGCACTGGTGCCGCAAAGATGCGGCGAAAATGCTGGGCATCAGCTATAAGGCACTCCTTTACAAGATTCGGCAGTTCAACCTTGATGCGGGGAGGGGAGCTCGTTCGCGGGCCGCTGCTGCTGCTGCGCCGCCATTGGTTCCCGTTGGCAAAGAGAGTTGAGGAGCCCGTTGGTAAGGAGAGTTGACGAGATAGATGCAATCTCTTGCCTATTCCTGGCATTAGATTCGCAACAATTTTTCGGAATAAGTAGGGTTCTAGTACCCGGTGTTGCAAAAGTTTTGCTTCCCTTTTAGTTAGAGGAGTTTAAGGGAATCTGGGGGAACAGAGTTGACCGAGCGGCGGGCAGCCGATTTACCCATTTGTGCTTTATTATAGTAAAGTTACTGAATGTTAATATTTCGCCTCGCTTTCGCTCGACGCCGCCAAGTTTCCCACAGGGGACTCGCAGCCAGTTATGGGGGTCAGCGAAGGTTCTGGAAGCTGAATTGCACTCGCTAAAGCCGGTGCCTCGATGGTGGGGGTCGCTGGGAAACTGGGGGATATGACTGAACGTCGCACGGCACGCCGCTATGATCTTTCTTTACCGGTCCTGATTAAGCTACCGGTTGAACAAGACGCCCGCAACGGAAAGACCCGCGACATATCCACTCGCGGAGTCTATTTCCACGTCGGGAATCAGCTCGCCGCGGGCTCCGAGTTGGACTTGACCATGACGCTGCCGGCCGAAGTCACCGGCGGCACCGAAGTGTTCATCCGGGCCATAGGAAAAGTCGTTCGAGTCGAAAAGGGCTCCGATAAAGACGACCACCAGGTGGGCGTAGCCGCGCTCATTCAACGATATGAGATCGTCCGCAACGATTCCCTGAAGTCTTGAATCGCTACCTGACCAAAAGAAACCGATTTTCCAGACCTAAAGGCTGATAGTAATTGGGGTTATGCCTTACCTAAGGCTGATAGTGACTGCGGCTATGCCTGTACGGAAAGCCAGTTATCTATCTCGGCAATCAAATTGCCGTAGTTTTGGACGTGCTGCGGTGTGCTTCCATACAATGTATTCTACGGGCAAATGATTCTTACTGGCACAGGACTGCATTAATCGAGGTGGCACATGGCTGGAACTTCTTTCGCTATTCGGCGCCAGAATCCCCGTTTTGCGTTCTTCGCAGAGGCGGAGGCGACCCTGACCGACGGGACGTTGGTTCCCGCACAGGTTTCTGAATTGAGCGCGCGCGGATGCTATATCGATACGCTCGAGCCCATCCCCATTGGCACCCAGTTGCGCCTGCGAATCTCCGACGGCATGAGCTCGTGCGAAGTGCCCGGCAAAGTGATCTACATGCATTCGGGCTACGGCATGGGAATCTTCGGATTGGGCGTCGTGTTTGGAAACGTCGCCGCCGAGCAGCTTTCCGCCGTCAATAAGTGGCTCCGCGACCTCGCCCTCAAGAAAACCAAGCTCCCCCCCTGCTAGCCAAGTACGTCGCTGTTGTCATCCTGAGCGAATCGCACACCGCACACGCTGGTTTTGCGTGGCGCGGGTGGAAGAAGCGAAGGATCTCTCCGGTTGTCGTCTTGTGCGCTGGCTGTGCCCGCTGCCGCAGCCCGGCGCTCCAGGAACGGTCGTTCCCTACCTTGCCGCCGCAGGCTGTTGCTCCTGCGGCGAAAGTCTACCTCTTCGCCGCGAACGTCTACCTACAGGATGAGCTTCGCGGCGCGAACGAGTCGAGCTTTCGCCGGTTAAAAGAGTCGCGTTTTTCGCGGCCAGAGAGTCAGGAGCTTCGCGGCCTAAAGATGTCCCAGGCAATTGATGTCGTCGGTCAACAGAATCTGCTTGGGATAGCCGCCGGCGGCGGCCTGGATCATGGCGCGGCCGAGGTTCGCGGTGGTCGTCACATAGCGCGGAGCCAGCAGGCGCAAGAGGGGATAGAACGGCCCGAGGACGCTGTACATAACCTGGTACCAGCGCGTGCTTGAGCGGATGCCTTTAAGCGGCTGGATATAGCCGGGACGAAACATGTAGGCCGCTTTAAACGGCAGCCGAAGCAGCGCATTCTCGGTTTTGCCTTTGGTGCGCGCCCACGCGGAACGTCCGCGCTCGGTGCTGTCCGTTCCCTGGCCCGAGATGTAACAGAAGGTGAGCCGTTGCGACGTGGCCGCCACGATGGCGTTTGCCGCCGCGAGCGTCAGGTCATACGTCAGGTGGTAATAGTCGCTCTCGCTCATGCCTACGGACGAGACGCCCAGGCAGAAAAAGCAGGCGTCACGGTCGGCGAACTGCGACTGGATGCCGGAGAAGTCGAAGAAATCTTTATGAACAATTTCGCGCAGCTTTGGATGGCTGAGCCCGCTGGGATGCCGCACAACGATGAGCACGCTTTCGACGCGCCGATCGTCCAGGCATTCGAGCAGCGCGCCTTTGCCCACCATGCCCGTGGCGCCGAAGATCACAACCTTCATGAATAAACGCCTTTACCCTTGGGGCGGAAAGGATGCCGCGCTAAAGACCGCGGCGCTACGTCTAAACCTTCGGACCCCAAGCCGAAAGGATGCCGCGCTGAAGCCCGTTGACAAAGCGCACACCCGCTACGTTTAAATCCTAAGACTGCCAAAAAAAAAAAAAAAAAAAAAAAAAAAACGCTGAACGTGCCGCCGCGTGCCATTTTTTTCGGGGCATTGCAACGCCTCTTAAGATTTGAGCGTAGCGCCGCGGGCTTCAGCGCGGCACTCCTCGAATTTGGTTCTACTCCATGGAGGCGACCATGGCGTGACGAATGCGCTTCTGAGAAGTTTTGTGCCCACCTCGGTGAGCGATCCGAGAAAAGGGTAATCGGTGGCTGTGTGGCAAAGGCCTTTGCGCACTGGATTCATCCAGATATACCAAGCGACGCGGTCGAGTGCATCGGAGGCACGCAGAATATGATCGTAGTATTTGAATTGCCAGAGGCGGCGATGCGTACGACGGCTAAACTCAACGGCGGTTTCCTGTTTAAAGGATTCGACGAATTTGATCAGGTTGCTTTCCTCTGAAGCCCCAGCCGACAGCAGATGCATGTGGTCCGGCATGACGCAATACGCGTGGATAAAAAACGCGCAAACCGCCGCGTGTTTGCGCAGGCTGGCGATGAGCCACGAGGCAAGGCGCGGATTTGTCCCGAGGCGGCGACGATCGTGGAAGCAGAGCGTGACAAAATACGAATTGCGGCCGCGATAATGATCGATGTCAAGCCGGAGGTTTTTGCGCCGGAAATCAGTGGACGTGGCCATAATCGAGCAACACAGGATGCCGCGCTAAAGACCGCGGCGGCTACGGCTGAACCTTCGGACCTCAAGCCGAAAGGATGCCGCGCTGAAGCCCGCGGCGCTACGGTTAAACCTTCGGACCTCAAGCCGAAAGGATGCCGCGCTGAAGACCGTTGATAAAGCGCACACCCGCTACGGTTAAACCTTATTTTTTCTCGTTGGTCTCTACGCCGCTGGCGGGGTCGCCGTAGTCTTTGTAGTACTGCTCCATCTCGGAGGGTATGCACATCATCTCGACGACGTCGAAATCGGGCGATTGTAGGCGCATGGGAAACTTCATGGCCACCCAGGGTTTTGCATACATCTTCGGGTCGTCAATGGTGACGGTGAGCTCCAGGTTATCGTGGTCCAGGCGATGGAAGCGCTCCTCCACGTGCATGGCATCGCTCGCGGGGCGGCCGGCTTCGTCCAGCCATACTTTCTCCGTGCCCTGCGTGCCGATCGTATCGACGACGAGCGTGGTGTCGTCCACCCATTTGCCCGCGGAATATCCGTAGTAGCGGGGCTGGGGAATCTCCTTGGGGAGCTCGCGCCCGTCGGTCCAGATGACGCGCCATCTCTTCTCAAATTCATACAAGACAACCACCTGTTGCTCGTTCTGCAGGATTTGCGTATGGCGGACTTGATAGAAATCCGCGCGCGGAAATCCTAAGGGATCGCACTTGTTTCGCGGATCGTTGCTCAGCGATTCGAGAACTCTCTCCTCTCCCTCGAGGGGCTTGTGCGAATGCTGTGTCGCCAAACCGAGCGGCGTGTAAGGCGGATTGTGTGCAGGAGCCCCGTCATAGGGCATATCGCGCGGACCCCAGGCCATGATTCCGTCGCCTGGGCCGCGAGCCGGTTCCCAAATGCCGGAAATATCGTGGCGCGGAGCCGGGCCGGGTTTCGACGCGTCTTTTACCGGCCGGCCCCAACCATCGAGAAGCGCCGGAGCAGATGAAGGCGCCTGCTGGCCGTTTTGCGCCGCCGGTTTGCCAGCGGGAACGCCCTGGGATCGTGCAGATAGTGACGACCCTAACACGATAAATATGATGAGGACCGAGATCGCAAAACTCTTAGGCATATTTGTCTCCACCACACAATGTACGCGGCCGGATAGCGCTTCTAGTGACAGCCGTCGCGCAACACAGGATGCCGCGCTGAAGGCCGCTGCGCTACGTCGGCATGAGCGCCGACTACTTCCAGGAGTCTTCGGCCTTCTTGTGAAGCGAATCGGGCGTGAGCTCGATCAGCTCCATGCGGATGTGATCGGGATCGTAGATATTTGACAGATTCGCCTTGGTCGGGCCGCTCACACGCATGTCCTCGACGTGGGCGCCGGTGGCGCGAAGCTGTGTGATCGTGCTTTTTATGTCCGAAGTTTCAATGCCCATGTGCGTGAAGCCCGCCGGTACCTGGGCGCTCGCCGGGGCCATTTCCAAAAACGTGTCTTTACTGATCTGGAAGTAAGTGGTGGTTGGCTTGCCGTCGGGGCTCGGTGGGAACCTGAACGCGATCTTGAAGCCCATCACCTTCGTGTAGAAGTCGAGCGCCTTATCGTAATCATTGACGGCGATTCCCACGTGATTGAGCCGGAGCCCGGTTCTTTTCTCCTGGGCCGCACCGGACTGCATCAAGATCGTGCCGACAACGATTCCCGCGACAAACAGAGTTACTCCGCGCAGATATACGGCTACTCCTCGCATCGATGCCTCCTGGACCAACTTGGATTTTGCCCAAACCATACGCCTAATAGCCCAGCGCGCGCAACTTCTTCGCCTTCTAACGCGCGAGTTCTCGCACCCCGGGGCGGTATGACAGGCGACCACGTTTCGGGTTATACATACCGCCGCCAGGAAGGAACTCGGGTATAATGCCGCTAGCTTAGGGACCCCTCGATACGATCTGCGGGAATGCGTAGAGAGCCGAAGAGGAGATGCCAGCCATGAAGAAATCCAAGAAGAGCTTGGTCGATCGTCGCAAATTCCTAAAGGGCGCAGCGGTAGGTGGTGTGGCGACTTGGGTCGCAAGCACTGGAGTGGCGGCTGCGGCGCAGCAGAACTTGGTGGCTCGGCCCGCGACGCCGGCAATTCCGCCGAAGGAGGCGGATCCTTCAGTTGAAGTCAACGCGCTTGTGGCTGATCGGACCGGCTCCGATTTCATGGTCGACGTGATCAAGTCTCTCGGGTTCGAGTACGTTGCCGCAAACCCGGGCTCGAGTTTTCGTGGCTTGCACGAATCGCTGATCAACTATGGCGGGAACAAGAATCCGGAATTCATCACGTGTTGCCACGAAGAGTCGTCGGTTGCTCTCGCGCAAGGCTACTCAGCCGTTGAAGGCAAGCCGATGCTCGTGCTGGCGCACAGCACCGTAGGATTGCAGCATGCGTCGATGGGAATTTACAACGCCTGGGCGGGCAAGGCGCCCGTATATATAGTGCTTGGCAACACTGTTGACGCGGTGGAGCGACGTCCGGGAGTCGAATGGAACCACAGCGCGCAGGATGCGGCGGCAATGGTCCGCGACTACACGAAGTGGGACGACGTGCCAGCGTCGCTTCCCCATTTCGCCGAGTCCGCGGTACGCGCCTACAGGATCGCGATGACTCCGCCGAGGGAACCGGTCGTTTTGGTGGCCGATAGCACGCTGCAGGAATCGCCTATTTCCCAAAATCTTTCGCTGCGCATACCGAAGCTCACGCTCGATGCGGCTCCGCAGGGAGATTCCGGTTCGGTAGCGGAGGCTGCACGCCTTTTAGTCGAGGCTGAGAATCCGGTGGTGATTGCAGGACACGTGGCGCGCTCGCAAGCCGGCATGCAGCAGTTCATCGAATTTGCCGAAGCGCTGCAGGTTCCGGTGATCGATCAGGGCGGCAACTTGCCGTCACGTCATCCGCTGAATCAATCTGGGGGCGGCCGCGGATTGATCGCGAATGCGGATGTGATTCTCGGGATGGATGTCGAAGATTTCTGGGGCGCCCTGCACAATTACCGCGATCAACTGCACCGCAGCTCTCAGCCGATCACGCGAAGCAACGTCAAGCTGCTCAGCATTACTACTCGCGATCTCTATCTCAAGAGCAATTACCAGGATTTCGAGCGGTTCCAGGAAATGGATCTGACGATGGCCGCCGACCCCGAGGTCACGCTGCCGTCGCTGACCGAGGCGATCAAGCGGCTCACCACGGACGATCGGAAGAGAGTTTTCCAGGATCGAGGCGCGAAGCTTGCCGCAGCTTGCCAGAAGACTTTGGAACGAGAGCGCGTCGATGCGACGTATGCGTGGGACGCCAGCCCGATTAGCCTCGCGCGGCTGTCGGCCGAGGTTTGGGCGGCGGTCAAGAACGAAAACTGGGCCGGGAGGCCTTGCCGGCCCGGAATGGAACTACGAAAAATATTATCAGCGTACCCGGCTTTCCAGTGCGGCTGGCGTGGGCTTTCAGGCGCCGTCCGCGGTGGGCGCCGCGCTCGCTCACCGGAAGGATGGCCGGCTGTACGTTCACCAGCAGAATGACGGCGACCTGATGTATGCGCCGGGAGTGCTGTGGACGGCCGCGCATCATCGCATCCCGATGCTGTGGGTGATGCACAATAACCGCGCCTATCATCAGGAGGTCATGCACCTGCAGCGCATGGCCAATCGGCACCAGCGCGGCATCGCCAATGCGGGTATCGGCACAACTCTTCTCGATCCGAATATCGATTACTCGAAGCTCGCTCAGAGCATGGGCTGGTACGCCGAAGGGCCGATCACCGATCCGAAAGACCTGGCTCCGGCGCTTCAGAGAGCGGTAGCTGCAGTGAAACGCGGCGAGCCAGCACTTCTGGATACCGTCACGCAACCCCGTTAAGGAGCCGACATGCAAAGGCGCTCGATCTATCTCGTGATGGCGATTGCGACGCTTGTGGCCGTGTTGGTTGTTTCGGCCCGCTCGGTTGCGGTGGCTCAGGCGCGCGCGGAGGGCGGGGCGCAATCGGCGAGCGCATCGCAAAAAGCCGATAATGCTCCCGCGGGGAACGCGAAAAATGGCAAGGCCGTCTATACGGCTGACGGCTGTTACGAATGCCATGGCCGCGAGGCGCAGGGGGGCGCGGGAACCGGCCCGAAACTGGGACCGTCGCCGCTTCCGTACTCGGTATTTGCCTTCCAAGTCCGCTCGCCGCGAGATCAGATGCCGCCTTATACAAGCAAAGTGCTGTCGGACGCGGAATTAGCGGATATCTACGCGTTCGTGCAATCGGTGCCGCAACCGCCAAAGGCCGACTCGATTCCACAACTGAAGTAATCTAACGAAATATCAAAACGCGCTGAGCGCATCCAGTGGGAATCCCCTTACGCGATATCTCCCGGCGTCCCGTTCATCGTCCCGTTGTCACGATCTCGATTATCGTCATTAATGTTGTGGTCTTCCTTCTTGAATTAGCCGGTGGCGAACCATTCGTAGAGCAGTGGGCGGTGATTCCCGCCCATATCGTGGCCGGCCAGCATTGGATAACCATCCTGACCGCCATGTTCATGCACGCCGGCTGGATGCACATAATCGGGAATATGGTGTTTCTGTGGGCCTTCGGTCCGGAAATCGAAGACGCTATGGGGCCGCTCCGCTACCTGGCGTTTTATCTGCTTGGCGGCATCGTGGCGTCCGTGGCTCAAATCGCCGCGATGAGTAGCTCAACGGTTCCGAACCTGGGGGCCAGCGGCGCTATTGCGGCGGTGATGGGCGCTTTCCTGATCACTTATCCGAGAGACAAGATTCGCACGCTTCTTTTGCTGGGCTGGTTCATCACCGTTACGGTGATCCCTGCGTCCGTGCTGATCGGAATATGGTTCTTGATACAACTGTTCAGCCAGGTCGGCTCTGTAGTGGCAGCGCAGTCGGGCGGCGGAGTTGCCTACATGGCCCACGTGGGCGGATTCATATTTGGAGCTGTCATTGCGAAGCTCTTCGAGGACCCCCGCCGCATCGCGGCCCAAAGCGTTAGCCGGGATCAATTTTATGAGTAGGCCAACCCGAAAAAAGCCCCGCGCGATCAGCGCTATTCGCTCCCGTGGATACCTGTCTCATTGGGAAGGAGAACATCCGATTTATTTTGTAACTTTCCGCTTGGCCGATTCCTCGCCCCGAAGCTTAGTGTTAGAGCTTCGTCGGCACCGCAAATCCACGAAGAAGGTGACGCCGGCAGCCGAAGCAGGCGCCGGTCGCGCTCGAGCACGCGATCTGGACGGGGTGCTTGGAACAGCGGAACGTTGTCTCGATAGCGGCTCGGCGAGCGCCACATCCGTGATTCGCGTATTGCCAAAATTGTGGCCGATGCAATTCAACATTTTCAAGGTACGCGCTACAATCTCCTTGGGTGGTGCGTGATGCCTAATCATGTACACGTTGTGTTTGCCCCTCTCGGTGAAAACAAACTGGACGCTATCCTTCACTCTTGGAAATCCTTCTCTGCACTCATGGCGAATCGCCTTTTGCGACGGCGAGGAATTTTCTGGCAACGTGAGTATTTCGATCATTTGGTTCGCAACGAACGATCTCTGCTGAAGATCCTTCACTACGTCAAAGAAAATCCGACGAGAGCTGGTCTGCCAAACTGGCCTTGGGCGAGAATCATTTCGTAGCGCCGGCTTCCAGCCGGCTCCTGGCCGGAAGGAGCGGAGTTGACTAGGGCTCAGTTGCGTCGG
>CAWDQT010000013.1:0-27870 GCA_963804535.1 uncultured Acidobacteriota bacterium
TGAGATCTCTTGCAGGACAAGGGGCCTAGCTGGCCGCACAGCGGCGGGCTGGATTTCTGACCCCAGGGCCAAATCATACGAGGTGCAGTTCATGAAATCGTCGTACAACGGGCTACCTGTGCCGCACGATGGCGAGGCCATTCAATTTGTCGGTGGCAAATTCCGCATCCCCGACCGGCCCATCATTCCCTACATCGAAGGCGACGGCACGGGCCGAGATATCTGGAAAGCTTCGCAGCGCGTCTTCGACGCCGCGGTGGAGCACGCTTATGGCGGAAAGCGCCGCATGGTGTGGTTTGAAGTCTTCGCCGGCGAAAAGGCCTATAACAAATTCCAGGAATGGCTGCCGCAAGACACCGTCGAAGCGGCGCGCGAATTTCGCATCGCCATCAAAGGCCCGCTGACCACTCCGGTGGGTGGCGGCATCCGTTCGCTGAACGTGGCCCTGCGGCAAATTCTCGATCTCTACGCCTGCGTGCGGCCGGTGCGCTATTTCCCTGGAGTGCCTTCTCCGGTGAAGCATCCTGAACGCATGAACGTGGTGATCTTCCGCGAAAATACCGAAGACGTTTACATCGGCATCGAGTGGAGATCCGGCACGCCGGAAGTGAAAAAGCTGATCGATTTTCTAAATAAAGACATGCTCGGCGGCGGCCCGAAGCAGATTCGCACCGATTCTTCCATCACCATCAAGCCGATCTCTCCTTTTGGGACCAAGCGCCTGGTGCGCCGCGCCATCCAGCACGCTATCGATAATAAGCGCCGCGTGGTCACTCTGATGCACAAGGGCAACGTGCAGAAATTCACCGAAGGCGCCTTTCGCGATTGGGGCTACGAGATCGCGCGCGACGAATTCCGCGCGCAGATCGTCACCGAGCGCGAGAGCTGGATTCTGGATAATGTCGAAAAGAATCCAGGGCTGAGCGTCGAGCAGAATGCCGCCATGGTCGAGCCCGGGTTGGCACAAGGCACCGAAAAACTGCGCCAGGAAGTCTATGCCGAAGTGAAGACACGTGATCGACTCGATTTCCGCCACTCACGGTAAGGGTCAGTGGAAGCAGAAGATCATGGTCAACGACCGCATCGCCGATTCCATCTTTCAGCAGATTTTGACTCGCGCCGACGAATATCAGGTCCTGGCCACGCCCAATCTGAATGGCGATTACATCTCGGACGCTGCCGCCGCGCAGGTCGGCGGCCTGGGCATGGCCCCGGGCGCAAACATCGGCGATGGTTACGGCATCTTTGAGGCGACACACGGCACGGCCCCGAAATATGCCGATAAAGACGTCATCAACCCGAGCTCGGTGATGCTCTCGGGCGCCATGATGTTTGACTACATGGGATGGAAGGAAGCGGCGCAACTGATCGAAAGCGCCATCGAGTACACCATCGGCCAGAAGCGCGTCACCTATGACCTCGAGCGCCTGATGGAAGGCGCCAAAAAACTGCGCACCTCCGAATTCGCGACGGCCATTATCGAAAACATGCAGACGCGCGTCGCGGCGGATTGACGATTTCCCCGCGCAAGATTTAACAACAGCTAAGAGAGATCCCTCGCTCGCGCTGTTCGCTCGGGATGACGATCCTGGTCGGATCGTCAAATTCACCAAGGAGCTTGGAATGCGGAAGAAAGTTACGGTTGTGGGCGGTGGATTCGTGGGCTCGACGACGGCGCAGCGCGTGGTCGATCGCGGGCTCGCGGACGTGGTGATGACGGATATTCTGGAAGGCGTTCCGGCGGGCAAAGCTCTGGACCTGCTGGAATCCACGCCGATTATACGATCCGACGCCCAGACGCAAGGCATCTCCACCGCCTCGGGCACTTACGAAGCGACCGCCAATAGCGACATTATCGTTATCACGGCGGGCTTTCCGCGCAAGCCGGGCATGAGTCGCGACGATCTGCTGAAGGCCAATTACGAGGTGGTCAAAGGAGTCGTTGAAGGCATAGTTAAGTTTTCGCCCAACGCCATTCTCATCGTGGTCACCAATCCCATGGACGCCATGGCGCAGTCCGCGTTCAAAGTGAGCGGATTCCCGAAGAATCGCGTTATCGGCATGGCCGGCGTATTGGATTCAGCGCGCATGAGCACGTTTGTGGCGCAGGAGCTGAGCGTCTCGGTCGAAAACGTGCACTCGTTTGTGCTGGGGGGCCACGGCGACGACATGGTGCCGCTGCCGCGGTACTCCACTGTGGCAGGCATCTCCATTCTGGAACTGCTTCCCAAGGACCGCCTCGACGCGATCGTCACTCGCACGCGCAATGGCGGCGCCGAAATAGTGAACCTGATGAAGACCGGCTCGGCATACTATGCGCCCTCCGCCGCCGTCGTGGAGATGATCGAAGCGATTCTGAAAGACAAGAAAAAGATCCTGCCTTGCGCCGTCTATCTCCAGGGGGAATACGGAATCGACGGGCTTTTCATGGGCGTTCCGGTGAAGCTCGGAGAGCGCGGCGCCGAACAGATCATCGAAGTGAAGCTCACCGCCGAAGAAAACGCCGCTTTGCAGAAGTCGGCGAATTCCGTCCGCTCGCTGGTAAAGGTCCTCGGCGTCTAGCCAGCCGCGCGACGTGAGGAACGGATGCCGGGCTAAAGCCCGGCGCTACGTCAAAGGCGAAAAGCAGATCTCGCGCTTGGGGGCGGCGCTCGGGACACCATCACCTGGGGTGCACAGTTCGTAGCCTCCGCGCTCTGCGTATAGTTTCTTACTTTCCGGCGGGGGCAGACATGGCTTCCGGCGCGTTCGCCGGCGCTGGGCCAACGCGTTGCACGATTGCGTGCTGGATGTGCACGGGCGTGACGGGCTTATCGTTACTATCGCGCTGCACGCGAGCGATGGCTTTGACAACGTCAACATTTTCGCATTGTCCCCAGATGGTGTAGCCGCCGTTCAGCGAAGGATACGCCGCTTCGGTAATAAAGAATTGGCTCGCGTTGGTGTTCGGCCCGGCGTTGGCCATGGCCAGCCGTCCGGGCATGCTGAAGGTCAACCCCGGTGACGTTTCATTTTGGTACGGAAAGCCGGGCCCGCCCGGGCTTCCGGTACCGGTCCCCAACGGATCACCGCCCTGAATCATGAATCCGGGAATCACGCGATGGAACGTGAGCCCGTCGAAGAATTTGTTTCGGTTCTGCTGATGGGTGCGCGGATCAATATAGGAAATTTTGCCGATGGCCAATCCCACCATTTTGCCAACGGTGATAGGCGCTTCCTTTTCAAAGAGTTTGCACGCGATATTGCCTTTTTCGGTCTCGAACGTCATGTAGAGTCCTGGTTCGCGCTGCGCAGCGGCGGGCGCCTTAGAATCCGTCTGGCCGGCTGGCGGAGCCGTCTGAGCGTGCAATGCCAGAGGCAGAGTGAGAACCAATATGGCCAGCAGGCTGACTAGCTTTCGCAATCGCATTATGACCTCCGGAAAGATAGGTGCGAAATGTACACAAAAAGGATTCTACTCCGGGTTAGCTTCGCGGGCACAAGCTTAACAATAGTTTAGTATCGGCCTAAATATCGGCGGGAGACATTGGCTATAATTTTGGCACCAATCGGAGGCGGAATGGCTGCCGGTGATCTAGAAAAGCTAATCGACCGCATCGAGAAGGAATCGGCTCCGCCGGATTCCAATTCCCTATTGGAAGTGATTCGGCACATGGCAAAGCTGTTTGGCGTGAAAGAAGACGAGGTGGCCATCATGGAGTTGGTTTCCTCAGGCCGCACGCTGCGCTTCGTAATTCCTGAAAAGCTGCGTCCGGTGGGATCGATTCCCCTTTCGAGCAACACGGCTTTGGCTGCGCGCACGGTTCGCGAGCGCCGACCCGATATCGTTAATAATTTCCCCAGCGCCCGGCACGCCACCGTTTTTGAGGGCGTACCGATGGGCCGTCACTCCAGTGAGAGCATCCAAAAAATCATCAGCGCGCCAATTCTGCGCGGCAAAACTGTGGTAGGGGTGGCACAAATCTGCCGCAAGGGGGCTTCCCTCACGGATGCAGGCCCCGACTTCAGCCAGCGCGATCTTTCCGAACTGCAAAGCCTCAACCCTGCGCTGGAAAGGCTTCTGGCGCTCTGCCAAACCGCCGCCAAGACCGCCTGATATCCTCCAAGCTGCCGAGATCGACCTTGGACTTGCGCGCGAGCAAGCGTGTGGGGCACGCGAGTTTTGTTACAAAAGGGTTAAAGTTATTGACACTGCTCGACGTTCTTGCTACTTTTCGGCTCCGTGTTTTTTCGCTCGCGGCAGTTTTAACCCAGGAGGCACCGCGAACCGGCATCCTACATGGCGTTCGTCGCGAAGCGAATTTTCCTCACAAAGGGCGTTGGTAAACACCGCGAACGCCTGTCCAGCTTTGAGTTGGCCTTGCGCAATGCGGGCATTGCAGCCTGCAATATCGTGCGCGTCTCCTCGATTTTTCCGCCAAACTGCCGGCTGATCTCCCGCAGCGAAGGGTTGAAGCATCTCCGGCCGGGGCAAGTGGCCTTCACGGTGATCAGCGAAAACTCCACACGCGAGCCGCATCGGCTGATCGCCGCAAGCATTGGTCTGGCGCTTCCCGCCGACAAATCGATGTACGGCTATTTGTCTGAACATCACTCTTTCGGTGAAACGGAAGAGGTGGCCGGTGAATACGCCGAGGAACTGGCCGCGGAGATGCTCGCCACCACGCTGAACGTTGAATTCGATCCGGACCTTTCCTGGGACGAGAAAAAAGAGGTCTATCGCATCTCCAACAAGATCGTGCGCACGATGAACCTCACGCAATCCGCCGTCGGCGATAAGCGCGGACTGTGGACCACGGTTCTCGGCGCAGCCATCCTCCTGGGCACCGAAGACGACTAAAATCCAACGACGTTTTTGACGGCTCTGGCGAGAGTTCCTATAATCCTCTCTTCTTTCCGATGGAATATCCCACAAAACTTCCGGCGGTGAGCGCACGTGTATCACATCGTTGAGGCGCGGATTCGCGCGGCGCTGCGCGAATTCCTGAACCAGCGGGGCATCCAGGACGTCCCCGTGGTGACGCAGCGGCCGCCGAGCGTCGCGATGGGCGAAGTGGCCACGCCGATCGCCTTTGAGCTAGCCAAGCGGCTGCGCCGCGCGCCGCGGCAGATTGCGCAGGAGATCGCTTCGGAACTGGCCGCAATTCCTGGAGTCGCGCGCACAGAGCTGGCCGGTGGGGGCTACGTCAATTTCTACTTCGACCGCGCGGGATTTTTCGCGGCAGCGTTCGCGGAGGCCGCGCATCCCGGCTCCCGCGAAGTCTCAGCCAGCGAGCCGAAGTGCGTGGTCGAGCACACCAACATCAATCCCAATAAAGCCGCGCATATCGGGCATTTGCGTAATGCCGCGCTCGGCGACACGTTCGTTCGACTGCTGCGGCGTGCGGGCCGCCGCGTGGAAGTGCAGAACTATATCGACAATACGGGCGTGCAAGTGGCGGACGTGGTGGTCGGATTCGCGCACATGGAGCAAAAATCGGCTAACGAGGTTCGCGCGCTGGCTGCGGCGCCGCGGTTTGATTTCTTATGCTGGGATCTTTACGCGCGGGTGACGCAGTTCTTCGAGGAAGACAAAACGCGCCTCTCGCTGCGCGGCCAGACGCTTGCTGCCATCGAAGTAGGCCGCGGCGAAGAGGCGGAACTCGCGGAGATCATCTCCGTCGCAATCGTTCGCTGCCATTTGCGCACCATGGAGCGGCTCAGCGTGCAATATGACCTGCTGCCGCGCGAGAGCGAGATCCTGCACCTGAAATTCTGGGACGCCGCATTTCAGCGACTCAAGGAACGCGGCGCGATTCACCTGGCGCGCTCGGGGAAGAATGCGGGCTGCTGGGTGATGCATCTCGACACCGGAGAAGGCCGTGGCGAAAACAGCGATGAAGACGCCGCGAGCGCTGCGACTGCGGACCCGGACGACACGGCTAAGGTGATCGTGCGATCGAACGGCACGGTTACTTACGTGGGTAAGGACATCGCCTATCAGCTTTGGAAGTTCGGACTCCTCGGCCGCGATTTTGGTTACCGGCGCTTTCATACATATCCGAACGGCCACACGGTGTGGACCAGTACCGCGAATAACGGCGATCCCAGCGCGCCGGAATTCGGGCACGCGACCGAAGTCTATAACGTGATTGATACGAGGCAGAGCTATCTGCAAAACGTAGTGGTTGCCGGGTTGCGGGCTCTGGGATTCGAGGAGCAGGCGGCGCGGTCCATCCATTTTTCTTACGATGTGGTAGCGCTTTCGCCGCGCTGTGCCGCGGAGATGGGCTACACGCTTTCGGAAGAGGAAATGAGCAAGCCCTATGTGGAGGTGAGCGGGCGCAAGGGCTTGGGCGTCAAGGCCGACGATCTGCTCGACGAACTCGAAACGGCGGCGAGCGCTGAGGTTGATGCGCGGCACGCCGACACGCCGGAAGCCGAACGAGCGCGCATCAGTCATGCCATCGCCGTCGGCGCGCTGCGTTATTTTCTGCTGAAGTACACGCGCACGGCGATTATTGCGTTCGATTTTCGGGACGCGCTGAGCTTTGAAGGCGAGACGGGACCTTACTGCCAATATGCCGCGGTGCGCGCTCGGAATATTTTTCGCAAAATGGCCGAGCAGCGGCCGGATTTTTCGCTGGCGCAACTTGACGACGCCGCAGGCGACGAGTCGTCTCTCAAGGACTTGCTGAAGCCGGGCGAGGGCGATGATCTATGGGAGCTTGCGCTGCTGGCGGGATCGCTCGATGCGCAAGTGGCCACGGCGCTGAGCGCGCAGGAGCCGGCGTTCCTCGCGAAATATACGTTCGAGCTGGCGCAGGCGTTTAATCTTTTCTATCACCGGCACCACATTCTCTCCGAAGCCAATTCCGCTAAACGAGATTTCCTGCTGCGGCTCAGCCGGCTGGTGGAGCGGCAATTGGTGACAGCGCTCGACCTGCTGGGGATCGAAGCCCCGGAAAAGATGTAGCTAATCGACACGTCCTCATCCTCGGTATGGCGGTGTACATCTGTACATACAGTAACCTATAATGTCATACGAATGGGATCCAGACAAGGCAAGGGCGAACCTCATCAAGCACTACATTCGGTTTGCCGATGGCGTGATTGCGCTTGAAGATGAGCGCGCCTTGACCATCCGCGATATCTCCTCCGAGGAGGAAGAGCGATGGGTGACACTCGGGATGGATGCGTACGGGAGAGTTCTAGTCGTTGTATACACCTGGCGTGCCGAAACTATTCGCCTGATTTCAGCGCGTCTGGCCACCCAACACGAGAGGCGGCAATATGAACAAGGCAGCAAGACGTGAATACGACTTCGGTAGGGCGAAACGTGGTCCGGTGGTTTCGGTGCCGAAAGGAAAGAAGCGAATCACCATTCGACTTGATGAGGATGTCCTCGAATGGTTTCTTGAACAGGTAGACCGTGCCGGAGGCGGAAATTACCAGAGCCTAATTAATGGCGCTCTCCGGGAACACATCGACGGACACAGGAACCCCTCGAGACCACGCTTCGCGCGTTATTCGGGACGAACTGGGCCGCACGGGTTAATCGAACGAATAGCTTCGTTACTTGGTGGCGGGGGTGCGGCCGTCGAAATTCATGGCGAGATCGACAAGCGTGCGTACAGTCACGCCGGTGCCGCCTTTGCCAGCCCAGGGCTTGGCGTCGTCGAGCCAGGCCGTGCCGGCTATATCCAGGTGCACCCAGGGCGTATCGCCAGTGAATTCGCGAAGGAACCAGGCGGCGACGATGGCGCCGGCGCCGCGTCCGCTGCCGACGTTTTGAATATCGGCGATGGTGCTCTTGATCAGATCGCGGTAATCGTCATCGAGCGGCATGCGCCACATTTTTTCTCCGGCGCGTTGTGCGCTGGCGAGGACGCGTTCGGTAAAAGCCGCGTCGGAGCCGAAAACGCCAGTGTTGATATTGCCCAAGGCGACGACGATAGCGCCGGTGAGCGTGGCTGCGTCGACGAGATGCGTGGCGCCAAGCTGCTTCGCGTAGGCGATGCCGTCGGAAAGAACTAGCCGGCCCTCGGCGTCGGTATTGATGACCTCGATCGATTTTCCGGACATGGCAATCTGCACGTCGCCGGGCTTCTGCGCGCGACCGCCGGGCATGTTTTCGGTAGAAGGAATGACGGCGATGACTTTGACGGGAGGCTTGAGGCGCGCCAAAGCGCGCATGGCGCCGAGCATGGCCGCGCCGCCGGCCATGTCGAATTTCATTTTCTCCATGTCATTCGAAGGCTTGATGGAAATGCCGCCGGTGTCAAACGTGATGGCCTTGCCCACAAATCCGAGGACGGGCGCACCCGGCGTGAGTTTTTCGGGCGTGTAGGTGAGCACAATCACGCGCGGAGGTTCCACGCTGCCGCGCGCCACGCCCAGAAGCGCGCCCATTTTCAGTTCCTCGATACGCTTTTCGTCGAGAATGTCCACAGCGAGACCCGCTTCTCGGGCCATAGCTTCGGCGCGTTCGGCTAGCAGGCGCGGCGTAAGTAAATTGGAAGGCTCGTTGCCGAGCTCGCGAGTAAAATTCTGCGATTCGGCGATGATGCGGCCGCGTTCGACGCCGCTCTGCGCGGCGGGATCGAAACCTACGAGCGCTGCCGTTTCCACCGGCGAATTCTTCTTGTCGGTGCGGTATTTGTCGCCGTCGAAATTGCCCAGCAGCAGACCCTCTGTAACGGCCTGCGCGGCTTCCGCATTTCGCTCGCGTTCGTGCACGAGGAAAGCGATGCGCTTCACCGAGCGCGCTTTCAGGTAGCGCACCGCAGCGCTGGCCAATCTGCGCAATTCGGCGGTGCCGAACTTTTCGCGCTTTCCGGCGCCTATGAGAACGATCCGCTGCGCAGCAATTCCAGGCGCGAAGTGAACGAGCGTGAACTCCAGCATCTTGCCGGTCAATTCGCCGGATGCGGCGAGCTTGCCGAGGGCGCCGCCAGCGGCGCGATCGAGCTCGGCGACAACGCCCTGGACGGCAGTTCCCTGCTCCTTTTCCGGCTCAAACACATAGCTTACGAGCGCCTCGGCTTCGACTTTCGAAGCGGGGCGCGAATCCAAAGTGATTTGCATGCTGGGTCCCATCGTTTCTTAACGCCTCCGGTATTTGTACATGGCTTCGCTCACCTCGCGCCGAGTCTCTTTTTCGCGTTCGCTCTGGCGGCGGTCCCATTCTTTTTTGCCGCGCGCCAGGGCCAATTCGCATTTGGCGATGCCATCGCGAAAATAGATGCGCAGAGGAATAAGCGTCAAACCTTTTTGCTGTGTTTTGCCGATCAGCTTATCGATTTCCTGGCGATGCAGGAGCAGCCTGCGGCGCGAGAGCGGCTCATGATTGAACGGGCCACCGGGGTTGTACTGCGGGATATGGCAATTCACCAGCCAAACGCTCGTGCCGCGGACTTCGGCATAGGCGTCTCGCAGGTTGGCTTTGCCCTCGCGCAGAGCTTTCACTTCGGTGCCCACAAGCGCCATTCCGGCTTCCATCTTTTCAAGGAGGTGGTAGTTATAGCCAGCGGCGCGATTCTGGGCAACGACTTCCTGCCCAGATGCATCTTTTTTGGTGGTTTTCTTTCCAGCTTTAGCCACGAAGGGCTATCTTAACGGGCGGTTGTTAGTACGGCAAGTTGCCTTGCTGAGCCTCAGTTCGGGTGTTAACATGCGGACCGGCTCGGCCCCGGCCGATCAAGGAGAAATTTAAGTTTAGGACGGGCGATGCAAGAGCCAAAACACTGGAATTGTCCCCGCCGGAGTGAGGAAAACCTTGTTTTTCTTCTGTTGGTCTAGGCGAGCATGCGAATCGCTTCGCCCTTTGATCTCGCCAGCAAGGGCCGCGTAAAGTGAATTGGAATAAGCGAAAAATAAAGGGCGCCTTGGACATGGGCGACGGCGCGAGTCTTAAAAATCGGGGCATTGTCCGATATGCGGGAATCTGTGTGATCTCGCTGGCGATGCTCGTGCTCACCGGCTGCGCGAAAGGCAATCAGGAGTACAACGAGGGCAAAAAGTCCGAGGCTACCAACGACTACGATTCCGCCGTAGTTCACTACGACCGCGCGCTTAAAGCCGATCCCCTGAATACGGAATACAAGCTGAAGCTGACGCGCATGCGTTTCGAGGCCGGACAATATCATGTGGAACAGGGGCGCAAACTCCTCGAGATGGGAAATCTGCAATTGGCTCTCGCCGAGTTTCAAAAAGCTCTGATGATCGATCCCGCCAGCCCTATTGCGCAGCAGGAAATCCAAAATACGATGAATGCCATTGCGGCCAAAGGCACGGCGGAAAAAGCCCCGACTCCGGCGGCTCCGGGAGAGGAACAGCCCAAAGTGATGGCCGGACCTCCGCAATTGAAGCCGCTTTCACGTGCGCCGATCAACCTGAAGATGACCAATGATTCAAAGGTGATCTACGACACGGTGGCCAAGCTGGCGGGACTAACGGTGGTTTTCGATCCGGATTTTACGTCGCGGCGCATCGCGGCGGAGTTGACCGACGTAACGCTGGAACAGGCGCTGGATATCGTGTCGCTGGAGTCGAAAGCTTTCTGGAAGCCGGTCACCAACGACATCATTTTCGTGGCGCCGGACCAGGCGCAAAAAAGGCGCGACTACGAGGAAGAGGTCGTCCGAACGATCTACTTGAAGAATACGATTCTGCCGCAGGATTTGACGGAGATCGTCAACGGGTTGCGGCAGTTGCTTGATTTGAGGCGCGTGCAGCAATTCAATGCGCAGAACGCCATCATCTTGCGCGACACGCCGGATAAAGTGATGCTGGCGGAGAAAATCGTGAACGACATCGATAAGCCCAAGGCGGAGGTGGTCGTTCAGTTCTCTGTCCTGCAGGCGCGGCGCGATCGCATACGCGATCTGGGCATCAATCCGGGCACAAGCGTGTCAGCGACGTTTACTCCACCAGGCACGACAAACAATAACAATAACAACAACACGAACAACGGCACGACAAACAATAACAACAATACGGGCCTGGCTCTGAATCAGCTGCGGTCTATCGGAACAGGCGATTACAGCATCACGCTACCGAACGCCACCGCTACTGCCCTGCTGACCGACAGCCAAACCCGAATCATCGATGATCCGGAAGTTCGCATGGTGGATGGCCAGGACGCCAAGTTGCGCATCGGCGATCGCGTTCCGGTGGCCACTGGGAGCTTCCAGGCCGGCGTGGGCGTGGGTGCGACGGGCGCGGGCGGGAGCATCGTGAACCCGCTGGTAAACACGCAATTCCAATATCTGGACGTGGGCGTTATCGTGGATGTGACTCCCAGAATCCATTCCGACAATCGCGAAGTCAGCCTGAAACTTTCTATAGAGGTTTCCTCGGTTACCGGCCAGCAAAATATAGGCGGAATCAGTCAGCCGGTGATCAGCACGCGGAAAATCGAGCACGACGTTCGGCTGCAAGACGGCGAAGTTAATATCCTCGGCGGCCTGATCGAGCGGACGAATAGCAAATCCATTTCCGGCTGGCCGGGATTCTCGGATATTCCTTTCCTGCGCTACTTTACTTCTCAAGAGAACGTGGAAACCGAGGATCAGGAAGTTCTTATCGTAGTTACGCCGCATATCATTCGCATCCCGAATATCACGGCGGAAAATCTGCGGGGGATTGCTTCGGGCACGGATACCAATCCGGAAATTCGACTGGAATCGGTGGTGATGACGCCGCCACTGCCCGCCGGGGCCAACCGTACTGGAGCTGCAGCGGCCGCCGGAACTCAGGGAGCAACTACACCGGGCGTCACGCCGGGCGCTGCACCGGGAGCCCCTGGCGCGCCGGCTACAAACGCGCCGCCTACGGGAGCTCAGACGCCCATGGGGCAGTTGACCTTTGAGCCGGCTACCGTTGCGCTCAAGGCGGGTGAGACGACCACAGTTGGCGTAGTCGTACAAGGCGCGCAGGATCTTTACTCCATCCCCATGCTCATGCAGTACGATCCTAAAGTCATCTCAGTCGAAGACGTGCGCCAGGGAGGATTTCTTTCCGGAGGACAGCAGCCCATCGCCGTGGTGCAGCGCGTAGATAAGGAGCGGGGCCAGGCCATCGTCTCCGCGACGCGCATGCCCAATACGCCAGGCGTCAGCGGCAGCGGAACAATTTTTGGTGTGGTGCTGCGAGGTGTAGCCCCCGGAAGTTCGACTCTGTCGATCCTGCAGGTCAATGCGCGCGATTCGCAGCAGCGGCCGTTGCAATTCGTAACCAAAGAAGCCACCGTAAAGGTGCAATAACCTCGCGGACAAATCCTATGCGCCAGGAAGTTTCCTCGCACACTCGCACAGCTTCCCGCGAAGCAGGTATGACGCTGCTCGAATTGATCATCGTGTGCGCGATTATGCTTATTTTGGCGTCAGCAGCGATGCCCGTCGCACGTTATACGGTGAAGCGCCAGCAAGAGGCGGAGTTGCGCCGCGACCTGCGGGAGATGCGCGACGCAATCGATCGCTACAAAGATGCGGCGGACCGCAACCTGATTCGCGTCGAACTCGGAACAGAAGGTTATCCGCCTGATCTCGAAACGCTGGTCAAGGGCGTGGATCTGACATCTCAGCAGGGTGGGAGCATTGCAGGAGCTACAAATCCAGGACAGCCGATTGTGCCGTCCACCGGATTCGGCGGCGCCTTCGGACAAACTCAGGGGCAGAGCGGTTTGAGCGGTGCCAGTGGACAGGACCTAATCCGTCATGTGCGCTTTCTGCGGCACGTTCCCGTTGATCCCCTGACGGGGAAGGCCGAATGGGGCATGCGTGCGGTGCAGGACGATCCGGACATCGACGAGCTGGGGCGGCAAGAACGTCTTCGACGTCTTCTCGCTGGCAACGGGCACGGCGCTGGACGGCACGAAATACTCGGATTGGTGATAATGAATTCCATTTTCAAGCAGCGATTTAGCGCGCTCCGCCGGGCCGGCAAGAACCGCGGATTTACCATGATGGAACTGATGGTGGTGATCGCCATCATCCTGGTATTGATCGGCTTGGCCGCGGGACGCTACGAGAAATCGATCCTTCGAGCGCGAGAAGCGGTGTTAAAACAAGACCTCCAGACGATGCGCAACGCAATCCAGCAATACACACTCGATAAGGCCGCCGGGCCGCAGTCGTTGGATGATCTGGTCTCCGCCGGCTATCTGCGCGAAGTCCCCAATGATCCCATGACGCGCGCCCGTGATTGGAAAACCGATTCCGATAACGTACTGCTCAGCACTGACCAGACCTCGCCAGGCATCACCGACGTACATTCGACCTCGGATACCGTCTCGCCATTCGAGAGCACGCCTTATAGCTCCTGGTAATTTCGACACACTCGCACGCCGGCAAAATCCAGTCGTGATATCATGATATCGCCGAGGAGGAGCCATGGCCCAACTGGTCGTTCGCAATATCGAAAAGAAAGTAAAAGATAAGCTCCAGCGGCGCGCCAAGAAGCACGGGCGAAGCATGGAGGAAGAGGTGCGCGATATTTTGCGCGACGCCGTCAAAGAAGAAGAAAACGCTGCCGCCGGCGGACTAGGGAGCGAAATCGCAGCAATGTTTAAAGGGGCTGGCCTCGAAGAAGATATTCCGGAACTCCGCGGCTACACGATTAAACCTCCAAAATTCGAGTAATGGTCATCCTCGATACGAACGTATTGTCCGCGCTGATGCAGGATGAGCCAGACAGGACTGTGGCCACCTGGCTGAATGAAAAATCCAGGATCTCGATCTGGACAACTTCAGTGACCATCATGGAGATCAGCTTTGGAATAGAGATCTTGCCTGCGGGTAAAAAGCGTTCACATTTGACCAAATTGCTTGAAATTCTTCTGGCCGAGAAGGTTGGAGAAAGAGTCGCCTCATTCGATCGGGTTGCAGCGCAGCACACCGCAGATTTGATCGCCTCTCGATACCGGAGCGGACATCCTACCGAGCTACGTGACACCATGATTGCAGGCATTGCCCTCGCTAATCACGCCACTATCGCAACGCGCAATACGCCGCACTTTCGCGATCTTTCGGTACCCGTCATCAATCCCTGGGCACCGTGACCAACGGGGCCCCGCCGCGGAACTGCGCGGAGCAATTGCAGGCCGGCTTTCGGACGAATGCATGCAATGCACGCTGGAGCTTGCTAAACTTCGTCCAAAAGTGGGTGCAAAAGTGGGTGCAAAACTGCGCGGGAGACTAGGCGGCTGACGATGGCGAAGAACGGTGCATTGAGAGTGGTCGCAATCGCGTCCGCAATTGGTGTGCTAATCGTCTTGGGATTTGCGCTTAGCACGGCGCGAATAAGAGCCCGTCAAGCCAGTACATCAAGTGTAGCGCCCGCTCTCCCCTCTGACGATCCTGTCACTTACTTTATCGCCGAAGGAAACCGGAGCACGGGTTATCGTCCCGGAGACCGCGAACTGGCGCTCTGGGCCTTTCAGGCGTGGCAGCGAAGCGCGGGCAAGCGCCTGCGATTCGAGGCTGCCGTCGAATCGTCTGCACTCATTCAGCTTCGCTGGGCCGAACCCGGCGGCGGGGAATACGGCGAGACTCAACCGCTGCTCGTGCATGGCAGGCGCGGAGCGATTGTGTTCATTCGGCCCGACGTCGAAGCGCTGGGGCCGGATATCGCGCGCCGCGCCGGAGCGGACGATCTTCTGCGAGACAGCATCGTCTATCTGACCTGCGTGCACGAACTCGGCCATGCCATCGGGCTCGAGCACACGCGCGATTTCCGCGACATCATGTATTTTTTTGGTTATGGCGGTGACGTGGCCGAGTATTTCGGCCGCTATCGAGCGCAGATCCACACCAGGAACGACATTGCCGCAGTTTCTGGCCTCTCGGATGCCGACGTGGCACGCGTTCGGGCGATCTACGCGCAATAGTGACTGACTGAATTTCTGCCGCGCGTCGCCGACTTAACAAAGAGCTCCAATCTCGCTTTCAAAACCTCCCTTTCCAACGCCACTTTTCTCTTTGCCCGAGAGGGCATGAGAACCCCTGTACCACAAAGCATCTATACATGATTTACCTTAGCTGATATTAGGTCCCCTACAGGATTCGCCGTAATGGCCATTAACCCAGCCCGAGCGCGCCCTGATTTTTCTCAAACCGGGGGTTCCACTTGGGAAGCAAGAGGCTCTGTCGTCAAAGGAGTAAGTTCCAGAAGTCGAGTTCGTATAAAACAAAGCTAGGCGCCCGACCTGCTCTTCTTCTCTTCTCGCTCTTTGCTCTTGCTGCCGCTCTCTTTCCAACTGGCGCTCTTGCGCAGTCCATAAGCGTGGTCCAGAGGGCCACGCTCAACCAACAGCCTTCCTCAAGTGGAACCGTGACGGTCACGCTGCCAAAGGCCACCGGGGCAGGGCACACGCTCATTGTCGGCGTGAGTTTCTGGCCGCTCGATCTCACGAGCGTCACCGACAACTCCGGGGATGCGTTCACCCGCGGCATCCCGACGTCGATTTATCACAACGTCTCGCAGGGCGTGATGTACACCAATTTCTATTACGCGAAGAGCACCGCCGGCGGTGCGACGAGCATTACATTAAACTTCAGCCGCGGTAGTACCTACGTGGTGGCCGCGGTTTCCGAAGTTGCCGGCCTTGATCCGACTGCTCCGTTGGACCGCTCCGCCTATAACGAATCGCTGAGTTCCGCGAGCCCATGGTCTTCGGCCGCGCTTACGACCGCCACGGCAAACGAATACCTTTTCGCCTGGGCGGCCGACGAATGGACCAATCCGTCATGTTCGAATGCCACTTCGGGGTGGACTGCAAACGCAGAATACGTCGGGGGCGACGCTGTGCCTGTTGGATCGAGCCGTGTCAACTGCGGGCTCGTATCAGGTTTCGGTCACGCCGAGCACGGCCTTCAACTACGCAATGGAAATGGTCGCGTTCAAGGGGGCAGCGTTGGCACCCGCACCTGCGCCACTAGCGATCTCGACGACGACGTTGCCGGCAGGTACCTTGGGAACGGCATACTCTGCGACATTGGCCGCTACCGGAGGAGTTCCACCCTACGCCTGGTCTGCAAGCGGTCTTCCCAGCGGCCTTTCCATGAGCAGCGCAGGCACGATCAGCGGCACGCCAACCACCTCGGGAACTTTTGCCGCCTCGATTAACGTCTTGGATTCCACAAACGCAAAAGTCAGCCAGAATGACAGCGTAAGCATTCTTCCAGCACCGGCGCCGCCACCGCCGATTGTTGCCAGCTCGATCACCGTGATCCAAAGAGCTACGCTCAACCAGCAACCTTCTTCGAGCGGCACCGTCACGCTTACGTTACCTAAAGCCACGGGAGCGGGCCATGCGCTCATCGTCGGCGTCAGCTTTCTGGCCTCTCGATCTCACCGGCGTCACCGACAGCTCCGGGGATGCGTTCACTCGCGGTATCACTACGTCGATTTATCACAACGTTTCGCAGGGCGTGATGTACACCAATTTTTATTACGCGAAGAGTACCGCCGGCGGAGCGACAAGCATTACATTTAACTTCAGCCGGGGTAGTACCTACGTGGTGGCCGCGGTTACCGAAGTTGCCGGCCTTGATCCGACTGCTCCGTTGGACCAGTCCGGCTATAACGAATCGCTGACTTCCGCGAGCCCATGGTCTTCGGCTGCGCTTACCACCTCCACGGCAAACGAATATCTTTTCGCCTGGGCGGCCGACGAGTGGACCAATCCGTCATGTTCGAATGCCACTTCGGGGTGGACTGAAACGCAGAATACGTCGGGCGCGACACTGTGCCTGCTGGATCGAGCAGTGACGACCACCGGCTCCTACCAAGTCTCGGTCACGCCGAGCGCGGCTTTCAACTACGCCATGGAGATCGTCGCGTTCAAGGGCGCATCGTCCGTTCCGACCCCCGTCCCGCCTCCCGTACCTGCGCCGTTGGTGATCTCGACGACGACGCTGCCTGCAGGGACGGTTGGGAAAGCTTACTCCGCGACGTTAGCCGCCACAGGAGGAGCTTCGCCTTACACCTGGTCCGCGAGCAGTCTGCCGGTCGGCCTTTCCATGAGCAGCGCGGGGACAATCAGCGGCATGCCTACGACGGCAGGTACACAAATGGCCTTACTGGCGGTAAGAGACTCAACCGGCGCGACCACATCGTCCTCGCTCTCTCTGATCATCGGTAGTTCCCTGCTGCCTCCCAGACCGTCGACAACGTTCAGCCTGTTGCATTTTGGCAATGCGGGTTTTGGCGGCGACGACACGAACGTCTTCCAGACCGCACTCAATTACACCGCCGCAAACGGAGAAGCTTTGGAGATTCCGGCCGGCAGCTACAACATCTCTCCAATTTCTTTTCCCAACAATTCCTATCTCATTGTGGACGGGAACGTGACGGTCACGGCTAACTCAGGCTACGGCACAAGCGCCCACATGCTGAACGTGAATGCGCAAAACGTCACGATAATCGGCGCAGGAGCTTCCACTTCGGTATTCCACATGCGCAAGGCGGAGTACACCAGCGGAGAGTGGCGGCATTGCCTCGACATTGAGAATGCCGGCAATGTGACCGTCAGCGGAATTTCCTGCAATGACTCCGGTGGTGACGGAGCTTACGTGCGCGCCAGCACCAACGTCACCATCGAAGATTCGATTTTCAACAACAACCGCAGGCAAGGCTCCAGCATCACCGGCCAGGTGAATCACATCTACTACCTGCGCGACCACTTCACCAATACGAATGGCACCGCGCCCCAGAGCGGGATCGATATCGAGCCCAACGCGCCGGGCGATTACCTGCTCGACGTAAATATTGACGATTGCTATACGGACGGCAATGCCGGCGACGGCCTGATGGTCAGCACCTGGCTGATGAATTCTACCTCGCAACCAATTAGCGTCACGGTATTGCGCAATCACTCCACCGGAAATCAGCGGTACGGGTACATGAGCAACAACAACGACCCGTCCAACGCACCTGGCACGATTCTGATCCAGGATTCCTTCAGCGATCAGAGCGGAAGTGCCGGCGCGGCTGGCCGATTCTTCGCCGCGAATGGCGCGAGCCTCACGTTCCAGAATCTCACCGTGACGAATCCCCACGTCAATGGACCCGACCCCTCTTATGGAGATAGCGCGGCAGTTGACGTCATCCGGGGAGGCGGAGGGACGGTGCCGATCGGCAACGTGCATTTCCTCAACATCAACATCGCCGTGACCAATGGAAAAGTGGACCACTACTTTAATTTCCAGGACGGCTCAGGTGTGGGGATCACCAACGTACAGTTCGTTCCCGGAACGCTGAGCGGAGCGACGCAAGTTCCCCCGAACGGGCTGATGCAGGGGCAAGGGTACAACTCGATTCCATAAGTTCGTTCAACATAGGCCTCGCTGAAGCGCAGTCATTGGTGCCGCGAAATCTTTACTTGCGGAAATCCCGAGGGGCAGTTGAATCCAACTGCCCCTTCAAATACGGGACGGTTCGCGATTCAGTAAGCGGCGCCTGACGCCAGCTTCGATGTGGTCGTGCCCTTCACATATTTGTGCAGAATCATGCCCGTAGTCTGTCCGCCGTAGACGTTACCCATCGAGTCTGCCGCGATGCCTTCGATGCCGGCATTGTTGTTAGCATCAGGATCGGGTTCGACGAACGGAATCATGGCCGTGACCTTGCCGGTCTTGGCGCTGCCTATGTAGATGCCCCTCTTGAATCCGGGATTTTGCTTGGTATTCGACTGCGAATCGGCGACGTAAATGTTGTCTTTCTTATCGATGTAGATGCCGCTAGGGCGGCCGAATTGCTTCCACTGTTCAAGGAAGCGGCCATCCTGATCAAAGATCTGAACGCGACTGTTACCACGGTCTGCCACGAAGATTCGTCCTCGAGAATCCATGGTGATGCTGTGGGGCGTAATGAATTCGCCGGGGCCGGAACCGTGCTTGCCCCAGGCCTTGATAAATTTGCCGTCTTTGGAGAATTTCACCACGCGCCCATTGCTTGCGGGATCATGTCCGTCGCTGATAAAGATGTCACCGTTCGGCGCGACCACCACGTCCGTGGGGCCGTTGAACATATCCGGCCCTTCGCCCGCGACGCCCGCCTTCCCTAAGGTCATCAAAACTTTTCCATCCGGGCTGAGCTTGAAAACCTGATGACCTTTGCCATCTTTCCCTTGTGCATCGGTGACCCAGATACTTCCGTCGGGCGCTATGGTCATGCCATGAGGCTGCACGAACATGTCTGTGCCAAAGCTCTTGATCATCTTGCCCGCGGGATCAAACTCGAGGATGGGCGGCTGAGATCGGTGAAAAGCCCAGATATTCCCTTTGGAATCGGAGTCGACCGAGATTACCGCGCCCCATTTGATGTTCGAAGGCAGAGCCGGCCAACCCTCAACGACGTGATAGGGATTTTCTTGCGCGCATGCGCGCGGCGCGGAGACGAGGATCGCGGCCATGACAAACGCGAATGCCAATGCTGCTTGCCGTTCGCAGGACATCGGATTACCTCCTTGTCGCAGATGCTGCCTGGAATGTGTGGCGCAAGGATATCACTTCCCTGCCCGGCTGGCGTACAATCACACCTAACTACGCAGCTCAGTTAGGCGCATGACGTGGAGGCGAACACTATGAATACAAAAGTGGAAAAGATGCTGGCGATGGTAATTGTATTTTTTGCCGCGACCCTGGCGATCGATTTCGCACGAGCTGCAGGCGATAATCCAAGTATTGCAGGCGGCCCCGAGGAGGAAGCGGCAATCAAGCAAGTGGTGGCGGGCTTCAGCGGCGGCTGGAACAGCCACGATGCTCACGCGATGTGCTCATCCCTGGCTGATGACGTGCAGTGGGTGAGCTGGCGCGGCGACGTCTCGCATAGCCGCAAGCAGGTGGAAGACGACCACGCCGAGCTTTTTTCGGGACTCTACAAGAATTCGCATCGCAACGATAACGTAAAGGCTATCCGCTTTCTCACGCCCGAATTGGCTTCCGTGGACAATTACTGGAGCATGACGGGAGCAAAAAAACGAGACGGCTCGGATTGGCCGTACCGAGCGGGCTACGTTAACTTCCTTATGGCCAAGCGCAATGGGCGATGGACGATCATTGTTTCCCATACCGCCGATTTCAACGCGCAAGCGCCCGAGGCGGCACACTAGAACCCGAACCGGCTGGACACAATAGCCTGAACGCGGAAGTGCGACCTTGCGCGGCGTGGGAAGCCGCGGCTTCATTTACTCTGATTTAGGGCATATCGCCCGGTCTGCTTAGTTTCGCGCATTTGTTTCTGCGAAGCCTTTTCCATCTTGCGCGCCTGCCTTTTTTTAAGTACACAGATTACAGTGACTTTTTCATGAGCCGCTTCGACATGAAGAGCGATTGGGACGTGAGGGCGGAGGAGAACGCCCACAAGGCCATTGCCTGTGACGATGCGCAGAACGAGGCCGCCTTTCGAGAATCGGGGGAGCGGGATGCGAAGCTGCTGCTCGAAGGCGTGTCGGAAATTCTGGAGGGGCGCCAGAGTGTTTTGGAGATCGGCTGTGGAACCGGCCGGCTGCTGGAGCCGCTGACCCAGCGTTTCCAGCAAGTCTTCGGCGTCGATGTTTCGGGCGAGATGGTTCGCCGAGGCCGCGAGAGGCTCGCCCATTTATCGCAGGTGCATTTCTTCGAAATCGATGGCCTCGGGAAACTGCCTTTCGAAGACGAGAGCTTCGACTTTTGCTTCAGCTACATCACCTTTCATCACATTCCCATGAAATCGGTGGTGCGTTCCTATATAAACGAAAGCCATCGAGTTCTAAAGATGGGGGGGATTGCGCGCTGGCACTTCTTCGGGCGTCCCGCGGGAATTCTGGCGTCCGTTCGGGAAAGCGTCACGCACAAAGACACTTGGCGCGGCTGCAAGTTCACTCTCGCTGAAATTGACGGCGCGGTTCGAACCGCTGGCTTTGAAATTGTGGATGCCCAGTATGTCCCCGCGAAATCATGGCGGCTGTTTGGCAAAACGCCTCCGGATATTATTTGGATGACTGCGCGGAAGTCCCGCAAAAGTGCGCGTTCTGGCTCTCTCAGCGCGAAAGAAAGATTAAAAAACGCGGACGCGTCGCGTTCTGCGAGCGCGACGCGCTGGTTTGACGCTCCCTTGTGATTCCGCTAAGATGATTTCGCGGGGTGGAGCAGTCTGGTAGCTCGTCGGGCTCATAACCCGAAGGTCGCACGTTCAAATCGTGCCCCCGCAACCAGACATCATACTGAAAGTAAAAGGGCTTGGCCGAAATGACCAAGCCCTTCTTTTTTGCCAAAACGCCTAACTGTGCGTGAACTATGCGTGTTCTCGAAAAAGCGGTTCACCGCTGGCCTCCCATCGTCAGCACTTTTTGCTCTTCCGGTTCGCGGAATTTTTCCGCAGCCCCGAAAGCTTCGCGCATATCTTCCGTGGTTAGGATCGAATACCGCTGGAACATCGAATCACTGACGTGCCCTGACCACTTCTTAGCGATCTGTGGATTGACTCCGGCTCGTACCATGCGCCGCAGGGCCGATCGCCGAAGATCGTGAAACAAGCGGCCTGCAACTCCGGCCTTCTTGCAAGCCGTCGCCCAACTCTTCCGAAATTCGGCAATGGGCTCGCCGTCGCGGTGAAAGATCGTTTCGGCCATGCGCACGGTGACACCTGTTTCCTCGGGCCACACTTTCACCGGCCGTGCTGCTTGACGCCTCTTAATGATTTCGGCGAGTTGGCCGACAAGACGAAGCGGGCGTTGGGAGCACCGGTGCCCCTTCCTCCGACGCGCCGGATTCTACACCCTACTTTTTGTTCCGAAGAATCTTTCTGATATCCATCAAGGCGGCGAGGATTGCCACCAGTAGGCCGACTATGATTGAAAAGTTCCAGTTCCAATCGACGATTTCAGGGCTGGTCATGCAGGGCGCGGGGAGGTCCAGTTCTTTGGATAGTCCTTGTGCTGCAATCGGCCAAGTGCTTCCTTTTTCGTGTATCGCTTAATCATATTATGGTTCGCGCACAAGAGTTGGTATCTGTCCGATTTAGTTCCTTCTGGCAGGGCCTTAAGGTGCTTCAGCAGCCGATGGTAATACGCGTTGCCACCGCCTATTAGATATTCCTTACATCCGCCGCTTTGCACATGGTCAATGACTAGCGCACGAGGGTCGTCCCAAGGACACTCGGAACATTTCCCACCCAACAAGCGAAGAATGTCCTCACGGTTTTTCCTTTGAATCCTCGTTTCTTTGGACACGCTATCGTCTGCCATTTTTGCGAGGTCCTCCGGTGCGGCGGATTCTACACCCAAGAAGGCAAAAAAGACCCACTAACGGGTCACCAGGGCCTGAGGCTATGGGGAGAGCGCACCGTATAATTTAGTACCGTGCACCTCATACCTATCTTTGACACCAGTGCCATCATCAACCTTTCGAAAAGGGATCGTGCAGACCCCATCTGGAGTCGCCTTAGATTGCTGCTTCCGAAGCGCGGTTGCCCTCTAAGTCAAGTGACACTCCTCGAGTTATTTCACGGCTTGCGCCGGGGCGGAACCGAGCACCTTGACGATGCTTTGAAGGCAGTAAACCTCGCATCGCGGCTCTCACGGAGAAAAATTCTTCTACTTCCAATTCCCTTCATGCAGAGAGAGCTATTTCAAATTAACAAGCCAGGAGCGGCGCGGTCGGTGGCGAATCTCAACCGTTTGCTAGAAAGGGCCATCAAGCCGAATTTCAAGAGCGAGTTTGTTGGAGGGAGCGTCAAGGTCGCGCATCTCGAAAGCATCGAAAGGCTCTTTACTTGGTCGAAAAAGGGCTACCGTAAGTTCATAGAACAATTCCTAGATGGCGTACATCCTGACTGGCGATCAGAAAGGGACAACTCGGGAAGTCCACTCCCTAAGGAAGAACGGGAACGTCTCAAACGCACTGCTCCCATAGATGAATGGAAGCGTGATTTTGCCATTCGTTCACTCGTCACTTCCGGGATCGACCCGACTTCAGCCGCAATCAATGCCGTAAGCGATCGCTGTGACGCCTATGTCACATTCATGGTTAGTGTGCTGCGAGATGCCATGATTACGAGCTATCGTTTTGAAGAAAACTCAAACGATTTCAACGATGGAATGCAGCTTCTATACCTCTGCCGGTTATCGTTTTGTCTCGTAACAGATGACGAGCGGTCGATCGCGCGGACGAAAAAATCGACGCAGAGCAACCGGATCCTTACAATCGACCAATTCGTTTCAAATTCGTGATTTTCAGTTACCCCAAATTGTGCACCCTATGCGTCTTCTATGCGCGAACTGGGTGCAAAACGGTACAAAATGAAGCAAGGCGGTGGGATGTCTTTGCTAGATTTTTCTTGGGTTTAGCAGCATGGCTTTGCACCGCGTGTAAGCTGGATTTGCACTCATAACCCGAAGGTCGCACGTTCAAATCGTGCCCCCGCAACCAATTAAAGCATTAAGTAGTAAGGGCTTCCGAAACCAGATCGGAAGCCCTTTTTATTTGAGTACACGAATTGTCCCTGTGTCTAGCAGTGCTGGGATTTATCGGCGCGGCCAATGCGCAGACAGAAGGCCCACCTCGAAATGGGGGAGCATTGGCCGCGGATCGAGAGCAACCAACTGCCCCCGAAAAAAGTCTCAGGGAGGATGGACAGCCAGTTCCATCCTCCCTGAGACCAGCAGCGGGCAAGCCTTGCGAATCTACTTTCTGGCAGCGAACACCGGCACACTCTGTATTTGGCCGGCCTTGGCGAGCTGTTCGCGTTCAGCCTTGGTGAGCGGCTCGTAAATGAGGGACCTGCGATACTGAGGCAAGTTTAGGGACCGAACCCTGCGCTCGCCTTGGAAAGACGTGATGACTAGGCTCGTGGGGCGTTCCATACTGTCGTTAGTCGTCGGCATGCGTGTAAAGAACGACTGGCTCTTGCTCGCGGATTGAACGAGCGTTGCACTGTGTAGTGAGTCCATGGTGATTGTGTATTCGCCCGCTGGGAGTGTTGCTGTGCCCCAGTGGACCTCGTAAGGCAGCGTGAACCTGCCGGTGACGCTCTGGGCATTCGCCGCGGCCGTGAACGCGCACATCGCTAACGCAAGGATCGCAAGCATTTTGACCGTTTTCATGTTCGATCTCCTCTCGTTGTGAGTCGTTTCAACTGCCTCATCTGAGTGCGGATGGTGCGTCCACGAGGCGCGGGACGCAATGGATGGGGCCATGATTCCGTCATTATTCCGGCTTAACAGCTAACTCACTGAAGGGACGTGATTTCCGGGTCCTTTGTGGGTGGCCTTGGTGGGTGGAAAGATCAGCCTTCCCAGATCTTCGTGGCAGCGCCAGTCTGCGCTAGAATCCAGTGCCCGCGTCACCCAAGCATACTGACAAGCCCTGGTAATCATGCAGCCCCAGAAGGCCGAGCGTCTCCTTAAGTTGCTCGTTTGCATGTAGATTGCCCAGAACCAATTACCAGCGGGTTATTTACTCTTTGGGGCAACAGAGGACAAGGCAAGCGGTGTAGTTAATTCTTTCTTGTTAGCCTAAGAGTTCTCCCATCGCCCTGATCACGCCCTTTGTTACTGCACGGAGGGCCACTCGTATTTTGGAAGATAAACCGTTGGTGGACGAGTGTATATGGATACTCTAATCACAGTCGTAATCGCTGCGGCGATCTGCCTGATCTTCCTCTTGAGCTATATGAAGAAACTCAAGAAGCGGGAAAGGGAAGCGCACGAGGCCGCCAAGAAAGGAGCTATTTACTCCGAGGGGCCGCGTGCGCAGCATCCTCATATCGATGCGAACGCCTGCATCGGTTGCGCTACCTGTACAGGTGTCTGTCCTGAAGGCGACGTCCTCGCTATGCTGGGCGGCAAGGCTGTCATCGTCAACGGTTTCAAATGCATCGGTCACGGTCTCTGTGCAGATGCCTGCCCAGTAGGAGCCATTAAAATGGTCATGGCGAGCCCCGGCATGTCCGCGGATCTGCCCGTGCTCTCGCCCCAGTGCGAAACCAATGTCCCTAATCTATTTATCGCTGGGGAACTGGGAGGTCTGGCCCTAATTAGGAACGCCATTAACCAGGGCCGCGATTGCGTGGACATTGTGGCGAGCAGGATTGAGGCGCTTCGCTCCAGGTCGGGTGCCGACACTTGGGATTTGCTGATTGTGGGCGCAGGACCGGCAGGAATCAGCGCGTCACTGCGTGCGATCGAACGAAAGCTCACTTATATAACAGTCGAGCAGGATGAGGTTGGGGGTACAGTTGCCAAGTATCCACGGCAGAAACTGGTCATGACCAGCCCGGTGGAGTTCCCGCTCCACGGGAAGTTCAAGAAGCTAGAGCTTTCCAAGGAAGAGTTGATCGCTTTCTGGAAGTCGGTTATGGGGCGGGTCAAATTCAACGTACGTACCGGTGAGAAGATCGAGGATATTAGTAGAGCAGAGGACGGCGTTTTCACGGTCGTTTCGAACAAGGCGCAGTATCCGGCGCGCGCGATCATCCTTTGCCTCGGACGAGCCGGGAATCCGCGCAAACTCGGAGTGAAAGGCGAAGAACTGCCTAAGGTGATGTACCGCCTCATTGAGACCGACCACTATATCAATAAGCAGGTTCTCATCGTGGGAGGCGGCGACAGCGCTGTTGAAGCCGCTATGGGGTTGGCTAACCAGAAGGGCAATAAAGTCACACTCTCGTATCGACGTGAGGCTTTCGCCCGGATCAAAGAACGAAACGCCGGGCGTATTCAAGAACATATGCGCTCGGGAAAGGTGACCGTTCTATTCAACTCTATGCCGACAGAGTTCCGGTCCGACAGCGCCGTTCTCGAAATCAATGGACAGACCAATGTGATTCCGAATGACTATGTTTGGATTTTTGCGGGCGGCGAGCCCCCTCGAGCATTCCTGGAAAAAATAGGAGTGCGGCTGGGGAGTCGGGACATGACGCTTGAGGCGAGCAAAGAAGCTAAACTGGAACTGGCCCGTTCTTGAGACACAACCACTCACGATTCGGGCAATTACGCGACGAACCGACTCTCGCCGAATTTACCTCGTCATCATGCCCTTGAACAGCGGGGTTGCCGAGACAGGCTGGCGCGGCCAGTCAAGACTCTCACCTTTGCCCAGTCTCTCGGCACAAGGCCGGCACAGTCCCACCGTGGCGGATTCGCCCTTCGGATCTGTTTGTACTTCCCCCGTCATATCCGTGTTGCCGGCCGAGGCTTTCAGGTGCTCACAGAGATATTCCATCCGTGTGCCGAAGTAAAAATATTCCTTTTCCGGGGTGTATAGCCGTATCGCCATCGCTCCATACCTCCCAATCCATTTTCTGACTCAGGGTACTGGAATGCTAGCGCCAGTTATCCACGCATGCCCGGCTAGGTATTGATGACTCAGCGGCAAAACATATTCGGAATATGGAGGGTGCGGCCAGTCTAAATTCACGGCGCCGGGGCGAGGAGGGGCCGGACCAGAAGTGCTCTGTCTGGTTCGCCAGGGCGGCCCTGGGGGCCGTCGAGGAGCTTTGGCGAGCCTGAATCAAACGGCCAAGAGCCAGCGGCGCTTACGGTTGACACGCCAGAACGGCAGGACTAGGCTTTCGGGCGAAGGGCAAAGGGGGATGCTATGACCGTTGCGCCAACACCTCCCGATGAAGAGAGGCGGCTGGAAGCTCTGCGTGGTTTGAATATTCTTGATACACCCGCCGAAAAGGCATTTGACGATCTTGTTCGGCTCGCATTGTATATTTGCGAGACGCCAATCGCAGCCGTTAGTTTTATCGACAAAGATCGACAATGGTTCAAAGCAAAGGTGGGTCTGACGGTGCCGGAGACGAAAAGGGATATTTCCTTCTGCTCCCATGCCCTTACGCTACCCAATGAGACGCTAATCGTGCCGGATGCTTCATTGGATGCTAGGTTTTCAGATAATCCGCTGGTCACAGGTGAACCGAAGATCCGCTTCTACGCGGGGGCACCTCTGGTCACTGAGGACGGCTTCGTCTTAGGAACGCTTTGCGTAATTGACCACACCCCAAAGGAGTTGAGCGCCGCGCAAATTAAGGCCTTGGAGGTCCTCCGCAATCAAGTCATGCGAGAACTTGAACTCCACAGGAAAAACATAGAATTATCAGAGGCAAACAAGAAGCTGGAGCAGGCACGTTTGGATCCGTTAGAGGGAGATACTCGCTATTAGATAGTGAATCGGGTCCCTCCGTTGCCCGTTCATAGCCCGCATCGAAACCACTGTCCCATTTCCGCTGAAGTCTAACGACAATTCCCCGTCAAGCCCGAACCCTAATGTTGCTCCAGGAGAAGGAACTCTTCCTACCCCTCCACACCATCCCCAGCGAGTGGTCAACGAAGAGGACGGGGCGCAGCGGCCCGATGCTGGCAGACTCTCTCAAAACTTGGAATCGGGAAGGTACAACCTTGGGTGCATCGGTTCCCGCAGCTGAGCTTGCACCGCAGTAGAGCAGGAACCAAATCGGGATCGCGCACACAGCAAAAACAAATAGAGCCCCGCGAACCAGACGACCCTCGGGGCAATTATGAACGCCGCTAGAAGAGTGATCAGCACCGATACAGCCAACAGTCCAAGTGTCGCTTTCACTGCCGCTCTTCTGCGCTTAGCCGCCAACATCGTTGCCGATTCAAAAGACATAGGTTGTCACCAGTGGTCGAGATTTCTTCTTACTGCTAACGCTGAATGTTGTCTTTGCTCTGCAGCAAAATAGGAGCGAATTGTCGGATCAGACTTGACCGAGAATTTCAATCAGCCACGATTACAGTCAGGAGTGCCGACGGCGCGACATGGTTGAAGCATTTCGAGAGCGCGGCTGTTCGCTTTTGTGGGAGCCTGATTCGGTTTCAGAACGGAGGTTTGTCCTACGTCAAAGACTTCGCTGTCTGGAACGCCATACTAGGAGGTAATT
>CAWDQT010000014.1:0-72707 GCA_963804535.1 uncultured Acidobacteriota bacterium
GCTCCGAGCTACAAGCTTGGTGATCGGGCACGGTCGGCGATGAGGTCCCACGCGAATGCGGCGGGGATACGGACTGCTCGTTTGGCTCTTCCGCCCACGGTGGAGGCACAACGTGCGTTTGGATCGGGTGACCGTAGTAGTCAAGCGCCGGGGGTACGGCAGAGGCGCCGGATTTTTGTTGGTCGGCGTCGCGGAAGCGACGAACGAGGTCGACGGTTTGGCCGAAGAAGCCTTTCGCCGGTTTGGCTGGAGCCGGCTTCATCAGCTCGAGTTCGAGCGCGAGCTTATTGGCTTCGGAGCGGCCTTCCGGGGTGGTGTCGTATTTACGGTCGAGCAGATCCAGCGAACGGGACAAGATATCGGCGTAATCGGGCTTCCCCATAATGCGCTCGGCGATAGGACGCTCTTGAGTGGGATTCGGAGAGGTCCTTCGCTCATCTTCCTTATGCGGCAAAAGCGGCCTGATTGACATGCCCTTTTGCCGCTCGACAACACCATTACGTGTGTGCTCAAGGTTCTCGCTTCCACCGCCTGATGGGCCCGAGTCGCCGCCAGGAGAGGGCTCAGGATCGTCATCTGCATGCGGGGCAAAAGACGTTTTGAGTTTGTTTTCCCACTGACGATAGCCGTTGGCGGCGACGTATTCGGCGCGGACTCGGGAGACGGATTGCAGCAGGAGTTGGGAGAGATAGCCGAAGGCGACGGCGTCTTTGCGGGAGATGCGTCCCTGGGCCATTAGGAGAAAGGTTTGGGCGAGGGCGCGATTGATGTTGGTGGCGGTGGTGAGGTCGGAGCAGAGCGCTTCGAGTGCAGATTGTCAGTACGCGCTTACCGCCGCGCTTTTGCTTGGAGCGTGATGAGCGCAAAGTGCGCGAAGGCGACTTTTTTATCCCTAACCGGCGAAAGCTCGACTCGCTGATGCGGCGAAAGCTCATCCTGTTGGTAGACGTTTCGCCGCGGTGGGTAGACTTTCGCCTGATTCCGGCATTGGCGTCCATCAGCGAAGGTGAGCTGGCAGCGCGAGGCGTTCTCACGAGATTGCCTATCTGAAGTCTGAGATTTCAGAGGTGTGTGATGTTGCGTGCCTGGGGAAACAGGCGCGACAAGTGGCTTAAGTTTTGAAACGATAGATTTGAAAAAGGAAGGAGATTTTGAGCCGTTGGGTGGTTCTTTTACGGTAGTCATATGAAATGTTATCGTCTAAGTACAGTCAGATCAATAGTTAACTATGTGGATAACTCTAGGCCTGTGGAAAAGTTCGGGGTTGCCTACTACTCATGGCTGGAAGCCACTGTTCGAGAACACGTTTTTCACGCCTTGAGTCCTGGATTTAGGACCTGTATTCGAGAAAAGAGCGGCATCAGCGATAGAATTGCCTCTCAATGAGTCGCAATTGGAAATTGGTTCTTTCAGCCCTTGTAGGGATTGTGTTGCCGTGGATACCCGTTGGCTTTTGGCTTCCGGGGATGTTTGGAGCGGCTATTTTCTTCCGGGAGGGAATACATTCGGACCACCCCAACTTCTATTTGGTGTTAGCCCAGACGATTAATTTTTTCTTCTATGCAGGGGTGACGTATTTTCTGTTGATGCGATTTTCTTCGAGGAAGACTGATTCAAACCTTAAGGGTGAAGTTTAGTTTTCAAGGTCGCCTCCAACAGTTTGCCAGTTTCCGAAAATCCCGTTTTTCAAGCCCTATTCGACTTCTGGCGTACACTACGGCAATGCGAGCATACGAAGTATTTCTCAATGGAAAACGGCTGTGTGTTGCGGGAGTAGGCAGTGACGGCTACATTTCCGCATACATCACCTACCGTTCTGAGCCAGAAGCCACATGGATCAATGTGATGGGATTAATCAACCGCAAAAAACTATACGTGAGATGGACTCAAAGGAACCTTCGCACTGGTGACGAGGTCTTGCTCAGAGTCGTTGATCGCAAATCGGTGGACAGATACAAGATCATCCGCCAGCACGACGAGAAGAGGGACCTCGAATCGATGAAACGTCATGTACGAAAAATGGCGAAATCCCTAGGCATGGCCGTATTAGAGAATCCGAAGCCCAAAAAGGGTTAGGATGCGCCGCTGATGGACGACTACCAGAAGGGATGGGAGCGCTACGAAAACCGGCGGAAGGTTCTGCTGGCGTTTATGATTGTGGAGTTTCTGATTCCCTTTGCGTTGCTGGGCGAGCCCGTTTCGGATTACCTCCTCGGCGGGCGCTACATCTGGTTCGTTGGGTTTCTAGTTTGAGCGCTTCTAGCTGGCTTTACAATCCTCACCTTAGGCAGGTTCCCTTGCCCTCGCTGCGGGAAGAAGCTGCCCGTCGCCTCTAAGAAAGAGCAGGCCAAGTGCGCAGTTTGCGGGCTGACAAAGCGGTCGTCGTGAACTTCGCTGCCGGTCGCGGGTTGGGTCACTTCGCGACCTTCAAATTCGCCAACTCCTGACAAGTCGGGATAACGGAATGTGAGAATCTACCCAAACCCAGTTAGCGAAAATCCCGTTCTTCAGGAGTTAACAACTAAGCTCCGTGCCACCGTGCAATTCTCGGTGCTCCCGCTGCACTCGTGTCAGGATAGCCTTGAATTTAGGATTGCCCCTCGCGCTCACGTTAGAGCGGCTCAGGAATCGCCAAATGAGTCACATAGACGCCCTCGGATGGGCCATCCTCGCTGTCTTGGCAGTGATATTCGGAGTACCCAACCTTATCTTTGCTCTTCGGGTAAGGGCTAATCTCGATTGGCAGCCCTCAAACGCCGTGATTGCGATGAGGTTCACGACACTCGTCACAGTGGTCTTCATGCCTTTGATGTTTCTCGTTTTCCCAAATCCTCCAGTCATGGGCCAGCCTTGGCTTGGCCTCATCCAGTTCTTCTATTTGGCCGCTTGCTATCTCGTAATCTGGTTGATTTGGAAACGCACCAAGGATTGGCGCATGAAATTTTGCTTGCTCATCCTGTCGATTTTTTTGCCCGATTTCCTCTTGATTTTGAACATAGCTCCCATATTACCCGAAGAAGGTGGCAGCACTTTAATTCCAAGATTGCTGGCCGGAGTTCAGCTACTTTATTTTGTTGGGGGATATTTCGTATTCAAACACTACTTCCAGAAGATACGGCCAGCAGCCAAGCACATCCGCCCGTAGACAATCGAAGGACGGATTTGGCCTGAGAAGTCGTGTTATCGGAGACTGGCCGAGCGTGAAATCTCAGTCTCCGAGAATCCCGTGTGTCAGGAGTTGGTGAATATGGGCGGTCTTACTTGTTGCTGCTGCCGAAGCCGCGTAAATCTCTTTCGAGCTCAAGGTTCTTGGCATGGTCATCGCAAACGTAAAGAGGGCTGGTTCCTCCGCCTTGCCAGCGCGTCATGAGCGAAGTTCCGTACTCGCAGTCGAGTCCGTAATACGATGAGAGACGCTCGGCAGGTTTTCTTGGCGGGAAGCGCCAGGTTGCGCGCTTTTTGCAATGAAGTGTCTGCGGAATGCCGGAGATTCCAGTCGGCGCCTTCTGAGATTGTTCTCCCGAAACGCTGAGTGGTGTTGCCGAACGTGCAACCGTACGTTGCGTGCTGCCGTGGAGCCACCAACGTACCCAGCTTTCTGGGATTATTCTTTTTCGCATTTCTCCATCCGGCGGCTTGCTGTTCGACACTTTTCTTCGAGGGTAGCAATCTGTTCGCCAATCCAACTGTTTGCAAAGAAGAGGGCTAACTGTGCGGAAAGGCAGGCTTTTTCCGCTTGGTGGCAAACGTTCACCTCTATCGGAACTGGCTTTAAGCACTCCTGGGAGGAGGCTTGACAACCCGCCGAGCAATATCCGCAATGCCAGGTCCCGATAAGTCCTGCCAGCTCAACCGGTTGATGCAAACACCTGATAATCAACGATCCGACAACACTTCTCACAGCGAACCAATCTTTCCGAACTGTACCTCAGTTAAACCTAAACAGGACAGTATTTTCCGTCTGTATCAAAGCCCGAGGTCGAATGTAGACTCTTGAAGGCTCCTGTTACTAGATTTTGAGCCTGTGTTGCGATGACCCATTGAATCCACCCCTGTTCGCGGAAACTGACCCAACAAACACGGATTGCCAGGGTTCTCAGATCGGAGGGGCGATGGCGGGGAGGCGTTTTGGTCTCTGCGGTGCCGACGAGGCGGATGTGGTGTATATTCGGCGCAGCTTGGGGCGGCCAGAGGGGAAATCAGGTACAGGCAGGAGAGATAATGCGCCGAGTTTGCTTGGCGCTAACTCAGGCAGCAGGGATTCCCGTGCTGGCGACGGCAGGATTGACGCAGCACAACAGACTTAAGGGTTTGAGGAGGATACGATGAAGAAAATTCTGATGATTTCAATGACCATCGTTGGATTGGCTCTGTGTGTACCCGCGCAATCGCACGCTCAGGCGTCCTCTGTGCCGGCCAAGCAAGCGACGAGAGATATCAAGGTCATCTCGAGCGCGGGCGCACGCGCTTTGGTGGACGCCTGTTCGGCCTGGGCGCAACAGAACAAGCAAACCGTGGCGATAGCGGTTCTGGATTGGGGCGGGAACCTGGTTGAATCACACGCCATGGAGGGCGCGGCGATGAACGCGATCGATACGGCGCTGCTAAAAGCCAAGTCGGCGCTGCGCTGGCGGCGCGCTACTTCGGAGACAAACAAGATGGTCCGCAGCGGCGAAAATCTGGCGCCGACGTTCATGCGCGACTTCCCGCAACCCGGCGCGCTTCCCATCACGGTCGACGGCCAGGTGGTAGGGGCGATGGGCGTCTCCGGAGCGGACGGCGAGAAATGCGCTCAGGCGGCGATCGACGCGGTGTTCAAGGGCCAGCCGACGTCTTCTACTTCACGATAGCGCAAAGTGTTCATAGCGGTCACGACTGGGTAAAACTGGCGTCACGTACTGCCGCGACGCACTCGCACTTCTGCCGCGAGCGGCCGAAATAGCCGGATAGAGCCATGGTGTCTCTCAATTAACGGCATCGGTCGTAATTATTTTGTTCTAAATCCAGGGAAGCGTACGATGCTTAAGGCAGCACTTAGATCGGAAACTGAATTGTTCAGTGCGAATGGATACTCCTCGTAAAGTGTCACCGGTTAAAGCGTCACGGGTCGAAAGGGCCGAGCAGGGTCTCCGGCACGTGAGGTCCTCAGGCGCCTCCAGTGCTGTGGCCGATGAATACGCCGGCGAGCGTCTCGATGCGGCCAGAGGACCGGAAACCCCGATCGAACTGGCCGTGGTTATTCCCACTTATAACGAGCGCGGGAACGTGCGCCCCATGTTAAGCGCTCTCGCGAAGGCCCTGACAGGCATCGAGTGGGAAGTAATTTTCGTGGACGATCACTCCGCAGATGGCACAGCCGACGCAGTGCGAGAGGCGGCGCAAACAAATCGGAACGTTCGGGTGCTTGAACGGATTGGCCGCCGCGGCCTCGCCTCGGCGTGCATTGAAGGGATGCTGGCGACAGCGGCGCCTTACGTCGCCATTCTCGACGCGGATCTGCAGCACGACGAAAAGCTTCTGCCAAGAATGCTGGAACGAATCAAAGCCGAAAAACTCGACATTGTCATCGGCAGCCGCGCACTTCGCGGCGGAAATGCAGGCGAGCTCCCGAAGAACCGGATTCGGCTTAGCCTGCTGGGCACGCGGATCAGCCGATTCGTTTGCCGCTATGAAGTAACGGATGCAATGAGCGGCTTCTTTTTGGCCGATGCGGCGTTTTTCAGGCGAGTGGCGCCGCGTTTGAGTGGCACGGGATTCAAAATCCTGGTCGATTTGCTGGCCACGAGCCGGGAACCCGTTCGGATCGGCGAGGAGCCGTACGAATTTCGCAAACGGCATTGGGGCGAAAGCAAGCTCGACACGCGGGTGGAAGCGGAATATTTGTATCTGCTTCTCGATAAATCGCTGGGAAGAGTTCTGCCGACAAGATTTGCGCTATTCGCGCTGGTCGGATCGATTGGCATGGTCTTTCACCTCGGGATTCTTACCCTGCTTTATCACCGCAATAAAATTGGGTTTATCGAGGCCCAAGCGGTGGCGACATTTTTCGCAATGACCTTGAACTTTCTGCTGAATAACGTGCTGACATTTCGCGACAAGAGGCTCAGAGGCTGGCACATCTTAACTGGCTTGCTAACTTTCTATGCGGCCTGTGCAGCGGGCGCATTGATCAATATCAGCATTGCTGATTACCTCTTTCGCTCGCATGTGGTGTGGTGGTTTGCTGCGATCTGCGGGATTGCGGTCAGCTCCGTGTGGAATTATGGAGTGAATACAGTTATTACGTGGCGAAGAGAGAAGGAGCCAAGCTAGGCAAACAAAGCTAGGAACATCCCGATCCCGACCTACCGATTGACTTACCGATCACTTACCCGACCGATATCGATTTCCCGTTGGCACTCGATTGCATCCGAGAAAATCCGAAGGTGTCATTCGCCTGGTCCGGCAACCGGGGCAGCCGATACTTCAAATGAGCGGCTGCGGGTTCGTGACGGGTCTTCCGCGCGGCGCGATCGCAGCCAAACGGCCAGGAGCCCAGCAGCCAGAAGACACGTAGCCCAGCAATCGACACCAGCGGCCTGAAAGAAGCGCTGCATCTGTGCCCCCGGAGCCAGCGGCTGCAGCGCTTCGAGCAGCACCGCGGCCCATAGAAGAAATCTTGGCCATCTCGGGAGCGCTTCCCTGCGTGCCAAAAGCGCACCGGCCGTCATTGCGGGCCACAGCAAGACAACCATCTCGGGGCGGTACGCAAACGGCTGCAGAAGTGGCAGAGCGCAGAACGATAGTGCGTCGGTCAGCGAGTCGAGACGGACGGGCGCCGCCCGGGCCAGCAACAGCAAACCCCCATAGCCGATCACGGTCAGCACCATCCAGAGGCTCCGCACAATGCGAGGGTCCATGGCGACGAAATTGACGTGCGGATAATTCGGATCGGGCCAGTTCGAAAAATCCATCGCCGTCAGGTATCGCTGCAGTACGCCGCCGAGCGACTGGCTGGGAAACCACGCCTGCTGGCCAAGGCTGCCCGTTCCCCACTCCTGCGCAGTCCATTGCCGCAGCAGCGCAATATTGCCCCGCCACCCAAAATGGACCGCCGGCAAAAGCGTCAGGCCGATGATGAACGCCGCAGTCAACAACGCCACGCGGATATGCCGGCGCGCCGCAACATAGGGCAAAAAAAACAGCGGCCAAACTTTCAGACTCACTGCGAGCGCCAGCAGGAAGGCGGAAAAAACCGGGCGTTGCCGCAGGCTCCAAAGGGCGGCCGCCACCAGCACGAAAATAAGGAACTGAGCGTTGCCGAACCGGAACTCCTGCACAATGAATCCGCCACAGACGCACACAGGAATGAGCCACCACCATCCTGTTCGCGGAAACTCGGTTTCGACCGCCAGCGCCTTCACCGCAAAGAACAGCGCGGCGCATTTCAACGCCACCCAGAGGACCAGGGCCGTCTTCAGAGGCAGCAGCGCAAAGGGGAGAAACGCGAGAAGAAATAAGGGCGGATAGCGAAAGATTTGCGGCCAACCGATACCGCTCTGTGGGCCATAGAGTGCGCCGTGGCCGTCTACGAGCACTCGCGCCGCATGGTAGTAAACCAGGAAATCCACCGAATGCGTGGTGGGCTTGGACAAAAGTACGACCAGGAACAGCGCAACCACCAGTAAGAGCAATCGAAAATTCCCACTCATGCGCAAACGCAGTTTCCTATGCCGGTCGTATACTCGCTCGACCTGGCTTTGAAATTACTTGATTCGCGTGTGACCCTCAGCAGTGTACCGTGGTTTCGGATGACTTTGCGGCTACGATCTGCGCGTTGGAGGAAATGGCGTGCTATGTGCTAGTGAAGGAGCGGCCGTGAAATATGGTGCGGTTCTCATAATGCTTGCGCTAATGGTTTTGCCATGTTGCGCGCCCTTCACTCCCGCGGTGAGATCCACGCACCGTCGGAGGGGCATACAGGTGTACAATGGCCCTCAGTTCTCACAGTCAAAAACGAGATTCAAGCTGAAACCAAGGGAGGCTGTCATGTTTAGGGCGAAGCTTCTTTCCGGGATTCTGGCGGCAACGGCCATACTGGGTCTAACGCTTGTTGGTTTGGTGATGGCGGAAACGCCCGTCCCCTCGGCGCATTCAGCGCTGACGGGTAAGGTGACATCGCAGGCGGAAGGCGCGATGGAAGGTGTGATCGTTGGCGCAAAGAAAGAGGGCTCCACGGTCACCACTTGGGTGGTGAGCAACTCCCAGGGTCAATACAGTTTCCCGCGTGAGAGGATGGAACCGGGCAAATACGCGATCAGCATTCGGGCAGTAGGCTATGAGCTGCCGAAAACTTCTGTGGATGTGACGGCCGACCCCACGCAGCTGGATTTGCAACTCAATAAGGTAACCAGCAATTCGAAACTCGTCATGCAGCTTTCGAACGGTGAGTTGCTCAACAGCGTGCCGGGAACCTGGGACGACAAGATGGCCCTCGGCAATTGCGTCAATTGCCACACACTGCAGCGCGTGCTGTTTTCCCGCTACAACCCGGAGGAGATGGCGCCGATCGTGCAGCGGATGGCGATGCACACGAACAACTCTTCGCCGTTACATCCCTGGATGCGTCCTCCCAGACCCGCAAGCCCGCCGACAGCGCGACAGATCGCCGCCGCCAAATATTTCAGCACGCTTAACCTGAGTTCGCAGGACACCTTTGAATTTCCGCTGAAGACCATGCCGCGGCCCAAAGGCAAGGCTACCGAGGTGATTTACACGACCTACGACCTGCCGCGAGCGGATGCGGCGCCGCATGACGCCGCGCTCGACGCGCAAGGGAACGTCTGGTATTCCGATTTTGATTCGCAGTTTCTTGGGAAGCTCGATCCGAAGACCGGCAAAGTGGTGGAGTATCCGGTGCCGCTAGCCCGGACCGGGCCGGTGGCCCAAGGCGGTCTGCAGATCGCTTTCGATAAGGAAGGGCGGGTTTACTTCGGCAACATGTCGCAGCTGCAGATCGTCAGGTTCGATCCCAAGACAGAAAAAATGGAGACGTTCAAGCCCCCGATCCCGGATTCGAATATTGGAGACGGGCATCTCACGATGATCGACCCCTCGTTCCAGCAAGTGGATGGCAAGATATGGGTCAACGTCGCCGACGGTACCGACGAATCGGGCGGCACTTGGCATGTGGATTTGGCGACCAATACGTGGACTCACGTCACGTATCCGCCGGGCAGCCCCTCCGCTCGCGCCTACGACGTGGTTGCCGATTCAAAGAACAACATGTACGGCATGAGCTTTGGCAACGACAAGATTTGGATGACGGATGGCAAGACGCTGAAAACCGTGTGGTATGACCTACCGACGAAAGGCACGGGTTGCCGGCGGGGCCATATCGACTCGCAGGATCGACTGTGGTGCGGCGGGTTTAACGGCAATGACCTGGTGATGTTCGATCCGAAAACGCAGAAGATCACAGACTGGAAGGCTCCCACGCTGTGGACGCGTCCGTATGACGCGGAGTTCGACGATAAAGCTTATGACTGGGGCGCCGGAATGGACAATGATATTGCTCTCCGCCTGAATACCCAGACCGGCGAATTCACCGAGTACCTGCTGCCACACGAAACGAACGTTCGTCACGTGGAAGTGCAGAAATCAGGAGCTCTTTCCAGCATGTGGCTGGGGGACCAGCACGGCGGCACAATCGTTCATATCGAGCCGCTGGCGCCCTGAGCGGCGGAGCGATTAGAACTGCTCGGATTCGACCTTCGTTCTATTGGGCCTGCTATTGGGACGAACTGCCGTTGTCGTCAGGATGCCGCTTGAGGACAGGGCGGTTCGGGTCGGAATCCTCGCGGTTCTTCTGCATCTGTAACGGATGTGGGAACGTCGTAGACGTATCGTATAGTGATCGGCGAACGGCCGTTGTCGATATGCAGAGTTTCATACAACTGCCGGCCGTCGCGGGACAATTCGAACGTGCGGCTCATCTTCCCGCCTAGCGGGCCCTTTTCATCCGAAACGAGCATGCCGCCTTCCCAATGCGCCGCTACCTCCTGATGGCTCTCATTCGAGGATTTCGGAAGCTGGCGCCCGTCGGTGTATAGAATTAGTTTCCGGGATTGGTCATCGGTGACATCGATTTCCGGATTCTTCAAATCAACCATCAGCGACTCCGCCGGGTAAATGAGCGAGTGGATTCTCGGATTATCTTCGATATCCTTCCCGTCATATCTCGGCCCGCCGTTGGGACCTCCGCCCTGAGAACCTCCCCAAGGGCCCCTGGGATAACCGCCGCCCGGATAGCCACCGCCCGGATAGCCACCTCCGGGATATCCTCCGCCAGGGTAGCCGCCGCCAGGACTACCTCCTCCCGGATAATTGCTGCCAGCGCCTTCCGCCACTCGAACCCTTTGCCGCCCGTCGTCGCTCTGGTCGCGATTCAGTTTCCAAGCTCCGGCCAAGGTCGTTCTGGGGGACACGGCCGGCTCCTGAAGCTTGGCTGCCGGACTCGCCTGGGGCTCCGCCGTCTGACCCTGCGACTTTGATTGTCCTCGAGGCAACGGGCCCGGCGCTGCCTGCGCCATGACGCGGCCAGGGACGAGAAGCGAGATTGCGCCCAGAAATCCGAAAATTACGTAAATTGAGGTGTTTGTAATTTTCATTTTGCTTTGCTCCACCATTGCCCGCTCGGGGCTGGAAAGGCCGTCTTCAAGCGGGATTGCTCTCTTCCAACCATACACTTTATGGATGTCGATGCAAGATGCAGTCGAATAAGTTGCAACACGCGTTCGTAAATGCATCGCTACACCCCTGCGAGAAAGATAAGCCGTTCGCAAGCGCAGGTGTTGGGTCTTTCCCGGGGAAGTGAGGATTGTTGTGTTAGACGGCTAATCAGGAAAAGGGAGTTTCTTTGAGAACGCGCAGGGCTGATAACGCTTTTCCTATCGCCTGCCGTTCGGTATGTCCGTCGGTGCGACCAAATATCGCTCGCATCCTCTGGCGGATGGCTGTCTCCGCGGCGGCCACTCGTTCGAGCAGCTTCGCGCGGTCAACCTCTAGCAGGGCGGCTTTGTATTCCGGCTCCCAAGCAGGGAATTTGAAGTCGTGTTTCATAATCGTTTCTCCGTTGGCGTCAGACCAGGCGCCTCTGTCGAGCAGACGCAATGCCTCCTCAGATCCCTAGCGAAAACGATACGGTGGCCCTAGAGAAAGTGGAACAGGGAATCCCTCATGATCGGCCTGTACCTGGTGGCACAAGAACCGTCGCCCAAGACGGGCGCGGCGGAGGGTGTGTGACGAGACGCTTGGACTAAACACCCGTCTGCCACCAACTACCAGGCTTCGCATGGTCGAACGAGCTACCCACTTCTTCCCGGTGGGTTCCCATTGGACTCTCGGGGATCGTCGCCCCGCGCCGGGCGCCTATTTTCCGCTTTCCACTTCTTGTGCGCCGCGACGAAAAAGGGGCGGCTGACTGCATCCAACAGACTCTGGCAGCAATCGCAAAATTGCGTGCGGCTGGGAATTCCGCAATTCAGGCAGCCAATGTGAGTCATGTCCCCACGGTATAACCAGTTTAGAAATCATCTTTGCCGACCAGCAAATAAGTTGACCGAATGTCCGAATGAGACCGGCAGGCTCCTGGCTCGCGATTCTGGATTTCCATACTCGGCTAAGCCGCTGCCAAAAAAGGAGAATTGGGTCGCACATCCGTGCCGCAGGGGTATGCGTAAGTCCTTTATTTTCAAGGGGGCGAACTGGCAAGAGAGTTGCTCCCCCAAGCCGAGAGACCGAGCACTTATTTTCTTGCCACCCATCCCAAAAGGCGAGGTTTGAAATGGAATCGATCCAGACACTCGAGAGAGCGGTCACAGTACACCCGGCGGGACATAGCTCCGGCCAGAGTTCCCGCTTAAGCCTTACTGCTGCCCTCGCACTGCGCTCTTCATTGTTCTCAGGCGCTTCCTCGGCTGCTAGCAAAGAGGTTGTCTCCGCAGCTCGCGAAAAGAAATTCGAGAGTGAGCACGCGATCTTTTGCCAAGGGGATTCTGTGCGGCAGGTCGTGCTGCTCATTTCGGGCTGTGTGAAGCTGTTGCAAGTGGGTGCCAATGGAAATGAAATAATACTCAGACTCATCGGACCGGGCGAACTGATCGGCAACGCTGAATCGCATACTCGGACTCATAACTCAACGGCTCGAGTCCAACAGCCATGTACAGCCCTCGCTTGGGAGATCTCCACATTTGAATCGCTCTTTGAACGCCATACCTTTTTGAGGCGCAATATGCTGGATATGCTCCTCCACCACTTAGACGATATGCACGTGCGCTTCCGCGAAATTAGCACCGACCGGGTAGCGGCACGGCTGAGCAGTCAAATCATTCGCATGAGGCATCAAGTGGGCCGCCAAGTGAACGGGGAGATAGAGATCAGCATTTCGCGGGAGGAGTTAGCCCAGTTGACCGGGACCACATTATTTACGGTGAGCCGCTTGCTTTCTGACTGGGATCGGCAAGGCATCGTGGCGACGCGGAGAGAGGCGGTGTCCATTCGGAACCTGCCGGCGCTGGTTGACCTGTCCGAAACCGCGGTTCAATTGCCGTTGAAATGAAGGCGAAAGGCTTTCCACTTACCAACGCTTGCCACTTCTCAGGAATTCAGGTTCCCGGGAGTGCGTACCACACTTCAAATAGGGCCGTTTCTCGGAACTATTCTGTTCAGATAGCCAAGTAGCCGGGATGGACGATGCCCAGCCCTGCCAATTTTTCCGAAAGCCAATACCTCTTTCGGCAATCCACAGCACACGTGTCTGAATCTGCCGCGCTGCACTCATACAATGGTTTCAGGGCAGCGACCTTCACGGAGAGGAACGACACCATGACCCAAGCTTCCTTCGCGAAAAGGCGCGCCAATCCGCGTTTTTCGTTTTTCGCAGAGGCCGAAGTTATCCTGCACGACGGCACGTCGGTTCTCGGGCAGATTTCCGAATTGAGTTCGCGGGGTTGCTATATCGATATGCTCCAGCCCATTCCCATCGGGACGGAATTGCGCCTGTGCTTCTCCGATGGCACGAGCAGCAGCGAACTGCCCGGCAAAGTGATCTACATGCATTCCGGTGGCGGCTTGGGCATTTTTGGGATCGGCGTGCTGTTTGGAGAGCTAACCGTCAGCCAATATTCCGCACTGGACATGTGGCTGCGCGAACTCGCCGGCAGGCGCATTCAGCGAAGGTCACAAACAGACAGCTCACACAGCTCCTAATTAAGCCGCGAGATCAGCTCCTGTTACCGGATATTGAGACGGTGTTGCGAAGACCCATAGGATCCGCACAGGCCGTTTTCTTGTGGACCTATCCAGGGATCCCAATTAGGCAGATCGCCTGCGTTTTCGAAAGACCGCGCGCTCACGCGCGTATGCGTCGGAAATGGCGACGCAACCGCCGAGGCGGAGGTTTTGCGATTTCTGATTGGGCGAACCAGGCGTCCGCAAGTTCAAGCCAGCGAGTTACCACCACCGAGACTTCCGTCCCGAAGACCAATCCGGCCTCGGTGATTGGCGGAGGAGGTGGCCACGGCTGGAATAGCGGCATCAGCCTGTCAGACCGCGGGCCGTCAATTTTTGGTGCCTTAGACATCAATCTGTCATTAGGAACGCCTTCGATCGGCGCGGTCGATAGGGTAGAACCTGATGGGGTCGCAGTCACATCGCCTGATGTCGATGCCTAATTCAGCGTATCAAGTTGGATCGCGACTTCAGGTGTTTAGAGTATGGCTCCACGACTTGGCGACTCAATCCCCCATGAACCCGCACAATACGACTCTTGCAACCCGAGTTGCTTTTCGATCACGAGAGCGTAGACTGAGCGGGTTCCACGCCTATCTGTCTGCCCTAGAGTTGGACTCTTGCAGGCCAACGGCGGCCAGTCCTCGTGGTTATCTGCCGTTCCGAGGCGTATCGTTTGCCGACGGCACCTCATCGTCAGAAGGAGTTCGGCCAGTGTATCCAGTGAGCGTGTTGATTGCAGATGACCACGAAATCGTTCGACGAGGGCTTCGTGCGTTGATTCAGGAGCAGCCCGGATGGCAAGTAGTGGCCGAAGCGACAGACGGAAGGGACGCTGTGGCCAAGGCGGAAGAGTTCAAGCCTGACGTGGCGATTCTGGACATTACGATGCCGTCATTGAATGGGCTGGAAGCAACCCGGCAGATAGCAAAGCTCAGCCCACGTACGAAGGTTCTGATTCTGAGCATCCACGAGTCCGACCAATTGATTCACAAACTCCTGGGGGCGGGGGCGCGCGGATATATTCTCAAGGCAGATGCGGGCCGTCACTTTATCACCGCCGTGAAGGCGCTGCTGGCGAACAAAACCTTCTTTACGCCAAAGGTGGCACAGAAGGTGATGGACGGACATTTAGACAAGGTGCCAAAGGAAAGTGAGGAAGAATTCTCGGCGATAACGGGGAGACAAAGAGAGGTCTTGCAGCTTTTGGCGGAGGGCAAGAGCAGCAAGGAGGTCGCAAACATTCTGGGCATCACCTTCAAGACAGCCGAGACGCACCGATCGAACCTGATGCGGAGGCTCAATTGTCATTCGGTCACGGAGCTAGTCCGCTACGCTATCCGCAATCAGATTGTTGAGGCTTAGCCTCAAGACCGCCCTCTCCCTTTTCTGCTTGTCGGAACTGGCCAGATCTATCGGCAGCCCGGAACCAAGCCACGGGGAATACGAGTTGCCCCGCTCTCAGGTAATGCGTGGCGTGCATTGGGGCGCTTCTCCTTTCCATGGGGCCAGTGTACACGCCCCGCTGAGATAGAATCTGGTCCCCACGACGGAAAGATTACGAACGCTCCTGCTGGAGCATGGCGCCCGTTTGGAACGGCCCCTCTGCTTTGAACGGGAAACTACTACACACCGACTACAGTGTTTTTTACTGAATTTGGGATATCCCGCCTTACTTTGCCGACCCTTTTACTTTGAGCAGGCTTATCCGAGAAAGGAGCAGTGATGTTTTCTAGGGCGCAGCAAGATCAACACCATTCAGCCGCCCAGCGGCCAATTGGACGTAACTACAGGAGAGTACGAAAGGCTTTTTCTGTCCTGGAACCCTTGAGCGGGGTGGCGATCAGTGTGTTCATCGCCGGAATCCTAGTTCCCAGCTTTCTTCGATCTGGAATGGCCGTGCACCATGGGTTGGCAGTTGGTTCTCTCCACACCCTCACCATTGGCGGAGTTAAACTCTCCTACACGCTTGAGAACCTCAGTTTTGCGATCTTAGGTGCGATGTTTGGCTCGCTGATAGCGCTGGCAATTGAATTTCCCGCTACGTTCGCCAGGACAGCTAGAAATTTCCTTATGTTTTGGCAGGTGGATTGCAAATGCTTCTTCTCACGCCGATCTGGTCGTCCGAGCTGCATCGGCAACCGGAAGTGGCTCAATTCCTAATGCGCAGCTGGAGCGAGATCGAACGTCGCCGTGCTACCCGTCACCTCTTCGGAGGAGCCGCCGAAGTGATCAACCTAGAATCACAGACGGAAATTACCTCAGTTGCACGCGACCTGAGTATCTATGGTTGCTTTGTTACGAGCAAGACTCCTTTCCCCGAAGGGACAGGAGTCAAACTAAAAATCACAAATGCTAAAGCTAGGTTCTCTGCTGTAGGTCATGTGGCCTTTAACCTACCCGACGAAGGGATGGGGATCGCGTTTGCCCAAGTTGAGCCCAAGGATCGAGCGGTTCTCGAAGGGTGGCTGGCCCTAACGCGGGCGCTTAGGTGATTCCGCCGACCGGGCTCTTTTCAGTTTTTGCACACCTGGTAGTTGCAGCCTTGTGGTAGAGAGCTTCGTCGGTTTATTCCGGCGAAGGAGGGCGGCCTCGCTTGCGCCGGGGACGAGGTGCCGAGGTCGCTCCCTAAATTCTTCAAACATCTCGCGTACATCTGCGGATAAATTCCCGAGGCAACACGGCGCCGATGCGGACGAAAATTATTTTCACCTATGCCGGTATCCGCTAGATCGTAGCGGCGCATTTCATGATGGATGCCTGAACGACTCGCCAAAGCCCCGTTAACGGACGCTGGGCGCCAATTAAGCCGCTAGCTTGAGTAGGGTGGGCGGCGTGCTACCTTCCGCGAGGGCGACCTGCTCCGCCGTATTCTAGGTAGGTTTCGATGGAAGCCACCACGATGCGGGCTTTCACCGTGATTCCGAGGTCGACGCCAGCTACGGTAAGCCGAGCCCATACATCAATGACAATGCCCTTATCCAAAATCCGGTCGAGCAAGTCGACCAGATGGGTCTCGCGGATAACAAGTTGGGCCATCATGCGGAAAGGCTGGGCTGTAGGAAGCGGACCTTCCGTCAATGATAAGGGTGAACGAAAACCGCAATTCTCTCCTTGCGCCCCGTCAAATGATGGCGAGCTCAACTCGGACGCCGACGGGCTGGCGGTACGATCCCACCAGGATGCGACCACAGAAAGCGAATGGACGCATGGCACTAGGTCTTGGGTGTGGAGTGGAAGGGCTGGCGCACAGACGCCGAAGCCCTATTTCTCGGCCTTCCCCTCGGCGTCCACTACGGTGACGGGACCGTATTTGGCGAGGGTTTCCTGGATTTGCCGGCGATCACCGACGCATATCCACTGCATGTGTGCCAAGTCAACGAACTTGCGTGCAGCGGTCTGAACGGCAGCAGCGTCCACCGCCGTGATGCGATCGGCGTACTGGTCCCAATAATCGGAGGGCAAGCCGTAATACTGCACGGTCATCCAGTTATCGAGCAGGCGCGCGGGTTGTTCGAGCGAAAGAGCGAAACTTGCCGCAATGGCGTGGCGCGCGTCCTCGAGCTCGCTTTGCGGCACTGGCTCACTGCTCATGCGCTTGAATTGAAACAAGAACTGCGTCATAGAGCCATCGGTCACCGGCGTGCGAACGGCGGCGGCGGCCAACCAGTCCCCTGGGTAGATTTCAGCGTTGAAATTGCTGTAGGCGCCATAGGTGTAGCCGTGCTCCTCGCGCAAATCAAGAAACAAGCGCGCTTGCGGGCCGCCGCCGAGAATCTGGTTCATCATCTGGAGACTGTAGTACTCGGGATCGGTGCGGCGAATGCCGCGCGTGCCGCCGATGATGTAGGTTTGCACGGATCCAGGACGATCGACGAGTGTGATTCTGGTCGGCTGCGGCTCGCCTTTTGCCGCGAGCGAAAGCGGCGGCTCTGCTGCTCCAGACCAAGCGGCGAAATACTTCCCGATCAGCTCCTGCATATCGGCGGTTTTGAAGTCGCCGATGGCTCCGAGAATCGCATTTCCCGGGCGATAGTGCTGATCGTAGAAGCGCTTTAGATCCTCCGGAGTAACCTTTGCGATCGAATCTCACGTAGGCGAGGCTACCGCCAGAGGCCCGTCGCCATAGAGGACCTGGCGAAACGTTCGCTGGCCGAGAAATGCCGGATTGGCAAGTCGCTGCTCGAGAGCGGCTGTCTCGCGCTGCTTGTAACTGACGAGCTCGGCGGGCGGAAACGCAGGGTGCAAAACGATGTCGCTCAACAGATCGAGGAGTTGTGGCGCGTTATCCGCGAGGCCTGCGGCATTCACCACGGTGTAGCTCGCGCCGAATCTGGCGTTCGCGCCGAGAGTGGCCCCCAGCGAATCGGCTTCGGCGGCGATGGCAACGCTCGAACGACGCTCGGTGCCTTCGCGGAGCATGTCCGCGGTAAACGAGGCCAAGCCCGGCAGGTCGCTGGGATCAGCCAATTGGCCCGGGCGAATCCACACAGTGAACGCAACGGTGGGAAGTTTGTGATTTTCGAGGAGCAGCAGGGTCAGCCCGTTTGGCAGCTTCGTAACCGTGGGCCGCGGGAGTCGCACACGCAGAACTTCCTTGCTAACCGGGGCGCGGTTGAGACGCTCCACTTTGCTGAGGGGCGTGCTCTTTTCCTGGCCACGAACAGCGGATGCCACGAGCGCCGTCAGCGTCAAAGCGGCGGCGGCGAGCGCTAGGCGTCGTAGAGTAATGCTGTGGGCCCCGGAAATCGATACGTCGGTCGTCATGGCGCCTCCCGAGTCACGTCCGCCGCTGCCTTGGCGGGCACGGTGGTCACGACGCTGCGCTGGTCGGGGACCAGATAAGCCCTGGCGGCGCGATTCACTTGCTCGAGGGTCACTGCGTTTTCCTTGTCCAGGATCGTGTTGATCAGCTCGGGTTCGTTGAACTTGACGGCATATTCGCCGATCATCTGCGCGGTGCCGAGAACGGTGCGCCGGCGGTCGATAAAGCGGCGCAGGAGCTGCGTCTTCGCCTTTGCCAGTTCGTCGGGGGTGATGCCGTCTTTCACGACGGCCGAGATTTCGTCATCCACCCCTTTTTCCAGGTCGGCCAAACTTACGCCGGCCCGCGGCGTGGCGCTGATGTACATCTGGCTCGTGCCGATACGCGAGTCTGTGAAAATACTTACGTTCGAGGCGAGTTGCTTCTCCTTCACGAGGTGCTGATAAAAGCGCGAACTCTGTCCCTGCGCCAAGGCTATGCTCAATTCCTGCATGACGTAATTGTCCGTGGTGTTGCCCGGGGGAACGTGATAGGCGATGTCCACCCGCGGAAGGCGCGCCAGCGGATCAGAAATGGATTCGCGGCGTTCGCCATAGTGCGGCTCCTCGCGCAGATCGACCTTGGGTGGCGCGGACTGAGCGGGAACGGAACCGAAATATTTCCTGACCTTGACCATGACTTCGTCGGGATTGAAATCACCGACCAGCGTGACAACGGCGTTGTTCGGGGCGTAGTAGATATGGAAAAAAGCCGCGACATCGGCAACGCTGGCAGCTTCCAGATCGGCCATGGACCCGATTGTGGGATGCTTGTAAGCGAAGTTGTCGTAAGAAAGGCTGTCGAGATCCAGCTCCGCGCGCCCGTAAGGCTGGTTGTCGATGCTCTGGCGACGTTCTTCTTCCACGGCATTGCGCTGGTTGTCGAGATTGGCCTGCGTGACATTAAGCGAGCGCATGCGGTCAGCTTCCAGATACAGGCCCAAATCGAGCTGGTTTATGGGAAGCTCTTCGAAATAGATCGTGCGGTCTTCACTGGTGGTGCCGTTCATGTTGCCGCCATTATTCAGCACGAGGATGAAATGCTCGCCTTTGCCGACGTTGGCGGAGCCCTGAAACATCATGTGTTCGAAAAGGTGGGCGAAGCCGGTATGACCAGGAAGTTCGTTACGGCTGCCCACGTTGTAGGACACGTTGATGGCGTAGACTGGGGCGCTGTGGTCAGGGACTAAAATGACGCGCAGGCCATTGTCGAGGCGCGTGTCGTGCAAGTCGAGCTTGGGCAGCTTGACGCCGGTGTCAGCCAGGGCCGAACCGGAAATCAAGGAAAGCACCAACACGGATGCGATTGAAATGGACCGCCAGATTTTGGCGAATTTCATCCTTGGCACCTCCCGACCGCTATTATTCTGCTCGTTGGACGCCTGGATGACAACCGCGTAAGCGACATGGGTGCGACAAATCAGAACAGCGCCTGTAATTGAAGTCATCTGGAACAAGACGTTTGTGATCGCCATTCCCCGCCGCGATGCTCCTGTCGCTCCCCCTGAAGTTGAGCCACACGAGCGGCGGGGAGGCTAAGAGCGAAGGTTGGATTCTCAGCGTAGCGTGAACCTTTCGTTGCCGCCTCCACAGTCGGAAACTTGAACGTGCCGCGATTAGGCGTTATAAGAGCGAAGCCATATGACTCCTCCAGAAGAGGAAGCCCATGCCCACAAAACGAAGTTTGGCAGCGAAAAAGCGGAACCTCGGTTTGCATAGGAGGTAATCGTAATGAGAAAGAAACTCTCCGCAGGGCTCGCTCTGGCAGCGGGTGTCTTGATCATGTCGGTCCCTTTGTTCGCGCATCACGGTAACGCGGCGTTCGACACAAGTAAGAGACTGACTCTAAAGGGCACCGTTACGGAGTGGGTTTGGGCAAACCCGCATTGCTGGCTTAAGTTTGATGTCAAGAACGATAAAGGTGAAGTAACTCACTGGCTTGCCGAGGAAACCAATCCTCCCGGCTTGATCAACAGCGGCTGGTACAAAGACTCGTTGAAAGTTGGGGATGAAGTCACGGTCATCCTGATACCGACAAAGAATGGCCAGTCACTTGGGCGTGTCGATCGAGTGATTCTCGCCAATGGTAAGGTGCTACGTTACTTCGGAGAGGGCGGAGGGGGACAGTGAGAAGTGGCTTAGCGGCCTGAGTAGGGTAGCGCCTCAGAGCATCTGTTTGCTCGCAGACCTTATTCGGATCGAACGGCCAAATGCCGATCTAACCGCGGGAAAGGAACATCCATAATGCCAAAGCGATTTGTGATTTCAGTGATGTCGTTTCTTGCGGTATTTATGCTCTCACTTTTGTCGGACGCTCAAAAAGGGGAGTTTGCGCGCCAGCCCGGAGCGGTCTATGACGCCGATAAAAAGGGTGAAACGCCGATGCCTGCTCCGCGTCATGATATTTCTGGGATATGGGAGCCGGCCAAGACAGCCAGCGACGGAGTTCAAGCGACCGGTCCGAAGGCGATGCCATCAGACGGTAAGCCAGAACACGAGTTGCCCTACACACCTTTAGGACGCAAGGCTTTCCTTTCGAACAAGCCGACGTTTGGCGTGACAGAAGTTGCCGCCGCGTACACAAATGATCCGGTTCCCGGGTGTGATCCACAGGGATTTCCACGCATTCTCCTTCATAACTTCAGGACCAGTGAGATCGTACAGACAGCGAACCAAGTGCTGATCCTGTACGAATTCAATAGGAAGTGGCGGGTGATCTGGACGGACGGGCGGCGGCTGCCCCAGAATCCCGACGAGCCGCGTTGGACGTCAAATGATCCTCAGGAATCTCGGTGGTGGGGATACTCGACGGGCAAATGGGTGGACGACTACACGTTCGTCGCGGAGTCGAACGGATTTGATGACAGAAGTTGGCTGGATAATGTAGGACGTCCGCACAGCAACGCCCTTCACGTGATCGAGCAGTACCACCGCGCGGATCGCGATCATTTGCAGATAAGCGTCACGATTGAAGATCCGAAGATGTACACGAAACCCTGGATAGCCCTGGACAAGTTTTCCGTAAGGCTGCAACCACCCACTTTTGATATTCCCGAGATGGAGTGCGTCCCGTCGGAGACGGCGCAATATAACAAAGAATTTGCCGACCCCGCTGGCGCTGGTCTTGAAGGCAAAGTCAAGTAGTCAGAAGGATGCTACGCATCCTTCTGATCGTTTCGGTTCCACTCTCTGCACACCACGGTAACGCGGCGTTTGACACCGGAAAAAGCTCACTGTGAAGGGAACTGTGACGGAAGGACCTGGGGAATCCCTATTTATTGAAATTTGACGTGAGGGACGACTGGGAAACGTCGTACATTGGATTGCAGAGGCTAGTAAACCGGCTGCCATGATGTCGCGGCTCGATCAGTCGGGATGTTAAGTTTCGGACGAGATCACGAACTAATAACTATGACAAACGCAGCATTTGGGCATTTGGCTCGCATCGCCGACATCTTTCTAAATGAACGGAAAAAGTGGTGGGCCTGGGGAGAGTCGAACTCCCGACAAACGGTTTAGGAAACCGCTGCTCTATCCATCTGAGCTACAGGCCCTGTGGCCTATTCTATAGGATTCAGCAAAACGCGTGGAATTGGGCCTGCGGAGCGACATGTTCGGATTAGCCTTCGCCGCGGCGGATATCATTCAGCAGAGCTGGGCGATGGATTCCGCTTCGCCGCAGCGGACGACGGAAACAATAACCTTGATGTCTCGAACGTTCGTTAAGCGCGAACGAACTCGTCAGCGATTCTTTCTCAGAAGCCAGTGAATAGAGCCGCACCAAATTTCAAGGGCGCGCTCAAATCCATCGTCGCTGAGGTTTCAGCGCAAGTTGCCCGGGGTGGCCGTCACTCTCCAGCCACGGCGACCGCCCCGCGGTCGGCGCGAACAACGGGAACATCCACCAAGTGCTCCGCGAGGAACCACACTTGCAGCTCGTTGGTTCGGATCACGTCGGAAACGAGTAAATCGTTTGTCCCGTCATCTCCCGCCTCAGTAGCCAGCTTGGCCATTGTGCGAGCTTCCTTCAGGATCAGTTCGTGAGCTTCCAGGAGGCGCGAGATTTGTACCGGGACTTCTTCCCGACCTCTTGGCGGCCGTTCGATCATGGTTGTTTCGGCAACATCCGCGGCCATGGCAAGACTGATGCCGCCCAAAAGCTGTATGCGCTCGGCGATTTCGTCCACGAGTTCGTCCTGCTCGCCGTGATGCTTATCGAAGAGCAGATGCAATTGATAGAACGTATGCCCGGCGACTTGCCAGTGGTGCTTTTTGTACATGTCGCGAAGCGTCATGGTATCGGCAAGCAGCTGGTTCAGATTTTCTGCGCTCTCTGCGCAGACCTTTTCGTCCAGGGCGATCGGCAGTTTCGCGATCTTGCCGTACGGCTGAATTTCCGCGCCGCGTTGATGTTGAATTGGTTTGGCCCGTTTGGTGCCCGCTTCCAATTGGTTATAACTCTCACCGCGTTTGTTATTTTTGGGACTCATGTATGCGCTCCTCAGATTCGTAATAGGCCGAAGATTCTTCGATGCTGGGAAACTTTAATCGGAAACATCTTTCCAACGCGCGTCAGGAGCTTACGGCTTTGTGCCAAAGGATTCAACCAAGTCGCCGATACGCAGGGCGCTCAGGCTGTTGCCGTTTGATCCTCTTGAAATCGCAATCATGAATCGGTGAAAAGAGCCGCTCGGGGCTGTCCGACCGCAAGCGGCGGAGGCCCCGCCGGATCGCTGAAATCCGCCGTCCAGGACCAGTTGGCGATCTCCGGCAAGTCCTCGAAATTCTCGCGAATGTACGAGCGATGCTCGTAGAGTTTCCGGTCGAACATGTCGATCACGTCTGAACTTTCCGACCTTAGGCGCGGCACATACCTCAGCGCCAGCTTCGCGAGGTCGAATCGGCTGATGCCGTTCAAAACGACCATGTCGAATGGCGTGGTGGTGGTGCCGGCATCTTTGAATCCGCGAACATGGAATCGTGCTTCGTTGGCCCGGCCATGCATCATGCTGTGAATCACGGCCGGATATCCGTGATGGGCAAAAATCACCGGCGCCGCTTGCGTGAACAATCCTTCGAAGGAGATGTTATCCATTCCGTGCGGGTGAACGTCCGGGCTCATCAGCACGCCCAGATCGACCACGTTTACGACGCGCAACTTGATTCCCGGAACGTGTTTCCGCAGCAGCCATGCTGCCGCCACCGTTTCCTGCGTGGGCACATCGCCGGCGCAGGCCAGCACCACGTCAGGCTCGCCGCCGTCATCGTTGCTGGCGAATTTCCAGATGGATGCTCCCTGCGAGCAATGCGAAATGGCCTGATCCATGTCCAGCCATTGCAAGGCAAACTGCTTTCCGCAGGTGACGATGTTCACGTAATTGCGGCTGCGCAGGCAGTGATCCATCACGCTCAGCAGGGAATTCGCATCCGGAGGATAATAGATGCGGATCACTTCGCTCCTTCTTTGCAGCGCATTGTCCACGAACCCCGGCGCCTGATGGCTGAATCCGTTGTGATCGTTGCGCCACGCGTGGCTGGTCAGAAACACGTTGAGCGACGCGATGGGCCGCCGCCACGGATATTCTCGCGATTCCTCCAGCCATTTAGCGTGCTGCGTAATCATCGAATCGACCACCTGCGCGAAGGCCTCATACGATGACCACACACCGTGCCTGCCGGTCAGCACATATCCTTCGAGCCAGCCCTCCGTGCAGTGCTCGCTGAGCACTTCCATGACGCGCCCTTCGGGGCTCACTTTGTCGTCAATGGAGACGGTGGGCTCCACCATGCAACGCGTGGTGGCGTCGAAAATGGCGTTCAGGCGATTCGAATTGGTCTCGTCCGGACAGAAAAAGCGGAAATTCTGCGAATTCTGCCGCATCGTGTCTCTCAGGAACTCGCCGAGCTTTCGAGGCGCTTCCGCAATCACGCGGCCCGGTCCGGGCACTTTGAGCGCGTAATTTATGAATTCGGGAAGCACCAGCGTCTTTCAATACACGCCCTCCGTTGACGTGCGGACTAGCGCCCATGCGATGGTCGCCGTGCGGGGCGAGCTCGGCCAATTCCGGTATCAGCCGGCCATCTTTATCAAATAGCTTGTCGGGTTCGTAACTCTTCATCCACTCTTCGAGCATCTTGAGCTGCTTGCTGTCGGTGCGCACGTTCGCAAGCGGAACCTGGTGCGCGCGAAACGTTCCCTCGATCGGCAGGCCCTCCACTTCTTTCGGTCCAGTCCAGCCCTTGGGCGTGCGCAGAATGATCATCGGCCACGCCGGCGCGCCCTTCAGGCCGTTCTTTCGCGCATCGTCCTGAATCTTTTTGATATCCGCATAAGCGTGGTCCAGCGCGGCAGCAAACTCCTGGTGCACGTCCGCGGGATCGTCCCCCTCCACGAAATAGGCGCGATGGCCTCGACCCGTGTATAGCTGCACGAGTTCTTCATCGGGCGTGCGAGCTTCGACCGTGGGGCTCGAAATTTTGTATCCATTCAAATGCAAAATCGGCAGCACGGCGCCATCCCGCACAGGATTCAGAAACTTGTTCCCTTTCCAGCTTCCCTCGAGCGGCGCCGTTTCCGCCTCGCCATCGCCGATCACGCAAGCGACGATGAGCGCCGGATTATCGAAGGCGGCGCCGTAAGCGTGCAGCAGCGAATAGCCCAGCTCTCCGCCTTCGTGCAAAGAACTGGGAATGTGCGGGCCGCAGTGGCTTCCGACGCCTCCCGGCGTCGAGAATTCGCGAAACAGCGTCCTTATTCCCGGCAAGTCCTGCGTCACTTCCGGATGAACCTGCGAATACGTCCCTTCGAGATAGCTCTGGGCGACGAGAGCCGGGCCGCCGTGTCCGGGCCCGGAAATATAAATGACGCTGGCGTGTTTCTCTTTGATCAGGCGATTCAAATGCACATAAATAAAATTCTGGCCCGGCGAAGTGCCCCAGTGGCCCAGAAGCCGTGGCTTGATGTGCTCTGGCTTGAGCGGCTCTCTTAAAAGAGGATTCTCGCGCAGATAAATTTGTCCGATGGTCAGATAATTCGCGGCCTGCCAATAGCGCTGCATTTTCTGGAGAAGTTCTGGAGCTAAGGGTTTGCTGCTGGGCTTCGGTGGGTGCGACGGCTCGTGGTCGGTTTCAACCACCGTGGAAAGCTTCGCATCGAATTCAAACATGGAATTTCCTTTTTGCGTATGAGTCTATGATGCGGCTCAATCCTGCAGGTTAGGTGTGACGGAAAGCCTTAACGCTCCCGCAATACCACTGTAACAGGCAAAGGTCTCGCTCACGCTGCCCCCGGCCATATAATCAAATGGCATCGCACGGCCAAATTCCGGGTAATCTGTGGAACCTCATCACATCCTCGCCTTCAATAGCGGTTCGTCGTCACTCAAATTTGCGTTGTACGAATTCAGTAACTCGAGCGAGCGCCTCCTGGTGCGGGGCGAAGCGGAAGATATCGGCGCGCCATCGGCACGCTTATGGCTTCGCACGCCCGACGGCAGTTCCGTTGTGGATCAACCTCGTCCAATTCCCGAGCGCCAAGATGCGTTACAGATGGCGCTGGATGAGCTGAAAAAAGGAAAATACGCTCCTCCCTCCGCGATCGGACATCGTGTGGTCAATGGCGGCCCGCACTACGCCGCTCCGCAAAAGATCACGCCTCAGGTCTTAACCGATCTGCGCAATCTGATCCCTTTGGCTCCCCTGCACTTGCCCGCCGAAATCAAGATTATGGAAGCGGTCGCCTCGCAGCTTCCGCAAATTCCCCAGGTCGCCTGCTTTGATACGGCCTTCCACCGCCGCCTTCCGGAACTGGCTCAGCGCTTTCCTTTGCCCAGAAAGCTTTTCGACGAGGGCATCCGCCGCTACGGTTTTCACGGCCTCTCCTACGAATACGTTTTGCAGGAATTGGGACCGGCCGCCCAGCGCCAGCGCCTGATCATCGCCCATTTGGGCAACGGAGCCAGTTTGGCCGCCGTCAAAGACGGCGTGCCGGCGGACACGTCCATGGGCCTCACCCCGACCGGCGGAATAATGATGGGAACGCGCACCGGCGACTTGGATCCGGGCATCCTGATCTACTTGCTCCGCGAAAGGCGTTACGACGCGGCGAAACTGGAACGCCTGGTCGACTCCGAATCCGGCTTGCTGGGTGTCTCCGAATTGACCTCGGACATGAAGGCGCTGCTCGCGAAACGCGATTCCGATCCCCGCGCGGCAGAAGCAATTGCCATGTTTTGCCGCTCTGATTCGCAAGGAGATCGGCGCGTTTGCCGCCGTGCTGGGCGGCGTCGATATGCTCGTGTTTACTGGCGGCATTGGGGAACACGCGCCAGCCGTTCGCGAGGAGATCTGCCGCGATCTTGGCCATCTCGGCGTACGCATCGATTCTGCTAAAAACAACGCTGCCAAAGACGTGATCAGCGCCGCGGAAAGCGCTTGCGTCGTGAGAGTCGTGGCTACGAACGAAGAATTGATGATCGCGCGCCACACGCGCAGCGTCATTTTTGGCGGCACAAACTGAAAATCCAGCTGAATCAGACTGGATTTGCGCCACTGTGGATAAATACCGCGGCGGCCAAAGATGTATTTGCCCGCCATTTCCGTTAGAATTACGGGCCACAAAAAATGGACTTCGATCAGCTCAACACCTTTGTTGAAGTGGCCAAGCACGGCAGCTTTTCGCTGGCCGGCCGCAAGGTTTTCCGCTCGCAATCGGCGGTAAGCGCCCAGATCCGGCAGCTCGAACAGGAATACGGCGAAAAGCTATTCGGCCGAATGGGAAAAACCGTCCGGCTGACGCCGGCGGGAGAAGTGCTCTTTGAATATGCGGAGCGCTTCTTAATGCTGCGCCAGGAATCGCTGCGCGCCGTGGCCGACCAATCCGAGATGCCCCGCGGCATTCTTGCCATCGGAGCAAATGAAGCCACCTGCCTCTACGTCTTGCCCGAGGTTTTTTCGAAGTTCCATCGCACGTATCCCGACGTGCAGATCAGCATTTATCGCAATTTCAGTCACAAGATTCTGCAGCGCGTCGAAGACGGAACGATCGATCTCGGCATCGTGACCCTGCCGGTGAAGTCGCCCAGCCTTAAAGTACATGCCATCTATCGCGATCGCGTCATGCTGATGGTCAGCACCAAAAACCCGCTCTCGAAACTCAAAGAAGTAACCGCCAAGGATATCGCAGGCCAGCCGCTGATTTTTCCCAAGACCGGCTTTACGCGCCAATTGCTCGATAAGGCTTTCCGGCCTTATGTCGCCGATCTCCGCATTGTCATGGAATTGCCCAGCGTAACGATGATCAAGCTCTTCGTCGGCGCGAATCTCGGCGTGTCGCTGATCAGCGAAGGCTTCACCAAAGACGACGTCCGCGCCGGCCGCGTGAAACTCATCCCTATAAAAGATGTCGAGTTGTGGCGCGAACTGGGGTTGATTTACCGCCGCGACCGCCATTTGCCCCGCTCGGCCAGCGCCTTCGTGGAATTGATTCGCGGTGTCGATGGCAAGGCCGACGGCAAAGCCGATAGCGGCAAGAACGGCAAAGCCGATACCCCGCCTGACGAGAGTTAAGAGCGTCCGTTATTTCTCATCCGGCAGCGCAAAAACGAAAAGCGTCGAAGCGTCCTGCCCGATGTGATTCTTCGCTTCCGGCCAATACAGAGGAGCCCGCGCTTCGATCAACGAACCGCCGCCCGAATCGATAGCCACATATTGCCGTCCATTTACGGAAAAACTCACTGCCGGCGAAGCAATGCGGCTGCCGGTATTAAACGACCAGAGCTTCTGGCCGGTTTTGGCGTCCAGCGCAAAAGCGTTTCCTTCGATGTCTCCGCCAAAAACCAAGTCGCCAGCCGTAGCCAGCAAAGACGACGCATTGAAGAATCTCGTCGCGAAGCTCCACTGCTTCTTTCCCGTCAGGGGATCGAAAGCGGCGATGTGTGGGACGGCGTTGGGGTTCAATTGCTCCTCTCTCTGCCCGCCCCAGAAGCTCTCGCCCTCATTCACCTCTTGTTTTGCGGCGTAAGATGTGAGCAAACCTCCAGCGCAGTCGTGTACCACAAACCGGTCTGCGGGCTGTAGGCCGAGTGATTCCGATTCCGGCCACCCTGTGTTCCCGGGCAGAACAAATAATCTTTGTCTACTTTGCCCGCTTCCTCCATGACCGGATCGATGGGCTTTCCATCTTTATCCAGGCCTTTGGTCCAGGTCACGGTATCGACATACGGAAATCCCCGAACGAATTTGCCCGTTTCGCGGTCCAGCACATACGCAAATCCGTTTTTGCTGGAATGAATCACCAGCTTGCGCATCTGCCCGTTTAGCTGGACGTCGATCAGCACTGGCTCGGGATTCGAGTCGTAGTCGTATACGTCGTGCGGAGTCTCCTGGAAATACCAGCGCACCTTTCCCGTGTCGGCGTCGAGCGCCACCAGCGAGTCGGTGTAAAGATTCGCGCCCAGACGGTCGCCGCCGTAAAGGTCGGACGAAGGATTGCCCACGCCCCAAAAAACCAGGTTGAGCTCTGCGTCATACGAACCCGTAAACCAGCTCGACCCGCCGCCAAGTTTCCAGGAATCCCCCGTCCAAGTTTCGGAACCAGGCTGGCCCGGCTCCGGGATTGTGTAAAAGCGCCAGGCAAGTTTTCCTGTTTTCGCATCGAAAGCGCTTATATATCCTCGATGCGCGCTTTCGCCACCCGTCACCCCGGTAATCACTTTGTCTTTCACCAGCAGAGGCGCCGAACTGATCCCGCATCCGCACTTCGCGGAATTCTCGATTTCGATATTCCAGATCTCCTTGCCTGTCGTCGCATCCAGAGCGACGAGGCGATTCTCCCGGGTGCCCATAAAGAGCATTCCGAACCCAATCGCCAATCCTCGAGCCTTTCCGTTTCCCGCGCGAGCATCCTTGGCCGCTTTATAGGCGTAATTCCAAATCAGCTTGCCCGTGACCGCGTCCAACGCAAAGACGTCATTGTTCTGATCCACCAGGTACAGCTTGCCGTCGGCAATAATCGGCGCGGACTCCAGCCCGCCGCGCCCGCCCGTGGGAAAAGTCCACGCCGGCGTCAGCCGGTGCACATTTTCGCGCGTGATCTGATTGAGCGGGCTATAGCTCCAGGCTCTGTAATTCCCGAAGAACGTCAGCCAGTTCTGCGGCTCTTTTCCGGCGTGAACAAGGCGCTCCGGCGTGACTTCCTGCCCTTCGGCCCGCGTGGCTACCAACAAACTGAGCCCGAAGAGGACTGCACAAATGCCCGCCGCCAAACGACCCACATGACGCCAAAGATTCAGTGTCCACTCGCGGTTCGTCACGTTCTCCTCCACTCGATCAAAATAACTTGTATCGGTTTGAAATGGGCTGAGTATAACGCCGTCAGGAGAGGAAATGAATGGAACCGGCGGCCGCCGCGCACGCGAGGGCCTGGACGTTGGCGGGTGGCGCTTTCTCTGAGCTATTATTTCTTGCTTTCCGTCTGTGCTGCGTCGGAGGGCCAAACCGCGCCCACGTTCACGATTCGCCAAACGGGGCCTTCCGGTTCGAGCGGACCTTCTGATTTGAGTGCTGTCGGACCCTCGCCCGCGACCACCCAGATGTGTGCGTCCACAGGCTGCTTGCCCACAAGCGGCGCGATCACCCCGGCCGCTCCTTCGATATGCGGCTTTAAGTCAAACTCAATGGCTTCCCGTTTCGATCCTCCAACCAGGAAAGGCGTTTTCCCTTCGGGCGTAATCAAGACCTTTACGACGCGCGGCTTTGGTTCGCCCGCGACAGCGGATACGGTAGTTTCCGCCTTCGCTGGATCAATATTTTTCATGAGCACCAAAAACATGCCGTTGGCGAGATCGGCAGGCAATTCGATGTGTTCGGAGTCCACTTTCTGATTGCCTTTGTCGTCTGTATAGCGAACGCTGACCTGGCCTGTGGAAGCGTCGATGGATCGCTCCACGGTCAGCTTGAATGATGGGCCCTTTTGCACGAGATGATTTCGTAAGAGCCGAAATTGACCCCGTTGCGAGAATTCGCTGGTCTCTTCGTAGTACGAGCCATCGTGGAAACGAAAGATCATCTGGACCTTCACCGCTGAGCCCTTGGCGGTCTCGATCAGGTCGCCCTCAGCGATCGTCTTGCCGTCCAGCGTTTGCAACACGAGAAACCCGTGTAGCGAACCTTCCATCTGGCGCACAGCTATGGTTTCGGCAAAAACTGGCCGCAAGAGTGAGCAAGTAATAAGTACGATCAGTACGACTAGTTTAGAGGCGAGAGCATGACGCGGCTGCCCAGAGCGTTGGCACAGAAGACTTCGTCTCACAATCACTCCCTTTAGATGCGGAATCCTGAGCGTTCGCGCACCTGTGCACATCAGCGAACGTGTGTATGCACGATTGTAAAGCTTTTGGTCGCGACTGGCTTCTGGGTCTGCCCGGAGAGAAGAAAACAAGAAAAACTACGTAGCCCGCCGAATATAACTAGCTGGCGTGACTTTGTTTCAACTGAAGAGATTGCTCAGTTTCTGAGCCGATCAGTTTCCACCGTACGAAGTTCAGGATCAACAGTGAAGCAACCGTCATGACGGCCGCAAGGATCAGGATTCCGTTTAGTTTCCGCATAGTTCTATTCAAGCTCCTTAGTGCTTCCAGGATTAAGGCTGGGAGATGAACTGCACCGCTACAGACCGGCCGCCGTTTGGCAGTGAGTCCACCCGCACCACCTTGCCCACAAACTCCTTACGAACCATGACCGGAGAAGAATACGGAAATGTCATGCATAGAGACATCCCCACGTGGTAGTGATCTCGCGAAGTGCTGAAGCAGAGGCCGTGCCGGTTCACATCGATCGTAGTTGCAGCTTCTAAGATCGCGCGCTCGGAGGGATCAATCGAACGCACGTGGACGGGAACAGAGATTTTTAATCGCTCTAGAGTCCGGCGTTCATTGAGTCTGTCGTTCTCGAAGGTGGTATGCGCGTGGGCTAAAAGCGGCAGGGCATTGTGCATTAACGCCTCACCGTTTCGGCGACAGCGCGTAGTTTTCGTCTGTTCGCGATGGTCATTACCAACTCGACAGCTATACCGAAGCGGCCTTCAGGTAGCGCATCAATCCGCACGACCTTGCCGAAGAAATGCACGTTGCGCTCGGGGGCATTAGAAAAGGGAAAGGTGACTACGAGGGACATCCCGACTTTATAAGTTTGAATATCGCTGGAAAAGTACACGCCGTCGCGCGAAGCGTTTAGGGTCGTGGAAACTTCCTCAAATTTATCGATCGCCCCGTCGGAAGAGCACACATGAACGGGCAGCGAGACAGGTACGCGCTCTGTTCTGCGGCGATCTTCGACCCATTCGGTGACGCTCACCGTGCCCAGGGTGCCGGTTGGGTTGCCCTCACTCATGCCCATCCTCGCGCAACGGTCATTCTCAAGTAATTACAGCTCACCTCCAATGGACCCATTGCACTAACGCGGGAATCGTAGGCTCCAGTACTTTTGTACTAGCAGTAGGGTGATGACTTTGACTCGCTAGGGCTGCTACCCTTAGACTCTCTCCATGAGTTTTTTCCCGCGATATCCCCGGGCGCGTTCGCAATGGCGTGAATTCGTCACACCTGCCATTCGCAATCTCGTGCTCGCCTGCGTGGGCGTGTTTCTCATCCAGACGCTTCTCGAGCTTTTCAACACGACCGGCTATCGCCTGATGATCCGCGAGTTCGGACTGGTGCCGCTATTGGTGACGCACGGGCTCAGAATCTGGCAGCCGGTCACGTACATCTTTTTGCATGGCGGCCTGTGGCACATCCTCCTGAACATGCTTTTTCTCTGGATGTTTGGCGTAGACCTTGAACGCGCCTGGGGAACGCACCGCTTTTATACCTATTTCTTCCTGACGGGCGTCGGCGCCGGGCTGATCAACGTGCTGGTGAAGACGATCATCGACCCGCACGGTTTCGGGACATCCGCGATTCCGACCATTGGGGCCTCCGGTGCGATTTACGGAATTCTGCTGGCCAACGCCATCATGTTTCCGGACCGCAAAATTTGGCTGATTCCATTCCCCGTTACGATTCCGATGAAGATTTATGTCATCGGCGCGGGCGCCATCGAATTTTTCCTCACGCTCGGCTCAGGCGCGGGCGACAACGTCAGCCACATTACACATCTCGGCGGCATGCTGGTCGGGTATCTCTATCTCCGCCGCGGCTCCTGGTTCTTTCGCGCGCGCAATGGCATTTCCGATTGGCAGCGGCGTCGCGCCCGCCGCAAGTTTGAGGTTTTCATGCGCAAGCATAGAAATGAGCCGCCCTCCCACCCCGACAACTGGGTCAACTGACCGCTTCCGCTTCGGACCTTCAGCCTTAAAACGCCCAGCCGCCCGCGTGAAAGAGCCGCGCGAAGTAAATTTGCAGCGAAAATTGACCGAGAATGAGCGCGTAGAAAGCCGCTCGGGAAACGTATGAAGCCATACCCGTCCCGGATTTGGCGGTCACCAGTAACGGCAGGCACAGCACGGGAACGAGCGGAAGGTCGTACCGAACCACGCTGCGCCAGAAACCTTGGTTATAGGAAAACAGCAAGATCGATAGTACGCTGAGGGCCAGCAGACCTTCGCGCCGTTTCGCTAGCCATACCGCCGCGGCCGCCAGCGCGCAGAGATAAAACAGGGGCAGGAAACCGAATTCCAGCCAACTCGTTCCGCGACTCCAATCCGATCCCACGTGGATCAGACTGTCGGCCAGCCCCTGGAAGAAGTTCCCTTGAGGCATGGCGAAAAGGTCCTGCGCGCGAAGAAAATAGAAAGCACTTCCCGCGATCATTCGATTAAATCCCAGCCAAAGCGCCAGCGAAGCCAAAACCGCGAGCGCCACGATCCTCCGCGCGAAGAGCCACGAAGCCAGTGCGTAGCCCGTCAGGCGGATCCATGGAAGCACAAGCAGCAAGAGAGATTGCGCGATTACGCTTTTATATCCGCCCGGAACACGTTCTGCCAAAGCAAGCCAGAGCAAAACCCACAGCAACAGCATGAATACGACGTCGGAATATGCAGTAAAGGCAAAGTAAGCAGCAGGCGCGGACAGCACGAACACAAATAACAAAGAGCTGGAAACAGCAAACTTCCGCGACAGCCACTCAGATACCAAGACTGCGGTACAAAAAAAAGCCGCCAGGTTCAAAACAATCGCTGTCGCAAGAAAAGATGCACGAAAAAGCTTTGAGATGATTCCAACGATCACCGGATACCCTGGAGGAAAAACCAGAGTTCGAGGATCTGCCGCGGGATACCCTTCGCGCCAGATTTGTTCGTACCAATGCGCGTCCCACTGTTGCCAGCCGGCAAGCCAGGATTGGCCACTGGGCATGGGTCGCCGCCTGTCGCATAAAAAATCAGCAGGATCCAAAGAAGATAAACCGAGAGGTAAAAGCCGAACCGGGCGCGACTCGCGAGCCCTAGCGCCACACCTGCTCGCCGCCGCCAATGATGTGAAATTTCATGAAATTTGTGGTCCCGCCCACGCCCAGCGGAGTGCCCGCCACCATTCCCACCAAGTCGCCTTGCCGCACCAGCCCCTCCTCGAGCAGGCGGCGCTCGGCGATTTCTGCCATATCGTCGATATCCCGCAGCATCGCCGCCTTCCGTGGCAGCACGCCCCAGAGCAGCGTGACCTGCCGGCGCGTCTCCTGGCTGCGCGAAAAGGCGATGATCGGCGGGCGAGGCCGGTGCTTCGAAATCAGCCGCGCGGACGAACCGCTTTCCGTGAAAACGGCAATCACCTTCATCGACAGCTCTTCGGAAGCGTGGCAAATGAGCTCCGCGGTAGTCTCCGCCAGACTTAAAAGCGCACGCCGATGCGGGCGGATATATTCTGTGACGCTCGCTTCAGCCTCGCGGACGATGCGGTCCATCATTTTTACCGATTCCACCGGATAGCGTCCCGTAGCGGTTTCGGCGCTGAGCATCACCGCGTCACTGCCGTCAAAAATTGCGTTGGCCACGTCGGACGCTTCCGCGCGCGTCGGCCGCGGATTGTAGGTCATCGATTCCAGCATTTGCGTTGCGGTAATCACCGGCACGCGCGCCTCTCGTGCATGGGCGATCACCATCTTCTGAACCACGGGCACGCGTTCCGGGCTCATCTCCACGCCCAGGTCGCCCCGCGCCACCATAACTCCGTCCGACACCTGCAGAATCTCGTCGAGGTTGTCGATCGCCTCCGGTTTCTCCAGTTTTGAGATCACCGGAACTTTCCGGCCGGCTTTCTCCATGGCCGCCTTAGCCGCCAGTACGTCGTCCGCCGTGCGCACGAAGCTCACGCCGACGTAGTTGACGCCGCACTTCAGCGCGAACCGCAGGTCGGCCAAATCTTTCTCTGTCAGCGCCGGAATCCGCAGCTTCACGCCGGGAAGATTGACGCCCTGATGCTCCCGGAGATCGCCGCCATTCACGACGCGGCACACGATTCGCTGCCGCCCTGTGGAGAGCACGCGCAGCTCGATCAGTCCGTCCGCCAGCAGGATTCGATCGCCCTTGTGCACTTCCGATGGCAGGCGCTTGTAGCTGATCGAAACGCCTTCCTCATTTCCCGGCGCATCCACTGTGCTGATCGTGAACCGCCTTTGAGCGCACAGAGTGATCGGGCGCCCGCCTTCCAGCGCGCCTGTGCGGATTTTCGGTCCTTGCAGGTCGGCGAGAATACCGATAGGTTTTTGCTGGTGCGCCGAAGCCGCTCGTATCAGCGTGACCGTGCGCGCGTGCTCTTCCTGGGTGCCATGAGAAAAATTCAATCGGGCCACGTCCATCCCTGCCCGCATCAAGTGGTCGATCATTGCGGGCGAACGGCTCGCTGGGCCCAGGGTGCAGACGATCTTGGCACGGCGTACTTGGGTGGAGTTCGAGTTACTTCGTGACGAATTCATGAACCGCCTTGTACAGGAATTCAACGCCGGTGCGGAAGCTGGTGATCGGAATGCGTTCGTCATCGCCGTGCATTCGCAGCATATCCGCGTCGGTCAGTGGAAAGGGAACCAATCCATACGACTGTACGTTGTGAAGTCGCAGATAAGCGGAATCCGTGGCCCAGGGGGATAGGTAAGGAACCACTACGGCGCCGGGAAATTGCTGCGGCGCGAGCCGCTCGATGCTCAGGTAAAGCTCCGTGGTGATTGATGAAGAAGGAGCGCTTGGTCCGGCATCCGGCTCTACGGTGAATTTGACTTGCGGATCATTCACGGCCTTCTGCATCTGCTCGACTACGTCCAGGATCGAATTTCCGGGCAGTAGGCGAATATTCAGGTTGGCCGAAGCCTGCGCAGGAACCACATTATTGCGAACGCCCGCATTTAACTGCGTCGGCGCGATGGTATCCCGCAGCATCGAGTTCCACTCCGGATTCATCTGCGCGAGGCGAAGAGCCGCGAGGTCCGCACGGTCCGAAGTGTCCAATGCGCGAATCCATTTGGCGATATCTTCGTCTTCTACGGGAGCAAGTTGCTCGAAATAGCGCCGCGTCATGGTCTGCAAGTGCAACGGCGTTTCGAGCGTGCCGATTTTCTGCACCGCCGCCGCCAGATGCACGACCGCATTGTCTCGTTGTGGAATGGAAGCGTGGCCCGAGGTCCCCGTCGCGGTCACCGTCACGTTGTAAGCCACTTTCTCGCTGGTTTGGATGGCCACGTATTGCACTTTGCCGTTTTGCAATACCACGCCACCGCCTTCATTGAGGGCAAAGCCGCAGGCGATCTTATCCCAATACTTTTCGATCACCGCCTTTATGCTGGCGTCGCCGCCCTGTTCCTCATCGTCATCCGCAAGAAAAATGACGTCCCGCGTCAGCCGCGTTCCCGAGCGCTTGAGTCCTATAAAGGCCGCCAGGTTCGCCGCCACCATGCTTTTGTCATCGATCGCCCCGCGCCCGTAGATGTAGCCGTCCTTCTGTGTCGCCGCGAAAGGATCCACGCTCCATTTGGCTCGGTCCACGCCCACGACATCTAAATGCGCCAGCAGCAACAGCGCCTTCGAAGAATCCGGCAAAGGGCCCGCTTGGAGCCGCGCGACCACAATTCCCCGCCCCGGCTTCATCTCCAAAACTTCCGCCGGAATATTGTCCTTCTGCAAAACGGTCTGGATATATTTCGCCGCCTCCAGCTCATTGCCGGGAGGATTCGTCGTATTGATTCGGATCAGGTCGGTCAGCCAGGTTTGCGCCTCAGCCGTCAGCTGCAATGGATCCGGCATCCCGCCGGGCGCAGGCGTTTGCGACTTCAACGCCGCCGGCGGTAAGACCAGCATCAGGGTGATCCAGCCAAGCAGGCTGAAAATGTAAGGAATTCGCCTCCCCATCCCTTCTCCTTTGCCGAACGACTCCGTTCCTCGCATTTTTGCGCGAGCCAAAGATACTAACATGGCCGCGTTCGCGTCCAAGCCGCCGGTTCCATCATTAATTCCATAGGAACATCACTGAAATTTGAATCTGAGAATTTGAACATCCCTTCGTTTCGTGGCACCATCAAAGGTACCGAATGGCTGCTGGCGCGCAGCTTCTACGATGACGCGCCTGCTATGACAAGATCCTATGAGAAGATTGATACTCGCCCACGCCTTGATTGCGGTTTTGGCTTTTGGGCCGCCCCTTGCCTTCGCGCAAGGCCAGGGATCTCAGCAACCTCCCCCGCCCCAGCCGGCGCCGCCCCAACAGGCACCCGCCCAGGGACAAGGCCAGCAGCAATCAGGCCAGCCTGGATTTGCCATCGCGGTAACCGTGCCGGTCGTGAACGTCGATGTTGTTGTCACCGATAACGATGGCAACTACCTGAATAATCTGAAGAAGGAAAATTTTCGCATCATCGAAGACGGCGCGCCCCAGACGATTACGAATTTTGGCACCACCGACGCTCCCATCACCGTGGTTCTGTTAGTTGAATTCAGCCAGCTTGGCTATGGCTGGTTCCTTTATAACGCCGTGCGCTGGGCCGACGTATTTCTGCACCAGCTCAAGCCTAACGATTGGATCGCGCTCGAATCCTTCAACATGCGCTCCAACGTGGAAGTCGACTTCACGCACAATCCCCGTGAGGTTGAGCAGGGCCTCGTCTCGCTCTATTTCCCGCCATTCCATGAATCGAACATTTTCGATGCCCTGGTGGACGTGACCGACCGCCTCGAGGACGTGAAGGGCAAGAAAGCCGTTCTGGTCCTGGCCTCGGGAATCGATACGTTTAGCAGGCTCACGCTGGATAAGACCCTCGCCAAGTTGAAGACAACCGACGTGACCGTCTATTGCGTAGGCGTCGCCGAACAGATGTTCGTGCGATCTCTCGATAATGGCGGGCTAACCTATCTGCAGGCTCAGAATCAACTCAAGACTTTTGCCGAAATGACCGGCGGCCGCGTCTGGTTTCCGCGGTTCGATGGCGAAATCCCCAGCATCATGGCGGACGTGGCGGGCAGCCTGAGAAACGAATATAGCCTCGGCTACATTCCTAGCAAGCAGAATAACGACGGCAAATACCGCAAGATCAAAGTGGAGCTCGTCACTCCCGATGGTGGCCCGTACACAGTCATCGACCAAAAGGGCAAGAAGCACAAATTCCAGGTCTACGCCCGCCAGGGCTACACCGCCCCCAGCAGCAACGTCACCAACTGAGACCCAGTGGCACAGGCACTCTTGCCTGTGCGGTTTGCTTTTATGTAGCGCCCGCCTTTAGGCGGGCATCTTTCATCTCTCCCGCTGCGACGACCGCAGTATCCCCCAGCATCAACATAAACTGGGGCTAGCGATCCACCATCTAGAAGCTGTCATCCTGAACGGGTATGGAATTTGCCTGCTGAAGGATCCCTCCTGCGTGCGAACGCGCTAATATCCTCGCGCCAAATCCACCCGATTCCGTAACGGCTCGCCTCGGAACCAGCGCTCCATATTGTCGATCAGCAACTCCGTTTCTCTCTGCCAGATGCGTTCGCTGATCCCGCTCGTATGCGGAGTAATGAAAACATTCTCGAGTGACCACAGCGGGCTTTCCGGCGGCAGCGGTTCTGGCGACGCCACGTCCAGTGCCGCGCCGCCTATCGCGCGCTTTTCGAGCGCCGCGACGAGCGCCGCCTGGTCCACCAGCGAGCCTCGCGCCACGTTCACGAGAATCGCGCTGCGTTTCATCGCCGCAAGCTGTTCCGCGCCGATCAGATGATGCGTTTCCGGAGTTTCTGGCGCCGCCAGAATCACGTAATCGGCCGACGGCAAAGCGGCCTTGAGTTCCGCAATCGGAAAAGCGCGTTCCGCCAGCGACGCATCCGCTTTGCCCGATCGCGTCACCGCCCAGATTCGCATCCCGAAGCCGCGCAGCCGCTCCGCGACTGCTCGCCCCACAGCGCCGAACCCCACGATCAGCGCCACGGCGCCGCTCAGTTCCCGTGGCCGCGCGGGCCCATCCCAAATCTCCTGCTGCGCCCATTTCTTCTGCGCTTGATAGCGCATCGCGCCGGGAAAATCGCGCGCCATCGCCACAATCATCCCGGTGATGTGTTCCGCCATCGCCGGTGCGTGTACGCCGCTGGCATTGGTGAGAATAATCCCCGAGCTGCGAAATTCCGGATACATCAGTTGGCCCACGCCCGCCGAAGTCGTGTGCACCCATTTCAGCCGCGCCGCTTCGCGCAATTGCTCCGGCCGCAGCACTAAGCCGACGAAAATATCCGTGTCGGGAAGTTCAGCAGTGATCCGGTCGTAGTGCGGCAGGTCCACAACACGCATCTCGGGCCACCTGTGCCGCACCCCCGCCGCCATTTCCGGCGGCGAGCGCCACAGCGTAAATCGGTGATACGACGAGATGACGAGCTTGGTCTCAGCAGGCTTGGGCGGATTCATGCTCGGTCGGGCGTTGCCATTTCAAGTGCATTCGATCAATCGCACAGCGCGCTCCAGGTTTAAACGTAGGGCCGCGGCCTTCAGCGCGGCAGCCTTCTACTTCGACTCCACGCGCACCATCGCTCCAACGTGTCATTCTGAGCGCAGCGTCCCGATGTATCTTTTTCCGGAAATCGCATTCCGATTTCCGGTCGGGACGCGCAGTCGAATGAATCCCTCTTCGCATTTATTGCCCTGCCCGGGGGATCTGCTTCCTTCCGCTTAAAACGCTCGCTACTTCGACTCCACCGCAGATCGCTCCCCGTCATCTCCTTTGGCTGCGGAATCCCCAAAACTCCCAGCATCGTGGGCGCGATGTCCCGCAGCGCGCCGCCCGGCTTGAGCCGCATAGAGCCATCCTCTTGCAGAAGAATAAACGGCACCGGATTCGTCGTGTGGTAAGTGTGCGCGCCGCCGGTCACCGGATCGATCATCGTTTCCGCGTTGCCGTGGTCCGCGGTGATGATCCAGGCGCCGCCGCGGGGCCGCAGCGCCTGAAAAATCCGCCCCAGGCACGCGTCCACCGCTTCCACGGCGCGAATCGCCGCTTCCAATTTTCCCGAATGCCCCACCATATCGGCATTCGCGAAATTCATGATCACCGCGTCAAACGAGCCTTTCTCGATGGCCTGCACCACGTTATCGGTGATCCCCTCCGCGGACATTTCCGGCTTCAGGTCGTACGTCGGCACTTTCGGCGAAGGCACCAGGATGCGCTCTTCGCCGCCAAACGGCTTCTCCACGCCGCCATTAAAAAAGTACGTCACGTGCGCGTATTTTTCCGTCTCCGCCACCCGCAGATTGCGAAAGTTCATCTCCGCGAAAACCTGCGCCAGGATGTGCTCGAGTTTTTCCGACCCGAAAAGATACTTGAGCCACGAGAACGTCTTGTCGTATTGCGTCATGGCCACGAAGAAAAGATTCTTCGGCCGCCCCGGATCGGCGAATTTATCGAAGCCCGGCTCGGCAATCGCCCGCGTCATCTGCCGCGCGCGGTCCGCGCGGAAATTGAAAAAGATCACCGCATCGTCGTCGCGGATAGGCGCGACCGGCGTCGCGCCCGCGTCCTTGCCGGTTGTAATGACCACCGGCTCGACGAATTCGTCTGTGATGCCCTGTTCGTAGCTCTCGCGCACCGCCTCGATGGGATCGGTCGAGCGCCGCTCGGCTTCGCCGTGCACCACCGCGCGATAGGCGCGCTCGACGCGCTCCCAGCGGTTGTCGCGGTCCATGGCGTAGTAGCGACCGACCAGCGACGCAATCCGCCCCACGCCCAGCTCGCGCATTTTTTGCTGCAGCTTCCGCAGGTAATCGATGCCGCTGTGTGGAGGCGTATCGCGTCCGTCCATAAAGCAATGCACGAAAACGCGCTCGACTTTGTTCTGCTGCGCCATCCGCAGCAGGTGAAAAAGATGCTCGATATGCGAATGCACCCCGCCATCACTCACCAGGCCCAGCAAATGCAGTTGCCGCTCGCGCCCGCGCTTCATCGCCCCGAGCAGAAGCTCGTTCTGAAAAAGCGCGCCGCTGCTGAATGCCTCATCGATCCGCGTGATGTCCATCAGCACAACGCGCCCGGCCCCGATATTCAGGTGCCCCACTTCGCTATTGCCCATCTGCCCTTCCGGCAGCCCTACGGACGGCCCCGAAGTGTGGATCAGCGTATTGGGAAACTGCGCCAGCAGCTTGTCGTAATTCGGCTTGCGCGCGAGCGCGATGGCGTTTCCCTTGCTCTCCGCGCGATAGCCCCACCCATCGAGCACAGTCAGTACAATCGGTTTCGGTCGTTTGGCCATAAGCCGTCAAGAATACACGGGATTCGCCGCTCTGTGCCAGCCAGCTCAATGGTGCTAGGTTCCGCACGTTGACTCCCTGTCATTCTGAGCGGAGTGTCGCGTCACCTTCCTCCGAAAATCGCGCTTCGCGATTTTCGTTCGCGACACGAAGTCGAAGAATCTCTCTTCTCTTCGCGGCCCACCTGTGGTGCGTGTCGCCACGCCTGCGCAGCCCACACGCCCGCATAAGCAAATACGGCCTAGAACGGAATCCGGCTTGGAAATGCTTCTTTTGGTTCCATTGACACAGTCTGAGGCCACAGTCAGTCTAAATACTAAAAGTGGAGGGTGTTCGGTCGATGGCAAAGTGTCCTGCTTGCAATTACGACGTGCGCACTCCATTCTTCCTTAACCTCGATGCCTGGACGCATCTTGCCTGCCCCCACTGCAAGGCAAGGTTGGAAATGAGACCGCCTCGCTCCGCCGCATTTGGCCCCGTCATGGTGCCTTTGTTTATCCTGGCCCGGCGGGGTCGCGCGTTTGAGGTCATCGCCTTCGTATTTAGTTTCGTAACCATCTTTCTTCTGCTCTTCGAAAGCCTCCGCCCGAAGTTGAGGCTCCGCACGAAACCCCTCCCCAAGCCAGCCATCCGCCTGAATATTGACGGCCCCTCGGACTAAGGCCTAATTCCTCGTTTCCAAAGCTTTGTAGCTCAGGTCATGCCGAGGCCTGCGCGCGAGCGCCTTCAAGGATTTTAGGCGTCGGATGACCTGAGGCTTTTCTCTTTGTCTCGAGAGGCGTATGATGCGCCAAAAATAGGTTCGGAATATCCTTGGGAGGGGCACGCATGAAACTTGCCTTAGGTTTGGCAGCTTGCACGCTTTTGATGGGCGCGGTTTTGTGGGCTCAGAGCGACGACTTCGCCGAATATCAGGGCTGGATGAAATCCAATGCCGCGACCGTCGCCGATCTTAATAAGAATCTCACCGCCAAAGACGGCGCCGCTTCACATACCGACGTCCGCAAGCTCCAGGAAAACCTGGCCATGGTCATGGCCTATTGGCAGGCCCGGAACGTTAACGACGGCGCGAAATTCGCTCTCGACGGCACCTACGGCCTTGCTCAAGTCGACGTGCTGGTCTCCCAGGGTAAGTTCGAAGATGCCGCCGCCGCGCTGAAAACGGCTCAAGGCAACTGCGCCGGCTGCCACATGGCCCATCGCGACAAAGCGGCCGACGGCTCCTTCAAAATCAAATTAAAGTGACCATCCGATCAGGTCATCCGAGCGAACATCGTGAGCGAGGGGATCTCATCTCAGCTGTCGCTAACGGCCGATGGTCATCCCGAGCGACCAACCGGAGCGAGGGATCTCTCCTGGCTTTTGGCGTTTAACACTCGGTGTAGCAGTGGAACATCGATTCATGTGCCCGTACTGTGGCGAAGAAATCTCTATGGTTCTGGATTTTTCCGTTCCGAGTCAGGTCTACATCGAAGATTGCGAAGTCTGCTGCAGTCCCATTGAGATCAGCTATTCGGCCGAGGACGATGAGTTGACCAGCTTCCGGGCCAAGCGCCTCGAATAGTCGCTGGCACGCGATCGCGCGCTACCCGTTGTCATTCCGAGCCCAACGCGGCGCTCGCATTTGAGCGCCGGTCTTTTCTTCGGTGGGCGAGGAATCCCTCCTCAGATGTTGCCGGTCGGCTGCGCCAATTTCCCCAGTTCTCTTCGTTGCAGCCAAACAAATACGAACGTTTCGATCACCAGCAGCAATAGCGCTCCCATCCATAGCCGTTCCGCAAACGCCCACGCACCGGCATCCAGTCCGAATGCAGCGGACGGAATAAGAATCGCCCGGTAGGGCGCGGCGAAGGGCGTATAAAAACCAAACGCCGCCATGCACGCGCTCGCGCAGACGTAAAAAATAATTAGGTACAGGACACCGGCAACCAGTGGCCGCCTCGCCCTTTGCAGATTCATCCACTGCAGATACTGGAAATCTCTCACCAGCCAAATCGCAAAGAACACTACTTCCAGTATCCCCACCTGGAAATTCCAATTGCCGAAATCTTCCACGTTGTATCGAATCATGGCCAGAATCGCGCATCCGGTAGCCAGCGCGCCGGCCAGCAGATAAGGTGACGGCCAAATCGCCGCCCACCAGCCCGAAGCCGTCGCCCCGTATTGCCGGATACGCCGGCGCACTCGCTCCCGGTTGCGCAGCAAAGCGAATCCGAAAATGGCAAACAGCCACAGCGCATTTGCAAGAAAAACCACTGCGGCCGGGCCCGCCTGAATCGGCCGGAATTGAACGCGATATTGGGGCGGAAGCTGAAACGGAACAACCCATCGGAAGAAGCCAAGCACCAGTGCATTCAAATACAAGACAAATGCCAGCCCCTGCCAGGGCGCGTATATCTCGTATACCGACGGGTCCCGCTTGATATTCCTTGTCACTGCCAGCAGAAGGAACGCCGAAAAGGTGACATAGAGTACGACGAGCACCAGAAAATGCGGAACGGATACGCCCAGGAACAAGTCCTGCAGGCGGAAGTAGCGTTGCAAACGGACTTTGCGGGCGCCTGAGAATCGAGAAGTTCTACCGCGAAGAACGGACTCACCTGGTGGATGGCAAACGTGTTCATTCCTGCTGCGAAATCATCGAACCCATGGCAACCAGAAAGAGGAAAAGCACGATCGTTCCGGCCGAAGATCCAAATGGTGCGAGCAACGAAAGCAGAAGCGCCAGCAGGTGATAAGGTGATCGACCCCAGCAGAACGATCAGGCAGATTTGCAGCAACGTAAAAACGGGAATCTGCGCAAGAAACGCGGCGATTAGCGTGATAGGCATGAGGCACAGAACGATGAAATAGGCCAAGGCCGGCGCGCCTAGCAATTTTCCGATGGCCAGTTCAATCGGCTTTAGCCGCGTAATGCGCTGGTAATCAAAAGTGTTGAGTTCCTTCTCCCGATTCACCGACTGAAGGCAATAAATCCCCCCGCCAATCAGCAGGACTGCGATCTGCAAGATAACCATCGTTCGAACTAAGTTGAGAGCGGCCATTTCCGAACGCGCGGCGTCGGGGGAGTAGAAGAAATAGGCAACCGCGGAAAGTGAAACCGCCGCGCAAATGACGATGACGGCGAGCACTCGCCCGCGGCGCAACTGAATGCGGCTATTGCGCAAAAGTTCAGGAGTGAAAGCCCCGCTTAACAAAAGTGTGCTCACATGACCTCGTCGCTCGATACGCGGGAGTAGAGTTCCTCCAGCGTCTCCGTAATTTCCTCCACCCCGCACACCAGGGCGCCCGCCGAAACCAATCCGCGAACGATTTCCGCCAGCTCCATGTCACTTCCCGCAAAGTTGAATGTCGCCTCTGAATTCACCGCGGCCACCGAACTCACACCTGCGCGCATCGCCGAGCCAATCGCTTGCTGCGAACCCGGGCCTCGCCAGCCGGATGCGCACTCGCCGCGCGGCCTTCCCTTCCTTCATCACGTCTTCCAGGCGGCCGATTCGCAATAGCCGTCCTCTTTCGATAATCGCTATCGACGAGCAAATCTCTTCGAGGTCGGAAAGGATGTGCGAAGTAATAAAAATGGTCTTGCCGCCGCGTTGCAGGCCGCGCAGGAGTTCCTTCAGCTCCACGCGCGCCTTGGGATCGAGTCCCGCGGCCGGCTCGTCCAGCACGAGAAGCGGCGGATCGTGAATAATCGCGCGGCCCAGGCCCACGCGTTGCTTCATCCCGCGCGAGAGCCCACCGATCATGGCTTCTCGCTTCGTTTCCAGGCCAAGTCCCTGGATCACTTCGTCCACGCGCTTCCGTATCAAGTACCTATCCATCTTGTAGGCGCGGGCAAAATAATCGAGATATTCCCAGACCATCAGGTCATCGTAGAGGGAAAAGAAGTCGGCCAAATAGCCCAGATGGCGCTGGGCCTCTTCCGGCTGCCGCTCGACGTCAACTCCGTTTACGGCCACCCGTCCGGAGGTCGGAACCACCAGCCCGCAAATCATCTTCAGCGTTGTCGTTTTGCCGGCGCCGTTCGGGCCCACCAGGCCGAATATCTCCCCGGCTGCGACCTGAAAACTGAGTTGATTGGCGGCCACGATAGGCGCGCCTTTGCCGGTCGGCGCGTCATACTCTTTGGACAGGTTGTCGACCTGGATCATTCTGGCGGGTTCTCACCCCGTCGCGAGGTTCTCACCCCGTTAACGAAGCTGTCAACGCTGCGCCGAGCCCAGTCTGCTGTGCGAGTTATGTACTCGTGCGGTAAACGAGCGATCCGGCCAGGATCGGCGTCCCGAGCGAACAGTCGTGAGCGAGGGACCTCTCTTCCGATTTTCCTTTCAGCTAGCGCCACAGAGGGTTACGCGCGAGAAAACCCGCACCCTTGAAACCGAAGGGTGCGGCACCCAACCTCCAAATCCGTCCGCGACGGAATACTATACTTCGCCTCAAAACCACAAACTACCTCCCGACCCCCTCCCCTAAAGTTCTGTCCACCAGTGTCTTTACCCATGGGGCTCTCTTGAGCTTCACGCGCCCCATTTACTGCTGGGGTACAATAGAACATGCTCGAACTCTGCTCAGGCTTGCAGCCCTTCCGCTCTCGCCTCTCGGTGGATAATGGAATGATCGCCGGGTTCAGACGTGGCATAGCCACTCTTGGCTGTGCGGTTACTGCTCTGGGTCTTTGGGGTAGGCTCGAAGCGGAAGGCCACCGCGCCCGGTTCGGTTTTACGACGAGCACGTTGCACTTGCGCATCGGAAACGGAGAGAACCGGCAAATAGGCGCTTCTCACATCGCCACTGCAAGCTTTTTAGAATCAACACTTGCAGAAAATAGAGGGAGGGGGTCAGCAACGCTAACTACGCTCCCTAGAGAACGGCAGTTTAAGTCTCGCGGAATCATACTCTTGCACGCATAAATAAAAATAACTCCTTTGGGCTGATATTCTTGCAAAAAAAGATGGGGGGCACCCCCTCCCTGAAGTAATCCATTAACTTTTATGAATAAAGCTAACCGCAATATCGCCATCGTCGCCCACGTGGACCACGGCAAAACCACGCTGGTCGACGCCATGCTCCGCCAAAGCGGCATCTTTCGCATTAATCAGGAAGTCGTCGACCGGGTGATGGATTCCAATGACCTTGAACGAGAGCGCGGCATCACCATTCTGGCCAAGAACACGGCGCTCTTCTATAAAGACACGCGCATCAACATCGTGGATACGCCCGGCCACAGCGACTTTGGCGGCGAAGTCGAGCGCGCCCTGCGCATGGTCGATGGTGTGCTCCTCCTCGTGGACGCCAGCGAAGGGCCGCTGCCGCAGACGCGCTACGTCTTGCAAAAAGCCTTGCAGGCCAAGCTGCCTCCGATTGTCGTCCTGAACAAAATCGATCGCTCGGACGCGCGCCCCACTGCCGTCCTCGACGAAATCCTCAGCCTTTTCATCGACCTTGACGCCACCGAAGATCAGCTCGATTTTCCGGTGCTCTACACAAATGCCAAGACCGGCGTCGCTCACCGCAGATGGGCGGAATCCGGCGGAGACGATGCCCGCGATCTCACGTTCCTGTTCGAGGCCATTCTGAACACCATTCCTCCGCCCTCGGGCGATCCGCAAAAGACGCTGCAGGTGCAGGTCACCAATCTCGATTACAGCGATTATCTTGGCCGCATTGCCATCGCTCGCGTTTTTGAGGGCACGCTACACCGCGGCGATTTGGTCGGCATCGCGAAACTCGGCGGTTCGCTTCAAACCACGCGCATCACGAAGCTTTTCACCTTCCGCGGCCTCGACCGCGACGAAGCCGAAACCGTTTCCGCCGGAGACATCGTCGCCATCGCCGGCGTCGAGGGCATCCAGATCGGTGAAACGATCACCGATGCCGAAAATCCCGCTCCTCTGGAACCGCTCCTCATCGATGAGCCCACTCTGGCCATGATCTTCACGGTCAATAACTCGCCTCTGGCCGGACGTGATGGCCAGTGGCTTACTTCGCGCGATCTGCGCGACCGCTTGCAAAAAGAATTGCTTACCAACGTCTCCATCCGTGTCGAGAACACGGATACTCCGGAATCCTTTCGCGTGCTTGGCCGCGGCGAATTGCAATTGGCCATCCTCATCGAAACCATGCGCCGCGAAGGCTACGAATTAATGGTTGGCAAGCCTGAGATTGTTGTGCGCAGCGAAAATGGCCGCCGCCTCGAGCCTCTCGAACAGGTAGTGATCGACTGTCCGGAAAATTTTATTGGCATCGTTATGGAGACGCTGGGCACCCGGCGCGGCGAACTCACCCAGATGATCAATCACGGCTCCGGGCGCGTGCGCATGGAATTTCGCATTCCCTCGCGCGGTCTGATCGGCTTGCGCGGGCAATTGCTTACGGAAACCCGCGGCACCGCCCTGATTCATTCCATTCTCGCCGGCTGGACCGACTACGGTGGCGAAATGGCCTCGCGCCCGACCGGCGCGCTCGTGGCAGACCGAGCGGGCGCCACCACGGCGTATGCGATATGGAATATTCAGGAACGCGGCGTGATGTTTGTTGGGCCGGGGACGGAAGTCTACGAAGGAATGATCGTCGGCGATAATGCACGCGAAGCGGATATGGACGTCAACATCACCAAAGAAAAGAAGCAAACCAATATGCGCGCTTCCACCGCCGATGAAGCCATTCGCCTGATTCCCCATCGCGAGCTCAGCCTCGAGCAGGCCATCGAGTACATCGCCGAAGACGAATACGTGGAAGTCACGCCCAAATCTTTGCGCCTCCGCAAAAAAGTCCTCGACACCAAAAAGCGCCCCAAGCGCTGGCAGCTGATTCGCGCCAGCGCCGAAACCCCCGCATAGATTATTGCTCGAGGAATTGTTTTTACGCGGAGTAGACGGATTCGCGCGCGGAGCGTTTCGCCGCGGCGGCCTGCTGCCTTCGCTGCAGCGCGTAATGAATCACTCGGTAGCCAAGCAGCACCGTGACGACCGCCGCGAAGCGCAGCGGAATGGTCTTATCGGATTTCACGAGCCATAAGTAATGAATGACTCCGGCGCAAGCGCTGATGTAAATCAGCCGGTGCAGCATGTTCCATCGCCGCCCGCCGAGCCGCCGGATCATTCCGCTGGTGGAAGTCAGCGCCAGCGGAATCATGAGCACGAATGCAGTGAATCCCATGGTGATGAACGGCCGCTTGTAAACGTCATCGATCATGGCGTGAACATCAAAACCCGAATAGATCCAGACCCAGGTCGTAAAGTGCAGGCAGGCGTAGAAAAAGGCGAAAAGGCCAAACATGCGCCGGAAGCGAATCAGCCAATTCTGATTCAGAATGCGGCGCAGCGGAGTCATCGACAAGGTTACGCAGAGACCGACGAGCGCCCACGTTCCGGTGGAATGCGTGATGTATTCGACCGGATTCGCGCCGAGCTCGCCGTGGAAGCCCATCCAAGCGAGATGCGCGAGTGGCAGGAGACACGCGAGGAAAATCGGCGGTTTAAGCCACCGCATATTTATGTGCCGCGAAAGATCTTTCATTTTTGTGCTGAAGCTGAAAGTGACTATTAGTAGTTCTTCCGCAGGTCCATGCCGTTGTACAAACTTGCGACCTGGTCGCCGTAGCCGTTGAACATCAGCGTCTTAATTCTCTTGCCGAAGAACGATCCATCCAGCCGCCGTTCCGAAGCCTGGCTCCAGCGCGGATGATCCACCTGCGGGTTGACGTTGGAATAGAAGCCGTATTCACGCGCATTGGCGATGTTCCACGTTGTCGGAGGCATGTCTTTCACGAAACGAATCCTCACCAGCGACTTGACGCTCTTGAATCCGTACTTCCATGGAAGCACCATGCGGACAGGCGCGCCATCCTGATTCGGCAGAGTCTCGCCAAACATTCCGAAAGTCAGCAGCGCCAGCGGGTTCATCGCTTCGTCGAGCCGCAAACCCTCAACGTAAGGGAGTTCGATTCCTGCGCGCGGTCCCAGCGGCATCTGCTTGACGTCGTAATAGCTCTGGAAGGCCACGAACTTCGCGGTCGGCTTCGGATCTACTTCCTTCGCGAGCGCGCTGAACGAGTAGCCAATCCACGGAACCACGATGGACCACGCTTCCACGCAGCGGTGCCTGTAAATGCGTTCCTCGAGTGGCGCCAGCTTGCGGAGTTCTTCAAGATCAAACTTGCGCGGCTTGTTTACTTCGCCTTCGACGGTAACGCTCCAGGGAGTGGTCACGAATTTCGTGGCGTTTCGCGCCGGATCGCTCTTGTCGGTCCCGAATTCGTAGTAGTTGTTGTAGGTGGAAACATCCTTGAGGGGTGTTGTCGGTTCGGTGGTCGAAAACGGACTCTTCGCCAGCGGCCCCAGTTTGGTTTCGTCGGCGAGCACAGATCGCGGCTCGAGCCAATCCGAAACGGAGCGCGCACCGAGCGTGGCCGCGCCGGTCGCCGCGGCGACGCCAGCGAGAAATTTTCGCCGATTCATGTACACGGACTTCGGGGTGATTTCGGAATACGGAATATCGCTCGGCTTCTTGATCAGCATTCTCGCCTCCGTGACACCTTTTCTCCCGTGGGCGCCCGGAAGGGCTCACAGTCAATAGGAGTCAGCAACACATCAAAGGTTACACCCACACAGAAGAAACTGCGGGCTTACTTGATTTTAGCGCGTTTGCAGACAATCGGCGTAACGATCCTTGGCATTGTTTACGTGCAGTTTCACCCGGATGTGCGATCCGCCGCCGTCGCGCCGCCCGCCGCGCGTGGCAGCGTGATTTGCTTGGCGTAGAGTTCGCGGACGCGGTCCAGCGTATCGATCTGCTCCGGCGTTTTGTCCGAACGGATGCGCAAAATTCGCGGAAAGCGAAGCGCGAATCCGCTTTCGTGCCGCTTCGATCGCTGCATGTTGTTGAAGGCCACTTCGAGCACGACTTTTGGCTCGACGATGCGACGAAATCCCTGATCTTCCACGGTGTGCTTCAGAAAATAGCCGGTAAATTCGCGAATTTCGGCGTCGGTGAGGCCGGAATAGGCCTTACCGATATTGAGCAAACGATCGCCTTCGCGCACCGCAAACGTGTAGTCGGAAAGCACGCCGTGCCGCTTGCCATGGCCATATTCCACAGCGGTTACGACCACGTCGAGCGTGGCAAAGGGCTCTTTCAGCTTGAACCAAAAGCGGCCCCGGCGTCCCGGTGTGTAGAGCGAATCCGGCGCCTTGGCGACGATTCCTTCGTGTCCCGCAGCCAGAGCATCGCGAAAAGCTTCTTCGAGCGCTTCGCGCGTCTCGCACATCCGTTCTGGCGCGAGTTGAAAATGTTTCGATTGCACCGGCGCTAGAAGTTGCTTCAGCCGGCGGCGCCTTTCGGTAAGAGGCGAATCCAACAAGAGTTCGCCGTCGAGATAGAGGAGGTCAAACATGACGAATTTCACGGGAATCTCTTCCATCAGCCAGAGATCGGGATTGCGGCGGCCAAGCCGCTTCTGAAGCTGCGTGAAAGGAAGAGGCTGCGCCTCGTGCCAGGCGAGTATCTCTCCGTCGATGATGAATTCGCCGGGCAGAGACGCCAAAGGCTCGCGCAGTTCGGGAAATTCGACGACTTCGTCCAGCGTCCGGGAGAAAATCTTCACGCGGCCCTCGCTCTTGTGCGCCTGGGCGCGAATACCGTCGTATTTTTCTTCCACGACCATGGGCTCGGCGGCGTTCTTGAAGATTTCCGCGGCGTTTTCGACCGGCGTTGCCAGCATGAAGTCGATCGGATGGAAAAGCCGGAAGCGGACCGTTTCGAGTTCGTTGCGAAATGCGCATTGCAGAGTTTCGCCAATATCGCCGAGCAGCATATTGGCGCGACGCACAGCAGCGATGGGGCGCTCATAGGCTTTGGCGATGGCTTCCTCGACCAGGCTTTCGCGCAAGCCGATGCGCAGATCACCGGTCATGATCTTAACGATGTACTTCACTTCGGCGGGCCGGGCTTTCGCGAGCAGCCGGCGAACCAATTCGGATTTTTCGCTCTGCCCGCGGGCATTGGGCAATTCGGCAAAAAGAGCGGCAACTTCGCTCATCGAAACTCCCGGCGCAGCGCTGCGCTCAGCCAAAAGCTCTTCGGCCATGTCGCCGAGATCGCCGTGCTTGAGATAAGCGCTGCCCATCGTTTCGCCGCTCTTCGAGGACAGCTCGCCGATCAACCTGCTGAGCAGCATCCCGCCTACTCCGAGCACGCGTTCGTCCCAGCGAGGAAACGGACGGCCGGTGAGAAAAATCGCGGCACGAGTAGCGTCTTCGATGGGCAGCGATTGCAAAAGGCTACTCACCAGCCGGATTTTTTCGGTTTTCTTGGTGGTTGCGGCGACGGCGTCGCAGGTCTGAGCGAGGCGCAGCATTATGTTAGCGGTGTGCTAAAGAACTTCGTGTCGGTCCAAGTGAACCTGAGAAAAAGCAGATCCCTCACTTCGTTCGGGATGACAAAGCTAAAGATGCCGGGCTAAAGGCCCCGGCGCTACGTTTTAACCTACCTTTGCAAGCAGCACGCTCTCCCTGAGGGAGCGGCGCTACGTTAAAGCCGCGAGCGTCAAAACCTCCGATAATTGTGTCCTGACTACGCGCTATAGAGCCGCGGACATTGCGGCAATCTGGAGGTGCGGAATCTCGCAGCGGCGCCATCGCGGAAGGTGACGAATGCGCCCGAATTTGCCGCGACGCGATCGCCCGGCACGATGATTCCGACCAGGTTGAGCGGATCGGCTGCGGAAACTGTCACGGTTTCGCCCATCGCAGGCTCGCGACGCATCGCGCGCAGAGATTCGACGGCAATGGGCAGCGCGAATTGCTCGCCCAGAAAATCGGTTACGAATCTTCCGCCGCGCACTTCGCCACGACCTTCCAGGCGACGCAGCATGCCGAGCAGTTCGCGCCACGGCGGCAGGATGCTCTCGCGCACCAGCGCTTCGCGGAAGACAACGCCGTAACGCCGCAACAGCACATTGCAGATCGCTTCGAGCGCACGATCGCGGTCAGTCGAGTGATCGAGAGACTCAGCAACGTACAGCAAAGACCAGCGTCCACTGCTGTGGCGCGGCCGAGCACTGCGCCCCGTGCCCTGGCCGGAACGGCGCTTTGGATCGATCAGCGCGCGCAAGTTATCAAAGCCATCCGCGGTGATCAGCCCCGCGGTGACCAATTCCCAAAGCCCGGTTTCGACCTCCGACTTCAGCCGGCCCGTGCCGCGGACGATATCAGGGAAAAACGAAGCGCCGCGTTCTCGCAAGAACGCGTGCACTTCGCGGGCCGCAGCGCTCAAACCTTGCGCCTGGTGGCCGTCGTGACCGCGGCGTGCGGCCATCCAATCGGCGTCGTCGCGCACGAAAAACGCAATCGGAGCGACGCTGGTGGGAATCACACGGCGTCCGCCGGAAGTGACCGCTTCCAGAGTTGCGGGATGCGGCGACAATCGTCCCCATCCCACCGCTCCGGTGAGGCAGAGCTGGTCGAGAATCTGCGGCGCGTAACCCGAAATGCGCTGGCGCAGAATCCGGTTTTCCCAGGAATTTGCGGGCGCTTCAAAACCCTGCAACTGGCGCAGGATTTCCACTACGCCGCGCTCGCCGGTGAGTTGCGTGCCGGGAGCGGCGTGCTGCCAGCGCAAAAGCCAGCGCATGAATTGCGCGGGCGTGACCGGCTGCACCTGTTTGCGCAATTCGCCGACGGTGAGCCGATGGATGCGCGCGAGCAGACGGCGCTCGCACCATTCGATTTCGTTTGCTGCGAGGCCGGTGAATTGGCCGCGAAGTATGGAACCGGCGGCTTCGAGGCGCAGAAGGGCTTTATCGATTTCCGAGGGCGGAAGGCCGAGGAGTTCGCCCAATTCTCTTGCGCTGGTGGGACCGGCATGCGACATCCAGCCGGTGATCATCGCGAGCACGGCGTCTTCCTGCGAAGCCGCGGAACCACCAATCTCGGGCAGCGCATCGGCGAAGGAAGCCGCGCCAAAAATCTGCTTGAAGATCGCTGCTCTTTCCGCGCAGACCCAGTAAGTACGCCCATCGCATTCCGCGCGCGTGACGCGATTCTGCGCGATGAGTTCCGTGAAATGCGCTTCCCACTGCGGAATCGATTCGGCCACTCTCGCTTGCAGAACTGATGAGGAAGAGTCGATTTGCGGGAGCGCGACGAATGTGAGCAGCGCATCGTGCAACTCATCGGCGTCGCGAACGTCGGGCCAGGCATCGCGCCGCACTTCATCGATGGCGGCGGGATCGAGCCGGCCCAATTCGGACGCGAGCGACTCCGGTAGGGCGCGACGCAATTCGACGGCACGCGCGCGGCGCTCCTCGAGCGGCGCGTCGTCGAGATAGGCATAGGGATTGGCGTTCAGGATTTCGTGCGAAAAGGCCGAGGGGACGGGCGTATCCACGGCGAGGCACTTGATGCGGCCTTCGACGAGGTCGGTCAAAAGGCGCTTAAGACCGTCGATGTCGAGCGCTTCGGTGAGCACATCCTTCATCGTCTCGCGCACGAGAGGATGATCGGGAATGACGATATCGCCGACGATGTTTTCCTGGCAGGCCAGAGCCTGCGGGAAAACCGCCGCCAGCAAATCTTCCGCGCGCATGCGCTGAATCTGGGGGGCAATTTTCTTTCCGCCCTGAAAACGCAGAAGCGCGAGCGCGCGTCCCGCGGCCCAGCGCCAGCGCACAGTGAAAAGCGGAGCCGCGAGCACAGCCTGTTCCAGAATCTCCTGCACGGAAGCGGGAAGCAGATAACGGAAAACATCGGCGAGCGGGAAACTGTGCTGCTCGCCGAGCGAGATATTCAGGCCGTTGTCGGTGGCGGCGGCTTGCAATTCGAAATTGAACGAGCGGCAAAACTTTTTTCGCAGCGCCAGGCCCCAGGCTTTATTGATGCGCGCGCCGAAGGGCGCGTGAATCACAAGCTGCATGCCGCCGCCTTCGTCGAAGAAACGCTCGGCAATAATCATCTCCTGCGAAGGCACGGCCCCGAGCACGGCGATTCCGGTCAAGATGTACTTGATGATCTGTTCCGCGCCCGCATCATCGAGGCCGCACTCGTGCTTGAGCCATTCTCTGGTGGCTGCGGCGATGGCTTCCGTGCCGTTTCCGTTTTGCGAGGTCATGCGCGCGGCGACTTCTTCGCGCAGGCGCGAAACCTGCGCGGAAAGCTCGGCCGTGCGAGCCGGAGCTTCGCCGCGCCAAAAAGGAACGCTGGGCGGCGCGCCCTGCGCGTCTTCGACGAGGACGCGTCCGGCCTGAATGCGGCGGATGCGCCAGGAGGAATTGCCGAGCAACATGATGTCGCCGGCGAGACTCTCGACGGCGAAATCTTCGTCCACGGTTCCGACCGGCGTGTCATCCGGCGTAGCCACGACGCTGTAGAGCGCATTTTCGGGAATTGCGCCGCCGCTGGTGATCGCGGCGAGGCGGCTGCCGCGACGGCCCTTGATGCGATGGTTCACGCGATCGCGGAAAAGATAGGCGCTGTAGCGCCCGCGGCGCGCGGCGATGCCTTCCGACAACATTTCGATGATGGCATCGAAATCGGCGCGCGGCAGATCGCGATAGGGATAAGCGCGGCGGATCAATTGTAGAGATCGTCCTCGCGCCACTCTTCCGCAGCGCAAGCGGCAACGATCTGCTGCGCGAGCACGTCCAGCGAGTTGGCGGGAATTTCCAGCCGGTCGAGGTCGCCCGCGCGCACGCTGCGGACGACTGCCGCGCATTCCACGAGCTCATCAAGCGAGGTGGCAAAGATGCGTCCCTTGGGAATCGCGCCGCGCCAGTGGCCGGCGCGTCCAATGCGCTGCAACGCCACGGCAATCGCGCGCGGCGAGCCAATCTGGCAAACCAAATCCACGTAGCCAATGTCGATGCCGAGCTCGAGCGATGCAGTCGCGACCAGCACGCGGACTTCGCCGGCTTTCAGCTTGCGTTCGGCAGCGAGGCGCAGCTTGCGCGAAAGGCTGCCGTGATGGGCGGCGACTGCTTCTTTTCCGAGGCGCTCGGCGAGATGGTGCGAGACGCGTTCGGAAAGCCGCCGCGTATTGACGAAAACCAGCGTGGAACGATGCTGCAAAACGAGCGCGGCGATGCGGTCGTAAATTTCGCCCCACATCTCGTTGGAGGCGACCGGCCCGAGTTCGCTCTGGGGCACTTCGATGGCGATATCGAGACGTCGGCCGTGACCGGTATCGACGATTACGGGATCGGGCCGGCCATTTCCGGAGAGAAAGTGCGCGATCGTCTCAATAGGCTTCTGCGTGGCAGAAAGACCGATGCGGACGGGCGGATGCGGAAGCAAAGCTTCGAGCCGCTCGAGCGAAAGCGCCAGATGAGCGCCGCGTTTGTCGTCGGCGACGGCGTGGATTTCATCCACGATCACGGTTTCGATATTGCGCAGGATGGCGCGGCTGCGCTCGGCCGTGAGGAGGATATAGAGCGATTCGGGAGTGGTAACGAGAATATGCGGGGGCCGCACCAGCATATTGCGGCGTTCGTGCATCAAGGTGTCGCCGGTACGCACGCCGACACGGATCTCGGGCATGAGCAAGCCGCGTTCGGCGGCTTTGCGAAGAATTTCGCCGAGTGGGACCTCGAGATTTTTCTGGATGTCGTTGCCGAGCGCCTTCAGCGGCGAGATGTACAAGACTTCCGTCTGGTCTTGCAGCGCACCGGTAAGCGCTTTGCGGACCAGACGGTCGATGCAGGCGAGAAAGGCGGCGAGCGTTTTGCCGGAGCCGGTGGGCGCGGAAATTACCGTGGTTTTCCGGGCGAGGATCTGCGGCCAGCCGAGCTCTTGCGGCTCGGTGGGCGAAGCGAAGCGCTCCAGGAACCATTCGCGGACGATGGGATGAGCCCAGTCGAGTGCGCGCGAAGCGGCGGCGTCAGCTGCAAAGAGATTGGCAGTGGAATCGGCGGAAGCCATATTCTAATTGTAACGCGGCGGCGAACAAAGTGCGAAGAGGCGCACGCGCCACCCAAATTTTAGGAGAGATCCTTCGAGGCAAAAGCCGCCTCTCAGGATGACATGCTCTTCGCGTTGCTCAGCGCCAGCGCTGGGAGCTAAGGGAAGAACTATGTGCGCCTTTATGTGTGCGTTTGCGCTCGAGCGGATTCCGCTTGCTTCGCGGAAGCCAGCAGTTCCTCGGCGTAAAGAGCGCCTTCCGGCGTATCTTCGTGCTTGAAATAAGTGAAAACATCGCCTTTTTGCGCGAGCTCGACGGCCTGCTTGGCGAGCTCCGCGCGCTCTTTCGGGGAGTAGCCCTGTTTGCGCAGGCGGAAGTAGGTGAAGCCGGCGGTCTGCACGTTGGGGGTTTCCAATTTTTCGCTCTCGGCCTGGCATAAAGCCGCGTTGGCCTCGCGCAGGGCGTCAAAGACTTCGGGGCTGAACCAGGAATCGTGGCGGAACTCGAATGCTGCGCGCGTATCGCGCGGCAGTTGCGCCAGAAAATCCTTGAGTCGAGGCAAATCGCAGCGCAGGAACGGCGGCAACTGAAACAGCACGGGGCCGAGCTTGCCGGCTTCGTGGAGGGGAGCGAGCGCCTTGAGGAAATTCGAGGTCCACTCTTCGGCGTCTTTGAGCCGCTTGACGTGCGTGATGTTCTGATGCGCCTTGACGGCAAATTTGAAGTCAGCGAGGAGTTGAAGCGATCCAGCCCGAAAGCAATTTCTCCGTCGGAAAGCGGCGAAATGTGTAGTTGAGCTCGACTGAATTCAGGCGGGTGCTGTAATAGCCGAGGAATTTGGCTGCCGCGAGCTTCGCGGGGTAGAAATCGGGCTTCCACTGCGGGTAGGCCCAGCCCGACGTGCCTGCGTACAACTTACCCATGCGATTCCCGGCTCGAACTATATCAGGTTCAGCGCGCGGAGATGAGCAGCGGCAATGCGGCGTGAGTTCGATTGACACCAAAACCGCAAGGAGTAAACTGCGCTCGCGATTTCCGGGATGCATTTTTGCTCGAAGATAAGCGGAGGAAAACTATGCGTAGAGCGGGTCTGACGCTTTTGACCGTTGCCTTTGGTGTGCTGATCGGATTTTTTCTGGCGAACCGATGGCCGGTTCGTGGGCAGGCGCGGCCAGGCGCCGGATTCGCGGCCGTTCCCGGCGAAACAGGCGGCTGGGACCTGACCGGGCCATACGATGTGGCGAAGGATTGGCCCAAGCCGTTGAGCCAATTGCCGGGCCACGAAAAGTGGACATGGGGATCGGTGGAGGGCGTTTTTGCCGAGAGCCCAAATCGCGTGTTCATCTTTCAGCGCGGGGAGTTGCCGTTGCTGACCCGGCCGCAGGGCAAGCCCGTGCCGGAGTTTGGACCGAGCCTCTCTTTTCCGGTGGGCCAAGTGCCGTTCCGAAATGCGTCGCAAGGGCCTGTTTCGAGCCCGCCGGGAGCCGGCGGCCCGGGTGCCGATCCTTCGGATCCAGCGCAGGCGTGGAAAGGGAGAATGGGCATCGATGCGCGCTGGGAGCATCTCCTCGTGGTCGTCGACGCCAATGGCAACATCACGGAGCAGTGGACGCAGTGGGATTCGCTCTTCAAGCGGCCCCATGCCGTCTACATCAATCCGTACGATCCGGACAAATACGTCTGGGTGGTCGACGATCACAATCACGCGATTTTTAAGTTCACGCATGATGGCAAACAGCTCGTACAGACCATTGGGACAAAAGGCGAGGCCGGAGAAGACGACAAGCACTTCAATCGTCCAACGTACATTGCGTGGCTGCCGGACAGCACCATGTTTGTGTCGGACGGCTATAACGGCCATCGTGTGGTGAAGCTGGACAAGAACGGCAAGTTCCTGATGGCCTGGGGCGAAAAGGGCAATCCGCCGAACGAGACGCGGCCGGGCTACTTCAACGTGGTGCATGGCATCGCCGCAGATCCTGTGTCGCGCCGCGTTTACGTGAGCGATCGGGGCAACAGGCGTATGCAGGTGTTCGATGAGAATGGGAAATTCATCGAGCAGTGGCCGTTCGCGCAGCCCTCATCGGTGAACTGCCTGTACATCGGGGCCGACCGCAAGGTGTGGGCTTTTGAGGACACGACGGCGAAAGTGGTGGAGTATGACTCCGACGGGCATCTCCTGTATGCGTGGGGCACTCTCGGCGATTGGCCCGGAGGTCTTTTCAACATTCATGGGGCGAGCGTGGACCAGGAGGGCAATCTCTATATCGCGGAAGTTGCCGGCGGGCGCGTGCAAAAATTCCGTCCGCGGCCGGGCGCGAATCCGGACTACTTGGTCAGCAAGCCGGTGTATGCCGCGTGGAAGTGACCGGTTTTCGAACGTGGGTCCGGTAAAATTTCGAGCGTAGCCAACTGAAGTCCAGCGCCTGCAAAAACAGATGAACTAGAAACGAGTAGCTTTGAACTTGCCACGCATTCGCGGCCTCTGGCAGCGGCTAAACGTTGCCGATGTGGTCGCGTGTGCGGTGGTGCTCGCGTATTTGCTCCTCGCTTTCTTTGGCTCCCATTTTGGCCCGCAGGTGCGCGTCCCAACACTCTGGTTGTCGCGGATACTTTTGATACTTGGTCTCGGTTATCTGGCGATTCGAGTGTTCGGAGGGCACACACATTGGCTATGGAGCCTGCGCAACCAACTGATCGCGGTGTATTTTTTCGTTTCCATTCTTCCCATCCTGCTGCAGGTGGTTATGACCGCGCTGGCGCTTTACGTCCTCTATTGGCATTTCGGGGCTTATCTCGTGTATGCCGATCTCGAAAGACGCATTGAGCAAGTCGCGGCCACGGCTGATACGCTGACAACCGCCTATGCTCTCGAGATCGCCTCAACCGGAGCTAAGGCGCCCATCGGTCCAATCTCAGAACCGCCGCCGCGCACCGCGATATTTCTGGCGGCAGCCCAGGAAAACTTGCCGGGATTGAAAATCGAAGTAGGCGCAGGCCAGGAATTGCTCGCGCGGGCCACCGACCGGCGCCGCTTTCGATTCGCGGGTTTGGTTGCAGACCACGACGCGATGGAGTTGCGCGCTGTAGTCGGGCGGCGCGTCAATGGACAGCAGCTCATCGTATCGGCTGAGGTGCCGGTGACTCCGGAGCTTCTCGCCACGCTAGAGCCGGAGTTTGGCCCTATTGAGGTCATAACCGCGCGTCCGACAGAGCGCTTGGGGCAGCCAGGTGTCACTTTCCCGAGCCGCGGCCGCGTATTAGCTCCGGTGCGGGAGGTGCAGGCGGCGGGCCGAGCGCTCGCTCCACCGGCGCACTGGTTCGACTACAGCGTGACCGGCTTCTCGAGGCTCGATGCGGTGAACCTGGCGGACGTATCGAACGCGGGCGCCGATGTGCCGGTGATCCTGCGCTTCACTGCGCGCGCATCGGAACTGAACGGACGGCTGCTCGCGCTGGTGGGAGAATGGGGCGGCATCGCAGTGACGGCGTTGTTGGTCGTCGGCGCGATGTTTGTGCTCATTGAGCTCGCCGCACTGACGCGCAGCATTTCTCTCACGCGCTCCATCACGCGTTCCGTGAATGATCTCTACCAGGCGACGCGTTACGTCGAATCCGGAGATTTCGGCCACCGGATTCAAATCCGGCACCACGATCAACTTGGCGCTCTCGGCGAATCCTTCAATTCCATGACCGAGTCCGTTTCCAAGCTGATCAGCGAGCAGCAGCAGCGCCAGCGGCTCGAGCATGAGCTGACCATCGCACGCGAAGTACAGAGGCAGCTTTTCCCCACGGAAAAGCCGACAGTGCAGGGCGTGGAGATCGAGGCAGTAGTCCGCCCCGCGCGGGTTGTCAGCGGGGATTATTACGATTTCTTGCCGCTTGGGCCGGGACGATTGGGCATCGCCCTGGCAGACATTAGCGGCAAAGGCATCTCGGCCGCGCTGATCATGGCTAGTTTGCAAGCGGCGCTGCGCAGCCAGGCTATGTTCGATGGCCGCGGCCCGGGCAGTACCGCTGAGATCGTCACGCGGCTCAATAAGCACCTCTACAGCAGTACCGCGCCAGACCGTTTCGCCACGTTGTTCTATGGCGTGTATGACGCACAGACACACCGGCTGGAATACACCAACGCCGGACATCCCGCGCCGCTGTGCATTTCCGGCAAGCAAGTGCAGCGCCTGAGCGCGGGCGGCACGGTGCTCGGGTTATTCGACGATCGGCAGTTTGAATCGCAAGTCGTCGACATCACGCCCGGGAGCCTGCTGATCGCTTATAGCGACGGGCTCACGGAAGCGGAAAATGCGGATGCGGAGGAGTTCGAGGAGCAGCGCGTCTTAGATGCGGCTTTGCGGATGGGCCAGGCTCCGGCCCGCGCAGTGCTCAAGAATTTGCTCGAGGCGGTCAATCAATGGACCGGCCCGGCGGAGCAGAGCGACGACATCACGATAATCGTGGCTCGATTCTGACGATGGGAACGCGTCGCTATCCTTCTCAAACAATTGCCCGGGAGAAAAGAGTGTTTCGGGATACTATTTCGGGCGTGAAGATGCGGTTGCATCCGCGGCGGTTCCTCGCTTTTCTCTGTCTGGCGGCGATTTTGCTCGCCGCGCTAAGCCCCGTAACGCCGGCTCTCCTTTTTGCACTCCTTATTCCCGTATGGTTCTTTTGTGCGACGGTCATTAGCTTTCTGTTAGCGGTTGCAGCCGAAATCTGCCCCAAGCCGCTTTTCGCCCTTCTCCCAAGTTTCTCGCCACGGCCTCCGCCGATTCGCTAGCACTCGGCAATTTCCACTAAACGACCACTAAATCGGCGCGCTCACGAGTAATGGGGTCGCGAGCGTGTGGCGCCGCATCCGCGGCCCCGGAGGACATATGTCTGTTAAGCGCATTCTGCGAAGAATGCTCCTAGGTCTGCTTCTGGGCGGGCGCTCGCTTTTCGGCATATCGATGAGTTCAGAAAAAATCGAAGAGCTTTTGTACTCGAATAATCAACCCAGGGCGGAGGAAACGGTTTCGGATAACGAAGCGGGAGAGAGCAAATCAAAACAACCGGCTCCGCCAAGGAGCGATTGAAATGCGCCATCTATGAATTGCTATTCCACTGGGGCTCCAGGCGAAAGAAGTGCATTGCCGGACGGCGAGATTCCGGCAATGCCGCCTGCGCTCTGACATCGGCGTACTTGCTCAGAAAGGCTTGGCGAGCCACGGCTATTTGGCTCGGGTCGGTCAGCGGATATGCCCGCATGTCAAACAAGCGATTCCCGATCTTCACGCGTATGCGAGGGTCCCGAACCACCATACGATTCCAAAACCTGGCTTCCGGAAAGCGTTCTCGAAGATCCGGCTTTCCTGGCGCGGGCGCGAAATATTCGGAGAACAAATAGAGTTGTTCATCATTCCTCGCAATATCTGTCCGCAGAACGTGGGGAAGGAGATACCAAGTGCGCGTCTCGATCTGGACGTTCGGAATCGCATCGGTAAACGACCAGTCCGTGACAGGCGTCTTGACGAGGTCCCCGGTCAACCAAAAGCCGAGGTCACCGTGGTACAGGCGCACGACATTGTTACGAAGGCTATTGTAATTGGCCGGAAGCGAAGGCGAAGAACGCGTGATCGCGAAGTTCAGGGCAAGTAGGACGACGGCGGCGATCAGAATTACGAGGCCGGCGATTTTCGATCTCTTCGTCTTGAACATGGTCGCCTCGGCTGCGGATTCTATCATCGCCCTTTCGAGACCGGCGAATTCCTGTATAGCGAAGCAATAGGGTTCGGGCAAACAACCCGATTGCGTGCGGCGCTTTCCCGGCCGATCCTCGCGGTTTTCACGAAGCACAGCATCACTGAACGACGCCAGGGGACGACTGCTGTAGTTATCGTGGACACCGGGCTCTATTGTTAACAGTCTGAGGTCCCTGGAGGGCTGCCCGAACCCGCTTTATCTGTTGATAATAAATGATTTAGCAGATTCCAGAAAAGGGCCACAAACATGCATTTCTTCAGGGTATGAATACCGAAAATATCAGCCGCCAAGATCGTCAAATAGCCTCACAGATCGAGCTTTTGCAAACCGTCCGAGTTCGACCGTTTGATACGAGGTACTCGGAGGATGTTTGTAACACCGCAGACATCTCAGACAGCGGGCTCTACTTTGAAACCTCGTGTTGGGCATTACTATGAAGGCATGAACGTGTCACTAGCGCGCAATTTCCAACCGGCCGGCCCAACTCACCATGAAGAGACGGCCAAGATCGTGCGCACGGAAAGGCTAAGCGACGGTAAATGGGGCGTTGCTATCCGCATTCTTTAGAGAGTGGCATCAGGCTGCACGCGGGCAACACGGTAGCCTGAATCACAAGATGCGAGCTTCGAGCTGAGAAGAGATCAACCGTCTCAAACGAGGTATGCGACCAGCAATCCCTGCCGAATGTATTAACGCCTTGGCTGAACTCCCTCCGCAGGTCTTGACCCGATATAACAACTTTACCTTATAATTAACCTTGTCCTTCTCAGTAACAGGTCAATGGAATTTGAAGCGAACGCTACTCCCGGATGTCAAGGAAAGGCTGGCGGCAAAAACACGCCAATGAGCATCGAGCCCATGCCGGAGATCAACGCACCTGACTCTGCGAACCTCCGCCGTGCTACCCGGTATTATTTTGGTGGGGTCGTCGAACTGACCGAAGTCGAATCCGGGCGAATGATCGTAGCTCTCGTCCGGTCGCTGAGCTTATGCGGTTGTTTTGTGAAGACCGATCAATCCTTCAGCTTAGGCGCAAAGCTGCTGCTGAAGATGACGCACGGAGGCTCTCATTTTTCAGCAAATGGGCACGTCGTACATCAAACGGAGATCGGCATTGGAGTTGAGTTCACTGACATTGACGCCGTGGATCGGTCGCGTCTGGAAGAGTGCCTCGCCGAACTAGCTCGAACCGACAAAACTGCCTGAGCGGCCTGTTTCGAGCAGTCTATCTTTCTGCGGGGCAATCTCTGAAACATAGGAACGCGTATTTCTACTTAGGCCACGTAGGGGCAACACTGCAGTCCCAGAATTGCCCTCACGGTCACTTGACTGTTCTTCAGTTTAGGATGAAAGTGACGACATCTTTTTGTGTCCCTGAAAGGTTTGCGTTCGATGAAAGAGGATATGTGAGAGGTGCTTGCGATTCTTGTGATCGTGATGCTGAACTGTTTGAACTACCAGGGCGGGAGGACAAAAACTGCGCTGAGTGCGATTCCGACATCTCGACCATGATATTGCTTTACGAAGCCCTCAATGATGCCGAGCGCCTAGGGTTGGATGCAGCCGAATTAGAAAACGAAGTCCTCGAAATTCTCCTCAGATATCTAGAGCGATGCGGGATGGATCACCAAGAGAGTATCGGGTAGCGTCACCGGGATTCGAACCCGGATTTCGGCTTGGGAGAGAGAGCAGGGACACTCCGTCCACCTTAAGCACTAAAAGCGGCCTCGGATCATCTGATGGTTACATGGCCATGGCGCACCCTAGCGTCGAATGGTTTAATGCCCATACTTGACAAGCGTACAGCTTCGGTTCTGCTCACAATCTTGGTGTTTGTGGCTGCTGGAGCTTTCATCTATGCTGCCAGCCGAATCCTAGTCATTTTTCTGCTGAGCATCTTCTTTGCGTACCTATTGGAACCGTTGGTATCACGATTCCAACACTGGACTTCCATATCGAGGGGTTCACGCGGCCTTGCGATTCTGGAGGTTTATGTAGTCTTGTGCGCAGCGATTGGGCTTGTGTTCCTATTGCTGGGTTTACGGATCACCGATCAAACACGGAGCCTTACGGGAGCATTGCCCGGCCTATTCCAGAAACTGAGTTCGGGCCAAATCGCGCAAGAGATTGGATCAAAGCGCGGCTGGAGCGATGGCACTCAAATCCGAGTACAGCAGTTTCTTGCAAATCACAGTAATTACATTTTGAGTTTGGTAGGCTCTGTGGGCGCTCGGGTAGCCATCTTCTTTCAAAACGTGATCTGGATCGTATTGATTCCGATCCTCGCGGTTTTCTTTCTGAAAGATGGTCGCAAATTTACCGAGCGGCTTCTGGATATGGTAGAACGCGCGCCGCAAAAGCGATTCCTTACCGGGATCACCGACGATCTGGACGAGATGCTGGCGCACTACATACGGACGCAGCTTGTGCTCGCCGGGCTATCACTTGCGGCCTATATTGGTGTGCTGTCGCTTCTTCGCGTGCCCTACGCCGCTGCCGTCGGTGCAGTGGCTGGCGTGCTAGAGTTCATTCCCGTGGTTGGGCCGCTGGTCGGGGCTGCAGCGATTCTGGGTGTCGCGTTCCTGGCGAATTACCATCATGTCCTGATCGTGGCCGCGTTCCTGGGCGTGTGGCGGCTTCTCCAGGATTACTTGACAACTCCTCGGCTCATGGGGCGCAAGCTTGAGCTACATCCTTTGGCCGTGATTTTCGCTGTTCTGGTAGGCGCTGAAATAGGTGGGGTCATCGGGATATATCTTTCCATCCCAGTGGCGGCGGCTTTGCGTATCGTATGGAAACGCTGGCAGCGCGTATATGCGCAGCCCACTATCAGGGCGGCATGAAAAAGGCACTTGGGGCCTGATTGGTGGCGCTACCGGGATTCGAACCGGATTTCGGCCTTGAGAGAGGCATTTCCTAGCCTGGTTTTTCGCGGCTTTTGTCCACTTTTATGGAATTGTGTATTTGATTTGTATTGAAAAGCCAGCCAGCCTAAGCCGCCTAATTCGAATCCAAGCAAACCCAAGAAGCAGTCTAGGGAATTATTTTCGTTCGGTTGCAGAAAAACCAAATCATTTTCAATGCGACGCAAGGTGGTAGCGCTACCGGGAATCGAACCCGGGTTTCGAGGTTGAGAACCTCGCGTCCTAACCCCTAGACGATAGCGCCACAATCATCAGGCACTTTTGCGGGCGGCTTCGACCTACATTTTCTCGTACTGTCCGACTTTAATCAACGCATCACGGATATCGTCGCCTGAGGTGATGTTGTACCGTTCAAAAGCAAGGTTCCGGCGCAAATTATCAGCTTAATAAGATCATGGTAAAATCCGCGCCAATCCATGACATACGGTCCGAAACCAGATACACCTCCCCTTGGTCGCCCTCCGCAAAAATACAAACGGCCAGATTCTAATATCGTGAGCCTAGTTGTGGTAGCGATCACGCTCGTGACCCTGATCTGGGGAGGTCCTGAAATCTACTCCGGTATAGACGAATCCGGCTGGATTCCGCACACTAAAGTCATGACCGTGGCCGTGAAATCGAGCACCTGGATTGTGGGTGAATACAAGAACTGTAAAAGCTTCGCAATGAAGCCAGTTCAAGAAATAGTCGCGCTGGAGTGTGATAACACGTCCGAAACTCACGATCTCACGGTGAAGTTCTGGGGCGTAAATAACACCGAGCGCCAGAGACTCTGGAATTGCGAACGCGTCGAAGACGATGCATTTACGTGCAAACTTCAATAGGAGGTAGAAGGTGCCGGGTCGCGTTCAGTGGGGGCTTCCTCTGAGCGCACTGCAAGCCAATTCCTTCATTTTCGTCTGAAGCGGTGTGGCCTTCGAAACATGATTGTCGTTATCCGGGGAAAGCAAAGTTTGACCGGGTGCGAGTCTATTTACGGGTTTGGTTTTCTTCATTATGGTCCTTCTCCTGTGAGTTTTACTGCTAGGCGGGTCCTCTAAGGGCACGCGGATAACTGTTATGATCTAAGCCGCTGAGCGGACAAACGGAGAGGGCGATGATTGCAATCACGCTGGTCATGGTTCTGCTGTTCGCCGTGCTGTTCATAATGGAAGATATAAGAATTGCAGCTGGCGCAGACGTTCTCCTTGGAGTCGTTCTTTGGCTTCTTGGTAGGACAGCCTTTTGGTACGGCACGGTCGCGTTTATTAGCGTGTATGCCCTTGCGTCCTGGCTTGTGAAATCGAGAACGTAAATGGAAAAGGGCGAACGCGATATACCGGCAGATACCTTAGGGTTCCGTCGAATCTGATTGAATGACAGGATCGGTGAGTGGCTTTGAGTCCTAAATTCTACTTTTTCGTATTCGTGCGCTTGAGGTGGACGCGGTCCTTTTCGTTTTCCTCGCAGGAGTAGGACATGATCTCGGTGTTCTGGCGCTTAATGGGCAACGTGACGGACCAAGGCTCGGTGTAAAACTTGGGGTCCTCGAAGGTGACCGTCCACTTGATGTTATCGTTATCCATCTTCTGAAAGCGCTCAACCAGATGCAGTTGATCGCTGTGCTGATGGCCGGCGGTATCGAGCCAGGTTCGGTCGTTGAGCCCGACCGTGTCGACGATCAGAGTGTCGCCTTCCCAGTGGCCGATGGAATCACCAAACCAGGTCTGATCCAGGTCCTTCGGATGGCTGCGACCGTCGGTGTTGATGATGCGGAAGGTGCGCTGATTCTCAAAGAGGATCGGCCGTCACTGTGGGCGTCTGAACGATCTGGAAAGGCATTAGACCGGCCTGAATTCCTCGCGCCGGCCCGATGGGCAAACACTGCGTCAGAGGATCATCGATCTCGTCTTCTTTCTTAAAGAGATCGGCGGCATAGGGCGTAAAAGGAGGCTGATGGCCCAGCGGCTTGGAAATATCGGGAGTGAAAGGCGCCGACCAGACGCCATTCAGATCCGGCGGAGCGGAGGCTTGCGTACGGCTCGACGTCCCTCCGGAACACGCGGTGAGAAACGGCAAGGCTATAAGTGCAGCAATAGCGAAGCGCGGCGGCCGAGAAGGTTGAGTCATGCAGGTCTTCCCATCTTAGTTCTTGGCGACCTTAGTTCTTTCCGTAACCCTTGACGTTTCCGTTACCCATCGAGAGTTGCCGGCCATCCTGAAACGTAATGGTGTTGCAGGCAACCAGATGCGCACCGTCCCGAGCGCGGAAACCCTTGGCCGTAACTACGTCGCCCGGCTTGACGGTGTCTTTGCGCCAGCCCTGGCGGTAAAGAATGTTCGGCGGACTGCCCTCGAAGGCCCAGTTCACTACCTTGCCGGTAGCATCTTTAACGTCGAGATAGAAATAGATGTGCGGATTCATGAACTCCATTTTGGTGACCGTTCCGGTGAGCGTCACCGGCTTGCTGTCGTCAAATTCGACGCTGAATCCGTGATGCGCCACTACGGGCGACGCGACGAAGAGTGCAGACGCGAGGGTCAGGGCCGAGAAGAAGGTGCTTCGCATGAATTCCTCCAGGAGCGAATCCTTAGGCAGGTTATATGCCAGCGGCTGTTTGGGGTCAAGTTTGCCGCGGCGGCCATGAAAGAAGGCGGGCTTCAGGGGCTAAAGCCCTGAGAGAGCAGCGTTCTGAAACGTCAAAGCTAAAGCTCTGACCCCCTACGAAGAGCCCTCGGTGGTTCCCTCGCGTGCCCCCTACGAAGACGTCTCCCATGGTTCCCTCGCGTCCCTTTCGAGAGCACGTAATTAGGACACAACTTGATCCCCGGAGGCGAGAGTGCGGGTTATTTGGTTCGACAGAGGAGAGCGTGCCGGCGCCGGAGTCCGGCGCGCCACGCCAGGGCCATTCGCCGCGGCGGAAAGCGCGGAAGAAATACAGCGCGAGACCGGCGACGAGCAAAACTACTGCATAGCGGATTTCGCGCAGGAAATTCGGCCGCGAAATCAGAATGTAGATGAACCCGGCGATGGCGAAGAGCGCTGGCAACGGATAAAGCCACATACGGAAAGGCCGCGGCATTTCCGGCTGCCGCGCGCGCAAGATCAGCAGGCCCACCTGCTGCAAAAGGAATTGCAGCAGGATGCGGATCACGACGAGAGCGGCGATCACGTCCACCAATCGCAAAAAGCAGAACGCCATGGACACCACTCCCAGCACAAGCAGCGACACATAAGGAAATTTGTGACGCGGGTGGAGCCGGCCAAAGACTTCGAAGTAATTTCCGTCGAGCGCGGCGGCGTAAGGGACGCGCGAATATCCCAGGAGCAAAGAGAAGATCGATCCGAAGGCGGTCCAAAGAATCAGGAGTGTGGCCAGTTTGCCGGCCCAGCCGCCATAAATCTGTTGCATGAAGACAGCAATCACCGAGGAGCGGGCATTTTCGCTAATCTGACCCTGGAGCTGCTGCCAAGGAATCACGCCAAGCACACTGACGTTCATCAACAAGTAGATGGCCGCGACCAGACCGACGGAAATGAGCACGGCACGCGGGACGTTGCGTTCGGGCTTTTCGACCTCGCCCGCGAGATAACAGATGTTGTAGTAGCCCCAATAATCGTACGAGGTGACGAGAAGGGCGGCGCCGAGGCCAGTGAAAAAGCTGGTCGAAAATGTGAACGCCCCGGGCGGAAAGTCGAAGGCTTGCGCGGCGTGGAAATGCGTTACGCCCGCGGAGATCACCGAAGCCACCGTGACGAGCACACCTCCCCAGAGCAACTTCGAGAGACGCCCGATGCTGGTGATGCGGCGATAGAGCAAGACGACTGCAAATGCGCATGTGGCCATGGCGAGCCAGGTGCCCGGCGTGACGACGATGTTTGCTTCCAAGCGGCCGAGCAGCGGAATCGCGAGGTGCAGATTGCGCTGCAGCCATATTCCACGCAGATTCGGCCAGAGATAGCCTGCGTACGCCGCGAGCCCGATGCAGCCGGAAGCAATCGAAAGCGGCGCGCTGAAGGTCAGTTGCCAGATGAAAAGAAACGACATCATGCGGCCAAGGCTCTTGGGGCCGTAGATTTGCTTCAGATATTCGTAGGGGCCGCCGGCGCGCGGCATCGACGCGCCGAGTTCGGCGACCACGAGACCATCGCAGACGGCCAACGCGGCGCCAAGAATCCAACCGAGCAGCGCTTGCGGGCCGTGCATCGCGGCGACGACCAGCGGCAGGGTGATGAACGGGCCCACGCCGATCATGTCCAGCATATTCAGGGCGACGGCGGTGCCGAGGCCCATACCCCGGATCAGGTTTTCGGGCGGGCTCTGGGATTGCTGCCGGGAATCGGGCTGCGATGCGTGCAGATCGGAGTGCGGCGCGCCGCCTTTAGGGGAAGAAGTCACAGCGTCGGGCGCTCAGGCGCCGGCGCTGGCGGCGGCTTCGAGTACGCGGCGATAATACGCTTCGTAATGCGGGATCACGTCCTCGGCGCAGAACCTGCGGCGCGCGTCTTCGCGGGCGCGCTTGCCGATTTCTCTGCCACGGTCGGCGCGAGAAAGAATCTCGATGGCGTAGCGCCCGGCGGAGGCGACGTCACGCGGCTCCACGAGGTAGCCGTCGACGCCGTGTTGCACGACGTCAGGCATGCCTCCCGCGTTTGTGCCGATCACGGGCACTTCGCAGGCCATGGCTTCCAGGGCAGCGAGGCCGAAGGACTCGAGGTCAGAAGGCAACAGAAAAAGATCGGCTACGCCGAGCTTTTCGTAGACGCGATCCTGCTTGCCGAGCATAAAAACGTCTTTGGTAAGCCCCTTTTTCCGGATGGCATATTCCACAGCACCACGGTCCGGGCCGTCGCCCATGAGCACGAGCTTTGCAGGCATTTTGCGGCGGACGAGATCGAAGATCTCGACGACGTCGGGAACGCGCTTGACCGGGCGGAAATTCGATAAATGCATAAGAATGGGCTCGCCCTTGGGCGCCCATTCGGCGCGCAAAGCGGGGTCGTCTTTGCGGGAGTAAAGATCGCAATTGACGAAATTGGGGATGACTTCGATGGGGCGCTTGATGTCGAACTCGTCGATGGTTTTCTTTTTCAGATAGTTCGAAATGCAGGTCACACCATCGGATTGTTCGATGGAGAAGCGCGTGATCGGCAGGAAACTGCGGTCATTGCCGACCAGGGTGATGTCTGTGCCGTGGAGCGTGGTGATAAAGGGCAACCGGCGCGGCGCGGCCATGGAGCGCGCCAATATGGCGCTCACCGAATGCGGAATGGCGTAGTGCACGTGCAGCAAGTCCAGCCGTGCGGACTCCGCCACTTCGAGCATCTTCACGGAAAGCGTGAGCGTATAAGGCGCATGATCGAAAAGCGGGTAATTGGAAACCTCGACTTCGTGGAAAGTAATGCGTTCGCTTGGCATCAGCCGTACCGGCGGCGCATAGCTGATGAAATGCACGTCGTGGCCGCGGGCCGCGAGCTCAATGCCTAGCTCTGTGGCGACGACGCCCGAGCCGCCGTAAGTGGGATAGCACGTGATTCCGATTTTCATGTTGCCGCGGCTTCGCACGGTTCTGCGCCGAAGCCTTGCAAGGGGGTCATGTTATACCATTGAAGTCCCGGGATAAAATTTACTGCCCGCTTGGCCGTGGCAACCCGTACGCTCGACCTTATCTCTAACTAAACTATTTCCATTGTGTAATTATTGGAGTGCAGGCGCCGATATCAAGGAGTCACTGAACACAGGAAAATGATACGACCCAATGCAGCGATCCTGATTTTGTGTGCTCTCTTCGCCGCTACATTTGCCCCTTTGTCCTTCGCTCAAACCAATGACAGCACGGAAATATTGACACTCGAAAATGCTGATCAACCGCAGGCGACCGCGCAGACTCAAACACCGCCGCCAAACAGTTCGCAGGCGCCGTCGCTTGAAGAGCTAGGGCTCACTCCGTCGCAGACGCAGAGCGACCCGCAGCTTCAGGCGAGGCTCGACAAGCGAGCGCACATGCTGAAGATCCATCAACGGCTCGGCCTTATCACAGCGATTCCGATGATCGCCAGCGTTGCTACGGGGTTCGGCGCTGGTGGCAAGAGCACCAGCACGACCGACCGTTGGGCGCATCTCGCTTTGGGCTCAGTTACGGGGGACCTATATTTCACGACCGCCTATTTCGCGATCTTTGCCCCCAGAATTCCCGGAACGCAAACGCGCGGACCCATTCGCGTTCACAAAGCTCTGGCCTGGATTCATGGACCGGGGATGATTCTGACGCCCATTCTGGGTGCCATCGCCTTCGATCAAAAAAGCAAAGGGGAGAAGGTTCACGGGATTGCCAGCGCGCACGGGGCCGTCGCTATCGTGACGGCGGGCGCATTCGGGGCGGCGCTGTTATCCGTGTCGCTGAAATTCTGAAAATAATTCAAAGGTTCTCTCAATCAAGATGAATACTAAGTTTCTTATAGGCCTTTTATTCTTCGCCGCTTCCGCTTCCGCTTTCGCGCAAGCGGATCACCAATGGATTCTCCAGCAGAGCTCCCTCACGTATCACGTTTCTCACCCGTTGCATCAGAGCGAAGGCGTGAGCCATGAGGCGCGCGGGAAGGGCGTGTGTCATCAAGGGCAATGCGATTTTCTGATCGCCGTGCCGGTGAAGTCGTTCGATTCAGGAGACAGCAACCGCGACCTGCACATGGTGCAGGCGGTGCGCGGCGCGCAATTCCCTCTCGTTACGGTGCGCACGCGATTGCCCGAAGATGCAGGTTCATCGGCGACGGTGCATGCAGATCTGGAGATTCAGTTCGCTGGACAAACGGCCGAGTACAAGCAGGTGCCGCTGCAACTGGCGAAAGATGGAGACAATTTCCGCATCACGGGGACGGTTCCCGCCACACTATCGGATTTCAAGATCGATCCTCCCTCGCTTTTGACCTTTCCCGTCAAGAATGAAATACCCGTGCGGGTCGAGATGACCTGGCACGCGGAGAAGTGATCCCCCGATTGACTTCGCTTTGAAGGCTCAACCACCGGTCGGGGACTAAACTTCTCGCCAGCGGTGGGATATGCTATGAGACGGAATCGAGTGGGAGACCCCTGCGGTTAAGCTATGGTGTACAAGTTCATGTTATGGCCGTAAGGCACACACAAGAACCTGCTTTGTGGAGGCGTAGCCCGATCGCCGTAAGCTTGCTCGGCATGGTTGCGCTGGCGCTCGTCGGATTGGTCATTTCGACTTCCGTGCGCGGGTCTATCTCTCTGCGCGAGCAGGGATCGACTGCTGCAGCTTCGACGGCGAATGATCCGAGGAGTGCGGCGGCGCCTTGGGAATGGCCTGCGGCCGATGCGCGCCCGCTCCAAATCGATCGGGGCGCTGCCGGCCTCTGGCAGACGCTGCTAAAGCTGCATACGCGGGCAAGTCTTCTGATGCTGGTGGCGCATCCGGACGATGAAGATGGCGGCATGCTCACGTACGAATCGCGAGGGCGGGGCGCTCGCGCCAGTTTATTCACGCTGAACCGTGGAGAGGGCGGCCAGAACGTGATGTCCGACGATTTCTGGGATGCACTGGGCCTGGTGCGAACGGAAGAATTGCTGGCGGCAGATCGCTATTACGATGTGCAGCAGTTCTGGGGCACAGTTGCGGATTTCGGATTCTCGAAAACGCGCGAGGAAGCGCTCAATCTGTGGGGTCATGACCGGCTGCTCGAGGATGCGGTCCGCGTGGTGCGCATGACCCGGCCATTGGTCATTACTTCGGTTTTCGCAGGCGGGCCTACGGATGGTCACGGGCATCACGCCGCTGCCGGGCAGATCGCGCAGGAGGTGTTCGCGGCGGCCGGCGACCCGAACATGTTTCCGGAGCAGATTCGTGCAGGATTGAGGCCGTGGTCGCCCGTGAAGATGTACGCCCGCGTGCCGATCTTTCCATCAGCGATAAAGGCATGTTTGATTCGGCGACGGGAAAGTATCTCCCTGTGCGTTTCTACGATTTCATTCACAAGACATGGTCCGATGGGCCGCTGAGCGCGAACCTGGAAATTCCGGAGGGCGATGGCGACCCCGTGCTGGGCGCAACATTCACGCAAATCGCGCGGCAGGGATGGTCGCTGCAGAAATCGCAGAATGGCGGGGGCGGAATTCCGCTCGCCGCGCCGGTAGCGGCGCCGTATCACCGTTTTGGTTCTTCGATTCCGGCGGGGGATAAAGAGCAATCGTATTTTGACGGGGTTGATACTTCCGTCGCGGGCATCGCTGATCTGGCCGGCGGCCAAGATGATGCTTTCTTGAAAGAAGGCCTCGGCCGCATCACTTCCGCCGTGGAGCGAGCTATGGCGGGATTTTCGGTGAGCGAGCCGGAAAAGATTGCGCCGCTTCTGGCCGAAGGATTGAAAGAGACCAACGCGCTGATTGCGCAG